>DASVCW010000049.1:0-49571 GCA_036381435.1 Balneolaceae bacterium | reverse complement strand
ACCAAATAAGGATTCGCCCGATTTAAGTTGTGCCAACGCTTTTTCCTGTAGTTCATCTATTTCTTTCTGTGTCATAATTGTCTAAGTTAGTAAGTTTTAAGTTATCAAACTCAGACAGAGTTAGATTTACACTCTCAATAGAACCTTAGAGGAATTGAAATCAGCGCATTGACTTTGAGACCAAGCATTTGAATGTTCTTTTAATAGAACCTTAGAGGAATTGAAATTCAGACACGGCAAAGCCAAACAATCCACTACCAAACCTTTTAATAGAACCTTAGAGGAATTGAAATCTATTTATAAAATGAGTGGTTTGCCGGCTCAGACGTCTTTTAATAGAACCTTAGAGGAATTGAAATTTTGCTGGCATCGCGGCATCATCATTATTTAGCACAACTTTTAATAGAACCTTAGAGGAATTGAAATTCAAAATCGTTTTGGTCTTTGTAAGATATTTCTTCAACTTTTAATAGAACCTTAGAGGAATTGAAATCTTCTTTTTTTTCTTCCACTTTTTGGGATGCTTTTTCCTTTTAATAGAACCTTAGAGGAATTGAAATGGTGGAATAAACCGGTGTTGGTGAGGTACACTCGCAACTTTTAATAGAACCTTAGAGGAATTGAAATGTTACCTATTGCTACTTGGACCGCTGTAACCAAACCAACTTTTAATAGAACCTTAGAGGAATTGAAATAAGGAACCATGAGTCGCGGCAACCTTTTGGGAAGGACTTTTAATAGAACCTTAGAGGAATTGAAATTCTGCCAACAGAACGAGGGATGAGTTTATCCTTTGCCTTTTAATAGAACCTTAGAGGAATTGAAATAGCAATCGTTAACAGAGAGTAAATGCACCTGATCGCCTTTTAATAGAACCTTAGAGGAATTGAAATCTATCAGAGGGTAGGGGACACCGGTGATATCTGAAGCCCTTTTAATAGAACCTTAGAGGAATTGAAATTAGATTTTAGGCCTTTGATGACTCCGCCCTGCGCCGAACTTTTAATAGAACCTTAGAGGAATTGAAATAGGCATTTATCAGCTATGCAAATTAGAGCAGGAATTGCTTTTAATAGAACCTTAGAGGAATTGAAATCATCTTCGGTGTGTGTAAAATAGGCCTGAAACGTAACTTTTAATAGAACCTTAGAGGAATTGAAATATGACAATTGTACAATTAGTGCCATCATGACCAAATCCTTTTAATAGAACCTTAGAGGAATTGAAATGATGTTCACCTCTCGCTACCGGCTTTGCTTCAATCGCTTTTAATAGAACCTTAGAGGAATTGAAATCCGATTGACTCGATATACTGCGCCAGCACCGATACTCTTTTAATAGAACCTTAGAGGAATTGAAATAAAGGTATTGGTAAAACGCAGAATGAAAGGCTATGCCTACTTTTAATAGAACCTTAGAGGAATTGAAATACCCCTGCACCTACCAACGTTAATTTGGTTGATAGTCTTTTAATAGAACCTTAGAGGAATTGAAATCGCCATTGCTGTGGCGGCATCTTGAGCCATAACATCTTTTAATAGAACCTTAGAGGAATTGAAATAATGGGGCGCGCCTTCAGAAGTATCTTCACAATTCGCTTTTAATAGAACCTTAGAGGAATTGAAATTAGAAACGGCGGTCGATGATGATGGAAAAATGAAGCTTCTTTTAATAGAACCTTAGAGGAATTGAAATAAGCCTTTGGGCTGTTGGCCTATAGAAAAAAACTGCCTTTTAATAGAACCTTAGAGGAATTGAAATCATTGCTATCCATCTTGAAGAAATCGGACGAACCGACTTTTAATAGAACCTTAGAGGAATTGAAATTTTGGCGGGTTTCTTTGGACAGGGAATTAAACCATGCTTTTAATAGAACCTTAGAGGAATTGAAATGAGGTACAAATGAACACACGAAACTTCTTACGACAGTACTTTTAATAGAACCTTAGAGGAATTGAAATATTATCAAATAGACGGAGCATTGAGAAAGTGGCAATACTTTTAATAGAACCTTAGAGGAATTGAAATACCAATGATACTGCTGCGGTGAGTGGAAAAGCGGTGCTTTTAATAGAACCTTAGAGGAATTGAAATTGCCAATTTGAATTTGAGTGGGTTCGGGTAAACAACCTTTTAATAGAACCTTAGAGGAATTGAAATTAAAGCAGCCATTGTGATATTTTCACAGGCAGCGAGCTTTTAATAGAACCTTAGAGGAATTGAAATATCACAGAACAATTAATTAACCAGCAAACACCTATGGCTTTTAATAGAACCTTAGAGGAATTGAAATTGCCACAGCCCAGGTTCCTGTACGGCTATGCCGATTTCTTTTAATAGAACCTTAGAGGAATTGAAATCAGGCTATAACCGGTCTCGGAAACGGTTCCAATTACGTCTTTTAATAGAACCTTAGAGGAATTGAAATGCTATTTTTGACTGGCTCCTGAAATTCCTCAATCTGCTTTTAATAGAACCTTAGAGGAATTGAAATGAAGGTCATGGAACCGTTTTTAGGGAAAAGAAAATCCTTTTAATAGAACCTTAGAGGAATTGAAATAATACCGCCGAAACCGTTCCTGGTTAATGCTCATAACTTTTAATAGAACCTTAGAGGAATTGAAATGTGATGCACTGAAAGGTTTGATGGCCGGAGCTAATATCTTTTAATAGAACCTTAGAGGAATTGAAATTTCGTTTAAAATTGATTCTAAATCATCACCAGCCTCTTTTAATAGAACCTTAGAGGAATTGAAATGACTTTGCTGGGCTTCATCAAAAACCTTAATGGACGCTTTTAATAGAACCTTAGAGGAATTGAAATGTTTGCGAATACGTGAGGCAGGTATGAAAGAAGAAACTTTTAATAGAACCTTAGAGGAATTGAAATTGATGATACCCATACGGGCGGCGAACTGGCGGAGGCCTTTTAATAGAACCTTAGAGGAATTGAAATAAACGAAATTAACATGGGAGCCTTACTCGCAACCGGCTTTTAATAGAACCTTAGAGGAATTGAAATCGACACCTTTACGGAATACATGCAAGCGTTAACCCTTTTAATAGAACCTTAGAGGAATTGAAATTCGGCCAAAGCCTTCTTAACAACTTTGCGCCAGCCTGCTTTTAATAGAACCTTAGAGGAATTGAAATAGCTTAAAGTTTGTCCAGAAAACATGCTTATCTATTCTTTTAATAGGAACCTTAGAGGAATTGAAATGATCCCCCGCAACTTGTGCAGGGCATAAAAGGATTGGCTTTTAATAGAACCTTAGAGGAATTGAAATCTACAATATAGCCTTCCACCGTTGCAGCACTGCGGCCTTTTAATAGAACCTTAGAGGAATTGAAATAACATAATCTTATACCGATCTCGATAATATCCACTTTTAATAGAACCTTAAAGGAATTGGAAACCCGTTGTTTATGTTGAGAGCAACAGCAGTTCGCAGTGACTGAAAAAGTTTAGTTTAAATCAAAGAGAGTAAAATTTATTGGGTGATTGAAAATGCAGTCAATTTGGAGCCATTTCGCCGATAGTCATGAATTTCCTCAACTTAAAGAAGGCATTTTAACGGATGTCGCCATTATCGGCGGTGGTATTACAGGCATTTCTGCAGGATGTTTACTGGCTCAACAAGGAAGAAAAGTAGTCGTTCTTGAAAGCCGTAAAGTGGGTGGGGGAACCAGCGGCCATAGCACAGGTAATTTATATTTTACTATTGATAAACCCCTTTCATCATTAAAATCAAAATATGATAATGAAACAGTAAAGAAAGTTGCCCAATCCCGTTCGGAGGCATTGAAACAAGTAGCAATGTGGGTAAGCGAATATAACCTGGATTGTGATTTCAAAAGGGTGCCCTGGCATTTATACAGCAATGATGAAAAAAATAAAAGCAGAATTGATGATGAATATAAAACAGGCAGAAAGGCGGGCTTGCCTATGAAAATCATCAGGGAATCTGAAATGCCGGTCCCGGCTGTAAGAGCCTTAAAATTGGATGAGCAGGGACAGATCAACCCGATGCGATATGTGCAGGAACTGGCAAAAAAGCTACAAAGCGAGAATTTCCAAATTTATGAGCAAACACATGTTTCATCAGTAAAAGAGCAAGGCAATCATTATAAGCTAATGACCCCCGACGGTATAGTAACCGCGGCTAATGTGATTCACGCCACACATACTCCCAAAGGAGTAAAAGCGGTGCAAACATTGCTGGGGCCTTACCGGGAGTATGGAATCGCCTGCAGGATGGAAGAAGGTGTTCATCCTGATGGAATTTTTTGGGGCTATTTTGATGGGAATAAAAAGATCTCAACTCGAAATTATAGCAGAAATGGAGAGCATTTTCTGATCGTGGTGGGAGAGCCTCATAAGGTGGGACATGCAAAAGACAACAAGCAGCACATCGAAAAGCTGGAGTCATTTGCCCGGGAGTATTTTGATGTGCAAGACGTAGCCTTTCGCTGGGGTGGCCAGCATTATCGTCCCGCTGATCTGCTGCCATATATCGGAACTACTTTCAGAAGCTCGGGAGAGTTTTTTGCTACCGGCTACTCAACCGACGGGTTGATTTACGGTACTTTGGCAGGAGTGATTTTGTCTGATCTTATCACCGCAAAAGAAAATCAGTGGGCTGATCTGTATCGTTCAACGAGAAAACAACCGTTGAAATCAGCTTCAAAATTTGCCAAAGAGAATATTGATGTGGCAAAGCAATACATAAAAGATCTAACGGGAAAAGCTGAAGATCTTGATTTAAGTCATTTAAAACCGGGCGAAGGCAAAATTGCTGAGCAAGACGGACACAAACTGGCTGTTTACCGGCATGAGGATGGAAAGTTGGATGTTCGATCTGCTGTTTGTACCCACTTAAAATGTATTGTTCAGTGGAACAATGCCGAAAAGTCCTGGGATTGCCCCTGCCACGGAAGCAGGTTCGAGACAGACGGGTCTGTACTGGAAGGTCCTGCTTTTGATCCCCTGCGCAGAGTTAAATTCTCTGATGACAGCTAAACTACTTCTACCTAATACTTTCTACATTCTATTATTAATTAAAACTCAATTCGTCCGCCTATTTCTCCATGCTGATGGTCGAAAGTGGAAATAAGAATGTAAAATTTGCCGGCTTCAAGCAGCTTCTTTTCTACCGGACTTAGTGCAAAAGTATTCTCTTCGGCTTCTAAAACTCCGCCTTTTTTATCCTCATTCACATCTACATTAAGTGTAAATAACTGATTACCGGCTTCCCCCTTTTCGCCAAACATAATATAAGCGCCATAGAAGGCACTGCTAAGCTCAGAGAAATCACCGCTTATTTGCAAAGAGTCGTTTTTAAGTTCTACCACTACAAGTCCGGAAGCCGCTGTGGCAACCGCCGGCTCAAGTTTATATCCTGCCAGAATTATGCGTTCCGTTTGTTGCGCCACACCTTTAGAGGGTGAAAAAAAAGTCACTAAAAGTGCGAGGAGAAGGAAAAAAGAACTTTTTTTCATCATTGGTAACCTCTTATTAGCTAATGCTTTACCTATATTAACTCTTTTTGCTCTTCAATTATTATACTTTGCAACCCAAAATAAGTATTAAAAAAGGAAAGTTCTTCAGCTTTTCCATATAAGCTAAGGCAGCATATTCGATGATCATTCATATTTAAGGTGAAATTCAAACTATTTATAATAAGAAAATAATTTTACAAAATGGTTGATCATATCAACCATTAATCTTAATTTTGGGTACTTTGAAAAAATCAGATCTCATAAAAATTGAAGAAAAACTTTTTTCCCATTCACTTGGCTCAAAAATGGGTCATACTGTAAAAGCCATGCTTAAAAAAATGGCGGAGCGTTTTTCGATGCACGATTTAGACCTTACTCCTGAGCAAGTTTACGTGCTTATTATTTTAAATGAGGAAAAGAAGTTGATTTTGCAAGATCTGGCAGAAATTATGTCAAAAGATAAATCAGCGGTATTCAGGCACATCGAATCACTCGAAAAGAAACATCTTGTAGCACGCATGACAAGTGCCGATGACAAGCGTAAAAAGGTGTTAATGCTGACCCAAAAAGGCATGAAAAAATTAAATAAAGTAAAAGAAATTCAATCCAACATTTCAGAAGAAATTACGTATCAAGTAGAGCCGAAAGAACTCGAAATTTTTGAAAACGTTTTACAAAAAATATATGCAAATGCAATAAAAAATTAATATTGTTGACCGCATCAACTATTACCGGTTTAAATGAATAAAAGCAGACCTACTCCATTTATGAAAGTTAAGAGTTATTCTTTAATGATTTATCTGTTGGGGATTTCAACCTTGTTGATTTCCTGCTCCAATTCAGGGGCGCAAAATCCGCAGCAGGCCCGGCAGCCACAACCTTATCCTGTTCTTGAACTTCAGCCTCGTTCTATTACCCTTACAACCGGTTATCCGGCAACGCTAAAGGGAATTCAAACAGTAGAAATCAGGCCAAGGGTGGCTGGTTATATAACTGCAATACCGGTTGATGAAGGGGCTATTGTTGAAAAAGGTGAAGTGTTGTTTCGACTGAATAATGAGGAATACAAGCAGCAAATCAGAACAGCTAAAGCAAATATTCAGGCGGCGAAGGCCCAGGTAAACAGTGCTGAAAATGAAGTACACCGGTTGCAGCCGCTGGCCAAGAAAGGCATTGTGAGCGAATATCGGTTGGAGTCGGCACGGTATAACCTTCAATCAGCCAAAGCAGCGCTGGCCCAGGCACAAGCTGCGCTCGAAAATGCTAAGATCAATATGAGCTATACGGTTGTAAAAAGTCCTACAGACGGGGTGATTGGCAGCATTCCTTACCGGATAGGTAGCCTGGTGAGTAGCAGCATCACCCAGCCGTTGACCATCGTCTCCGATATTTCAAAAATGTTCGCCTACTTTTCCATGAGTGAACGTGAACTTCTGGAAATGGCGCTTGCGGTCGCAGGTGAAGGAGGCAATAAGACACTGCAGCAGTTGATTAAGGAGATGCCTGACGTCAGTTTTGTAATGGCAAATAATAAATTATACGGTCACAAGGGTAACTTAGAGTTAGCAAGCGGGCTTATAAATACCCGTACCGGTTCGGCTTATTTCAGAGCCGTGTTTCCTAATCCGCAGCAAATATTGCGCACCGGCGGTACCGGTAATGTACTCATCCCTATACATGTTGACTCAGCAATAGTTATTCCTAAAAGTGCAACTTATGAGATTCAGAAAAAGCGTTTTGTTTATATCCTGACGGACAGCGGTACTGCGGAGAGTGTTGAAATCCAAACATTACCTCAATCTACAGAAAGGTTGTTCGTGATAACAAGCGGGCTTAATGCGGGCAGCACGATTATTACGGCCGGCCTGAGCACTCTGCAGGATGATGCCAGAATCAAACCAAATCCGGTAAATGCAGATAGTTTATATCAGGCACTTAATTAAAAGGCTTTTAGCTGGGTTTAGGAAACTTTAAAACTTCTTGTGATAGTAGTCTGCTGTTACTTAAAAGCAAATTAAAGCTGACTAAGCAAGTTTTTCAAAAGTTTCCTAAACCTTATAAGCCTTATAAGAAAATATTTTGAACAGCAACAAAGAGCAGTAATGATAAAAAAGTTTATAGAACGGCCGGTTTTATCAACCGTAATTTCCATTATCATCGTAATTCTGGGGCTTTTGGGATACTTCGCACTGCCGGTTTCCCTTTATCCGCAAATTGCTCCTCCAACCGTCCAGGTTCGTGCAACTTACCCCGGTGCGGATGCTCAGACAGTTTTAAACAGTGTAGTAGCCCCGTTAGAACAGGCTATAAACGGGGTTGAGGGGATGACCTACATCACTTCATCCGCCAGTAACGGGGGGCGGGCATCGATCCAGGTATATTTTGAACTGGGTACGGATCCCGATCTCGCAGCCATCAATGTGCAGAACAGAGTGGCACAGGTTACCAACCAGCTACCGCAGGAAGTAACCAGAGGAGGTGTTACCGTTCAAAAACAGCAAACCGGCCGCCTGCTGATTTTTACCATGTACAGTGAAAAGTTTAGCGGCACCTTTGTTGAAAATTATGCTCGTATAAACCTGCTTCCAAAGCTACGACGGGTTCAGGGAGTAGGTGCTGCTGATGCATTCGGGGCCAACACCTATGCTATGCGTATCTGGTTAAAACCCGATGTGATGGCGAACTATGGTCTCGTTCCCGCCGATATTGTAGCGGCTCTCAACAGACAAAGTTTTTCTGCCGCCCCCGGTAGTTTTGGCGTGAACAGCAATCAGGCTTTTCAATATACCATTCAGTATCAGGGACGTCTTTCCACCGCTCCCGAATACAAAGATATTATCATTCGTGAAGGGGAGGATGCTTCCCAAATTCTAACGCTTGATGAAGTAGCCCGGGTTGAACTGGGTGCCACAACCTATTCGGTCATCAGTCGGGCACAGGGGCTGCCCAGTGTGGGAGTTTTTGTATCTAAAACAGCCGATGCCAACGCACAGGAGGTTGTACAAAATACCAAGGAGGTATTGCGAGAAGCTGCAAAAACTTTTCCGGAAGGCATAGAATATAATATCGTTTTTGATGTCAATAACTTTTTAACAGCTTCAATAAATAAAGTTTATTCAACTCTTTTTGAAGCTTTTGTTCTGGTATTTCTGGTGGTCTTCATCTTTTTACAACGATGGCGCGCTACCTTAATACCCGCAATCGCAGTGCCCGTATCCATTATCGGTACTTTCTTTTTCCTTAATTTATTTGGTTACAGCATTAATCTTCTCACCCTTTTTGCCTTAGTGCTGGCTATCGGTATTGTGGTTGATGATGCCATCATTGTGGTTGAGGCGGTTCAGCATAAACTTGAAGAAGGAGCGGATACCGCTTTAGAAGCATCTAAAAGTGCAATGAGTGAACTAACAGGTGCCGTTATTACTATTACTTTGGTGATGGCAGCCGTATTTGTGCCGGTTACCTTCATCACCGGTTCAACCGGTGTATTTTTTCAGCAATTCGGCATCACCCTGGCAGTAGCCATTATTATTTCTGCGGTGAATGCGTTAACCCTTAGCCCGGCTCTTTGTGCAGTTTTTCTCAAGCCTCATAATGATGAAGACAAAGGCCATGATAAAAATTTACTGCAACGGTTTCATGATGCCTTCGATGCTGCTTTTCTTGCAACTAAAAGCCGGTATAAGAAATCGCTGGGATACTTAACGCGCCACGCCTGGATATCGGCAGCAGTAGTAGCCTTTTTTATTCTGTTGTTTGGATTTTTACTGCGAACCACGCCCACCGGATTCGTACCCTCCGAAGATCAGGGAGTGCTCTTTGCCAACATTAGCTTGCCGCCTGCTTCCTCACTCGAGCGAACGCAAGCAGTAGTAGCTGAATTAGACAGTATTTTAGCTTCTCTCGAGGTAGTGGATGCCCGTTTAGCCATATCAGGATTTGGTATTATAAGCGGAGGGGGAAGTCCTTATGGTTTTGCGGTAGCCAGCCTTAAAAACTGGGATGAGCGCGAAATGAGCGTACAGCAAGTGATAGGAGTACTGCAGCAAAAAACGGCGGATATTAAAGAAGCGCAAATTCGCTTTTTCTCTCCCCCGGTTATTTCAGGTTTTGGCAATACCAGCGGTTTTTCTTTTGAGGTACAGGATCTGCAAAGCGGCAATTTGGAAGAGTTAGACCAGGTAGCCGAACAGATTCAGCAGCAGCTTACCGGCATGCCTGAAATTTTGTATGCGGCTAACTTCTTTGAAACAACCTATCCGCAATACAAAGTATTTGTTGATGAAGCTAAAGCGCTAAAGGCCGGGGTTTCACCGCGCCAAATTTTGAATGTGATGCAGGGCTATTATGCCGGACTGTATGTTTCTAACTTCACCCGTTTCGGCAAACTTTATCGGGTGTATGTTCAGGCAGATGCTTCCTATCGCGGTTCACCCGAGAGCTTGCAAAATGTGTTTGTAAAAACAGCAACCGGGATGATGGCGCCTATCAAAAGTTTCATCCGTTTAGAGCGGGTGTATGGCCCCCAAAGTATTTCCCGGTTTAACCTTTTTACTTCGGTTGGGGTGACGGGATCTGTAGCACCAGGTTACAGTTCAGGTGATGCTATTGCCGCAATTCAACAAGTATTTGAGGAAAGCGTGTCCAATGACTATGGCTATGCCTTTTCGGGACTGACGCGTGAAGCAGCTCAGTCAAGCGGGCAAGCTGTGCTCATTTTTGGTCTTTGTCTTTTGTTTGTCTATTTGCTGCTAAGTGCCCAGTTTGAAAGCTATCTTGTTTCGTGGTCGGTTATTTTGCCGTTGCCTATCGGTTTAGCGGGATCATACATATTTGCCAACTTGTTCGGCATTGCCAATAATATTTACGTGCAAATTGCGGTCATCATGTTGATGGGACTGCTGGCCAAAAACGCGATTTTGATTGTAGAATTTGCCCTGCAGCGCCGCCGTGAAGGAATGAGTATTTCAAAGGCGGCGATCAGAGGGGCAGAAGTGCGACTGCGTCCTATCCTTATGACCTCTATTGCATTTATTGCCGGCCTGTTGCCGTTGGCTCTTGCAACCGGAGTGAATGCCAATTCAAACCAGTCAATTGGCATCAGCGCGGCCGGAGGCATGTTTATAGGCACTTTAGTAGGGCTGTTTGTGATTCCTATATTATTCATTCTGTTTCAAAAGTTACAGGAAAAAATCAGCGGCCCTCCCACAGCAGTTGTAGAAGAGAAAGGGAAGTAGTACCCCTCAAATGGCTACGCTAAACGCTCCGCCATTATCTCCCCTAAAGGGGAGAGAAAAGTCCCCCTTCGAAGGGGGCGCAGGGGATGACCGGAAAAAATTGAAAGCAGGGTCAAAAGTTGATTCCAAATACACCACAGAATCATTTTTATAAAAATTTTTTAAAATTATTTTGAGACCGAATTTCGCCATTATGAAAAAAAGTTATTTACGACCCCTTTTATTCGGTGGGTTGTTGCTCTTTGTTTTGTCATCGTGCAAAATATATGAGCCGTATCAAAGTCCTCGTATAGAAACTGAAAGTTTATATCCTCATGAAATATCACTCGATTCTACAACTCTTGCTGAAATGCCCTGGCGGGAGCTGTTTGAAGATCCTTACCTGCAGGACTTAATCGCCGAAGGCTTGGCCAATAATTACAATTTAAAAATTGCTGTTCAGCAAATACGGCAGGCCGAAGCATATTACAAAGAGAGCAGAGCACGTTTATTTCCCAGTTTAACGATAGGTGCTGACTATGCTTACAGCGATTTTTCTGAGACCCAGGGTTTGAGCGTTGACCAGGCCGAGCAATTTACTTTAAGTGCGGGTTCACAATGGGAAGTTGATATCTGGGGCAAATTATCGAATGCAAAACGAGCTAATTTGGCTGCACTTTTAGCCAGTGAAGCCGCCCGCCGTGCCGTGCAAACTACCCTTATCGCGGATATTGCTATCGCTTATTATAATTTACTTGCGCTGAATCAGCAGTTAGAAATTACCCGGCAAACAGTGGAAAACCGTATCGCCACGGTACAAACGATGCGAAGCCTGCATGAAGGGGCGGTGGTAACCGGGGCCGCCGTTGTTCAAACTTTGGCTAATCGTTATTCAGCCGAAATCATCATTCCCGATTTAATACAAGGCATTGAAGTAACCGAAAATACACTCAGTATCTTATTGGGACGTCCTCCAAGCGAGATAGAACACGGTGAATTTGAAGATCTGGATGCATTAGACTCTCCGGAGATTGGGGTGCCGGCTCAGTTATTGAGAAATCGTCCTGATATCATCCGGGCCGAATATTTGTTTCGCAATGCTTTTGAACTTACCCAAAGCGCACGCGCCTACTTTTATCCCCGGTTAACGATCACTGCTGAGGGCGGTTTTCAAAACTTTGAGTTAACGGATCTGCTGAATCCCGCTTCAATTTTTGCCAACATTATCGGCGGACTTACCCAGCCTGTTTTTCAAAACGGAACCAATAAACGGCGGTTAGAGGTGGCAAAAGCGCAACAGCGTCAGGCTTTATATAATCTAAAAAATACTGTTATTAATGCCGGTCGAGAAGTATCAAACGCTTTGAGCAGCTACAAAACGGCTAAACAAAAAGCCGGGCTGAGGGCTAAACAGCTGGATGCTCTTCAAAAATCAGTGGAATTTTCTCAGCAGCTACTGGAATATGGCGAAGCCAATTATACCGAAGTGCTCAATGCCCAGCAGAGTTTGCTTTCGGCCCGTCTGGGTAGTATTCAAGACCGGCTGCAGCAGCTGGAAGCAGTAGTTTCGCTATATCGTGCTTTAGGCGGCGGATGGAATCAAGCTGAAGGTATTGAGGGAGTAGAAGTTGGAGTAGATGAGTAGTTTCTTTAGACTTGTTTATATACGTTGTTTTATATTATGATACGTATATAACATTTACTTATTGATTTATAGGAATGAAAAAGAAGTTAACTCTTACTATTGAAGAGTCAGTTAAAGATCGTGCCAAGCGATTTGCTGAAGGTCATCATACGAGTATCTCCGAAATGGTGGAAAAGTTTCTGGAGTCTGTTACAGAGAAAGACATCGGTTTCACACCGGAGCCGGGATCCTGGACAGAATCTATGATTGGTGTTGCTGAACTTCCATCTGAATATGAAGGAATGACGTATAAGCAAATCAAAGAGAAAGAACTCTTGAAAAAGTATGGCGAATAGCATTTTACTCGACGTTAACATATGTCTGGATGTATTGCTGAAACGAATTCCTTTTCTTGACAATGCAGCAATAACATTTCAAGCTCGAGCGAGAGGAAATTCATGCATCAGTTTCTGCTATTTCTTTTGATACGATGTTCTATATTTTACGTTCGGATATAGGTACAGCAAGGGCGCAGCAGGAATTAAAACGTTTACGAAATTATATTAAGGTAGCCCCGGCAGATTCGATGACTGTTGATCGGGCACTTGATGCAAACTGGCGTGATCTTGAAGATGCACTTCAATATTTTTCTGCGGTTTCTGCTAAATGTGATGCATTGATAACGCGTAATCCTAAAGATTTCAAGCTCGACAGTATTGCAGACAGTATCCCTGTTCTTACTCCTAAGAAATTTATAGCAACCCACCTTTAAGAATTTCTGAAAAATTGAATTTACCGCGATCTGTTTTTGTTTGATTAAAAAGTTAAACAAAAATGAGAATGAGGAGGAAAGCTATGCCATCGGGAACTGAAGAACCGTTTGAAGAATTTACCGAAGAGCCTAATACCGTATCTGAACCAAAAAAGGACATTGAAAAAGAGGATATAGAAATTGCGGGATGCAGCTTTTCAATTTATCCGCTAAATGCCAATTATATAGAAATTATCAGGTCGGCACTGGATAGTGTTGATTTATCTAAGGTATGGAGTAAAACGGATGATGTAAGTACGGTAATCAGGGGGCGCATTTCTCACGTTTTTTCCATCTCAAAAGATGTGTTTTTACAAGCTGCGCAAACGGGAGAACATGTTACTCTTCGTGCCACTTATTCAATTGGATGTCCCGGTGATGATTCGGGAGATGTTAAAATGGAGGAGAATCATGAACCGGTTAAAACATCAACCGATATTTCTCGTCCCGTTTCCGTAAAATTTGCTCTATATCCTTTAGGTGGTAAGGGTAACTATATTGAGATTATTAAAAACCAAATTGAGGCAGTAAAAGAGCAGGATATTTCGGTAACGGTGGAACATTATGAAACACGCCTCGAGGGAGATGCCGAAAAAATATTTAACAGCCTGGAAAAAGTCTTTCGCAATTCAGAAATGTCCGGTTCTGTTCACACCGTGATGACCGTTACAATGGTTGCCCATAATATTGAAAACCGGTGAAAATGCTACTTTTTCACTTCGCTAAGGCTGATATTTTCTAAAATATATCGAATAGCTGCGGCATCTTCTTCAGCAACAGTTCCGGTTCGGATGATTTGGCCTCCTTTTGAATAGTCGCATTCTTCGAGCGATAGCTGCTTGCCGGTTTGTTCATCATAACATTTTACAGAAGATTGGAGAGTACGGACTTGAGCAAAAATAAATCCATAGTCCGACCAAGATGTGGGAGGCTGCTCAGGCC
This sequence comes from Balneolaceae bacterium, assembly GCA_036381435.1. Lineage (GTDB taxonomy): Bacteria > Bacteroidota > Rhodothermia > Balneolales > Balneolaceae > Fodinibius. The sequence continues at coordinate 35,479 of DASVCW010000049.1, read as the reverse complement.
TTAAAAAGTACGCCCATACAGATCCGTTTTTAAGCAGCAATAGTGTGGACTCTTTTTGATCAACAGGAAAATTTAAGTTGAGAGAAAGCGTCGTATCTTTCAATGAAACTCCCTGGCTTTGGGGTAGTTCGGTTCCCAAACCATGAGGCCAAATGGCTACATAAGAAAGTTGCATGTCGGTATGGACGCCTAAAGGAAATTTTTTCTCAGCGAGCGTTCCCTCTTCAAATACATTGATAGCAAACCGGCTCACATCTAAATTACGTTTATCAACAACGACCCAGCCTTCAGGGTATTGAAAGCTAACATCATACTCTGTATCAGCATAACCAATACCATTATACTTTTGGGTTGATGACTGGAAAATCGCACAGGCCGTCAAAGAAAAGAATAGTGCGATAAATAACATGCTGAATGTTTTGTTTTTCGACATGATGCTACCGACGGGATTCTTCAAGCCATTTTTCAAACTCTTCACGGCTCTTCGTATTCAAAATTCGCTCTTTCTCAAATTTAGCTTTCCGGGCAATTCTCACTCCATAGGTAATGGTATCAATACCGTTTACACTGTGCGCATCAGGATTTATGGATGACATCAACCCCACTTCTTTGGCTTTGTTACCGTGACGCCAGTCCAAATCAAGCCGATATGGGTTAGCGTTGATTTCAATGGCGGTACGATGTTCCGCTGCCAGTTCAATGAGTTCATTAAAATCAAGATCGCTGCCATCACGTTTCAGCAGCAGGCGTCCGGCGGGATGCCCGATCATACTGGTGAAAGGATCTTGAATGGCATTTTGAAAACGCTTCATCATTTGTGACCGTGGCAGTCCAAGTAAACTGTGAACACTGGCGATTACAAAATCAAAGCCCTGGAGGATATCGTCATCGTAATCGAGGCTGCCATCAGTGAGAATATCAGATTCTATGCCCTTAAAGATGTGGAAGTTTTTGTCTTCGGCTGCAAAGGTTTCATTCAGCTCATCAATTTCTTCCCATTGCTGTTTGACTTCATCTTCCGAAAGTCCGCCCGCATAAGCAGCTGTTTTAGAGTGATCAGTGATACCCAGATACTCATAACCACGTTCCATGCAAGCTTCCGCCATTTGTTTGATTGAAAATTTGCCATCGCTCCAGGTGCTGTGGGCATGCAAAACCCCTCGAATATCTTTTTCTTCAACCAACTCCATGGTTTCATTTGTTTCAAAGAATTCAATTTCTCCGCGGTCTTCACGAAGCTCGGGGGGGACAAAATGCAGGTCTAATTTACGATAAATATCGGTTTCAGAAGTATAATCAACAGGTTGATGAAAATCGGTATCGCCTTCATCATCAAGCTTAAAAAGGCCGTATTCATTGAGTGAAAGTCCTCGTTCACGGGCGCGCTGGCGCAGTTTCACATTGTGTTCTTTGCTGCCGGTAAAATACATCAATGCGGCGGGGAATTGCTCTGGCTTTACGATGCGAAGATCCACCTGCCGTCCACCGTGGGTACGAATAGAACTTTTAGTATCACCCCTGCCAAGAATTTCAACTACAAGGTCATGTTTAACAAATGCATCGAAAAGCGGAGTGATGTATGTTTCATCAGCGCCGATTAAAATATCCACATCACCGATGGTTTCTTTTGACCGGCGCAGTGAGCCCGCTACTTCAATAGCTTCTACCCCTTCCTGATTTTTGAGAAAATGGTAAATAGGTTCCGCGACGGCAAGCCCTTCATCAAGGCGACAGCGTTCATCAAACTGCTCCATCCATTCAATCGATTTCAGAATTTTTTCGGCTGACTTTTCTCCAAGTCCCGGGAGGCCGGCTACACGACCGTCCAGGCATGCTTCCCTGAGTTCTTCCAGTTCAGAAATACCCAGCTCCTTATGAATCTTAGTGATATTTTTAGGGCCGAGTCCCGATATGTTCAACCATTTAATGATGCCCGGAGGAATGCGTCCGCGAAGGCTTTCCAGCACTGCAATGGTACCTGTTTGGGCATACGATTTAATATCATCGGCAATAGAACTGCCAATACCCTGTATATCGGTAAGTTTATCATTTTTGATGTAAGTAATGATGTCATCATTAAGGGATTCAACAGCTTGGGCGGCACGATCAAAGGCGATAGCCCGGAAGCGGTTTTCACCCGCCAATTGCATTAATTTGTAAATTTCACGCAATTTAGCGGCTATTTCAGCATTCGTTACAGGCATGAGGGAGTGGTAGTTATTGAATTATTGAATGGTTGTGGGGGAATAATTGGGGATTTATTTAAGTAATTTACTGCTGGCTTCTCGGGTAAAATTTTTAAAATCACTTAAATTTTTGTGACAGATATTAAAAACAATCTCCCAGTTTATTTTTTGATAGCTGTGAACAGCTATATTTCTAAAGCCAACAGATTTCCCCATTCTTTCAGCTGTCCCTTTTGAAAGTATATTTTGTTTTTGAAGAATAACAAAAGTTTCAGCCATTGTTTTTGGCGCTTCAATATTCATATCTGAAATAATATGAGTGCCAATATCGATGTAAAGTTGAACGGCTCGTTTCAGATTAACAGAAAGGATGTCTTGTAAATCTAAATCAGAAATAAGTTGTTCAACAGAATCCGGCCTTTTTTCTTCGATCCGTTGTGTACATCGTCTAAGAGCATCTATTTTTGCTTCAATCACTTGTTTAGCCATCGCTCCCGCTGTTTTCTAATAGTTCGATAGTAATAAGGCATCATATCTGCGTCATCAAAAAGCATACGTTTAAGAATATTTGCATAAAGAGTGTTGTTTATGCAGTATATCTTGGTGCCTTCCGTTAAAATCTCTTTTAAAAGGGGGCCGTGTGTGGACTGCAAATCAATTAAATCAACAGGCCGGGATGAGACAGAAGCTAAATCTTCTATTAGTTTCATTTTAAGTTTTGAACTGATTGGCTTTTCACCTGCAACGGCTATATCCAAATCGCTTTCGAAGGTTTCCCGGTTTTCTGATACAGAACCATATAGAATAGATAGCTCAACTTTCGAGTGTTTTTGTAACACTTTTTTTATCGACTCTGTTAGATCAGTATTTTTCATAGTAAGAATTTTTAGTGCTATGAAATTAGGAAATATTGAGCCTATTACAAATTTTCGGTCGGTGGCTCTTCCTATCAATTACAAATTTTAGGCTTTTCAGTTTTGGTATTTAAAAACCATTTGGTACTATCAATCAATTCCTGAACCAAAAATTTTATTATGAAACAGTTTTTATCAGCAGTTTTAGCTTTAGTGATAGTGGGATGTGCTCAACAAAAGGAGGGACAACCATCTACAAAAGAAGCCGTGCATGCGGTACTTGATGACTGGCATCAAGCCGCTGCTGAAGCTGATTTTGAAGGTTATTTCAGTCACTTTACCGGCGACAGTGCTATCTTTATGGGTACCGATGCCACCGAGCGCTGGACAATCGCCGAATTCAAACCGTGGGCCAAACCCTATTTTGAGAGTGGTGCAGCCTGGAGCTTCGTTCCTGTCGAGCGCCATATCTATTTTTCTGAAAATGGAAATGTCGCTTGGTTTGATGAAGCCCTCGATACCCCGAATTTAGGTCCCGCCCGTGGAACAGGAGTGCTGGTACAACAAAACGGAGACTGGAAAATAGCGCATTATAACCTTTCCATTCCCATTCCAAATTCTATTGCAGATACGGTGGTAAAGCAGGTGGAAGAAGCGTTAAGTAAAGAGTGAATGAGTAACGAGTGATGAGTAAATTACTCATTCACTCGTTAGCAAATAGTTTACCTAGTTACTTTTTGAGACCTTAATAACTCTAAAACCAATATAATTTTCGGGAGCAGTCGAAGTTTTGCTGTACTCATCCATGAAGCTTACTGCTGAATAGCCGTATATAGGTTGATGTTCTGAGCTTCTATATAATTCGGCAGCATTGCCTCCTAAATCATAAATCCATGCATTACCTACTTTAACCGCATCAAAAGAACCTGCTGCTTTTAAAAGGGAATGATCCAGTTGTTCAAGTTTTTGTCGAAATTCCGGTACTTCATCAATAGTGATGTCGTAGCCGGCCCAGTAATTGAGTGTATTTTCTGATGCAGCAACCTTACGTGCTTGCTCATGCAGCTTTTCAGCTTCCTCTTCTGTGGGCAGTCGGAAGGTTTCTCCTGTTTTTTCGCTAAGCCATTCTATATAATTCCGGGCTCTCTCTAGTGAGATTCCGGTCGCCGGATAATTAGCTTTTAAAACAGGGTAATCAAAACCCTCGTCAAATTCGGCAAATTGGGCGTTGGTTATTTCGAATCTGCCGATAGCAATAGAATCTTCTTTGATAGAAACGGTTTCGGGAATGAGCGTTCCGTTATCCATCACTCCGTAAAAGCCATCTGCTGTTTGAGCTTTTTCTTTTTTGAAAAACTCAGCGATAGGACTTTCTTCTTTAAAAGCCTCATTTTCCGGTTCATAAGTGCCAAACAGGTATTTATCGAACCATCGAATTTCTTCTTCCATTTTTCGGGTGCGATGAGTGATTTTTTGTAAGCTGTGAGGCTGGTTCGGGAACCATAGGAATCTTACCGGAGCCTTACCGATTTGCTGAAGGGCGCGATAATACTCCCATCCCTGGTCACGAGGCACAGCACGGTCTTTACTGCCGTGAAAGATGATGGTAGGCGTCCGTACCTTTTCCATCTCGAAAAGCGGCGATTTTAGTACATAAGTTTCGTTAAAAATCTTGCCATTGGTGTTATCCCAGGGGGCTCCGTTAAAATAACTCTGATCAAAAGAAACGCCGAAAGAACAAGTTCCGTAATCAGAAGTCCAGTTAACATCACCAGCCCCCGGTGCAGCCACCTGGAACATGTCGGGATATTTAACAGTGAGCATTGTTGTTAAAATAGCTCCGTTCGACCAACCCTTTACACCGAGCGAATCGCGATCAATCATGCCTTTATCATCCAGCATTTTAATACCGGCAATGATGTCGGGAATTTCATATTCGTAATAATGTCCCTTAATAGATTCTACAAACTCTAATCCATGATTCCCTGACCCGTGATAATTTGGGTTTAGTACAAATGCTCCTTTCTGTGAGTAAATATTTGGGAAATAGGCCCAGGAATCACTCCAACGGTCCATATCAACCCCTGATGGACCTCCGTGAATGGAGACGATAAGCGGATATTGGCGTCCCGGCTCATAATCTTCGGGATAGTAGAGAATGCCTGTTACTTCATCACCCAGCGCGCCTGTCCAGCTGACAACTTCCGATCTGGCAATATATTTATCATCAAGATTTTCATTCAAATCAATCACTTCGGTTCCCGCCGGGAGATCAACCGAGCGGCGGTTGACATCGATTTCTGCCAGACGATATTGGGGCATGACGGAAGCAGTTGAATAGACATACACCAAATAATTGTTATCGGCAGCTACCGATGTAACGGTAACATGCTCATTCATTGAGCCCGCATCAACCAGCTTTTTGGTCCAGTCATCGCCGTCCTTTTCAAAGTAAGTTAACTTATTAGTGGTGCCGTTAGCGAGGCCTACCAGAATATCGTTGCCGATGATATCAAAGCCTGAACCTAGTCCCCAGTCCCAATCGATGGGCACGAGTTGAGCATCTCTGCTTTCAAGTGAATAGTAGTGAAGCAGGGTGATACCTGCACCGCTCCATTTTGGATCACTTGATTTTACAGACACAAAGTAAAATCCCTTATTGTTATCTGTAAATTCAAAGTTACCGGGAGTTTGGTACCCATCTTTTAGAATTTGCTGTTTGGAACCCGTTTCCAGATTCCATAAATAATGAGTGGGTTTTGGATTGGCATCAACGCCATAATCGGGAGACATTGTATGAGAAGTTACCAGCCATTTCCCGTCAGGAGAAACTTCAAATTCTCTAACCGGAAAATCGTTATCTGTTAGCCGTTTTACCTCTTTGCTTTCAGGGTCAAAAGAATATACACGACTTGCTTTAAAATGGGCCGTATCTTCAACTACGATCGTATTGTCTTCTTCTTTTTTTAGCATCTGTTCATATAAAGTTGGTCCTTCTGTAGATCTAAAAACCAACTTTTGATCACCCAATCGTTGTAAATTAGAGACGCCGGTATCGAATGAACCTACTTCATAAGGTTCACCGCCGTAAACGCTCATACCCCATATTTTTTTACCGTCATCTTTTGACGAAAGAAAATAAATGGTTTGTCCGTCTGTAGAAAAAACAGGATTGTAATCTCTTTCATGCCCGCGTGTCAACTGGATGGTTTTATACTTCCCGCCTTCTTTAACATCAAGAAGGGTGAGGTACAGATCGCGGTCGTCACGGTCTTTTTCACGATCGGGATGCGTTTTTACCCATACAATTGACTTTCCATCGGGAGAAAATTGCAGAGCTGACGCAGATTCCTGGTTTATAATATCATTGACCGTCCATTTTGATGCTTGGCCCATTAACGGAGCAAAATTCAGAAACAAAAGTAAGCTCGCCAGAAGCAGATAACGAAATATATTCATGGTGGATAAGAGATTTTTTAAGAGTAAAAGTGCAACGTATAGAAAGTATTTTAAATAATTAGTTAAATTCTGTTAAAAGAGTAAACCATTTTGCTTTTGATAAAAAAAATATAAATTATTAATGCGAAAATAAACGGAAAGGACAAGAAGTGGTTGGGATGGTGCTAATTGGTAAATTAGGGATACAAATCCTTATGCTCTTCTCCCTTTTTATTAAAATTTAAATAAAAAAGCAGAGGCTTAGTATGAAAGCAAAAATTACTGCAATCTCTCTGATGGCAGCGCTGGTGGTATGTTTAGGTCTAACGCCAGACTCATATGCGCAAAGTCGTGAGGTAACCGGTACCGTTACATCAGCAGATGGTACAACCCTTCCGGGAGTAAGTATTTTGGTAAAGGGGACTAGTAACGTGGGAACAGCAACTGATGTGAATGGGAATTATTCCTTACAGGTGCCTGTCGGTAGCAATGTATTGGTTTTTTCTTTTATCGGTTTTGAAACAAAAGAAGTGATTATCGGTAATCGCTCGGTTATTGATGTTCAGTTAGAGCGAAATATAGAACAACTTGATGATGTAGTTGTTACCGGATATGGATCACAAATCGAAGAAGAGCTAACGGGGAACATTGGTCGTGTTTCGGGAGAAGAAATTTCCACAGCACCCGTTAACAGTCTGGAAGCTGCACTTCAAGGACGAGTTGCGGGAGTACGCATTAACAGCGGAAATGGTAAATTGGGACAGGCTATTTCAGTTAAAATACGAGGTGCATCCTCGATTACGGCAGGTAATCAGCCTTTGTATGTTATAGATGGTATTCCGATCTATACCCAGGATTTATCTACGGCCAGTAATGCAAATTTGAATCCACTCGCAAGTTTGAATTTAGATAATATAAAGTCAATTTCAATTTTGAAGGATGCTTCAGCTGCCGCTATTTATGGTTCACGTGGATCAAATGGAGTAGTTATTATTACTACCAAAGAAGGGCAAAGGGGGCCAACCCAATATAGTGTAAGTTATCAGGTAGGATTTAGTGAAGCTACAGGATATCGTGATTTTCTAAATGGACAGCAATATATAGACCTATTTACAGAAGCAGCAATTAATGGTGCTATGTATGAATATAATCGAGGCGGTAATCCTACAGGTTATGCCTCCGAGCAAGCGGCCATTGATGATTATCTGGGGATAGCAAGAGGCTTTTTTACGCGGGTATCTCAGGGAAGAGATTGGCGAACAAATCCTTTTAATACCAATTGGCAGGAACAAGCTTTTCAAGATGGGGCTAATCAAAGATTCAATATCAGCGCCAGTGGTGGTGATGACGACACGAGATTCTTTGTGGGGGGTAGTTACAGCGATGCTACAGGAATACTTATTGATAATAATTATACAAAGTTTAACGGTCGTGTAAATCTTGATCATACAGCCAATAACGATCTCCAATTGGGAGTTAACTTGAGTGTGAATCGATCGCTTAATGATCGATTAGCTTACGACAATTCGTTTGAAACACCCATGCAATTGGTTGCTCAGCCACCTCTTTCACCATTATATGTAGATGCCGATGGAGATCCTACCAACGGTTATCAACAAGGTGAAGAATTAATTGAGCGGCCGCTATATGCTAATGCATTAGATATTGCTAAAAACAACTCTTTTACAACAAGCACTTTTCATACTTTTGGGAAGGCTTATGCAAACTACCAGATAATGCCAAATCTGGAATGGCAAAATGAATTCGGTATTGATTTAATTAACCAGCGTGAGGAATATTATTATAATACCCAATTAGATTATTATGTAGGGTCACAAGGGTCGGGATACAGTGCTTGGACGCAAGTGCAGAATTATAATGTAAACAGTTATCTAACATACTTGCTTACCCTTAACTCAGATCATAATTTTGAAATCGTTGGCGGATCCAGTTATAACTGGGTTACTTACCAATTTACCGGTGTGGCAGGTGAAAATTTTCCTAACGACAATTTTCAAAACCTTGAAAATGCTGCAAATATAACAAGTGGCTCTGCCAGAGAAAATAACTATAGTTTCCTTTCCTTCTTTACTCGGGCCAACTATGATTACAAAGGGAAATATTTGGCTACTTTAAGTATTCGTGCTGATGGTTCGTCCAGGTTTGGGAAAAATAATCGTTTTGGTTATTTCCCAGCTGTATCAGCGGGATGGATTCTTACGAAAGAAAACTTTCTGAGTGAGATTGATTTTCTTAGTTTTTTAAAATTGCGGGCAAGCTATGGTCTTACAGGAAATGCAAATATTGATAACTTTGCTGCCCGTGGGCTTTATGAAGGAAGTGCATATGTTGGAAATCCAGGGATGAATCCTGATCAAATTCCTAATCAGGATTTAAAATGGGAAAATACTGCGCAATATGATATCGGTATTGATTTCGGTTTCTTTGATGAGCGAATTAACGGAAAGCTTGACTACTATCATAAATCTACGACCGATCTTTTACTGTCTGTAAATCTACCCGGACAAACCGGTTATTTATCTCAGTTTCGAAATGTGGGATCGCTGGAAAATTATGGTTTTGAAGCGGTTATCAATACCATTAATACCACCGGTGAGTTCTTTTGGTCCACAAATTTCAACTTTGCAATTAACCGCAATACCATAAAAGATATTAATGGCCAGGTTATTGGAGGCGGGTTTATTAACCGGGCTATTGAGGGCTATCCTATAGGTACATTTTATGCCTATGAATATGCGGGAGTTGACCCTGATAATGGTGATGCTTTATACTGGATTAACAGTTCTAATCCGGAGACAGGTGTTGGGGTAAAAGATCATAGTCTTGGAAAGACAAATAATCCTAATCTGGCTAACCAAGTACCTCTTGGCAATCCCAATCCGAATTTTGTCGGTGGTCTTGGAAATAGCTTCTCCTGGAAAGGATTTGAACTAAATATGCTCTGGCAATTTGTCTATGGTAACAAGATTTATAATGGAGCAGGTGTATATATGTCAGCCAGTGCTGCCTATTTTGACAATCAAACGGCTGATCAATTGAACGCCTGGCAAGAATCTGGAGACATAACCAATGTTCCGGAAGCTCGTTTGTTCTGGGGCAATGGTTTGGTAGACTCTTCCAGATGGTTATATGATGGCAGTTATATTCGACTTAAATCTTTAACTGTGGGATATAATTTAGGGGCTGCTCTATTGGAACGATTAAGTTTACGGCGAGCCCGAATATTTATAACAGGAAGTAACCTGCTTACTTTTACAGAATATCCTGGTTGGGATCCAGAAGTTAATACTGACTATGTAAGCGATGGTAACTTGGGATTAGGTAGCGATTTTTATGCTGCCCCACAACCCAGAACTATTAGTGTTGGAGTTGATCTTGGATTCTAATGGAATAGACAAAAAGAATATGAATACTAGAACTAATATTATGGAAAAGTTAAAATTATTGAGCATTGTATTAATTGTTATTCCCATATTTGGGGGATGTGACAGTTTATTAAGTACTGAACCTAAACAATCAATCAGTTCAGAGATTGCACTTACAAATTCCGATAATGTAGAGCTCGTACTGGTAGGTGCTTATGATGCTTTGTCTGATGAAGATGCATATGGCGGCTACACTATGCTGCTTCCCGATCTCTTGGCAAATTCTGGAGATCTTGCATGGGATGGTACCTATACCGGCATGAGAAATATTTGGCTGAAAGAACAAACAGTAAGTAATGGATTTGTAGAAGACACATGGCTTGCTTTCTATAATATGATTAACATTACTAATAATGTGTTAAGTGCCTTAGATGTTGTTGATGCCGATATTAGAGGCCGTGTGGAAGGGGAAGCAAAATTTCTTCGGGGAGTAGCTTATTTCGAATTAGTTCGACTGTATGCTAAACCTTGGAATCAAGGAGATCCAGCTCAAAACCTCGGTGTTCCATTGGTATTATTACCTGATTCTAAAGTGGAGGAAACCCAGGATTTGCCACGTGCTACTGTAGCAGAAGTTTATGCTCAGGTAATTAAGGATCTTGAAGATGCTAAAAGTCTTTTGCCTCCTTCAAACGGTGTATTTGCAACTGAATTTGCTGCTGCAGGTATGCTTGCTCGTGTTTATTTACAACAGCAAAGGTATCAACAGGCTGCAGAAGAAGCTAATTACGTAATCGAAAATGGAGGTTTTTCTCTTGAACCTGATTACGCCGATGCTTTCAATAGGGTTGGGGGAGTCTCTACTGAAGATATATTTACTTTAAGAATTTCTGCACAAGATGGTTTTAATACGATTCATAACCACTATGCTTCAGACAGTTTGGGAGGACGCGGTGATATAACGCTTACTTCCCAGCATTTAAGCCTTTATGAAGAAACAGATGGCGAGCGACGGGACATCAATTATACTGACGAGGAAGGTGTCCGGACAGGAAAATATACTATGCAGTATGGCAATGTTCCCGTCATTCGTTTAGCGGAAATGTACTTAACCCGGGCCGAAAGTAATTTCAGGTTGGGAATTGGTAGTTATGTTGGACCTAATACGCCGGCCGAAGATCTAAACATCGTTAGAAATCGTGTTGATCTTCCTGCTATTGCTAATCCAACTTTGCAAGATATTCTCGATGAGCGGTTCCTCGAACTGGCTTTTGAAGGCCACTGGCTACATGATATGAAAAGGCTTGAACTATCACCCGGAGGAATATCATGGGATGATGCAAATCTCGTCTTCCCCATTCCTCTCAGGGAAATGAACGTTAATAAAAATTTAGTTCAAAATGAGGGTTATGGCGGTTAATATTTAATCATAGCCAAAAAGCGCCGGGAGATAATCTTCGGCGCTTTTTTTATACCGGTTTTAAAAAACTTCATAAAACAAAAAATAGTAGAATAATGGGTAATCGAGTTACTATAATCATTCTTTTGGCAATGTTTATCGGGGCTTGCAGCATGAAGCCGGCTGAATCAACCAACGAAATTAACGGCAAGCTTTTTATAATTGGCGGGGGACATAAGCCCACTTCGATGGTTCAGAAAATGATCAAAGAATCAGGCATCCGGGAAGGCGGCTATGGAATTGTGTTGCCGATGTCCAGTTCGGTACCTGATACCAGCGCTTATTATGGAATGCTACAGTTTCAGGAGCTGGGAATCGAAAATATGCACGCTTTTAATTTCGCTGACAGTAACCTGAAATCGGTAGATGCGAAGTTAGATTCGCTCCGAAATGCCACCTTGGTTTATATCCCTGGTGGAGTTCAAGGCCGGTTTATGAAGGCAGTTTATAACACTCCCGGCCTTGAAAAAGCTATCAAGGAAGCTTATGCTAAGGGTGCATTAATTGCAGGTACCAGTGCAGGGGCGGCTATCATGAGTGAAATAATGATTACCGGCGATCAAAAAAACTATCCCGAATACACTTCTACATTCTACCACCTGGAAAAGGGCAATATTATTACTGCTGAAGGACTCGGTTTAATTACCGGTGTTATTATAGACCAACATTTCATAGCACGGGCACGGAATAACCGTTTGCTTACAGCAATAATGGAATTTCCCGGACATATCGGAATTGGTATAGATGAATCAACGGCCATAGTGGTACAGGGAGCCAAAGTAAAAGTGGTAGGTAAGTCTCAGGTTATAGTTTATCGTAATTTATCAGGTTCAGCACATGTGCAAAATGGTAAAATAGCTTCACAAAATATTAGGTTAGATATTTATCTTCCCGGGGAAACTTTTTCAATTTGAACAGGGAAATAAACAGTTCATGCAGGTCTGGTGAATTGAGATGAGGATATGTATAACACCAACAAGCCAAAAACGAATCTCAACAGATAGTTTTTCGAAAAGGACAACCTATAAAGTAGCACTTCTATAATTTAAAAAAGCACATTTTTTTATACCCCTTTGTCTTGAAATTGAAGGACCTAAGATGTTTTATTGTTAAAATATATAATAGTATTGATTTAGTGAGATGAAATGCCTTATATCATTGAGTCAATTAAAAGAAATATTTTTGTATGGAATTTCGCGTAAAGCTTTCGGCTCTGTTACTATTTTTTATTACTGCCTTTCAACCTGTTTTTGCCCAGACGCAAACAAACCTACAATCCCCGGCTCAGTTTTTAGGCTACGAACTGGGCACTGAATGGACGCCCCATTATAGGGTGATGGATTATTTCCGCTATGTTTCCGAACAGTCACCGCTGGTAAAGTTTGAAAAGTACGGCGAAACCTATGAGGGACGCGAATTGATGCTTGCCTATGTAACCAGCGACAGTAATATGGCACGGCTTGATGAAATCCGTACTAATAATTTGAAGCGTACCGGCTTGATGGAGGGGCGGCCGGCGGGTGATGAAGTCGCCATCGTCTGGCTGAGCTATAATGTGCACGGTAACGAAACTTCCAGCAGTGAAGCAGCGATGAAAACGATTTATGAATTGACTCGTCCTGATAATGCCGAAACCAAAAAATGGCTCGAAAATACAGTGGTGATTATGGATCCCATGCTTAATCCTGACGGGCGTGATCGTTACGTCTACTGGTATAAACATCAGGTGGGAGAGCAATTTAATGCTCATGGCAATGCAAGGGAACATCACGAACCTTGGCCGGGCGGACGTACAAACCACTATTATTTCGATTTAAATCGTGACTGGGCATGGCTCACTCAAAAGGAAAGCCGTCAGCGGGTGGCTGAATATCAAAGGTGGATGCCGCAAGTGCACGTAGATTTTCATGAAATGGGATATACCAGTCCCTATTATTTTGCCCCGGCTGCAAGGCCTTATCATCACGCTATTACCACCTGGCAGCGTGCTTTTCAGTACACCGTCGGTAAAAATAATGCCAAATACTTTGATCAAAACAACTGGCTTTATTTTACAGGTGAAGTATATGATCTTTTCTACCCGAGTTACGGTGATACCTATCCTATTTTTAGCGGGGCTATCGGGATGACCTATGAACAGGCAGGGGGCGGTTATGCAGGTCTCGGTATCATCAAACCTATGGGTGATACTCTTAGTCTGAATGACCGGCTGATGCATCATTTTACTACCGGAATGGCAACTATTGAGGCAAGTGCTCAAAACGCCGGTCGTCTGGTTGAAGAGTTCGCCAAATACTTTGAGGTCTCCATCCATAATCCAAAAGGCGAATACAAAACTTTTGTGATTAAGGGTGATAACAATCTCGATAAGATGAAGGCCTTCCTTGAGCTTTTAGATGCTCATCAAATTGAGTATGGCAAGGCAACGGGTGAAGAAACGCTGGATGGCTATAATTATCAAACGGGTGAAGTTGAAGAGGTTCGGGTAACTGAAGATGATTATCTGGTGAGTGTGTATCAACCCAAGTCGGTATTGGCACGGGTGTTGCTGGAACCGCGTCCCCAACTGGAGGATTCTGTAACTTACGACATCACCGCATGGAACCAGTTTTATGCTTATGGACTTGACGGTTTTGCGCTAACCGAACGACTTGAGGTAGAACCGACCGTAGCTCCGCAGAAAGAAGTGGACAATTCATTCAGCGGAACTCCCTATGCCTACCTTGCGCGGTGGCAGGATGTACCGGATATTCGCCTGCTGGCTGATCTGCTGAAACATAATATTAATGTACGCTTTGCTCACGATAATTTTAAAATTGAAGACCAAATGTACGGTCGGGGAACGTTGATCATCACCCGAAGTGATAACGTAAACCGAGAGAATTTTGATCAGATCGTTCAGCAAATAGCAACAGCACATAACCAGCAATTGAATGCGGTTTCAACCGGATTTGTACAGGCGGGCTCTGATTTTGGCTCCTCTACTGTCCATTATTTAAAAAAGCCTCGTGTTGCATTACTTTCGGGCAGCGGAACTTCAGCCAATATGGTGGGACAAATCTGGCATTATTTCGATCAGCAGATTGAGTATCCCGTCACCCTGATCGGCACTGATTATTTCGGGAATGTAGATTTACATCCTTATGACGTGCTGATTTTACCTTCTGCTGATTATGGTGATATTCTGGATGAAGAGCGGATGAAAGAAATCAAAGAGTGGGTTTCTTCCGGCGGAAAGCTGATTGCTGTTGGGGGAGCCAATGCATTTTTAGCAGGTAAAGAGGGCTTCAATCTGGAGGTTAAGAAGGACGAAAAGAATGAGGAGCCCTCACCCGATGAGCTGCTCAACACATTCGGGGAGCGCCAGCGTGAGAGTATTTCAAATTATAATCCCGGTTCTATTTACAGGGTAACGATTGATGAAACACATCCCCTGGCTTTCGGTTATGATGAAGATTATTTTTCATTAAAACTAAGTACGGATGCCTACACCTATCTTAAGGACGGCTGGAATGTGGGTGTTGCCAAAGAAGATGCCCATGTAGCTGGTTTTATTGGATATAAAGCAAAGGAAAATTTAGAAAATACACTCATATTCGGGGTACAGAATATGGGGGGAGGCTCTGTGGTTTATATGGTTGATAATCCTCTTTTCCGTGCCTTTTGGTATAACGGAAAACTGCTGTTTGGGAATGCGGTGTTTTTGGTAGGGCAGTGATTTAGTTATTGTTTAACAGTTATCCGTTATTCGTTATTCGTACATCTCCCCCAATAACGGATAACAAATAACCAATTAGCTAGCGATAAAAGCGTGAATCTAGATTAAAAGGAGAAACTGATTTTATTTCAATTTTCTCGTATGAAGAATGATTAGGATTCAGTAGAATATTGTATTCATCCGGCACTAAAACGGAAGGCACTTTTAAGCCCACTGTATTTTGACTATCAGCCCACTTTGATCCTATCTCAGCTAGGTTTTCAGAAGCAGGGTAATGTCTCCAGTTGGCAGGTAGATCATTCCTTTTAACGGTATTAAAAGAAACATCATCTGGAATGGAAAGCTTTAACAGGTGAATATCTCTCGGTAGCAAAGTAGATGATATGTTAACTAAGAATTCTAAAAGGGCCAGAGAGCAGTGTTCTGAAGTATAAAGCATGCTTGTTCCTTTTTGATTCCAGCGCCCGCCATGGATTTTTGCCCCTGTACCCGACAAATCATTAATATACTTTTCCCGAGCTAATCGATAAGCAACCATTAAATTAAGCGTAAACCCCGTACTCTATTCTGCCAAGCTGATCGGTAATAATCTGGATACCTATGGCAGTATCGAGCAGGCTGAGGGGGGGGTGCCCGCCTAAAGCAACATTTTCTTCTTTTAACCACTTTCTGAAAGCTTCTAAGCTGCCAAATATTTCTTTGCCTTTTGCTGTTAATTCGGTGATGAGTATAATTTGCTCGGAAACAGCGGGGGTGAGCAGACTATGAGCATCTCGGCGTTGGAGGGTTCGCTCTGTTACCGGAAGGAGGGCTGCAAGCTCTTTGAGGGTAAGGTTAAGGGCAGACCCTAAGTTGAGCAAGGCTTGCTTTTGTATTCCTTTTCGAGAAAGGGCAACCAAATCGAAACGGCTACCTGTTGCAACATAGGCGGCTGCCGGTTCTTGAATAATATTTTGGATAAAATTTTTAGCCATGTCAAAGACATTTGTCTTTTTTGTTTATGACAATTTACTTATTTCTTTTTTGTTTTCAAAATATTTCAAATTTACTCTCTTCTAAAATCAATTTAGGCTTGACTTAATTCTAGATACCTGCAACTTCTGATATCCTACTATGCCAAGGCCTCGTAGGGCAAGGTTAATAACTGTTGCTCGCCGAAGCCTTGGCGTAGGTGAGATAACTGAAACTTCTATTGAAGATCATCGCAAAGCCCTTTATCTTTGGATACATACTAACTACCCAAGGTTGGGGGTGCTTGCAATAGCAGGCTGAGATCATACCCTGAGAACCTGAACCGGATAATACCGGCGCAGGGAAACCTCGACAGGACTTTTAGTAAGTTCTGTTATTGATCAGCATATCTTGCAAGTTCATCTCCTGCTCTTATAAACCTATAAGACGGAGGAACTTATGTTTTCCAAACTATTACGCAGCACAATTTTCTTGTGCTTTTTTACGGCAATGAGCTTACCACTTTTTGCCCAAACGGTAACCGGGACTATTCTTGACGCTCAAACCGGTGAGCCGCTGGCGGGAGCTAATGTCGTTCAATATGAAACAAACAACGGTGCTTCGGCAAATGCGGATGGTGCTTTTTCTTTGACTTTACTTGAAGATGAATCACCCCAAATTAAAGTGACCTTTATCGGTTACAAAACGCGAATAATCAGTACGGCAAATGAAGAGATGCCACTAAAGATTCTGATGGAGCCAAAAATCATCATGAGCAACGAAGTCTTCGTGAAGGCGCTTCGGGTGGATGAAGCATCACCAATGGCTTTCGAGAATGTAAGCAGTGGTGAAATTGAAAAGCGGAATCTGGGTCAGGACATGCCTTATATGATCAGCAGCACGCCTTCGGTAACGACCACTTCGGATGCCGGCGCGGGCATCGGTTATACCGGAATTCGCATTCGCGGTGTGGACGGGGGACGCATCAACGTTACCATAAACGGTATTCCCGTAAATGATGCCGAATCGCACAGTGTTTTTTGGGTGAATATGCCTGACCTGGCTTCATCAGTTGAAAATATCCAGATTCAACGGGGAGTGGGGACATCAACCAACGGAGCGGCGGCATTTGGTGCCACCATTAATATTCAGACTTCACGAATGGAGCGTGAGCCATATGGTGAAGTAAATACCGGTTTTGGTTCATTCAACACTCAAAAGTTTAATGTAATGCTGGGTTCCGGACTGATGAAAAACGGCTGGCAGTTTGAAGGACGGCTGTCCAAAATTACTTCGGATGGCTATATCGACCGTGCCTTTTCTGATTTGAAGTCGTTTTATCTTTCAGCAGCTAAACACGGAGAACGCAGTTTGTTACGGGCTGATGTCTTTTCAGGGAAAGAGAAAACCTACCAGGCATGGTATGGGGTTCCGGAAAGTGTGCTTGAGAGTGGAAACCGGACATACAATCCTGCCGGAATGGAAAAGCCGGGTGAACCGTACGAAAACCAAACTGACAACTACCAGCAGGATCATTACCAATTGCATTACTTCTACCAATTGACCGATAACTGGAATGCTAATGCTTCACTGCATTATACTTATGGCCGCGGCTATTATGAGGAGTATAAAGCTGATCAGCTGCTGACCGACTACAGCATTAATCCTATTCAGATGCCAGATACGACGATTCGCGAAAGTGATTTAATTCGACAGCTTTGGCTGAACAACCGTTTTTACGGAGTGGTATTTTCAACGAACTACAATGTGGATGATCAGTGGTCTCTAACGCTCGGGGGCGGATATAACGAATATGATGGCGATCATTTTGGTGAAGTGATCTGGGCACGATTTGCGGGCAATGGTGAACTGGATGAGCGGTATTACAGTAACAATGCCTTTAAAACCGACTTTAATACCTATGTAAAAGGGCAATATTACATCACCCCGAAATTAAGTGTTTTTGCTGACGCGCAAATTCGTCATATCGCTTATAAATTTCTGGGGAAAGATCGCCAGCCGGTGCCGGGCGGGGGACAGGAAATCGTAAATGTGCAGCAAGGGGATGAACTGACTTTTTTCAATCCCAAAGCGGGAGTGACCTACAATTCCCTGCATCACAGGGCATTTGTTTCATTCAGTGTTGGAAATAAGGAGCCTACACGCGATGAATATGTGAATTCAACGCCTAAAAATCGGCCGAAACATGAAACCCTGTATGATTGGGAAGCGGGTTATCAGGCCTCATTCGAAAATTTCTTTGCCGGAGTGAACTTTTACTATATGGATTATAAAAATCAGCTCATTTTAACAGGTGAAATTAATGATGTGGGAGCCTATATTCGCCAAAATGTGCCGGACAGTTATCGTGCGGGTATTGAATTGCAGGCGGGAGTGCAGTTGCTACCATGGCTGGAATGGTCCGGCAATGCAACTTTCAGCCGGAATAAGATTGATGAATATACCTATTATATCGATAATTATGACACCGGCGTTCAGGAAGCAGTAATTTACGAAAACACTGATATTGCTTTTTCTCCCAATTTCATCGGAAATTCTGTATTCAGATATTCAAATGATGGATTCTGGGCAGAATTCAACACCAAGTATGTATCGCGTCAGTACCTGGATAATACGCAAACATTAAGTCGTTCGCTGGATCCTTATTTAGTAAATGATGTTCGTTTAGGTTATGTCTGGGCTGATTCGCCCTTGGTACAACGTATCGAAGCTACGGTTCAGATAAATAACATTTTCAATGAGATGTATGAATCGAATGGTTATACCTTCGGATATATCGCGGAAGGGGAGCGACAATTTTTTAATTACTATTATCCACAGGCAGGACGCAATTTCCTGCTTCAGCTCTCGTTTACATTCTAGGCGATAGATATGTTATATAAGGTTACAATGATAAAAGGGCGGGTCGGAAGGCTCGTCCTTTTTTTGTTTGGATTCACGCAGAGACGCTAAGGCGCAGAGGGAATTAATAGAATACCTTTTCCATCTCGTTCCGTCGCTCTGCGGCGGAATGTTGCTCCGCGGCTTTGCGTGCAACTTCAAACTTCAACCGTAAAAGGCACTTTTGTTTCACCCCAGTGAAAGACAACAGTAGCGGAACTGCTGGTAACGTCAGTGAAATAAAACATCATTTGTTCAATGTGAATGCCTTTTTTTGCTTCAACTTTCACACGCAGTGCATCTTTGGCGCTATCGTAATTATAAGTTCCCCATTGCGTCGGTACATTTGTGAAGATGAGGGTCCATTTGTCTTCTCTCGGGATGGTATAAAGGCTGTATTTACCGGCTTTAAGTTTTTCGCCTTCAATTAAAACATCATCAGAGAACGCAATCATTGTGGCTTCGTTAGCTTCGACACCCATTGGCCAGACTTTATTGAAAGGAATGAGTTGCCCGAACATTTTGCGCCCTCGAATGGCGGGACGGCCATAGTAAATTGAAACAACGGTATTACCGATGGTTTGGCTGACAGTAGCATGAGGATTTTCAGGAAACAAGGTATTTTCCTGATTCTGTGCTGCAGCTGTAGAAAATAAAAACAACACAGCTAATACAGCTACAAAAAGTTTAATTAAGAGCGCTGATGCCTTCATAAGATGAATAGTTAGGCTTTGAAAAGTCTCCCTTTTGAGGGGAATTGATCACCTTTATAGGTTCTGAAGGTGATCCGAGAAGTATCCACAGTATTAATCCTGCTTCACTCCATCCTTTAACAAATGTGAAAATTCTTCACGGAACTTTTTAAGCTTGGGAGCAATCACCACCTGACAATAACCGGCATTGGGATTATTTTCATAGTAATTCTGGTGATAGTTTTCAGCCTTCGAATAGTTTTTAAGCGGCTCAATTTCGGTGACAATAGGATTATCCCAAAGTCCTGACTGATCGGTTTTTTTGAGTGATTTTTCCGCAACTTCCTTTTGCTTTTCGTTATGATAAAAAATCACGGAGCGGTATTGAGGACCTACATCGGCGCCCTGGCGGTTTTTGGTGGTGGGGTTATGGGTGTGCCAGAAAACTTCAAGTAGCTCCCCATAAGAAATCACCGAGGGGTCAAAAGTAACGCGGGTAACTTCGGCATGTCCCGTGGTTCCGGTAGAAACCTGCCGGTAGGTTGGATTTTCCACGTGGCCGCCCGCATAACCGGCTACCACCGATTTCACTCCCTTCACTTCCTCAAAAACCGCCTCAACACACCAGAAACAACCGGCACCGAAGGTTGCTGTTGCTAAATTATCAGTATCCATAACATTTGTTGAATTTGATTGAGCCTGAACAGAAATAGTCATCAACACTGACAGGGCCAGACTCGCTAAAATTGTAGTTAGAATTTTCATACTGTTTATACTTTATTAATGATTCTGGCTAATTAACGTTCCGTTTAATTTAGTCGTTTGGTACCACAGTAATAATAAAACCTGAGGGATGAAGAAATATTCTTTCTGTGGCCAAATTTATTCAAAATAACCGGAACAAATCAAAATTTCATGGCTGTAAAAAAGGTCAAAAAAGAAAAACATAACCAAAAATCACGGAGAGCATCATGTATAAAATCACATCTTCATTCATTGCATGTATATTTGCATTCGCATCTTTCACGGCCTGTAGCGATGCACCGGCCTTGCCAACCGAGAATCAAAACAAGGAGGCACCCGACAGTAACTATGTGACGGTAGATGATACCCGCATTTTTTACAGAGAAGCAGGTGAAGGCCCCACCACCTTAATACTCTTACATGGCTGGCCACTTTCGAGCCAGTTATTTCAGAAGAATATCTCTGCGCTTGCCGAAGAGTATCATGTTATAGTCCCCGATTTACCGGGCTTTTGCAATAGCGAATTCAACGCTAATCCTCAGGAATGGGGTGTAGAAGATTATGCAAACGATATACTGGCATTAATGGATGAATTAGGAATAGAACAGGCTGTAATCGGCGGCATGTCGATGGGCGGCCCTATTGTTCTTTCAATGTTTGAACAAGCCCCCGATCGCTTTATCGGAATGCTGCTGATAGATACTATTGCTGCTCCTGCGGCTGCACCGGAGAAACAGTTGTGGCTGGGTTGGGTGCAGCGCATCCAGGAGATGGGGGTTGAATCAATTCCAAGTTACGTTATGGATGAAATGCTTACTGCCGAGGCCAGGATGAATAATACTGAGCTGGTCAATGAAGTTGCGACTATCATGAAACACGCCAGCAAGGAAGGAGCTATTGCCGGAGCTTATGCATTGGCCAACCGTCCTGATTTCCGCCCGCTGCTTGGTAGTATTGATGTGCCGACACTGATTCTTGTTGGAATACAGGATTCCATTTATCCTTATGAAATTGCCCAGCGCATGCAGCAAAATATTTCGGGCTCGGAGTTAGTAATTCTTGATGGCGGTAATCATGCAGCTATTATTGAAGAAGCCGATGCTGCTAACGAAGCTATTCTGTCATGGATGGGCGAGATGTCACCTGCTGCGTCTGCTAATAACTAATGCTGGTTCGATAGTTTATTTTCGTCTTGCTCTAACCCTGACAGGGTTCCGAAACCCTGTCAGGGTTTTTTATTTTCCATAAAAACAAAATATAACTTTTCCTTTTGTCCCCCTTTTTGAAGGGGGAGAGGGGATGGCTTTTTTAGAAAGCCTATTGAACTCCGGCTTTTAAAACCGGCTCTATCCGAACTTTTGTTTTTACCGAATTGGCGATAAAACATTTTTCGTGGGCCTGATGGTGCAAATCATCAAAGGTTGATTGATCGGGTGAAGCATCTTTTTCAAAGGTTACCTCGGGATGCAAAATCACTTCTGTAATAGCTATTTTCCCTTTAGTATTCTTTTCCATCACGCCCTCGGCTTCATCACGATAATCAGCAACCGCATATCCCTTTTTTGCGGCAATCGATAAAAACCAAAGCATGTGGCAACTTGCCAGCGAAGCTATAAATGCTTCTTCAGGATCAACAGCCGCGGGATCAGAATAAGGTTCGGGAACTACGTGAGGAGATGCGGAGGCATTTATTTCCAGCCCGCCGTCAAACCGCCAAATATGGTGACGTGAATATTGGTTACGGGTGAAGGCGGCATCATCACTCCGCCAAAAGACAGTAGCTTTATAATTATTCATAAATAAGAGTAGGCAAAGAACAGGTTTAAATTCAATAGCATCCTAAATGTTGAAAAAGCAGTATGTGTAGTCAAGTGAAAACCACTAATTTTAAGAGGTGCTTTCTATCTTTTTCATCCGTGTAGCCATAAAAAGCCGCTGCAAAAGGTACATTCAGAGTATGGACGGCTTTTTATGGCGGCTTTTGAAGATTTGGTAAAATCTTCAAAAAACACCTTAGAAAAAGTGCCCTTTCTTTTGGTTCGTTTTCTTTGGGCAAACAAAGAAAATGAACAAGACAATCTCGTTAAAAGCAAGAGGCCTGAAATAGACACATTTGCAAAAAAGCATCTAATAAACTCTATTTTTCTACTTTAAAATGATAGGCACTATTGGTTTAAATTATTAATCACTCTCGTAACTCATGTTTCTTGGCCATTTGATTCCCATAGCTGTAATTCTTCAACATTGCGCAACACCTCTAAATACTTAAACCCACTTCCTGTATTGAACAAAACTACCTGATCGTCCTCATCCACGAGCTGATTTTCTTTCAGTTTTATCAGTGCCGCCAGTGTGGCTCCGCCTTCGGGAGCGGGAAAAATTCCGGTATTTTCAGCCATTACCTTAGAAAAATGAAGCAGTTCTTCATCAGAAACGGCCACGGCTGCTCCTTCACTTTTGTACAGGGCATCTAAAATCAGGAAATCTCCAACGGCATCAGGAACCTGTAACCCCGATGCTACTGTTTTAGCGTTTTGCCATGTTTCAACCTGTTTTAAACCACTTTCAAACGCTTTTACAACAGGGGCGCATCCTTCAGTTTGAACGGAAATCATACGTGGCCTTTTGCTGCCTATCCACCCTAACTGCTCCATTTCGTCAAAAGCTTTCCACATCCCGATGAGTCCGGTACCGCCGCCGGTGGGGTAAACAACAACATCAGGCAGTTCCCAATTAAGCTGTTCTGCCAGTTCAAAACCCATGGTTTTCTTTCCTTCAAGTCGATACGGCTCTTTTAAAGTAGAAACTTCGAACCAATTTTCACCCTTCATTTTTTCTCGCATGATGCGTCCGCAATCAGTGATCAATCCCTCAACCAACTCCACATTCGCCCCGTAATATTCGCACTCCAGTTTAAAGGCGGGAGGCGTGCTATCCGGCATGAAAACATGAGCTTCGGCTCCGGCTTGAGCTGCGTATGCGGCCAGTGCTCCCGCCGCGTTCCCTGCTGATGGAATAGCAAAAGCCCTTACTCCGCGTTCTAAAGCAGCACTTACCGCCATTGACAGGCCTCTCGCTTTGAAAGAACCGGTGGGATTTACAGATTCATCTTTAATAAACAACTTTGAAAACCCAAATTTGCTGCCAAGTCTTTCCACATTTCGAAGCGGGGTGAAGCCTTCACCCAATGAAATTTGGAAAGAAGGATCGCTGACGGGCAAAAGCTCTTCGTACCTCCACATATCCGGCTTTCTGTTTTTGAGATCCGACTTTTGCAGGCTTTCTTTAACCTTTTGCAAATCATACCTTGCAAGAAGGGGAGCTCCCGCTTCTGATAAATTTTGTAGAGAGGAGAAATCATACTTCTCTCCCGATTTTGAGCATTCAAGATGCGTAAGAAAGTTATTCATAGGGTGAAAAGTTATTGAGCTTATAATTTTGCTTTTATCACAATAAAATATGCAATATCGTTTTTTGACGTTCCTCGATTCTTAAAAATTAACAACATTTCATAAATCGAAACGATCTCTCCAATTGTCTTTTTATACTGTTATCTTTGAGGAATATTTTTCAAATGGAATTATAACCTAAAAGTATTATGGAATACAGGTTTTTAGGCAAATCAGGGCTTAGAGTTTCAGCCCTTTCGTTCGGGTCATGGGTAACTTTTGGCGATCAGATTGATGAAAATATCGCTTATGAATCGATGAAAGAGGCTTACGATGCCGGGGTAAATTTTTTCGATAATGCAGAAGCCTATGCGAGTGGAAAGTCAGAAATAATGATGGGCAACATCATCAAAAAAGCGGGGTGGAAGCGGTCTGACTTGGTGCTTTCAACCAAGATTTTCTGGGGTGGTGATGGGCCGAATGATCAGGGGCTTTCATTCAAGCATATTAAAGAAGGTACCGAAGCAGCGCTTAAACGAATGCAACTTGATTATGTTGATCTCTTTTTCTGCCATCGCCCGGATAAGTTCACTCCCATCGAAGAAACGGTTTGGGGCATGAATCAGATGATCAGCGAAGGCAAAGCTTTATATTGGGGAACCAGCGAGTGGACGGCATCTCAAATCCGCCAAGCCTATGACTTTGCCCGTCGAGAACATTTGCGTCCCCCGTTGATGGACCAGCCTCAGTACAATATGTTTCGCCGCGAAAAAGTAGAGCAGGAATTTGCGCGACTGTATGATGAGATCGGCCTCGGTACAACCATTTGGAGTCCGCTTGCCAGTGGATTGCTGACGGGAAAATACAACGATGGTGTTCCCGAAGGCAGTCGTCTTTCAATGGAAAATTATGATTGGCTGCGGGAGAAATTATTGGAAACCGAAAGGGGAAAGGAGAAGCTTAGAAAAGTACAGAAACTATCAAAAATAGCGGGGGATTTAGGCATCCCGATGGCACAATTTGCACTGGCTTGGTGCCTGAAAAATCCGAATGTAAGTACAGTAATTACCGGTGCATCCAAGCCTGAACAGGTCACCCAAAACATGAAAACGATTGAAGTGGTTGATAAACTCACTCCAGATGTGATGGAACAGGTTGAAGAAGTGCTGAATAATAAACCAAAGCCCGAACCGGACTTTAGGAATTAGGGAATATCGAATATGAACAAGGAACGCTGAATGATGAAGTAAGTTCAATATTCTACATTCCTTGTTCGTTATTCTGCAGTTCTCAACTGCCTCCTGCGACTGCCACTGCCTACTGTTCCTCCTCTCCCTTTCCAACCGTTTTATCGGTTTTCTTGTCATCCTTATCATCTTCAGACTCTTCTTCGTCCTCCTCATCCTGAATTTCGATAACTTCAGCCTCTACTTCATATTCATCCTTTTGATCTTCATCCGGATATCGTTCAACGATCACTTTTACATCATTCATAAACAGGGCAAACATGCTGATCGCTGCCACAAAGGGACTAATCACTGTAAGCGCAACTGTTCCTGCAACACCAACCGTCAATTGCGACTGAAATAAAATTTTCCCGTCCTTATTCTGAATCATCACCCTTCGCGCGTTTCCTTCTTTAATAAGCTTCTTAACCTGGGTAATGATTTCAGATACCGTTCCGGTAATTTCCTGGGTGATGGTCTTTTTTGAATTGGAAGTTTTCATAACATGATGGCTCATTTTTGTTGAATTTAATTTGTAGTAAGCAGGAGACAGAATTCAGGAGTCAGAAGTAATTCTGATTTCTGACTCCTGAATTCGGTTTTCCCATAAAAAGTTAAAATTTTTTGTAAGGATTCACTCCTTCAAGGGTCTTACTAATACGTAAAAGACTAAATAAAGATTCAAACATCATGCTTTCAAGAGTATATTGTGCTTCCACCATTGGGGTTGATGCCCGTCTGATTGAAGTCGAAACAAACAGATCAGGTCCGGGCGTGCCGAAATATCATTTGGTTGGCTTGCCTGACCGAGCTGTAAGCGAGTCTTGTTTTCGTATTGATGCCGCCCTTAAAAATTCGGAGGCTAAATTTCCGAACGGACGAATTACCGTAAATTTAGCCCCGGCTGACCTCCCCAAAGAAGGCAGTGCTTTCGATCTGCCCATCGCCGTAACCTTACTCGATGTTTCCGGACAGATAAGAACCGATAAACTTGAAGAGACACTCATTCTGGGTGAACTGGCGCTGAATGGAGAACTGCGCCCCGTAAAAGGAGTGTTGCCTATGGCGGTTCAGGCTCGCGATAAGGGATTGAAAAACGTAGTTGTTCCCGAAGCAAACGGCCCCGAAGCTGCTGTCGTGGATGGCATCAATGTTTATCCCTTTAAAAATTTGCCTCAGGTGATGAACTGGCTGGAAAATGGGAAAAGTCATAAATCGCTGGAGGTTGATGTAAAAGAGATGTTCCGAACCAACGGCGAAGCTGAAATATTAGATTTTAGCGATGTCCGCGGACAAGAAAACGTAAAACGTGCCCTTGAAGTAGCGGCTGCCGGGGGACATAACGTAATTATGGTTGGCCCTCCCGGTTCGGGCAAGACTATGATGGCCCGTCGCCTCCCGGCCATTTTACCGCCCCTGACTTTGGACGAAGCTCTTGAAACAACAAAAATTCACTCTGTAGCCGGTTTATTACCGGGTGGAGAAGCACTCGTAACGGCGCGTCCGTTCCGGTCACCACATCACACCGTTTCTGATGTAGCCCTGGTCGGCGGCGGCAGTATTCCTATGCCGGGTGAAATATCTATGGCTCATAACGGAGTGCTGTTTTTGGATGAACTGCCCGAATTCAAACGAAGTGCGCTCGAAGTAATGCGCCAGCCGTTGGAAGATGGCTCTGTTAACATTTCACGGGCGCGAATGAGCGTAAGCTATCCCAGCCGCATTATGCTGGTGGCTTCCATGAATCCCTCTCCAACCGGCGACTGGTATGATCCCGCCGATGCTGCCGGTGCATCACCCGCCCAAATGCAACGGTATTTAAGCAAAATAAGCGGGCCGTTGCTCGACCGCATTGACCTTCATATTGAAGTGCAAAAAGTGAGCTATGAAGAACTTTCGAGCAAGTCAAAAGGGGAACCCTCGACTGACATACGCAAAAGGGTAATGGAAGCGCGGGAAGTTCAAACCCAGCGTTTTATGGGCATAGAGGGAGTGTATTGCAACGCCCAAATGAGTACTAAAATGTCACGTAAAATATGTAAACTCGATGAAGCAAGCTCTCAAATGCTTAAAAAAGCCATCACCGCTTTTGGACTTTCCGCCCGTGCTTACGACCGCATTTTAAAAGTTTCCCGTTCTATCGCTGACCTTGAACGCTCGCAATCTATCAAATCCAATCATATAGCAGAAGCTATTCAGTACCGCAGTTTAGACCGCGAAGGCTGGCTGGGATGAGGATGGAAATTATGAATTATAAATTTTGAATGTTGAATTTGTGAAATACATAGCATTTTTATGCGATTTTTGCACATTCAACTACTTTTATATAATATCTAAACAATAATTTATTTTTAACTAAATAATTAAGGTTATGTGGAAAACATCATTAGCGATTGCATTATTAGTAGTACTTACAGCAGCAGGTTGTGCTTCCAGTGGAAACACAGCACAAACAGCACAAGCAGATATGAACCAAGAACTCACCCTGCGTAATCGCCTTGAACAAATAAGCGGAGTATCTATTCGGGGACGATATGAAAATACCAAGGTTTATATTCGTGGAGAAAGGTCCTTTCAGGCTAATAGAGGCAAGCAACCATTATTTGTAGTTGATGGGCGAAAAATGGGCCGCAGTTTTTATCGTATTGCCAGTATATTTACTCCCGAACAAATAGTATCGGTAGAAGTATTGAGTGGGGCAGGTGCAAATCTGTATGGTAGCGAAGGAGGGGCAGGGGTAATAGTTATCAAGACGAATAGAGGCAACTAAGATCTAATTCTTTTTTAAATCAATTTGAGACCCCAATATATTGGGGTCTCTAGACTAATCCTTTCTAAGAATTAGAAGTCATTATCTCAATGAATATATAAAATTAAATTTTACTTTTTAATCTTTTTAACAAATTTAAGCGCAAGGTATAGTCTATTAATACTTTTTTACTTTCTTTTTTTTTCTTATATAGGGGGTATTCAAAAATCATTACAAGTGGTGCTAGTAATACATTACAGCATCATTTTTTATTTTTTCATGAACAATTAACCTAAAATTAATACAGGGACTATGGTAAAAAGACTACTATCTCTCTTAACAGTATGCCTGTTTGTTTCTTCTGCGGCTTTTGCCCAGACAGGAACGCTAACAGGTACCGTAACCGATCAAAGCTCGGGTGAAACATTACCTGGTGTAAATATATTTATTCCTGAATTACAGCGCGGTGCCGCGACCAATGCACAGGGTGAATATACGATCGAAGGCATCGAATATGGTACATATACCGTTCGTGCTACCTTTATTGGCTATACCACTTTCGAGCAAATGGTAACCATTGATGAGGCAACCGAAACGCTCAATATTGCACTCAATTCATCGCTAACACAGCTTGACGATGTTGTCGTAACAGCATTTGGTGTTGAAAAGCAGGTAAAAGATCTTGCTTATGCCGCTCAAAAAGTGGACGTAGAGGAAGTTATTAATAGTGGAAGTGATAACTTCATGAACGCTCTTAGTGGACGTGTTGCAGGTATGCAGGTACAGTCAGCAAGTGGCATGGGTGGTTCTACCGATATTATTCTTCGCGGAGCCAACTCTTTTACCGGAAATAACCAGGCATTATTTGTGGTTGACGGCGTTCCCTATGCCAATAACAGGTTTAATACCGATAATTTTGAAGATGGTTTTGCGGGTTATGATTATGGAAATACTGGTGCTGATATAAATCCTGAAAGTATTGCCTCTATAACCGTGTTAAAAGGACCTGCGGCTGCTGCTTTGTATGGTTCCCGTGCTTCTAACGGTGCTATTATTATTGAAACAAAGAAGGGAACTCCGGGATCTGACCGAGTTCAGGTTACTTTTAATACTAGTGTAGGAGTGAGTATGGTAGATCCAAGCACATTCCCTACCTATCAGGATGAGTATGGAGCTGGTTATGCACAGTCTTTTTATACTATCGAGAATATTTTTACCGATGCTGCCGGAGATAGTTTACGTAACAATGTCGTTCGATATAATGGGGATGGCTCTTTAGGCCCTGCTTTCGATCCTAACAAGATGGTTTATCAATGGGATGCCTTTTATCCTAATAGTCCAACTTACGGAGAGCCAAGACCATGGGTAGCTGCTAAAAATCAACCTATTGAATTTTTTGAAATGGGTACTAATCTTCAAAACAGTCTTCTAATCAATGGCGGCATTAATGATGGAGGAGGTTATTATTCTTTAGGCTATACGCAGGGAAACATACGTGGTATTTTGCCTAACAGTAGTCTTGATAAGTACAAACTTAGTTTTTCCGGTGGCTATGATGTGAGTGAGAAGTTTACTGTATCAGCTTCGGTGGATTATTCACGAACTGAAGGTATTGGTCGGCCTAAAAGGGGCTACAGTACTATTATGAGTGAAATGCGACAATGGTGGCAAACAAATGTCGATGTTGAACGACAAAAAGCTGCCTATTTCAGAAATCGACAGAATGTGACCTGGAACTTGAATACTGACAGAACGGGCCCTATTTATTGGAATAATCCTTATTGGGACCGTTATGAAAACTTTGCCAGCGACGAGCGCGACCGCTATGTAGGATACGCTGAAGCACAGTATGATATTACTGACTGGCTAAATCTTTCAGGCCGTGTATCAGTTGACAGTTATAATCAACTTATTGAAGAACGACTAAATGTTGGAAGTGTAGGTGTTCCGGGATATCTACGTAGAACCCAAACCTTCAATGAGTATAACTACAATTTATTAGCCAACTATAGTAAGCAACTTACTGAAACTATTGCTATTGATGGACTTGTAGGGATGAATATCCGTAGACAGTATGTTAAGGGTATTGAAGCCGAAACAAATGGTGGATTGGTTGTTCCAGGCCTTTATTCCCTGAGTAACTCTGTCAATTCCATTTTATATCCCGAGGAAACAGCCAGAAAGCTGGGTGTAAATGGTTTCTTTGCCAGCTTTAACCTCAATTACGAAGATTTTCTCGCTGTATCTTTAACAGGACGAAGAGATAAAGCTTCAAGTTTACCTCAGGATAATAATGTTTATTATTATCCGTCTGCTTCAGTAGGATTTACTTTTAGTGAATTCCTCGAAACTGATTGGTTAAGCTTTGGTAAAGTTCGAGCAAGTTGGGCATCAGTAGGTAACACAGCCCCTGTATTTAGCCTCAATGATACATACACTCGACAAGCAAATTTTGGTTCTGCAGGTCTTTACACGCTACCTAGTGTTAAAAATAATCCGAATTTAAAACCGGAACTTACAAAAACCTGGGAAGTTGGACTTCAGTTGGGCTTTTTGCAGGATCGTGTCTTTATAGATGCAACCTACTATAACGAGAATACTGTTGATCAGATTATGCCTGTTGATATTTCAACGGCTACTGGCTTTACTTCTAAATATGTTAATGCAGGAAACCTGCAAAACAGAGGTGTTGAACTAGCATTAACAGGACGACCTGTTACTACCGCTGATTTCAGTTGGTCAGTATCTGTAAACTGGAGCAAGAACATTAGTAAAGTTGTATCTCTGGCAGATGGAATTGATTACCTACCTTTATCTGGCCCTCAAGGAGGTATAAGTATTGGTGCTGAAGAAGGTCAACCCTTTGGAGTTATTCGTGGATCAGACTTTATCTATCATGAAAACGGCCAGCCTATTGTAGGTGATAATGGCCTTTACCTACAAACCTCTACATCTAACCATGTTATCGGTAATATGAATCCCGATTGGCGCGGTGGAGTTTCTAACCAGTTTAATTATAAGAACTGGAGCTTGAACTTTCTGGTAGATGTCCGATGGGGTGGAGATATTTTCTCTCTTGATCAATGGTATGGGCAGGGTACAGGACTTTATCCTATAACTGCCGGTCTTAATGATAAAGGGAATCCTAAGCGGGATCCTGTATCTGAAGGAGGTGGAGTTAAGCTTCCTGGTGTTAATGCAGATGGTAGTCCAAATGATATTTATAGATCAGGAACACTTACTTATGGTTATGGAATCAATCCTAATGCTGCTTATGTCTATGACGGCAGTTATGTGAAGCTGAGGGAAGTAGGCATTTCATACAATCTGTCACAGAACCTGTTAAGTAAAATAGGTGTTCTTCGCGGTGCTTCTATTTCTGTAGTTGGACGTAACTTGTGGATTATTCACAAAAACCTTCCACATGCTGATCCTGAGCAGTCTATTGGTTCTGCTACCCTTCAAGGTTATCAAGGCGGAAACTTACCGTCAACCCGAAATGTGACCTTCAATTTACAACTGAACTTTTAGTACTTAATACTATGAGAAAACTAACATTATCAATATTTGCACTTTGTTTAGTGCTTGTTTCCTGTGATCTGGCAGGTTTAAACCAGAACGAAAAGGCACCTACGGATGTACCGGCGGATCCCCTTTTCACAAACGCGCAGTTAACGCTGGGTAATTACATTCACAACAGTACGGTTAATGTGAATATTTTTAAGATGGTAGCCCAGCATTGGACTGCCACTGATTATCCTCAAGAAGCGCAATATCAACTTGATAACCGAACAATACCAAGTACTATTTGGTCTTTGTTATATCGTAATGCTCTCAATGATCTAAAAGAGGCAGAAGCGAAGATTGCTGAAAACGAGGTGTTAGCTCCTGCGGTTAAGCAAAACAAGTTAGCAACCATTGAGGTTCTTAATGTTTATACCTATACATTGCTTGTTAATCTTTTTGGTAATATTCCTTATACCGAAGCACTTAACTTCGAGAATACTCAGCCTGCATACGACGATGCAGAAACCATTTATATGGATCTGATGAGTCGTTTAGATACTGCTATCGGGATGTTTGATACTGGTGCAGCCGGCTTTGGCAGTGCTGATATTTATTATAGTGACCCTGCAACACAGGTTGCCAGTTGGGTTAAATTTGCTAATTCGCTTAAAATGCGAATGGCCATCACTATTGCTGATGTAAATCCTACTGCGGCAAAAACAGCTATTGTAGAAGCAGCACCTAATGCCATTAGCTCAAATGCAGAAAATGCGATGATTCCTTTTCAGGCATCTCCTCCCCATGCCAACCCCGTTTGGGAACAGTTGGTACAAAGTGGACGGGATGATTTCATACCTGCTGCACCTCTGACAGAGATCATGAATAACCTGAATGATCCACGTCGTCCTGTATTTATGGATACGACGGGTTCCGGAGCATATCTCGGAGGACCTTATGGTGTCCAAAACACTTATGCAGACTTCTCTCACTTTAGTGCATTAATGGAGAAGCCTGACCGTCCTGGTATGCTCTTGGGATACTCTGAAGTAGAGTTTATCCTGGCTGAGGCTGCTGCACGTGGTTTCATTCCCGGCGGTATGGCTGTCGCTGCCACACACTATGAAAACGCTATTAGAGCTGATATGGCTTTTTGGGGTGTTCCAGAGGCAGAAGTTGACGCTTATATGGCTCAAACTAATGTAGCATATCTTACCGCTCCGGGTACTTGGCGAGAAAAGATTGGTACTCAGAAATGGCTGGGCTTGTTCTTGCAAGGATTCCAGGCATGGACCGAGTTCCGTCGATTAGATACTCCTAATCTTGACCAAAACGTACCGGAAGAAGCTGTAATTGATGTAGTGCCTTTACGCTATACTTATCCTATTGATGAACAAAACTTTAACGAAGCTAATTATCAAAAAGCTGCTTCGGCAATAGGTGGAGATAAGCTAACTACTCCTCTTTTCTGGGATGTAAATTAATTTTTAAATTCCAGTAAGTTATACAAAAGCCCCGACCTTTCGGTCGGGGCTTTTTTTTATTGGATTAAATGTATAGAGCGATTTATCAAACCATATTTTAAACAAAAAAGGATAGAGACTTTTTAAGAAGAAAGGAATAAGAATATTCAATTTGCTAAGCCCAATGGTCAACGCTATTCAGGCATCTACAGAGATTGACAACTCATCACTCATCACTCATCACTCATCACTCATTACTCATTACTCATTACTCATTACTCATTATTCTCCATCAAATACTGCTGCTTCAACTCCATAATCCGCTCATAAGAGCGCTGAATACGTTCTCTTGAAATTTCCCCGCTTTCTACCAATTCTTTAATGGTTTGATGTGCCCTTTCAGCAATATCAGGTTGAAAAATAGTATTATTGGCAAACACTAAAATATCAACCCCGGCTTGTAGTGCTTTTTTAATCGCCTCTTTAAGATTGTAGAAAGAGCGGATAGCTTTCATCTGCATATCATCCGAAATTACCACGCCTTCAAAGTTTAAACTGTCTCGTAAAAGTCCGCTTATGGTTGCTTCAGAAAGGGTAGCGGGATAGGTACTATCCAATCGGGCATTGAAGATATGAGCTGTCATGATGATATCTGCTAAGCCCCGGTCTATCAAATTTTTGTAGGGCTTAAGCTCTTTTCGCTGCCAGGTTTGAGTTACATCAACATAACCCTTGTGAGAGTCATCCTCAGAACTGCCATGTCCGGGAAAATGCTTCAAAGTAGTGATGATATCATACTCATGAAGTGTTTTTATATAGGTTGCGGCATGTTTGGCAACGATTTCGGGATCAGCCGAAAAACTGCGTTCAATCGCTCCGATAATGGGATTATCAGGGTTGGTATTGAGATCCACAACAGGGGCTAAGTTGGTATTAATACCCATTTTTTTTAGCGTTTTGGCAGTACGGCGAGCGTATTTTCGGGTGGTATCAATATTATTAACTTCACCCAGATATTTGACTGAAACGGTGGGAGGGAAGCCGAACTTCGTTTTTAAACGAGAGACTACACCGCCTTCTTGATCAATAGCGATAAACAGCGGAATTTCTGCTACAGATTGTAGTTGCTCAGTAAGTTGCCCTAACTGCTCGGGACTTTGAATATTTCTGACAGCGGTATCAAGCGGAACATCATAATCAAATAAAACCACGCCTCCGAGGTGGCGCTTTTTGATATCGTCGACGATGGGATGATTTTCATCAATCTCCAGGCCCCGGAAGCCTACCATCAGCATTTGTCCGATTTTTGTATCGAGATCAACTTCAGCTTCGGAAGGCTGAGCACAGGAGGTGAGACTGATTGAAGTAAGAAGTAACAGAGTGAAAATGAAGGTTCGCATATGATAAGTTTTTAAATTTCAATTTAATATTTATAAAATCTGTTTTCTGCAAAGTTGCTGTCTTTTCAATCCCCCTAAATCCCCCTTCTCCAAGGGGACTTTTTCTTGCTAAACTACAGCTTCTGGTCATAAAACCGTTTTTACGATTGTTTCTAATATCTATTTAAACCTTTTTTCACTTCATCCGGGTTAACTTCCCCCTTGGAGAAGGGGGCGCAGGCTTGCCTGCCGAAGCTTTAGCGTAGGTTGGGGGGATTGATAGTTCTATTTTTCATTATTACTTGTATCTATCAAACTATCCAGAACAGCAGGCAAATTGAATGAAGGACGAACATCATTATAACGAATGATATTGCCTTCAGGGCCAATCAGAATATAAAACGGAATACCGCCCCCGCGATAAGCGCGGAAAGTTTGTTGCTGAAATCCATTTCCACCATATAACTGCGGCCAGGGGTTATCAAAACGTTTCAATGATTTTCGCCATCGAAGACTGTCTTCTTCTATTGAAATGGCAACAATTTCAAATTCATCGCGCGAATACCGGGCA
Source organism: Balneolaceae bacterium (assembly GCA_036381435.1). GTDB lineage: Bacteria > Bacteroidota > Rhodothermia > Balneolales > Balneolaceae > Fodinibius. Next base: position 869 of record DASVCW010000049.1, on the reverse strand, counting down.
TAAATTTCTTTCATATCATCAAACTCATCAAGACAGGGAATGCACCAGCCGGCCCAGAAATCAAGCAGCACATATTTCCCGCGAAAATCCTTCATCTGTATGATCTCGCCCTTTTTGTTTGGCAGTGAAAAGGGAATGGCCGGTTGTCCCGGAGAAACTTGTTTAATTCGGTTATAGAAACTTTTCAAAAAGGAAGTATAACGGGGGAAATCTTTATATTCCTTCAGAAACTGACGGTATGAGGGGGTTGAAACTTCAAGAGGCATTTCACCGATACGTTCGGCAATAAGATGCATTTTTGTATAAGCTTTAGCCCGCCTACCTTCAATATGGTTTAGGACGGAAGTCCGGGCAGAATCCAGTGTTGAATACCCCAACCGTTTGATATCGTACTGCATAAGATCCTGACCAAGCTTTTCTTCTATTTTATCAGCTACGCCAAAAGTATTGGCAAAAGCGTTGGTAAAATCGCGGCTGCCGGAAGGTTGAGCATAAAGGGACTGAAACGAAAAGAAGTTAAGTTTCTTTGCTTCCTGAAGAATATCCTGCCGTGCCTTTTGGGCATCAAAATTCGCTTCATCCCTGTTATGCTCAATCCACTCCAGGCGTTTCACCAGATAGTCTCCGGCTGCTGCCAGGGCTACCCCCTTAAGTGGAGTATCTAAAAAGTGACTTTGGGCCAGCTCATACCGCTTTTTATAAAGTTGAAGGACTTCGGTAGAATTCCCCTGTCGAAAATCAGATAATTGCTCGCTTATTTTGTTGAGTAAGGTTTGTTCACGAGTTAAATAGCTACTTAAAAGAGAATCATAAGGCTGGGCATAGCCTGATACATCAACCGAAAGAGGAAATTCTGCGCGTGCAATACT
>DASVCW010000048.1:0-6877 GCA_036381435.1 Balneolaceae bacterium | reverse complement strand
CAAATGTTCACGCCAAAAGTATCGGACATAGTAACGGCAACAGTATTCGCCTGTACAGCGTTACCGGTAAAAAAGGCAACCGTACCGAGGAGAACGGCAGAAAGAACAGCCATCCATTTCCAGTTTTGGCCAAGGCCTTTTTGAATATAGTACATGGGTCCGCCCGATACGGTACCCAGCAGTTTAGCCTCCCGGCTTTCCTTGCCTTCCACTTCATCATAATGGTCCCGGTATTCCTGGGCGAGAGTAACTTCGGTAAATTTGGTGGCCATACCGAGAAAAGCGGTCACCCACATCCAGAAAAGGGCGCCGGGGCCACCCCAGTGAATAGCAATAGCCACACCTGCGATATTTCCGATTCCCACGGTGGCCGACAAGGCAGTGGTAAGTGCCTGAAAGTGGGAAACATCACCCGGTTCGTCGGGGTCATCATACTTCCCTGTGGTTACGGCAACACCATGCCCGAAACGGCGAAGCTGTACAAAACCCATACGTAAGGTGAGCCAAACACCAACGCCAACGAGAAAGATAACGACGAAGGGGATGGTCTGATTTCCTTCAAATCCAAGCCATTCACCCGGAATGCCCCATTCCCAAACTACATATGCCAGCCAGTCTATAATTTTTTGAAAAAAGTCCATAAATGATATTCTTTATTAACAGTAAATTAGAGGGTGTGATCCGGGCGCTTCTCGTCCAACGTAATCATTGCGGAATATAATAGATTTGTTATTTGCCGCGCAAACTTCTTTTGGAACTTTTTTTAGGCAGTAAGCAGTAATGGGTTAGCATCTTTCAGGTTTCACGCCTGAGCTATTGAAAAACCTTAGTGTGAGAGAGTTGTAGTTGAATTAAATTTATTCTTCTCGGAAGTTCTCAATGGATAAACACCTTCCTTGCTGTGAGGGAGTTGCACTCCCGAACCTGTCACTGATGATAAATCAAATCAGGCTCAAATTTAAAAACTTGTTTAAACGAGCTTGGGGCTTTTAAAGCCGCTGATTCATCTGTGGCCCTTGTAGGGCGGCATCTTCCCGCCAAAAGGAGATCTAAGAACAAGGATTAACCTCGATGATTCGGGGAGATTTGCGAAGTAAAAAATCTAAAATCTCATCGTTATACCTGTGGTCTGAAAGAAAGGCCACGAGTTAACTTGCGGCATCATTGGGCCGAACTCAAGAACTCTTCAAGGCATATTTGTAAAGCCGGCTATAAAGAGGCATACATTCTTCTAAAAGGGGGAGAAGCTTTTCAGGAAAGGGTTCTGTTTTGGCACGATAGGGCTTGAATTTTGTAGAAGAATGAACATTTTTGTACCAGTATTTTGCCCAGATACCGTCTTCGGGCTTAGGGCCGGGCGGCCACTGAAGCATGGCCTCGTCGAAAGCTAAGTCCAGCTGCTCACAAAACTGACGAAGTATGCTTTTGGGGTTGAGAAGCAGTTCGCGGGCATCGAGTACAATGGGTTCTTTTCCGTTATTCTCTATTCGTTCTAACAACTGAACTTGTTCCACAAGACCGGTATCGGAAGGTAAGGGTTCGGGCAGTTTCTGCGCGAGTGATGGCAACATTTCGCGAGGGTCACGTGTTAAAAGCACATTGGTAAGCTGATCAAGAAAGGTTTGATCATTCAACCCGCGTAAATGATGCGCCATATTTTTAAAAAAGAGTACGGATTTGCCATTAAGTGGAGCAAGCAGGACATTCTCAATCACACTGTTTCCGGTGCAGTCCATTGCCTTTATCACTTCTTTGCGTCCGGGGTGATTCACTCTAAAAGTTTTCAGGTAATGACCGTAGAGTGGTTCATCAAATACTTTGGTATCCGAGCGCTGGCGGAAAGAATACATGAGGGCCGTGGAAACATTACGCGGTCCCGACCAAACCGAAAGACGTAAGTTCTTATTCATATTGTTTCACCTCCGGCTACATCACGCTCAATAGCAACTTGGTATAATTCACTGAGCCGTTTGGTTAACTTTCCCTGCTTTCCGTTACCGATTCGGCGGCCGTCTACTTCTGTAACAGGAGTGAGGCCGCCGAAGGTGCCTGTTACGAAAGCTTCGTCCGCATCATAGACTTCCGTTAGTGAAAAAGGCTTCTCATGGACGGGTATTTTATTTTCACGACATATATCAAGAATAACACCGCGGGTGATGCCGTTCAGACAATACTGTCCGGTAGAAGTAAGTACTTCACCCTTTTTGGTAATAAAAAAGTTGGTGGCATTACAGGTGGCAACGGCTCCGGTGGGATCAAGCATAAGGGCTTCATCAGCGTTCGCGTTCAGCGCCTGAACGAGCGCGATCACTTCATGAAGCTTGCTGTGGCAATTCAGCTTCTGGTCGAGAGTACCGGGCGGGGGACGACGAACCGTTGCGGTAAAGAGCCGTACGCCTTCTTTTGCCGTTTCGGGATTCGCTTTTTTATATTCAGCGATAATCACAATAGTGGGCGCTCCGATAGTGAGGCGCGGGTCTTGTGAGGGCGTTTTCTTTATACCGCGGCTAATCATGAGACGGATATGCACGTCGTCGGTCATATTATTACGGCTAACGGTAGTGTGAAGTGCTTCAGCTAATTCTTCTCTTGTCTTGCCGATATTCAACCCGATGGCTTTAGCTCCGGCAAAAAGACGGTCGAGGTGGCGATCCAGAAAAACGAATTTTTTGTGATGCAACCGAATGCCTTCCCAAACGCCGTCTCCCACCAGAAAAGCGCTGTCAAAGACAGATATCTTTGCCTCATTCCGCTTGTAAAACACTCCGTTTATATAAATTTCAATGTTTTCATTACGAGGGTCAGAAATGGCGTTGTGGGTACCGTGAGGCATTTGTTTATTCTTTAAATTCGATTTAAATATTTCCCGAAAAGAACTTAGTGAAAAAGACTGGATTTGCAAATGGCTTACTCCCCGGCTCAGTCTACCTGTCACCTGATGATAAGTCAAGTCAGGCTCAAATTTAAAAGCTTGTTTAAACGAACTTAGGACCACTGATTTTTAAATTCCAGCTCCTCTATGATTATCTTCTCATTAATTATGGATTCATTCCAGATTCTTTCTAACTAATTCTTACATTGTTAACACTTAACTTATTAGCAAAAACAGAAACACAGCAATTAATGCTTTTTGTGCTTCTTGAATTAAATTAGGCTCAATGTCCATTAAACAGCGTAAAAAGGATCATGTTTCTTTAACCACTTCCGGTGATGTTGATTACCGGATTCCCTCCGGTTTTGAAGATTATCGTTTCATTCATAATGCATTACCGGAAGTGAATGCCGGTGAAGTTTCTACTGAAGCCAGGCTGCTGGGACAAACATTCTCATTTCCGCTTTTTATTTCATCCATGACCGGCGGCTATACTAATGCAGGAGCGGTCAACGCCATCATCGCTGAATTTTGTCAGCAATACAACTTACCGTTTGGAGTAGGGAGTCAGCGAATTATGCTTGAAAATCCTGATGCTGTTCCTTCTTTTTCTATAGTTAGGGAGAAAGCCCCTGATGCTTTTATCGCGGCTAACATCGGTGGTGCCCAATTAATTGAAGGACTTTCCTTAGAAAAATTAGAGATTCTTGTTGATTCTATTGAAGCCGATGCCATTATTGTTCATTTGAATCCACTGCAGGAATTGATGCAGCCCGAAGGCGATAGAAATTTTAAAGGAGTAGAGGAGGGAATTCAGCAGCTTTGTTCTGATAGTGATGTGCCGGTAATGGTTAAAGAAACCGGGGCGGGAATTTCAGCTGAAGTGACCGGACGATTACTAAAAGCCGGCGTGAAAGTGATTGATGTAGCCGGGGCGGGAGGTACAAGCTGGGCTAAAGTGGAGAATGAACGGGCAAAAAGTCATTCTAATGAGGCTTTTAATGATTGGGGAATTCCAACAGTTGAATGCCTAAGGCAAATAAGTAAGCTGAAGGGAGAGCATAAATTCGGTCTAATCGCTTCGGGCGGAGTAAGATCAAGTTATGACATTGCAAAAAGTTTATGTCTCGGGGCTGATTTTACCGCCGCCGCTCAACCTGTAATCAAAGCAGTGGTTAACGATGGTTTCAACGGACTTGAAAAGCTATACCAAAACTGGAAAAAGCAGCTGGTTATTATTCTAACGCTGCTCGGTTGTGAAACAATTAATGAATTGAGGGAAGGGCATTTAATGATGGTTCAAACTTAAACTAATTTGTAAAGCAGCCTCAATGCAGGCGGGACAGTTAATCTTATATTTCCAAATTCTAATTAAGGTCTAAGGATATTTTCCCATCTATTTTGAGGTGAGAAACTGATCGATTATGAAGATCTTAGCCGGTAGTACGCGGGAATGAATTCCCGCGCTACTGATGGTTATGAATCACTGTAATACTTAAACTTTTCAATTTCTTCATCCAGTTTCCATTTCTTATGATGTTTCTCTTGATCAAAAATATATTGACGAATTTTATTAACATCAGCGGGACTCACTGATAAAGCGCCATATCCTGTTTGCCAGAAAAATTGGAAATCATAAAACTCCTTTTGATTTATCCATCTTGAAGAAGCACCTTTTAGTTGCTTTACAATATCTGAAAGTTGCTGAGCTGGCAATATTCTGAGCAAACAATGTACGTGATCTTCGATGCCATTAATAGAATCAAGCAACAATTCATTCTCGAGTGAATCTTGCTTGATGGATTGGAATAATTGAACACGAAAGTTTCTATGCAGCAATGGATCACGAGCTTTAGTTGTCCATATCAAATGAATCCATATCGAGGAGTAACTTTTCATAATTGAACTATTAATTTGCAATCAATCTACTAAAAGTTAGGCAAACATATCAATAGCGCGGGATTTCAATCCCGCGCACGAAGGAGAAAATTTAATTTAAGAATAACCATTTAGGGTGAGACTTAAAATACTCGTAACCTGCATTCAGCAGTAACATCTTTCACTAAAATGCTTATATTTGGCCTTTCATAAACGATTAAAGCATTTTGGAAATCACCATTCAGCAGCAAAAACTTTCAAATCTGATTGACGAGCGACTCGCGGAATTAGATCTGCCACAGGAGCCGTCATCACTTTATGATCCGGTTCGGTTTACGCTTTCCCTGCAGGGCAAAAGGGTCAGACCTTATCTAACGCTTGTTGGTTGCGGTCTTTGTGATGGCGATATCAGGGAAGCCTTACCTGCCGCATTATCCATTGAACTGCTCCACAATTTTACCTTGCTGCATGATGATATTATGGATGGGGCCGACACCCGCCGCGGAGCACCCAGCGTTTTTAAAAAGTGGAATGCCAATACCGCTATTCTTTCGGGCGATGCCATGTATGCCAAAGCTTTCAAGCAGTTGCAGTATTACGGTCGCAGTAAGCAATTTTCTAAAGATACGTACCGCATCATTCTTGATATTTTTCTTAGTAGCGCTGAAATGGTTTGTGAGGGACAAGCATACGATCTGGCCTTTGAGTCCCGTGAAAAAGTAACGCTGGATGAGTACTTGAAGATGATTGAAGGCAAAACAGCAGCTCTGCTAAGCGGTTCGCTGGCTATAGGAGGTGCTGTAGCAGAAGCAACTTCCGATCAGGTTGATGAACTGAAATTCGTAGGCCAAAAAGCCGGTATCGCCTTCCAAATTCAGGATGATTTGCTTGATGTTGTGGCAGATCCCGATAAATTTGGAAAAACAAGGGGAGGGGATATCATTGAAGGCAAGAAAACATATCTCACCCTGCTTGCGTTACAGCGGTGTAATGAATATCAAAAAGGAATATTGACAAAAGCACTGGCTGCCAAAGATATTTCAGAGAAAGAGATATTCGAAGTTATTGCACTTTATGATGAACTTGATGTTACAGCAGATGCCCAAAAGGCGATTCAATATCATTATCAGGCGGCAATAGATCACCTTGATATTTTTCCACCATCAGAATATAAAACTGAAATTACAGAATTCTTAAACCGTTTGATTTCTCGCGAATTTTGAAAGCTAATAATTATATAATGAAGAATAGTTCAATATCCTTTTTTAGAATTTCCTGCTTTTTGCTCATTTTAGGCGTTTTTGTCTCTTGTAAGAATGAACGTTTAATCCAGCGGGGTGATACGCTTCCGGTAGCTTACAAAAAAGCCATGGCGCTTTTTCAATCGGGTGAATACCATGATGCCGCCCAGGCTTTCGAGACGGTTATCACTATCGGGCGTGGCACTGATTATGGACAATCTGCGCAATATTTGCTTGCCCAGTCATATTTTAATGCCGAACGTTTTTTATTAGCGGCTTCAGAATTTGAACGATACATTACCCTGTTTCCGCGTTCCGAAAAGCGGGAGGAGGCGCAGTATAAAGAGGCTTTAAGTTATTTTGAGCTGAGTCCCCGGTATAGGCTTGACCAAGAGTATACTCATACGGCCATAGAAAAATTACGTCTGTATATTTCTCGTTATCCCGAATCTGCAAAAGTTCAAGAAGCGGCATTACTTATTAACGAACTGCGCGCAAAGCTGGCTAAAAAAATGTATTTCGCCGCTGATCTTTACCGGCGAATCGACAGTTACGAAGCAGCTATCATCTATTATGATTTGACGATTGATCATTATCCCGGAACTGTTTGGGCGCAAAGGGCTTTGGTTAATGAGATAGAAACATATATAGCCTATGCCGATCGTAGTGTTCCTTCCATGCAGCATGAACGATATAGCAAAGCTATAGAGGCCTATGAAAAGTTTATTCAGCTTTTCCCTGACGGACAGTATAGAGATGAGGCCGAAGAATATGTTGATGAAGCTCGCAGCGCCCTGGCAGCTTTAGATGTGCCGGAAACAGAAAAGGCGACAGTCAGCGCCGACAGTTTGAAGTGATGGTTGATCCTAAACAGGGAATCGGCCTT
>DASVCW010000047.1:0-50840 GCA_036381435.1 Balneolaceae bacterium | reverse complement strand
ATACTGAGGAATGCGAGACAAAAGCTGAAGCCATAAAGCGGGAGCAGGAATTGAAAAGTGCCGGTGGAAGGAAGTTTATATGGGATAAGATTAAGGATAAAAAGGAAAAGTAGCTCGTCGGGCTCATATCCGCCGGCTGGCGGACGCAGGTTCTCCCGAAAGTTTTCGGGATGCCCCCGCCACTATCAAAGCGGCTTTCAAATATGGAAGTCGCTTTTTTTATTTAAAAGGGAGAATATGTTCACCGTTTACGCACTTCACTCCTCAAATTACAAGAAAATTTATATCGGCTATAGTTCTGATCTTGAAAGCCGTTTGCTTTCTCATAATAAATTAGGAAAGAAAGGGTGGACAATAAAATATCGACCCTGGGAGGTTGTACATACTGAGGAATGCGAGACAAAAGCTGAAGCCATAAAGCGGGAGCAGGAATTGAAAAGTGCCGGTGGAAGGAAGTTTATATAGGATAAGATTAAGGATAAAAAGGAAAAGTAGCTTGTTGGGCTCATATCCGCCGGCTGGCGGATGGAACGAGTAAACTCAAAGTTTGAGTCAAGTCTGCGTTAATCTGCTTGTTATACCGCAATGATCTTGATAATAAACTATTTTTGCTGCATTAGCGCCAATCGGAGACCGAGGCCAATAAGAACCAATCCACTAAAACGATGCATCCATTTCTCTACTTTGGGGTGGTTCTTTAACCATTTTCCAATACGCCCTGTGAAATAGCCAAAAGTACCATACAGAATTAATGTCATGGCGGCGTATACACTTCCCAACAGTAGCATCTGTAGTGCTGGGTTACCAGCCGGCTCGCTAATAAATTGGGGGAGGAATGCCAATATAAATAATGCTACTTTAGGGTTAAGTACATTAGTAAGTACTCCCTGCCAAAAAGCACTTTTGTAACTATTATCTTTGGGATAATCTTCGGTTGAGGTATTATTTGATGTAATAAATGTTTTTATACCTAAGAATAACAGATAAGCTGCTCCCACATATTTTACAACCATAAAAGCAATGAGCGATGTTTTAAACAACGCAGCCAGTCCTACAGATGCTAATAATGTATGCACGAGAATACCTATGGTAATACCTGCGGCCGAATAGAGTCCTATTTTTTTCCCACCTGAAACTCCACGTGTAAGAACATAAACCATATCAGGACCGGGAGCAGCGATAAGAGCAAGAGAAGCGACAAAAAATAGGATGATCTGTGAAAACTCCATTAGATAAAGAGTTTGAAGGTTAATAAATAAAGGTTTAAAGATAACGGAAAATGATTGACTGCTGAAATCGAAATTAATAGAACCGGTATAACGACCTTGCATGTAAGCGGCAGAGGCCGGAGTATTGATTACAAAATGAAAGGTTAACTAATAAATGAGAATCTAGCAAGAATTGGCGAGGCCTGTCAGCTTAATGTGCGGGTTAGCGTAAGCTTGTTTCACTACCCCCGATTATTTACCTTTTGGTCCTTTTTTCCATGCTAATCCTGGCGTACTCTTATGCAAACACCTAATATTGTCATTATTGGTGGCGGCTTTTCTGGTCTGCTCATAGCTTATTTGCTACAAAAAGAAGGTGTGACATCCCAAGTTATTGAAGCTCGCAACCGGCTAGGCGGACGCATATATACGTTAAGATCAGATGATAATCCTCCCATAGAGATGGGCGCCACTTGGCTGGGTAAAAAGCATCACCATTTGCTGGATTTACTTGATGATTTAGATATCGATATTTGCGAACAATACATGGGGAACAAAGGGTACTACGAGCCAATGTCGGTTTCGCCACCGCAGCTTGTGGACTTGCCTCCCAACGAAGAACCGAGCTACCGTATTACAGAAGGAACAGACAGTTTGATCCAAACATTGGCAGATAACCTTGACCAATGCCAAGTTCATTTAAATCAGGCGGTAAGAACCATTCGGAAAACCGATACCACGCTGGAAGTTCAAACTGAAAGTGACCTTTTTAAGGCTGATTTCGCAATCAGTACACTGCCGCCCAAGCTTCTGGTCGATAGTGTTGATTTTTCTCCTTCCCTGCCTAATGAGCTTACGGATATCGCTTCACAAACTCACACCTGGATGGCAGAGTCCATCAAAGTTGCTCTTACTTTTGAGGAGCCTTTTTGGCGAAATTCAAACTCGAGCGGGACTATTTTTAGCAATGTGGGACCTGTAAGTGAAATGTACGATCACTCCAGTAACAACCACTACGCCCTTAAAGGGTTTATGAGTAATGCCTATCACATGGTATCTCGTGAACGGCGAAAACAGTTAGTCCTTGAACAACTCCGCCGATTTTATGGTAGGAAGGTTGACAGCTATCTGTCCTACCGGGAATTGGTCTGGGAAAACGAGCCCTTTACCTATAGTAATTACGAACAGCCCATTATACCCCATCAACACAACGGCCATTCAATATTCCAAGAACCTTTTCTTGATAAACGACTGCTAATTGCAGGATCAGAAACGGCGATAGAATTTCCGGGATATATGGACGGTGTCGTAGAAAGTGCCCAACGCACTGTCCGGCAACTCAAACAACTTCTTTCCTGATAACCTTTTCCATAATGTGACGGTTAACCCAGCGCCTAACCGGCTTGAAGATCGTGGGCTTAAAAGAAGCTAAAACTGTCGAACAAGGTAAAAGTCCAAACCGAAGTTTGCCTTGCCCACCTGCTTTTAGGGCGTAGGGGGGAGTCAAGTCCGCGTTTAATGTGCTTCTTTAAAACCAAAAACAGCTAAAACAAGAATTGAAATATTATTTAAGCGGAAGTACAAAGGCCAATCAATGTTGTTTCTTCAATTACATGTCCCTGCATGGCTTTTTTTACATCATCTTTTTCCGAACGGGCCACCAAGTCAAGCTGCATGTCCAGAGCAAATAAGGAAAATCTGTAATGATGTGTACCTTCAAAATATTTTGGACAAGGGCCTTCATATCCAAAAGAATGATTATTGGCAAGACCCTCTGTTCCGCCTGCTGGAATGTGGTCTTCTTCTACAGTTTTTGTATTCGGAGAAATATTGAAAACCAACCAGTGCGTCCACGGTGCAGGAGTAGCATTCATATCTTCCACAATCAAAACAAGGCTTTTTGTTCCTTCAGGAATATCCTCGAATGTAAAAGGAGGGCTTATATTTGCGCCAAGGCATGTATGAAGCCTGGGGATTTCATGGTTGTTTTCAAAAACGGATTTTATTGTCATAGCTTTTATGAACAAAAAACGTAGTTGAAAAGTTTATATAAGCTGCTAATGGGAAATTTTCACCAGCAAGTAGTGAAGGATTATTACTTTTTTGCAAAAAAATAATAGTTTTCACCTTCATCGATATAGTTGTCGATTAATGATAACCCGGCGGATGATAAAATACGTTTATATTTTTCGGCTCCGAGTGACCGTGATTCTACCCCGGCTAATACATCAGTCCAAGTGCAGACCTGTTTTGGAGATGTGAATAAAAACTGACCTCCCGGGTTAAGAATAGTTGAGACGCGGTGGATCAACTCGGACTGGCCACTTTGCGATAACAAAAACATCAAGCCCCATGCGATTATGCCATCGAATTTTCTGTCGAAATAGTTAGATGTTTCTACAGGCTCGCACGCCACTGTGAGATCAGGAAAATGTTCGCGGTACGATGTTATCAGTGTTGGGGACGCATCGATTCCATAAAGTGTATAGCCGTCTTTGACTAATGCTTCAGTAATCGGAATGCCGTTACCACAACCAAGATCCAAGATTGTTGCTTTAGGCACCAAGGTATGCGCCCATGAGCGGACAACTTCAGCACCCATAGCTGACTTTCTGCGGTAGGTGATGAAATCCCGAGCATTTGCTTCATAGCCATTGGTAGGGTCATTCTTCATATCGATCTAATTACCTGTTTCTTCCTTTGCGGCCTAACGACCGGCGCGTAGTCGCTTGAAGATTGTGAGCTTTAAAGAAGCAAAAACCAGCGAATAAGGCAAAAACCCAAACCGAAGTTTTGCCTGCCCTACCGAAGCCCCGCTTTTTGGGGCGAAGGAGGGAGTCAAATCCGCGTTAATGCGCCTTGTTATACTGCCCGAATCAATAAATTACTGGATTACTTATATAATTTCCGCTCCAAATAACATATAAGGAATCGTTTAATAGTGATGAAGTTGAATCAAGAGGTTCTTGATTAATTTTGAACGAACGATATCCAATGCAACCAAAACATCCAAATGTTGGATCTGCTTCTGCAGAATCAGAACGGAATGAAATCCCATATCGCCAATCTTCTTTTAATTCCAATTGGAAACTTCCTTTAGAAATTAGCTGATTTGTTTGAGAATCCTTGAATTTAAATTCAATTAATAGCTGTCCAGATGTTGCAGTTTCAATACTAGGAGATGAAGCTCCCAGATTTTTACCTTCAAAATCTTGATTTGATAATTCCACAGATTTATCTCCATCTGTAAAACTTAGATGAAAAGTCCCTTCATTTAATAAAGCACGCTGGGCAGTAAATTTTACTTCTGCTTTTTTATCTGATGTAAAGATTGAACAACCCGTAAAAACAAATGATGTAAATAAAATTAAGAGTATTAAAATTCTCATGATGTTTTGGGTTAGCTTTTTAAATAACTGGCTAGGCAGTATAACGACCTTGCGCATAACCGGCGTGCAGGCCAACGTTAATTTATTTAAGAATGTACTACAGTAATTGAAGAATTAAAACTTGGCAGCCCACGGCGAGGCACGTCCGTGTTGACTCGCTGGTTATAGGGCGGCTCTTGCGTGAGAATGTATTATACAATGTTAGCTGCTCGTTGTTTTTTCGTTCGTCGGTTCATAGTAAAGTGTTACTGCACCACCACTAAAGGTTTTAGTCTTTATGAGATTAAGAATAGTTCTGTCGTTTATGTTTTCAAATAATGGCAAACCGCTTCCTGCTACAACAGGGTGAACACAAAGTTGGTATTCATCAATCAAATTAAGTTTCATTAACTGTATAATTAAACTCCGACTGCCAACTAAAATGTCTTTACTCCCGCCATTGCGGGATTGCTTGAGTTCTAAAACTGTTTCTTTTAAATCACGCTTTGCTATTGTTGCACTTTTCCAATCCACATTCTTAAGCGTATGGGAAAAAACAATTTTTGGAATTTTGTCAATAGCCGTGGCAAAGTCATTCATTGATTTTTCTTCGGAAGGGTTTTCTAACAACGTTCGCCAAAATTCCATAAGTTGATATGTTGTCCTGCCATATAGAATTGCATCTCCTTGACCTAATAGTTCCGTATAATGTTGGTGTATTTCTTCATCAGATAGCCCCGCGGTATGGTCGCAAAACCCGTCAAGTGTCATATTGATTGCTGCAATTAGTTTTCTCATACTATTTTTGTTTAACCAATTTTTAAATTTTCGTGCCGGTTGGTTAAAGTTTGCACTGTAGCCAAACATGCCCATAACAGTTGGGATAACGCCAATGCAATTCATGTTATCATTGCTTCAAAAAAAGCGGGCACCTTTCATTATATTAACTGGGATAGATCATTGGCACAGTGAAAATGCGACAGCTTGAAGGGCTTTTGCGACAGACTTAATATTTTCAAAGCCCTATAGCACCCCAGCACATAATCGGCTTGAAAATTGCGAGCTTAAAAGAAGCAAAAACCAGCGAATAAGGCAAAACACTAAACCGAAGTTTGCCTGCCCTGCCGAAGCCCCGCTTTTTGGGGCGTAGGAGGGAGTCAAGTCCGCGTTAATGCGCCTTGTTAGGTTTCCCGTCGATCTTGCCAAACTTCTGGATTTCTTCGCTGATGCAATATGGCAAATATAACTACCGCATCTTCTTCATCTACAAAATAGATGGAAAACGGGAAACGATCAGTGAGAGCACGGCGGACAGCTTCTTTGAAAATAATTTGGTGATGAAGAGGATTCCGAAAAACGGTTGCTAACTTAGCATCAACGCAACGAGTAAATTCTTTTCCTAAACCTTGACTTTGCTCTTGGTACCAATGGTAGGCTTCATCTAAATCCTGCTGGGCTTGTTGGGTAAGAATGAGTTTTTTAGCCACAGCGATTTACAAATACTTTTGTCGAACTTCTTCCCATGAAGAACCATTAAGTTTATCTTGTTCTAATGTTTTAAGTCGTTCTTCAAGAATAGTTTTATGATGGTCAGGAATTTCAACTTGGTCAGGCTCCGAAGCAATTGAATCCCATAAGGCTTCTACCAAAAGCATTTTCTCGTTTTTGTTGAGTTGCGAAAGCTCTTTAATTAATGTGTTTTCCATGAAAGCATAATCTTAATTTTCAAAGCTACTGTAAGTTGGTTAAAAACGAATTGGAAAGCAATAAATTGAGCCTAAAAATTGGCAAGAAAAGGAGGGAACCTAACGACCCGGCGCATAATCGGCTTGAAAATTACTAATTTCAAAGAAGCTAAATTCTGTGAATAAGGCAAAACACCAAACTGAAGTTTGCTTGCCCTGCCGAAGCCCTGCTTTTTGGGGCGTAGGAGGGAGTCAAGTCCGCGTTAATGCGCCTTGTTAGGCATTTAGTCATTTTCATTAATAGCTTCAATAAGATTATCGATCGCTTGGAAAACGTAGTCTTTTATTTTGTGAGATTGGTCAATTTTTAGATATCCAAACTGAGAATTATACCAGATAATAAGTGGACTTGCCGAAAAGCTATAATCTCCATTTTTCTTTATATGAACTGATCTTTTACTTAATCTAAGTTGAATATCAAAGGAAAGGATTCCTGCATGTTTAAAACTTACAACATATAATGATAATATATTTTCGCCGAAATCTTTTGTGACTACAAAATTAGCATCTAAAAATTTTTGTATTATTTCACCTTCTATATCCCTTAAATATCTTTCAAACTCTTTATTCGAACTTACTATTAGTATTTGACCAATTTCTAGTTTCTGATTCTTTACAAATGCTAAATCATATAATGTCGGCTCATCAAACCGAACTTTATTTTTAGCATAAAAATCACTCACTTTATGTTCAGGAAAATGTTCTGCAGGCCACCCTTCAATTACTTGAGAATATGCAGTTTTTGAAATAAGTAAGAGAATAATAAAGAGGACAAGTGTTAATCTGTTCATTTATAGATTTTACTTTTTATACTAAATATCTAAAATTTTAATGAGGAATTGAGCAAATGAAGTGCTAAAGTGAAGACGAAACAAGGATTCTTCTTTATTGCTTAGCCCCCTGTGAGAGCCATTAGAGCAAGAAATAGAATATAAACTTCTTGCCAAGTTCCATTCGTCGCCTGATATAAGATTTTCATTTTTAAGATGCTGAAGGGCTGAGTTAGGATTTGAAAACTCTTGTTCAGTTTTAATTTTGGTTATTTCAATAAAAAAATCTTCTAAGAATGATCTTATTTGACTATTACAAGATTCAAAATTAGGGATAGAATAATTATCAATTGCCTGCTGAAAATGGGTTAGAGCAACATTTAAACCTAATCCAGCTAATTTTGCTTCAATTTCAGAAATCTCTTCTACAACCGATATAGGGCCCGGATTTATTTCAAGTAGTTTTTTATCTTTTACACAATAACCATAAGATTCGAGTAGATTAATGAACTTTTTTAAACTTTCTACATTTGAAAATTGATGCTCTGATAAGTATGTGAAATAATCTTCAACAAAAGATTTAAGATTTAAATTATGAGATGAAGAATTAACTCTAGATTCTACTTCGCCCACTAAAGAAGTTGATCTATCGGTTTTGTTTACTCCTTCAATAAAATCTTCTAATTCATATAGTTTAGCTAACTGGTCGATTTCTGAATGTCTTAAAGTTTCTTCTATCGTTCTAGCAAGCTTAATGTAAGCTCTTCTATCAAATTCCATTTAATTATTTAAATTTACCTTTTCTTAAATATCAAAAAGCAGGCGGACTATTAAATGCCTAACGACCCTGCGCATAACCGGCTTGAAAATTGTGAGCTTCAAAGAAGCTAAATCCTGGGAAGAAGGCAAAAGCCTAAACCGAGGTTTGAGTCAAGTCCGCGTTAATGCGCCTTGTTAGCGGTACAACCTTAATCATTGTTATAAATCTCTACAGCCTGAAAAATAAGAGGTTTTAATAAATCTAAATTGGTATCAACCTGACCAGGAGTTAAAGTAACTTTTAACCATTTGTCGCGTTTTTCTGCGGTCATGTCTGAGTCTTCAAGCTTTTGAACCCAATTCTCTTTTTGATCTACTTCAAATAAAATATGTGTAAATTGTTTCTTAGGCTTGAAGTGAATGAAGTTTCTTGACTTTACTCCATCAGAGAGGCCAATATAAACTTTGTTATAATTTAGATATTGAGTTGGTTCAGCTTTCTCGTTAATCAAATCTAAAATTTTATCAGCTATCTTAACCGTCTTAGGTTTTGCTCTATTATGCCAATATTCACGATTTGTTTCTGTTAGATTAACTTCGCTTTCATCATCTTTTCTTAATTCAAAACGGTCCATTACTTTTACAAAATTAAGAGCAATTCGACCATCAATTTTCAATGCATCGAGTTGAATAATCATCATCGGAATATGACCATTAAATAAACTAAGGACATTGAGGAATCTACTTGTGATATCTTCTGCTATTAAAACAGCACAATGATCATAATGAGGATATCTTCTTTTCTCAATATCCCAATATTCAATACAACGAATAATATGGGATTCATCAGTTGTACCAAGTTGTATTTCTACTTCATATCGTGAATTTGAATCTACATCGGTTAAAAGGAGATCAAGCCTACCACTTCTTTGTCTACGCTCACGGTCTAAAAGTATTAAGTCACCTAAACCAATAATCTGAGGATCATTGGCAATTTTTTCTTGTAACCATGTCTCATTTAGATTTGGATGATTTTTAAGACTTATTTTTTCAAAATTTGCTAACTCCATTGATAAATTGGATTAGTTAATGATTTGTACCGCTAACTTCTAAATATAGGAACAAAGAGCTCCCTCCCTAATTTATCATTTACTTGCTAATATCCAAGAAAAGCCAAAATACTTGGTTTTTGTTTACATAAACTCTTTACATAACATGTTTATATAACTACAGTAGCTTATCCACCCCAAGAATAGATTATTTCTCGCCCGTCACGCATTACGATTACTTCTCACTCATCACTCCTTCAAACTCCTTAACTGTTTTTGAAATAATCGAAATACAATCCCGAAGCTGCTCTTCGGTCATCACTAACGGCGGGGCGAAACGGATGATGTTGCCGTGAGTGGGCTTGGCAAGCAGTCCGTTTTCTTTGAGTTGCAGGCAAATATTCCAGGCAGTATCGCTATCGGGTGAATCGTTAATTTCAATGGCGTTTAGAAGCCCTTTACCGCGGACAAGCTTAATCAAATCAGTTTCTTTGATAAGTTTATTCATTTCGTCACGAAAAATAATCCCAAGCTGTTCTGCGTTTTCAGCCAGTTTTTCTTCGGTTACTACTTTTAAGGCTTCGATGGCAACAGCACAAGCCAGCGGATTTCCCCCAAAGGTGGAGCCATGCTCACCTGGCTTCAGGCAGTCCATGATTTCATCATCAGCAAGTACAGCTGAAACGGGATATGCTCCGCCGGAAAGGGCTTTACCAAGAATCACGATATCGGGACGTACATTTTCGTGATCTACACACAGCATTTTACCGGTGCGGGCAATGCCGGTTTGAATTTCATCGGCGATAAAAAGTGCACCATTTTTTTTACATAGCTCAGATGCTTTTTTGAGATAACCTTCATCCGGCATATTTACTCCGGCTTCACCCTGAATCGGTTCAACCAGAAAGGCCGCCACATTTTCATCCTGCAGCGCTTTTTCAAGAGCTTCTGGATCGTTGTAGGGAATGGTTTTAAAACCGGGAGTATAAGGACCGAAGTCGTCCCGTGAAGTGGGATCATCAGAAAAGGAGATGACGGTAGTAGTCCGTCCGTGAAAATTGCCTTCGGCTACGAGAATGACAGCCTTACCCGCTTCAATTCCCTTTTTCGTGTAAGCCCATTTTCGGCACACTTTGATAGCCGTTTCCACTGCTTCAGCTCCAGTATTCATAGGCAGCAGTTTGTCATAACCAAAAAGTTCGTGCATAAATTGTTCGTACTCGCCCAGCTTATCACTATAAAAAGCACGGGAAATCAGTGTTAACTCTGTGGCCTGATCAACCAGTGCATTGACGATTCGGGGATGGCAATGTCCTTGGTTCAAGGCCGAATAAGCGGAGAGAAAATCGTAGTATTTATTGCCTTCGGGATCCCAGACATGAACACCTTTACCGCGAGCTGCTACAACAGGCAAAGGATGATAATTATGAGCTCCATATTGATCTTCGAGGGCGATAGCTTCTTTAGTAGAATTCATATTCGGGTAATTATTTGTCTTGGTTATTCCTGAAGATATGATCATTCAGGAATGAAGGAAAATTGTTTTTTTAAGAGTTTTCTTATTTCATAGATCTTTTTCCTTTATAAAGAAAGTCCGCCCGTCACATTATAAAACCAGCGTTCGAGCGGTCAAATTTTAATTTCTATCATTTAAAGCCTATCTTTACATCCATTTAAGTAAGCCCTTGAGACGATTTCTTAAGGGCTTTTTTCTTAGAAACCTTTGAAAAACTGTTCTTTTGTTCAAACGCTGTCCCGAAAGCTTTCGGGAGAAGTTTGAAATCCTAACATCCGCCAGATGCTCCGGTTTCAAATTTCCTCTGGCCTTGATCTTGACCAAAATTCCTAAGTTTTTTCAAAGGTTTCTCTTAACCAGAAGTTATTGAACGATTGCTGTTTACACTAAGTTCAAAACTTAAAAAAATAACAAATGATTCAATTTGATATCATTCAGTCAGACTCTGAAAACCCCACATCCTTCAATTGTGATGATGTGGCCGATTTCCTTTTTGAACATCTTGACGAGTACGGAGATGAAAGAAAGCACATTCTGAAATCCATCAATTATGCTTTTAGTGACAAAGCGGGGCAGGACGGATTTATATTAGTCGCTTACGATGGGGAACAAATTGTAGGTGCTGTTGTTATCAACCATACAAATATGGGTGGCTACATACCTGAACACATTTTGGTTTATATTGCTGTTGACGCAGCTTACCGTGGGCAGGGAATCGGCAAAGGGTTGATGGAGCGGGTTATTGAAGCCACAGACGGAGATATCGCCCTGCATGTTGAGCCTGAAAATCCCGCTAAATTTCTCTATGAGAAGTATGGCTTCACCAACAAATATTTAGAAATGCGACTTAAAAAATAGGGAATGGCCTATTTAAAACTATATCGCGACAAACTGCGTGATAACTATAACTTTCTGGATCTCCTGTTCAAGGAGAACGATATCAAATGGGGGATTACCACAAAGCTGCTTTGCGGACATGAAGAATTCCTGAAGGAGGTAGCCGATCTGGGAATCGGGGAGATGCACGATTCGCGTATCAGCAATCTTAAAAAAATTAAAGAGATTGACTCCGATACGATGACGGTTTACATCAAACCGCCGCCCAGAGATATTATCGAATCAGTGGTGAAATATGCTGATGCCAGCTTAAATACTGAACTTTCTACACTGCACGCTCTTTCTGAAGAGGCCCAAAAGCAGGACAAGGTGCATAAAGTGATCATCATGATTGAGATGGGTGATTTGCGCGAAGGCGTGATTCGGGAGAATCTTATCGACTTTTATGAGAAGGTTTTTAAGCTGCCAAACATTGAAGTAATTGGTATTGGCACTAATCTCAACTGTATGCACGGGGTGATGCCGGATGAAGATAAGCTCATTCAACTGGCGCTTTACAAGCAGGTGATCGAACTCCGCTTTGATAAAAACATTCCCCTTGTTTCGGGCGGAACTACGGTTACAATTCCGCTGCTGCTTCGCAATCAACTGCCCAAAGGAGTGAATCATTTTCGGGTAGGTGAAGCACTTTTTTTCGGCAAAAATTTATTCTCCGGCGAAACAATTGACGGCATGCATAATGATGTGCTCGAACTATATTCTCAGATCATTGAAATAGCCGAAAAACCTAAAGTGCCAAGTGGTGATCTTGGCAGAAATCCACAGGGAAAAATGGCGAATATTGATGAAGATGAATACGGTGAGACATCCTATCGCGCTATTCTTGATATCGGTTATCTTGATATCAACCCCGACCATCTGATAAACGTGCAGGACGATGTAAAAATAGCCGATGCCAGTTCCGATATGCTTATTTTAGATGTAGGCGATAACAAAGCCGGTTATAAAGTAGGAGATTTCATTCGCTTTAGAATGAAATACATGGGCGCACTCGGAATTATGAATTCGGATTATATTGATAAAATTGTGGAGTGAACCCAGAAAACCGCAAAGAGCGAAACGAAGGCGCGAAGCTCTCAAAGTATTCTAATCATTTTCTTGCGTTCTTTGCGCAACCTTAGCGAACCTTGCGGTTAAGTTGGTTAAATTTTTAAAAAATGAATCAATTTCCTACAGATGACTTTGCCAAAGTGATGAACTATCCCGATGACCGGAATGGGTTTTTTGTGTTTGATTTTACAAAAGGCTATGACCCCGAGTTCGTCCGCGAAAAAGGATGGGGTATCGGCAGATACAACGAGAAACGTTCAAATATGTATGTAGCTCCTCAGTTCAACAATGAGCGGAATATTCACATGGGTATTGATATCTGGGCTGAAGCGGGGGAAGCGGTTTTTTCTTTTACCGAAGGCAAGGTTGCCTATATGAAAGATAACAATCAGCAGGGTGATTATGGTCCCACCATCATCATTAAGTATAATATTAGCGGACGAACTATCTACGCCTTATATGGACACCTTTCGCGCGCTTCTTTAGAACAAGTAGCGGTTGGTGAAGAAGTTAAAAAGGGACAAAAAATTGCTGAAATCGGCACGAAAGAAGTGAACGGAGGCTGGGCGCCACACCTTCATTTTCAACTTTCGGTAGATGATCCCGGAGAAGCCGATATACCCGGCGTGGTTTCAGATGATGAACGGGAACAGGCGTTGAAGTTATACCCCGATCCGAGACTGGTTTTAGGAGAGTTATATTAAAGGTGAAAAGTGAAAAGGCAGGTGTGAGACGATGTAGTCCACTTCCCAAGTGACCTACATCTACCATTGTTGTACAAAACCACCTACTGGTGCAAGCGTCTCGCTTGTACCATTTTTAATGAACCCAAAGTGAATGGCACGAGCCCCGAAACATCGGGGCAACAGTTTTTTGATCTTGCAACGTGTAACCCGCAACGCGTAAACTTTCCATTGGCAATTCTGCTTTAAAATTTACTAATTGAAGGATGAGTAAAAGCTTCATTTAGAAATATTTTAATGCCTCCCAGGATTGATCAGCACTTACAGCAACTAATTGATTTACGCCATAAGCTTCATTCCATAGCCGAAGTTTCAGGTTCGGAATCGGAAACGGCTGCGGTAATTACGAATTTTCTGAAGAAAACTTCACCCGATGAGCTCCAAACCGGAGTGGGTGGAGAAGGAATTTTAGCCACTTATGGGAGAAACCCAAATCATCCCCATATTTTACTTCGCTGTGAACTCGATGCCCTTCCTATCCCCGATGTAAACGATTTGGATTATCGTTCGCAAACCGAAGGGGTAGGGCACAAGTGCGGCCATGACGGACATATGAGTATTCTTTGTGGAGTTGCCTGTTTGTTGCAGGATGAAAAACCCGGTGCTAAGGTTACTCTTTTGTTTCAACCTGCCGAAGAAACGGGCGAAGGGGCGAGAAAGATGATGGACGATGAGAAGTTTCAAAATTTGCAGGCGGATTATTGTTTCGCGCTGCATAATTTGCCGGGTTATAAAAAGCATCAGATTGTAGTCAAGGATGATGTTTTTGCCGCCGCATCCATAGGACTAACCATACAGTTCAAGGGAGAAACTTCTCATGCGGCTCATCCCGAGCAGGGGAAGAGCCCTGCTTTGGCTATGTGCCAATTGATTCAGGCGTTATCATCTGTGCCGCAATTTCATACCCCGATGAACAAATCAGCCAAAGTAACTGTTGTTCATGCTGAAATGGGAGAGCTGGCTTTTGGAACATCACCGGGAAAGGCTACCATAAGTGCAACGCTTCGAACCTGGCAGGATGAAGTGCTGGAATTGCTGAAAAAAGAGTGCTTGCAGCTGGCCATGGGCCTGGCAAAAACGTATTCTCTTGAAATGAATCACGAATGGTCTGAATCTTTTTCATCAACTATAAATAATGCAGAGGCCGTGAGGATGATCAAAAAGTCGGCAGAGGGCTTAAAGTTTGAGATGAAAAAAAAGAAGTATCCGTTTGAGTGGTCGGAAGATTTTGGCCATTTCACTAAAAAAATTCCGGGTGCGATGTTCGGTTTGGGTAGTGGTAAAGAGCATCCGCCCTTGCATGCCGAAAATTATGATTTCCCGGATGAAGTTATTCCTACCGGCGTTTCAATGTTCATGCAAATTATTAAGGAGGTAACTGAGCATAAATGAAAGACAATTTTTACCCGTCTTATATTGAGTTGAGCAGGGCCAGTTTTAAACAAAATGTTTCATTTCTTAAAGATTATATCGGGCAGGATGTCATTTTCAGTTCTGTAATTAAGGGAAATGCTTATGGGCACGGCATCGAATATTTTTTGCCCATGGCTGAGGAATGTGGCATTCGGCACTTCTCGGTCTTTAGCTCGGATGAGGCGAAAATCGCCTTTGAGTCTAAGACCTGCGAAGACAGCCATATTATGATTATGGGAATGATCTACAATGATGTTCTTGAATGGGCGATAAAAAATGATATCTCGTTTTGGATCTTTGAACTTAACCGGCTAAACGCAACGGTAGAAGTGGCAAAAAAGACAGGTATACCGGCGAGAATTCACCTGCTTCTTGAAACAGGAATGAACCGGCTGGGGCTTGACCGGAGCAAATTTGAAGAGGCGCAAAAAATCATCAACAGTAACAAAAAACATCTTGAGCTCGATGGCATTTGCACTCATTTTGCCGGAGCAGAAAGTGTAAGTAATTACGTGCGAATTACCGAGCAACAGAAAAAGTTCAATGAATATTTATCCTGGTTTAACGATCACGGCATCAAAGCAAAAATATTGCATACGGCTTCTTCGGCATCAGCCCTGAATTATCCCGATACCATTATGGATATGGTTCGGTTTGGTATTGCTCAATACGGTTTTTGGCCTAACCGGGAAACCTATATGAATTTTGTAAAAAAGCATCCTGATATTGAAAAAAGGCACGAAGATCCACTGGACAGTGTGATGAGTTGGAAAAGCATGGTAATGAGTACGAAAGAGGTGCCCGCAGGTGAGTTTATTGGGTACGGAAATACATACTTAACGAGCCGCAAACAGAAAATAGCGACAGTTCCTATCGGTTATACCCATGGCTTTGGAAGAAATTTAACGAATGTGGGCATTGTACTGATTAACGGCGAACGGGCATCGGTAGCGGGACTGGTAAATATGAATCTGATTACGGTTGATGTAACCGATATTCCCGATGTTAAAAAAGGTGATGAAGTGGTGATTATCGGGGAGCAGGGCGATCAGGAGATGACGGTAGCTTCATTTAGTGAGATGGCTAACTTCTTAAACTACGAAGTTTTGACCCGTATACCCTCAAAACTACCGCGTTATGTTGTTGACTGAGAATCGTTAGCCACAGATATACGCAGATTAAAACTGATTTTATCTGTGAAGATCAGTGGCTATATCAAATACGACGGGTTAAGATTTGTCCGCTCAGCCAGAGCTGTCGCTGCAGGTATTGAACCGTATAGTAATAATTATGGCGCTCCAGTAAGTAGTGATAAAACGGGAAGTACCTGTTATTCAGTTTTGGTTGATAAAACCTGAACCTGTATTCGGGATCCGCATGGTTGTAAGAAAAGTACCACACAAGTTCCTTTAGATGATCTTCGGCATACCACGGAGGCCCAAAGAGGATATAAATCATCCCCAGATCTGTTTTCCAGCCTTCTTTAAAATTAGAAAACTGCTTGTTGGCTTCCACTACCCGTTGATAGTATAGCTCAACCACCTCTTTAGCTTTAGCGGCGCTGCCAATATTTTTCAACCAAAACCGGTCGATTGCTTTTTTCAAAGAATCGGGATTGGAAATTTTCATTAATTCTTCGTGATCACCTTCACCCATAAGATAAACCAGCGGGCGTGCCAGTTCACGGGCTGTTCCCAAAGAAGGATAATTTGCGCTTTTAACACCGAAAGTACGAGCCTTATAGATACCTTCTTTATTACCTTTTGTTGCAGTTACTTCAAACTTATAATTGCCCCGTTCTTGCTGTGGAAATTTATATTCAATAAAAATGCTGCTGTAATCAGTTAATACCCGTTGGGTTGATTGAATTTCTTTTGTTTCATCAAAATTTATGCCTTTATATTCAACAGAAGAGGGGCTGTAATTAGAAAAGTGCAAAGGCCGCGGATAGGTGGTATCTGATTTGATGCGAACCAGTTTTGAATTGATCGTCATCGGTTCGTCCGTTCTTTCGCTAATAACCTGAAAAACAAAACGGAGTGAATCGACTTTTCCCTTTACATCGTAAGTGCTGATTTTATTCCATTTCTGCCCATTAACTTTGCCGTACATTTGAATACCGGTAAGAGTATAGGCCCCGGTTTTGACATTAGGAATATAAGCCTCTACTGTTTGCGTTAAATTTTTATCAGAATTTAAATCCGTTACATTCACAACTACCCGGTACCGGCTGGGGTCAACCTGCATGGAATAATCAAGCGAAACTGTTTCGCGGGTGGAGAGAGTACTTTCATCTACACTTGTAACTTCTTTTTCAATCCGTTTAGAAGCTAAAATATGTTCGGGATTTGATACATCCTGTATTTGAAGATCAACTGCGAAATTAGCTGAAAGGGAATCTCCCTCACGCTTATATATCAGGCTTCCTTTAACAACTTCGGCTGTTATATTTAATGTTGGTCCGTTTTCGTTGTCTACATAGCCAAAAGCCGAGGAGTAAAATTCAGGAAAGCCCGGCCGGAAATTATAACCCGTGCCTCGTTCAATATTTAAATTTTTAGAAGGAGAGCAGGAGGTAAAAGTCAGAGCTAAAACGGAAATAAATACAAGAAAAGAAGAATGTGTAGAGGCCATAACGGGTTTTTTAGGACTATCAGAATAATTATATATCGTCAATTCTCATCAATACTTCAAATAAAAACAGTAACCTTAACAAACGGTCGTTTTGAACTGGTTGGTACATTATAAATCTTAATAAGCTTCTTTAAAGCTTACCATCGCATATTCATGCCATTTCGATGGAAAAAGACGTTTATTTTTCTCTTAAAAAATAGTAACTGTTATTAACAGAATAAATAACGCTAAATTCTTTGTTACCATTCTATATAAATAAAATTAAAACAGAAGCTGTCATCTTTTTACAAACAATCATTTCCTTAGTTTTTCATAGAGAATGGTATATGAAATAAGTAACGACTGGCATAGATTCCGGAATTCACTTAAGAAATCATGGGCCCCCGAACGTAAGGCATTTATTTGATGATCAGGTGGAATGGTGTGTTCTTTAACTGAATTTAGCAACTTATCAATGGAATTCTCTAGAAAGCCAATCTCTTTTAAGAATTTTCCAAACAACTGTTCATTTCCTACTGGCTGATTTTCTTCGCCAAAGAAATCTTTATCCCGGTAATTGTAATTAGTGCGTAAGTACTTTTTCAGCGCCTTGATGTTTAGATTGTCGGGACCAATAACTTTATAAAGCCGGTCACAACTGGCAGCAAAATCCTCACTGCTTTTTTTCACCGGGTACTGCAAGTGCACATCATCAAGGTTATTAAATAGATTGCCTACATTTGGCAGTGAATTTATCTTTTTCAGTATTTCCAGAAGTCCCTTTAGCGGGTCACGTTTATGCACAGGAATACCATCATAATATCTCAGATAGTATTTGTGAAAATCGGGATCAAATAATGAAAAATTAGGACGTTCAATTTCAGAAAAATGCCAATGCTGTTGTTCCGATTCGGGCAATTCCGCCAGGTCTTCTAAAATAGCTGTTACAACCTGTTCATCTTTATCTAATTTCCTCTTTCCGAATCGCAGAATAGGTACTTTTTCTTTAGGTGGTTCTTCTTTAGATGAACCCGAAACATCGGTTGACTTACTACTTAGAAAGCCGCCGAAAAGTGAATCCTGAATATCAAACTTGTCAGTTAAGTTAAAATACTTGCTAAGCACTGACTTTGAAAAATAAGCTAATTCACTGCGCCGGTGACCGAGATGCAACCGTTTTTTAAACTCCGGAATATGTTTTGCAGCTAAATCACTCTTGCTAAAACTTTCTTTAAGGCTCTCTTTAGATGGAAAAAAGACAGTGGTAGTAATATTCTTGTTTAACTCAAAAGGACGAAGAACCACACTTTCATTTAGGGTTCCTTTATTCTGGCGTAGAAAATTTTTAAATGCCTTTCGTACTTTTTTGTGATCAATACCCAATTTCGCAGAAACATTAAACGAACTAATTCCGTCAAATCTTTTATTCCACTTTTCCATACAATAGTCCAATATCTTTTTGTTGATATCCATCATATTGTATTCAAAGATGAAGCTCAATGTTCCTGAAAAAGGTTCACTTTAAAAGTACGAATTTTTCATTCTTTTGAGAAGTTTTTTGTATGATTATTAATAATCTATTCACAAAATAAACAACAGGTTACGATGAATCTTCGAAGGCCCGAGCTGATGGCGTCAGCCGAAACAGTCAAAAAAGCACGTAAAATTGTTGAAGGTGAAAAGGTTCTGGTTTTGGGGTAAAAGTTAAGCAGAATGATCTTTGTGGCTCACTTCTGATGAACTGTTTCCGTTTTTTGGCGTTGCAAAGCTTTTACGGACATCCGTCATTTGGTTGAGGGCTTTGATAATCCGGCCATTAATCGAATCGTCAGGATATTTGCCATCCTCATCTTTTTCTCCCATCTCCATATCGGTTAGCAGTTCCATGCCTTCATCAATAGTTGTAACAGAATAGATATGAAACTTTCCATCTTTAACGGCTTGAATCACCTCATCCTTGAGCATCAGGTTTTTCTCATTTGCTTCGGGAATGAGCACGCCCTGATCACCTGTAAGCCCCCGCTTTTCACAGACAGCGAAGAAGCCTTCGATTTTTTCATTTACCCCGCCTATGGGCTGAACTTTTCCATGTTGATTCACCGATCCCGTAACACTAAACGATTGTTTTATGGGGATGTCCCCGATGGCAGAAAGCAGGGCATACAGTTCTGCCGAAGAAGCGCTGTCACCGTCAATAGGTGAATAAGACTGCTCAAAAACGAGGCTGGCTGAAAGGGAAAGCGGCCGGTCTTCGGCGTAGCGTTCGCCTAAAAATCCTTTTAAAATGAGAATACCTTTAGAATGAAGGGAGCCACTCATTTTTACTTCACGCTCAATGTTGATGATTTCACCTTTACCTAATTGAACACGCGCTGTAATCCGGTTCGGGCGTCCAAACATCAAATGGCCCACTTTCGATACCGACAGTCCATTAATTTGGCCCACCGCCTTGCCTTCAGTATCAATAAAAATAAAGTTCCGGTTGATAGATTCCTGAACTCTGTCACGCAACCTGCTGGAGCGATAATCCTGTTGGTCAATAGCTTTTTGTACGTCTTCGTGCTGCACCTTATCGTGCCCGTTTTTGCCCGACCAGTAGTCTGATTCCTCCAGAAGGTCACTGATCTCTTCTGTTTTGGCCGAAAGTTTTTCCGAATCGTCCACTAATCGCGAACTGTGTTCAATGACACGGGCTACTGCCCCTTTACTAAACGGTTTGAGTTTGTGTTTTTCAATTAATCCTGCTAAAAGCTGCGCATATAGCCCCTGATTTCGCTCATTACGGTCGATCTCATCTTTAAAATCCGCTTCCACTTTAAATAAAGTTCCGAATTCAGGGTCCACTTCACACAGCAAATAATACAGCATGCGCTCGCCCAGCAGCACCACTTTCAGATTCAGGTCGATGGGCTCAGGTTCAAGTGAAACAGTGTTAATCACCCGGTACGATTCACCCAGCGATTCGATCTTAAGCTTTCCGGATTTTAGCACGCGCTTAAGGCTCTCCCAGGCAAAAGGTTCCATTAGCACGCGGCGGACGTCAAGAATCAGGTAACCACCGTTTGCTTTGTGGAAAGCGCCGGGTTTAATCATGTTGAAATTAGTGGTCAAAGCCCCCATCTCCGACTTGTACTCCACTCGTCCGACCAGATTGTTATAATTTGGATTGTCTTCATACACAATAGGTGCGCCATCTGTATGAGAATGATCTACCAAAACGTTTACGCGGTAGCGCTGCAGCATCGAATTTGAGCCAAGATATTCTCCGCCGTTCTGGGTTTGCTGGGCGGGTTTTCCATCAGTCATCATTTGTGCTAACCCTTGCTGTTGCCCCTGTTGCTGGCTTTCAAGAATAGCCCGTGCATTATTCGCGATATTTTTCTCCACCTCATCAAGAAAATCCTGCACTTCGTTAAGCTTCGAAAAGCGGTCCCGGATACCTTCGAACAACTCCTTTAAAGTATGCATCGCAATTTCCCGATCCAGGTCTTTGAGACTTTCCCTTACCCTGCGTTTTCGGGATGGCATTTTACGGATGATTTTTTGCAGTTCCTTTTGAAACTCTTTGGTCCTTGCATCAATTTCATCCCGTTTTTCCTGAGAAAGCTGCTGAATTTCGTCCTCCTTCAAAACTTCGCCTTCTTTTGTAGGCGCAAATGAAAACCCGGTCGGGGTGCGGATAAGCGAGAGGTTTTCTTGCTGAGCTTTCTTTTGCAAATCTTCAAAAGTCTGCTCCTGTTCTTGCTGCTGTTCCTCTTCCACCGCCTGGCGCCGGTTTTGATACTCCTCAGTTTCAAAGGTTGAATTCAGCGACGGAATTAAATCTTCGAGCAATTCATCCATTCTTTTCTTCAGTTCGCAACCCTTTCCGGTGGGCAGGATGAGGGCATCAGGCTTATAAGCGTCATCAAAATTATTGACATAGCAGATATCGGGCGGAGTGGAGTCGTTTTTCGCTTTGTTCTCTAAAAAACGTTTGGCGTGTCCCAATTTATCGGTTTCATTAGGGCCCAGTGCAAAAATATTGTACCCGCTTTGATGCATATTAATGCCAAAATCCACGGAAGATGTCAGCCGCTCTTGCCCGATGAAAGTGGTGTGCTGTTTTATATCATCAGTAGTTTCAAAATCAAAAAGTTCAGGATCGCACTTTTTAGATAACTTCTCGCCCTCGATATGATGCATAAAGTCTCTCTCGGTTTGAGTTTATTTGAGTTCATTTATTGTACTGAAACGAATGCAAACCGTTCCCGATGCGTTCCTGTTTTTAGATCTGAGTTATGAGTAGTGAGTTTTGAGGAAAAATTAGCAAAAAATGAAAAAGAGACTTGACATTAGGATAGTGTAGAGCATTTTCTGACCGCTCAAAACTCACTACTCAAGGCTCATAACTCACAGCTACTTCTCGTCATCGGGTATTATCGAAATTTTATCAAGCGACAGGCCTTTCATGATGGCATCATAATTAGTAATGTCGGTGGGGATGATGACATCATTCTTATCGTTCGCCAACTTTGAAAGCTGATTGATATACCGCTCGGCAAGGCGCATTTGCATCGCTTCTTTGCCTTTATCCTGCGACAGCGCATTAGCGATTTCCTCAATTGAAACAGCTGAAGCTTCGGCCAGTGATTCAATTTCTTTAGCCACACCTTCGGCCTCATTAATACGCCGCTGCATTTCACCTTCCGACACATTAATGATTTCCTCCTTTCTACCTTCCGCGTCATTAACCGTCGATTGCATAATCCCTTCCGACCGGGCAATGGTAGCGCGACGATCACGCTCGGCGGTCATTTGCCGCTCCATCGCATTTTGTATGGTTTTAGGAGTCACAATATTCTTAATTTCATATCGCAGCACGCGAATTCCCCATGCCTGGTCCATTTCACTAAGCACCTTTACCACCTCTTTATTAATGATGGCGCGATCTTCAAAAGTATCATCCAGATCCATGATACCGATAATGGAGCGGGTAGTGGTTTGTGCCAGTTGAACAGCCGCGAAACGATAATCCGTTACTCCGTAACTGGCGTTTACCGGATCAATTACCGCCAGATAAATCACCCCGTCAACTTCTACTTTTACATTATCTTTGGTAAAACATTCCTGTGGTTCAACCTCGATAGTTTCCTCGCGTAAATCCTGCCGGTATTTCACCCTATCGAAAAAGGGCACCAGCGCATGAAAACCCGGCCCCAGGGTCTTTTCGTACTTACCCAGCCGTTCAACTACATAAGCCTTTTGGGTAGGCACCAGTTGAATAGACTGAATGAATTTATAAAGTATATAAACGCATAAAGCACCGAGTAGAATCTGGCTGATTGATTCAATCATTTTTGGCCTCCCTTAACATTATTTATTGAATTTGTCGGATTGGTATGATCGCTCACTTTGCTTACCCCTTCAAAAAAGGTTTTTAAATTAGCTGTTTCGGTAGGCAAGACGGAGATGTTTGAGCGTTCCATGACCGTTCCCAACTGATTAATAAATTGCTCGATAAGCTTCGTTTTTACAGCCAGATCTCCGCCCGGTTTTGAAATAGCACCGGCCACCCGTTTAATGCCTTGAGAAGTGGCTTTAGCAATCAGTTCCATCTCTTTAGCTTTTCCTTTGGCTTCGTTGATCCTTTTTTGCCGATGAGCTTCGGAAATCAAGATAGCGGCCTGCCGTTCGCCCTGTGATTCATTGATGCGATAATCGCGTTTACCGGTCGATTCGGTAATCTCGGCACGTTTATCACGTTCGGCTTCCATTTGCTTTTCAAGGGTGTTGATTAAATTATCAGAGGGCCGAATATTTCGAATTTCATACCGCAGTACTTTAATGCCCCAGGGATCGGAAGCTTTGTCAATTTCGCGGACGATATTTTCATTCATCTGCTCGCGTTCCGAGAAAGTATCATCAAGAGTGATTTTACCAATTTCACTACGCATGGTAGTTTGAGCCATGTTAACCGCGGCCAGGCGATAATTTTCGATACCGTAACTGGCTTTATAAGAATCCATCACCTTCACATAAACCAGTCCGTCAACTTCTACTTCGATATTGTCTTTGGTGATGCACGTCTGGCTGGGAACATCAAGCACCTGCTCGCGCATTTCCTGGCTATAAGCCGGGCGATCAACAAAGGGGATTAAAAAGTGAAGGCCGGGTTTTAAAGTTAACTTATACTTACCCAGCCGCTCTTGAATAACTTCTTCACGCATTTCTACAATAACAAAAACTTTGGTAAAGACGAGAACAGCAATAGCTATTAATACAACTAAGATTGTCCACATAGCTTTGGGTTTAAAGGGTTATGAGTTATAATGTATAGCGTATTTTCAATTAATACCCATACGCCCTACGAAATACGAATTATTCTTCAATTAAATCCACCGGTTCAACAATCCAGGTGACATTATCGCGATATCGAATTTTTGCTTTGGCTCCTCTCGGGATGTTACCTTCTAAAGTTTGTGCCTGCCAGGAAATTCCCTGGAAGCGGATGCGTCCCGAATTATCATCGGCATTAACCGGTTCGATAACATCAACAATCTGATCCATGGCTTCTACGTCTTCATCTGCCAATTTATAGCTGCTTTCGCCGCCAAAATATTTCATAAAGAGCGGACGGATGAGCAGTAAAAGTCCTACTGAAGTAAAGAGCCAGGTCATTAGCGAATTGGCGGGGTCTTCCAGAATACCCAGCCAGCGAAGCAGGCCTACCAGCAGGCTGCTAATTCCCAGAAATAGAGAAACACCTCCCGGAACCACTGCTTCAATAATGATGAGAATCATTCCCCCGATAAAGAAAATAGTTGTAAGTGTTTCCGCATCCATTGAGGTACTCGTCTTAATGGGCTTGCAAAGCCCTCTTAATACATATTTGTTCTCCTTAGATAATAGATAAAATTTTGAATTCCAAAAATTCTATTTTTTTTGTCAAAAAGTGAAAAAATATTTTATACTTGATCGCGCTTTAAACCTCCGGGATAAATAAAAAGACATTTGCAAGCGCACTGGTAGTTGAGTTATGAAGGTTAAGGTTTACGGCTGTTCATAACTCATTTGCCCGCAACTCTTAAAGGGCAGAAATTTCTGATCAAATAAGATGCCTAAACTTAGGCTTTGGCGAGGACCAAAACTTGGTTAGCGTATATCCATAATGGGGTATAATTGCACGCCAAATGCTTGAAATAGAACAGAAAAGTCCGAAAAATCCAATTTAGTTTGCAACAAAAAGTAATAAAAGCAGTAATAAAATCTCTTAAACGACTGAAAAACAAACAGTTGGCTAGCGGTTAAAAAAAATTATTTAATTTTGTAACACTTTGCGCGCCAATCACTCTTGTTAGTACAGCAGTAAAAAATTTCACGAAAATATTATTTAGTGTTTATTTATGGAGAATAAGAAAATTTTAATCGTGGAAGATGAGATGATCATTGCCCTGCTCATTGAGCGAATGGTCAATGACCTTGGTTACGAAGTTATTGCTAAAGTAGTTTCGGGTGAAGAAGCCGTTATGGCAGCAACTGAATATAATCCTGACATCATTCTTATGGATATCCGGTTGCAGGGTGAGATAGATGGTATTGAAGCGGTATCAAGGATACGAAAAACAAGAAGTATTCCTATTATTTATATTTCCGGAAATACAGATAAACTTCATCAGGATAAGATAGAGAAATCAGAACGTATTGACTTTCTTTCAAAACCTATAACCCTTTCTGATTTAAGCCGTTCCTTAAAAAGAGTAGCATCATAAAAAGAAGAAAAAGGGGAACATTTAGTAGTAATTGCTCATAAAAGTTAATTGAATCCCTAATTAACTATTCATTATTATGAAAAAACTTTTATTACTTCCACTCTTTCTGTTTTTATGTTCGCCGTTCTTAGTACAAGCACAAGATTATGATGAGGACGATGATGCAGCCGTTATCGAGAATGCCTTCGGCATAGGTCCCCGTTTTGGTTACTATCATGGCAGTGAAATTGATGACGGAACCTTTTACTATGGTTTACAGGCCCGGCTTCGCCTTGGTGGAGTTATCGGTCTTGAAGGTTCTGTTTCATATCGGCCGGGAACGGAAAGGAACCTGGTTACAGATCAAGGAGATGTATCTGATCAATTTTATGAAACAAAATTCGTGCCTGTAACCGGATCATTAATGCTGTTTATACCGGTAGATGGATTTGCGCCCTATGGTCTTGCCGGTGTAGGTGCCTATTATACTTTTTATGGTGATGGAGCTCCCGATAATTGGGACCCAACATTTAACTTTGGTTATCACCTCGGGTTTGGACTTGAAATTCCATTTAGTGATGATGTGGCCTTAAGTTTAGATTACCGCTATATCTTTCTCACTCCCGAAGGAGAAGGGCAAGATGCTCCTGAAGATGCCGATTTCAGCGGAAATGTATTTACCGGTGGTTTGATGTTTTATTTATAAGAAGTTGAGCGGTTAGATTATCTAAAAAAGTTAAAACCTTAAGTTAGAGATTTAAAGCCTCCCTTTTGTCAAAACCAACGTATTGCAGAAGGGGGGCAAATTTTTGCAAAGGAAACTTTTTTCTAATAAAGGCCTTTTGCAAAACCAAAGTGATCCTGAATTTATTTCAGTCTTAATTCCATTTTTTTTATTTGATTCCATTTCTTTATTCTTTAAACAGGCCGCCGCATTTTTAATGGAGTACAGTTGTTATTAAGGTCTTTAGGGGGAGGTGCCCGGAACAATTAATGATGCGGTCCGTTTTATGAACGAACTCTAATTGAAATAATTCACATTATGAGAAAATTATTATTGTTACTATTACTTGTTTTCATTTTTTCGCCATCATTAGTACAAGCTCAAGATTATGATGAATCAGCATTCAGTATTGGCCCTCGTTTAGGCTATTACAAGGCTGAGAACGCTAATGAGGGAACGTTCTATTATGGCTTGCAGGCCCGAATTCGTTTCAATGAAGTGTTAGGAATTGAAGGTTCCGTTTCATACCGTCCGGGAACGGAATCAAGTTTTGCGGGACAATCATTCGAGACTAAATTTGTTCCTGTAACCGGTTCCTTAATGCTCTTTTTGCCTATAGATGGTTTTACTCCATATGGAATCGCAGGTATTGGGGCTTATTATACTATTTATGATTCAGAGGGGCCCATTTCAGATAACTGGGAAAGCCAGTTTGATTTCGGCTATCATTTAGGCTTTGGGGCTGAGCTCGCATTCAGTGATGATGTAGCTCTAAGCTTGGATTACCGTTATTTATTTTTAACTCCTGAGGGAGAAAACGCGCCTGAAGACGCCGATTTTAGCGGAAATGTCTTCACAGCCGGTTTGATGTTCTATTTATAATATATTCTATTTATAATATAATTAACTCAAAAGTTTCCCCGGCCTTTAATTGCCCCGACTTCAGGTCGGGGAGATTTTAATATCATCATAAACTTCCCTTCTTACATAGCAGAAATACTGAAAAAATACTTGTTTATTTCAGCGAAGCTTTACAATTTCAGGCCGCATTTAAACTTAATCTAAATAATGGTTTTGTGATTGCTGCCATGCCCGAAATCAAGCTTCCTGAAGTTGAATTAAACATCTATACCCCTAAAAACCCGGTTGAAGTACCGATTGTAGAAAATTATGTATGCACAAAAGAAAACAGTCCCAATTTTGTGCGCCATGTAACCTTTGATATCTCAGGAACGGATTTGGAAGGTCATGTTCGCGCGGGACAATCAATTGGTATTTTAGCGCCGGGCAAAGACAAAAACGGCCGGCCGCATAAGCTCCGGTTATATTCGGTGGCATCACCCACAAAAGGAGAGGAGAACAAACCGCATCTCATTTCTACAACCGTTAAACGAACGATTGAAGAGTTTGAAGATAATTCACTCTATTTGGGCGTTTGTTCGAATTATCTGGCGGACCTTCAACCCGGTGATAAAGTAAAAGTTACAGGTCCCAGCGGGCGACGATTTTTGCTTCCTGAAAATGCCAAAGATTTCAACTATATTTTTTTTGCGACCGGCACCGGCATTGCTCCTTATCGGGGGATGATCAAAGAACTGCTGGAATCCGGAATTGAGAATGAAATCGTACTTGTTTTCGGTTGCGCCTATCGCACTGACCTGCTTTATGCCGATTATTTTTGTCCTCTGCAGGAAGAGTATCCCAATTTTCATTACTTGCCGCATATTTCACGCGAAGCACGTCGCACGGATGGATCAAAAAAATATGTACAAACCTGTTTGTGGGATGAATCAGAATTACTTGATCCCCTTTTGGCTAAAGACAACACCTTGATGTACATTTGTGGACTTAAAGGAATGGAAGAAGGTATTTACCGTGCCCTGGGAGAAAAGAATTTGACTGACTATTTGGACATACGTAAGCAGGCAGTGAACAAAGAGCCATCTGAATGGAATGAAAAAGATCTGAAAAGATATATCAAACCTTCTGCCCGTACTTTTGTGGAAGTGTATTAAGGAACTCCCCTTCTTATTATTGGTTCATAAATTTGCAAACTGAGCTCGCTTTCTAAAAAAATCTTGTTCCGTTGGCTTTTTATCGAATAAGAGGAGATCTCTAAATCTCTCCCTCCACCGAAAGCCACGGTGCAAGGAGGGACTTTTGAACTACCTGGATTAGCCGGAGGATGGGTCCGAATAGCAACTAACTTTAATTTACCTTTAACCCATGCCCATTAATCGTTGCCTGTCTTTTTTAAAAGAGGGATTAAGTACGTATCGCAATTCCTGCCTCAGTGCCCGGTTCACCTGGTTAATGTCTTGGTGATTTGTAACCGGCTCAGCAACACTTAAAAAACCGGGTGCAAAAGAAAAGCGCTTATAAAAGTCCGAAAGCTGATTATTCCATTCATTACACCATTCAACAGGATAAGGTTGAGGTCCCACCAAATTTAAGTTTCCCTTCCAAATATTAATAACGGATGGTAGTTTAGCCAAGCCTGTCTTTCGTAAAAAAGTGCCAAATAAAAACTCTTTATTACTACCGGAATCTTTCGTCGAGTATGAATAATGAGTGAAAACCGTTCCTCTTCTGCCCGTTACTTTTTTCTTTTTAAAAACAGGCTCTGAAGAGAAGATTTTGATGAACAAGGCCATTACAGGCAAAGAAGCCGCGAAAGCAAGAGTCAATACGAGAGTTGCCGAAAGTCGCAAAACATTTTGGCTGAACGATTTTTCTTTTGCAAGTTCGTGAAAATATAGATCAACAGTAGGTCCTGCTTTTTCAGAACTAAAAGGTAACTGCTTTTCGAGTAGAATCTTTTCCTGAACTGATACTGTGTTAGTCGCAACGGGTTGTTCTATAATGCTATTACAAACGAGAGACATATTTTACCCCTATATTTTAATTAGCCTTAAGGTTACCAACATCAATTAACAATATTAGAAAATTTTAATAGAAACAAAATAAAAGTAAACTTATTTCAATGAAATTTTGGCAGTATTAGGGGTGAGTTCAACGCTAATTTTTGCTATTTTCATCACTTATAAATTTAGAACTACCTAAACTATAATCTCATGTCGCAGAAGAGCGCATCCCAAATCCGTCGCGAATTCCAGGATTTTTTTGAAGATAAAGGCCACCTAAAAGTGCCCGGTTCGCCGGTGGTACCCCAAAACGACCCCACTTTGTTGTTTATTAATGCCGGAATGAATCAGTTTAAGCCCATTTTTTTAGATGAGCAATCGGGCTATGAGAAAGATGGGAAAAACTGGAAACGAGTGGTGGATAGCCAGCGCTGTATTCGGGTGAGCGGCAAACACAATGATCTCGAAGAAGTCGGCTACGATACCTATCATCACACTCTTTTTGAAATGCTGGGTAACTGGTCGTTCGGCGATTATTTTAAACGAAAAGCGATTCGATGGGCATGGGAGCTGTTGGTTGATGTCTGGGGACTTGAGCCCGACCGCTTATATGCAACAGTCTTTGAAGGGGATGATGAAGACGGCTTGCCGGTTGATGATGAATCAATTGAGCTTTGGAAGTCGGAAACTTCCATCAACCCAAAGCACATTCTAAAGTTTGACAAGGTCGACAACTTCTGGGAGATGGGTGACACCGGGCCCTG
Source organism: Balneolaceae bacterium (assembly GCA_036381435.1). Classification (GTDB taxonomy): domain Bacteria; phylum Bacteroidota; class Rhodothermia; order Balneolales; family Balneolaceae; genus Fodinibius. The sequence goes on along the minus strand of DASVCW010000047.1, from coordinate 21,627 downwards.
CGGTCCTTGTTCCGAAGTACATGTTGATCTGCGTCCCGATGAAGAGCGGGCTAAAAAGGAGGGCGCAGAACTGGTAAATATGGATGATCCACGGGTAATGGAAATCTGGAACCTGGTCTTTATTCAGTTCAACCGAAAGCCGGACGGCTCGTTGGAAAAACTACCCGCCCAGCATGTAGATACCGGGATGGGTTTCGAACGAATGTGTGCCGTTTTACAGGGCAAAAAGTCGAATTATGATACCGATCTCTTCACTTCGCTGCTTAATAAAATCGGTGAACTGGCAAATGTAAACTATGGCGATGATGAGCAAACCGACATTGCTATGCGGGTAATTGCCGATCATATTCGCGCAGTGAGTTTCGCGATTGCCGACGGTGCTTCACCCGGCAATGAAGGACGAGGTTTTGTGATTCGCCGGATTCTTCGTCGGGCCATTCGTTATGGCTGGGATAAACTCGATCTGAAAGAGCCTTTTTTCTACAAGTTAGTGCCCACGTTGGCCGCCCAGTTTGAAGATGTGTTTCCCGTACTGATTCAGCAGAAGGAATATGTTTCAAATGTTATCCATTCTGAAGAAAAAAGCTTTTTAAATACGCTGGGGCAGGGTATCGAACTATTTGAAGAAATGGCTGAAGACAGGGATAAAATTTCCGGAGATGATGCTTTCAAGCTGCACGATACCTATGGATTTCCCATTGATTTGACCCAGTTGATGGCTCGCGAACGAGGTGTTGAAGTAGATGTAGAAGGCTTTAACAAACGTATGCAGGAACAAAAAGAACGTGCCCGTGCAGCCGGTAAATTTAAGGTTGATCAATCTTCAAAAAGTAAATGGATTTCTGTAAATGATTCCGATGAGTTTGATTTTGTAGGTTATGATTCACTTTCATCCGGGAGTCAAATTAAAGCTTTGCGAAATACAGATGATCAAAATGCCATCATTCTAAATACAACACCTTTTTATGCCGAAAGCGGGGGACAGGTAGCTGACACGGGGATCATCAGCAATGGCAAAGAGCATCTGCGCGTGCGGGATGTGCAGAAATCGCCGGATGGATTTATTCATTTCGTTGATAAACTGCCCGATCAGCCCGAAGGCGAATGGCAGGCGATGGTTGATGCAGATCGGCGCCGTGAAATCAGGAAACATCACTCTGCTACCCATTTGGTTCATGCAGCTTTGAAAAAAGTACTGGGCAATCATGTTGCTCAAAAAGGCTCGCTGGTTGATGAAAATCACTTGCGGTTTGATTTTTCTCATTATGAGCAAGTTTCTCCTAAAGAGTTGAACCAGATTGAGGAAATTGTAAATGAACGGATTCAACAAAACATCACTCGCGGTGAAGAGCGTGATGTGCCAATTGAGGAAGCCAAGGAACGGGGTGCTACGATGCTCTTCGGTGAAAAATATGGCGACAGTGTCCGGGTAATTACTTTTGATCCCGATTTTTCCATGGAACTCTGTGGGGGAACGCATGTGGATGCCACCGGAGAAATCGGCTATTTTCGGTTTTTAGGTGAATCATCTGCGGCCGCCGGCATCCGTCGGATTGAAGCAAAGGTAGGAAAGGGGGTTGATGAATATCTGCGGAACGAACATTCGCTGATTAACCAAATCCGCTCGGAGATCGGGCAGAGTGAAAATCCGGTACAGGATATTCGCCAGCTTATTGAAGAACGAAAAGAGCTTGAAAAAGAGGTTGAGCGGCTGCGTCATCAGCAAAGTGCTTCTAAACTTGACAGTTTATTGAGCAATGCAACTGAATTTGACGGCATCAAACTGATAGCGGGCGAAATTCCCGGCGCGGATATGGATTTGCTGAAGCAGTTAGGGTATGAATCACTCGAAAAAAGCAAGAAAGGAACTGTTACGGTACTGGGTGCTCGTGATGATGAGGCGGGAAAAGTTTATATCGCAGCGGCAGTTACTGATGATCTGATTAAAGAAAAAAGCGTTAAAGCAGGGGCGCTCGTAGGCGAGCTCGGCAAAATGCTGGGTGGCGGCGGAGGCGGACAACCAAACCTTGCTACGGCCGGCGGACGCCATCCCGAAAAACTCCCTGAAGTTTTTGCCGGGATTGATGATATAGTGAAGAAGCATTTGGGAGAATAGACAGTTGGCAGATGGCAGTAGCAGTAGCAGTAGCAGTAGGCAATGAACTTTCTCTCGCATCGTCGCTCTATGTGCATGTGACCTGTAGGTCAGACAGCTTGTCCGACGCCTCCGGGATGATTTATTTTAGTAGAGGCTCGGGTATTAGAGATCGAATAGAAAAATAGAGCCTATCAATCCCCCAACCTACGCTAAAGCTTCGGCAGGCAAGCCTGACCCCCTTCTCCGAGCCTGTGAGAAAAGCATCTTTTAAAAAGATGAGCCCTAATATTTTAAGGCATTGAACTGTAATTCGAGCGTAAATCGTAACTGTCCCCCTTCGAAGGGGGTTCGGGGGATGACCTCTCTCAAGCAAAGCTCGTTTTCCCTAATTTATTAAGCCTTTAATTATTTGACATTGAATTTTCTCACAGCCTTCTCCAAGGGGAAAATCTAAGCCAGAACTGCATTTACAACTGGCTTACAACAGTATTTAAAAATAGCTAAAATAGGTTTATAAATTTTAAACTGGAGAAAAAGTCCCCCTTAGAGAAAGGGGATTGAAAAGCTATGACTAGGAGATAACTTTTTTTAACGCTTCCGGTCTGTAATTTCTAATTTTTTTGGGTATATTTTGAGACTCTGATTTTTACGAAAATTCAATTAAAAATTGATTCTGCCTTATTTGCGGCAAAAGATATTATGGCTGAAAAAAAGAAGGACCAAGAAGTAACATTTACCCCAACAGGAACCGGTATTCGAACCAACGGGCAAGTTGTCCGTAGTACAGAATTACCATCACCAACCCGAAAAAAACATAAATCACTCGGTTTGTCAGAAGATGATGTGGTGGATATGTTTGACCAAATGTATCTGCAGCGTCGCTTTGAAGAGCGTGCAATGCAGATGTATCAAAAGGGAAAGTTCGGGGGATTCCTTCACCTTTTTATGGGCCAGGAAGCCATTTCAACCGGAACCGCCTATGCTTTGAATGATGATGATGACATCATCACAGCTTATCGCGATCACGGGTGGGGGCTGGTTCGTGGCGTCTCACCCAAAGAAGGGATGGCAGAATTGTATGGGAAAGTTACCGGCTGCTCTAAAGGGAAAGGCGGTTCTATGCACTTTGCCAACGTGGAAAACCATTTTTGGGGCGGTTATGGAATTGTCGGTGGACACATTCCTATCGGAGGAGGCATTGCGCTCGCCAACAAATACCAGCAAAACGGTCGCGTAACAGCTTGTTTCTTCGGTGATGGCGCTGTTGATCAGGGTGCCCTCCATGAAACCTTAAATATGAGTCAGCTTTGGGACTTGCCTTGCATTTACGCGGTAGAAAATAACGGTTATGCGATGGGTACTGCCGTTCACCGGCATACGGTTGGAGAGATTCATGAACGAGCCAAAGGATATGGTATGAAAAGTGCAGTCTTTAACGGAATGGACGTTTTTACCGTTTATGAGAAAATGAAAGAAATTGCCGAAGATATCCGCGAAAATTCCAATCCCTGGTTTATTGAGATTCGCACCTATCGTTACCGCGGTCATTCCATGTCAGACCCGATGAAATATCGTACTAAAGAAGAGCTGGAAGAATATCAGAAGATGGACCCGGTTGAGCGGATAAAGAACTATTTGCTGGATAATAACATTGCTGATGAAGCGAAGATCAAAGAAATCGAAGATAAGGTCGAAAATACGGTGATGGAAGCAATTGATTTTGCCGAAGAAAGCGATTTCCCCGACAAAGAGCATCTTTATAAAGATGTGTTTGTAGAAGACGATTATCCATTCCATACTTGATGCCAGTTTCCGGATGCCAGATACCGGTATCCAGAATCCGGCATCTTGTTTTTACTCTGATTTTGACGAATCGTTTATATCTTTTTTTAATTATTAATCTGTGAAATAAGAAAACACATGGCTGAATTACAATTCAGAGAAGCAATTCGCGCCGCCATTGATGAGGAAATGGGGCAGGACTCAACTATTTTTGTGATGGGTGAGGAAGTGGCCGAATACAACGGTGCTTATAAAGTTACCGAAGGACTGCTTGACAAATACGGGCCCAAACGAATGATTGATACCCCTATATCCGAACTTGGTTTTGCGGGAATCGGCGTTGGTGCCGCAATGAACGGGCTTCGTCCCATCGTAGAATTTATGACCTTTAACTTCGCTGTACTTGCAGCTGATCAGATCATAAATCACGCTTCGAAAATCCGTTATATGACGGGTGGACAAGTTGAAATTCCCATTGTTTTTCGCGGTCCGAATGCTTCAGCAGGACAATTGAGCGCAACACATTCTGTTTCCTATGATGCAATGTATGCGCACTTTCCGGGGCTTAAAGTTATTTATACGTCCGAGCCGGCCGATGCCAAAGGCTTACTGAAATCTGCCATCCGTGATGATAATCCTGTGCTGTTTATGGAGTCGGAGCAGATGTACGGTTTGAAAGGCGAAGTACCGGATGAAGAGGACTACATCATTCCCATTGGTAAGGGCAAAGTGAAGCGTGAAGGAAGTGATGTAACGGTAGTCGCACACGGAAAAATGTATCACATAGCAACGCAGGCAGCAAAACAACTTGCAAAAGAAGGGGTTGAAGTGGAAATTATTGATCCCCGTACTGTTAAGCCCCTGGATATGGAACTCATTATAAAATCAATCAAAAAGACCAATCGCTGCGTGATTGTTGATGAAGCTCATCCCTTTGGCGGACTTGCAGCCGAAGTCGGTTATCTCATTCAGCGTGAGGCTTTTGATTATCTGGATGCACCTGTACAACGTGTTACACTGCCTGACACCAGCGCGCCATTCGCCAAAAACCTTTTTGATGAATGGTTGCCTGATGCAAAAGATGTTATTGATGCAGTGAATACTGTAACTTATAGAAAGTAGACAGCGGCAGGAGGACAGGAAAAACTGCCCGCTGCCACTGCCTCGTGCTCACTTTGAGACAAACAGGGATAAAAAGAGAATTTTATTAACGTTTTAAATTTTTAAATAGGTTAAAAAAATGGCCATTAAAATTGAAATGCCGAAGCTGAGCGATACCATGGAAGAAGGGGTGATCGCCAAGTGGAATGTACAGGAAGGAGATAAGGTAGAATCCGGTGATATCATCGCCGAAGTTGAAACCGACAAAGCAACGATGGAGGTTGAAGTATTTGATGCCGGTACTATTCTCAAAATTCTTGTGGGTGAAGGCGATTCCGTTCCACTTGGGCAGGTAATGGCTGTAGTTGGTGAAGAGGGAGAAGACATTAGCGATATTTTAGAAGGAACCGGTTCGGGAGAAAAAGCCGAAGCAAAGGAGGAACCGAAGGAAGGTGAGGATCAACCGGCTGAGGAAAAAGCTCCTGAAACGAAAGAAGAAGCGGCTCCGGAAGAAAAAGAAGCGGAAGCAAAACCTTCAACAGAAGACGGGCGAATTAAAGCATCACCTCTTGCCCGAAAAATGGCCGAAGAGCAGGGAATTTCACTTTCGGATGTAAAGGGAAGCGGTCCGCAGGGACGAATCATTAAACAGGATATTGAAGGCTATGAACCTTCTAAAGCTCCTGCCGCTGCTACAGTTTCTCATGAAGATAAAGAGCATCGCGTTACTCAAATGCGTAAAACCATCGCCCGGCGCCTTTCTGAAAGCAAGTTTGGCAGCCCGCATTATTATGAAACGATAGAAATCGATATGCAGGCGGTATGGGATGCCCGCAAAAAACTGAATGAAGTAAGTGAATCAAAAATAAGCTTCAATGATATTGTCGTTAAGGCTTGTGCAATGGCTCTTCGCCGTTATCCCGAGGTGAACAGCTCTTGGCATGGGGACAAAATTATCGAACACGGAGATGTGAATATTGCTGTTGCCGTGGGTATTGATGAAGGACTGTTGACGCCGGTCATCAATAATACAGATCAAAAAGGGTTGCAGCAGATAGCGGCTGAAGGTAAAACGCTGGCAGAAAAAGCACGCGACCGAAAACTGCAAACGGATGAGATGGAAGGGAGTACCTTTACAGTGAGCAATCTCGGCATGTTTGGAATCGAAGAATTTACCGCTATTATCAACCCGCCTAATGCCTGTATTTTGGCTGTGGGAGCGATCCGTGAAGTGCCTGTTGTAGAAAATGGGGAAATTACGGTTGGCAAACGGATGAAAGTAACACTCTCAAGTGATCATCGCATTGTTGACGGCGTATTAGCAGCTAAGTTTTTAAATACGCTAAAAACCATGCTCGAAAGCCCGTTGGGGATGCTGCTGTAATGCAATCAGCGATTTAGCCCCGATGTTTTTATTCGGGGCTCTACATTTTCAACTTGAGAAACCGTAGGTCGGGGTTGCTAACCCGACAAGGGACTAAGAATAGAAAGGCTAATAACTCCTACTAATCCTATATTAGCAGTATATAACCAGCGATTTAACAAATCGCTCTACATATCCCACAGAAAAAAGAGCAAAGTAAGAAAGTTTAAAAGAGTTGTACTCCCGCTTTTAAGAGATATAGTATTCCTTTAAGATTCGGTAGGTAGATTTTGAAGATTGTTGGTTTTCGACATAAATGTCGAACTACATTTTTTGTTGCGCTAAATTACCCTTTTTCTCTTCTATTCTTTGTTCAATAAGTACAATAACAGGTTTCACCCCGGAAATTTTATTCAATTTTTTACGCAAAAATACAATGCCTTTCCAAGTCCCCACATTTATTTTTAATCCATTTGACGAACGTTCTATCGGTAGAGCCGGGTATTCATCAAGCAGGCTTAAAACAGCTTCTTCTGATGCCGGCGTCAGTCCCTCAATTATAATTTGATAATCGAACTTCATTTGACGGTGCCGATAATTAAGACTGCTAAAGCCCTTAATATTATCTCTGTAAAGGAAGGCATCATCATAGTGCTTCATGCGCACCTTTGCCAGTAAATCTCGCATTTCTTTCATTGAAAGTTCAGACATATTATTTATAAGCACTTTGTAAAGATCTATTTCTTCATTAAAAGAAATTAAAATCTCCTTTTTGAAACTTGGCTCTGATAATGAAGCAAACCTCACTGCTCGTTCTTTAGTACTAAAAGCTCCAATCTGGATAAATTTGTTATTCGAGATACTGTAGTTTTCAGGGTTTCCATTCAAAACCACGAGGGCGGCATCAGAGAGAGGGTGATTTTCATAAAATGATAAAATAAAATCTTCAGCCTCACTGCGTTTAGGAGTGGGCGAAGTTCTTACGGCATATAATTGGTTTTCTGCATTATAAACCACACGGAGTGAATCTTTGATTTCCTGCCTCGTTTTTTCAGAAAATCTTATAGCCCTTTCTAAAGTTGAAAAACTGCCGAGTTGGATTTGATAAAAACGATTACTTTGAATTTCAGCAATAGGATATTTTTCTTCTGTTCCGGCTTTTGGGATGACCGTAAAACGCAGGTTTTCCACAAAATCACCTAGTGCCAGTGCTTCAACCGTAATCTGCATGGTGTCGGGTTGAGATATTGCATCTAAAAAGGACAGCTGATCGCGGTCGATATACAAATTATACTTTCCGGGTGGAATTTCATAAGCGTAAAAAGAACCATCAGAGAAGGTATGCAGTTCTTTACTGAAAGGTTTACGGTTTATAGATGAATCTGCCACTGATTGCAGATATAGCCTCACGCCGCTCAATCCCTGGTCTTTTCGTTCCACTTTTCCGGAAATCACCCCTGATAAATAAAACGGAATTTCAATAGGTTTATATTGATTGGGATCAGTAACTATCGAAAAATTTTCTACGGCAGGAACCAGCAAAGGATTATCAAGAGCCGATTTGTTGATCTCAATGTCGTAACGATAGTAGGGACGCAATTGAGAGATATAGTTGATGCCGTTTTTAATACTGGTTCTGCCCGATGCCCGGTTGAGCCTTACAGCAGGGTCGTTTATCATTTTATCAACAGCTTCCTGGTAGCTGCCGTCATTATTATTATCAACAAAAAGGCGCACTGCTGCCCCCGATTGCCCCACCTGTTGACGATTATTAAGCATAAGTTGGTTTCCATAAGGATCGTAAGCAATCGAACCGCGAAAATTCTGGGTGAAAGATGCCCCGGAACCAATGATGCGGGCTGTTGTATTACTTCTGAATTTATTGAAGTCGACGGTAAAATTAAGACTGAAAGAGCTAAAATCCCCTAAAAAGTTATGGCCAAAACTAAATTGAATGCGTCCTGTATTTAAAAAACCACGGGAAACTTGGAATTCCATCGACTCAAACTCTTCAAGCCCTGGCAGATACGATAACTGTCCCCGGAGAAACATTCCCCGAAACAAGCCGGGAACGCTGTGATATCTGCCAAGGGCATAGGTGTAAGAATTGGTTATGCGTGATGTCGGCGTAGTGACGAACGAAAGGTCCCCTGCCTGTTGATCCTGGTAACCAAATCTAATGTTGAGCCGCCCCAGCCTTGTACTCAAATCAGCACGGTATCGTAAAAGATGGTTCTGTTCCGTTCTTTGATAAACGGACGACCAACGAATATTTAAAGGCAAACTGCCTATTCTGAAGGGGGTGAAAAGATTTAACCTTCCGCGATGATCATAGCCTCCAATACTGTAAAGCCTGCTATTCCCGGGATTGTAGTCGTAGGAGGCGCTCCAACTTGCTCCGTTGCTATAAACCACGCTCGAAGTAAACCGGTAAAAATTCTCTGAGTTAAAATTAGCGCTGATTAGATAATTAGAGAATAAACGGGCGTTTATAGTTCCCGTAAATGAGGGAAGTGATGTATGATAATTGGTCAGATATTCGGCAGAAGCCTTGGCCGTAAGCCAGTTTGTGATTCCCGTTGAAAGAGAAGCTTCACCAATATAACCGCGTTGGGTTGAACCAAGAATGGGATTATGCAGACGGCCTCCGCTTACCGTATAATCAACCTCGCCGGGGGGCAAATAATCGAAGGGTATATGAATGCGCGAATTTTGATCGTAAATCTGTCCTGAAGGGGTAAAAATGCGGACGGAATAATTAGTGCTTCCATAAGTAAGCGGAACTAAAAATCGATAATTACCGGCGGCATCTGCTCTCTGAAAATCAACCAAGCGGTTATTCAGGTACAGTTCAACCTCAGATTGAGGGGGAGCGCCTCCGTCAATAACATAACGATCAAAAAGAAGACGGGGTTCTACAGGTTTATTGGTGATTTTTATTCCGGTGAATGAACGTCCGGCAATACCTTCTGAATTTGTTTGCCCCGCTATAAGGCTGCTGAAATAATTATTGTTACGCTGTACAAAGCGCCATCGAAGCCCTGCTGTGGTGAAAGCGCTTTGTTGAGCGGAAAGAGCGCCGTAAATATTTCCCTGTACATCACCCCCTAAAAATTCCGCACCAACAGCATTGCTAAAAGTGAAAAGTTGTGAATTACGGGTATAAACGGCAGAGAGATTATAGTCTAAAAATGCACCGTCAAGAGCACTGTAATTCCGCCCGTATTTTAAGGGATAATAGTTACGCGCATAGACAGGTTTTTCCCGATTAAGCCGCTCGCGATTTTGTTTTCGCTGATATCTGGCAACTACGGGCATTTTATCTCCGGTTTGGAGCTGGAGCGTCAGTGTGTTAAAATTAACCTTGAACTCAAGTCCGAAAAGTTGTTCCAATACGAAAGGTTTAACAAAATAATCCACTTGGCCAATGATGAAATCTTCTGCGTGAAGCTGAAGCTCAGTATCACCGGCGCGGGCAGTAAAATTTTTGAAATCCAGAATGAATTCCTTGTCCCCAAGGAAATTTCCCGAAATGCTGAGTTTACCCTGATGAACCTGATGATGAATCTCCAGCACATTGAGCAATTCATTTACAGGCAGGTAAAACTGATCCTCGTTGTAGTAAGTTATCACATAAACGCTGACAATGCCGCGATACTGAAAAGAAAGGTAAACTTCACTGGCGGATGGATCATACTGTGCCTGAACCGGCAGCACAAAGGCAAACAGGCTAACTAATAATGGAAAAATACATAGTTTTATACACCATCGGTTCACTTAATAGTAATTTCCTTTTGAAAACTGACCGGTTTGATTTGTAACAGCTTATCCTGGCTAATATCATTCCGTTGAGAAATAATCATTCCCGAAATGGTATATTTTCCACTCTCTATCTTTGACAAATCTATATTAAAATTGCGGGTGATAGTCGTGTATACAGAATTTGTGGTGTTGGTTTGATAAACTTTATCCCCGTTTTCATTTGTTATTACAAAACCGATAGATCCGATAAAAGGGGTATTGCCGGTTTGTTTCATACTAACAGCAACAGAGCCGGTATTATCTTTTTGGGTAAAATCTATGGAGGTAACTTCAACATCTGTTGCTGCTTTTCCGGTGCGATAATGAGCGGAAATTACCTGGTTTACGATCAAATTTATTTGAGCCCCGACCTGGTTAGCACCAACGGTTCCGATGGGTGCAGAAACTGCACTTGAAGTTATTTTTACGCGCGACCAGTAACCGCCGTCCTTCAATCCCTGCGGGGCGCGCGCAACAAAACGAACCACCTGTCGCTGGTGTGGCTGCAAAGTAAAACTGCGGGGGAAAACTTTAATCCAGCTGGCCATTGATTTCTTTTGAGCCAAAACAGAATCAGAAGCAATAACCAGGTTTCCATTTTGTGTGGTTGGGTAGCCGAACTTCATTGAGATGGAAATTTCCTGCGGAGTATCGCCCCCGTTGCTTACGGTAAGCGAGCTGAATCGGCTTTGTTCAGTAAAAAATAGCGAGGTTGGAGCAATACTTACCTGCGCTTTTGCTTGAGCGGCAAAAAGAAATAAACATAAAAAGAATGCTCTCACAGCCTTTTTGCCAACGTTTTTTCCTAAATATTCCATAGATGATAAAAATTTATAACCCAAAAGCAAGGTTTCAATATAGGAAAAGATTTCTCATATAAAAAAAGCTCCAGATCCGAAAATCTGAAGCTTTTTATCTCTCTAAAAAAATTATAGGTAACTAATATTTACTGTAATAGTACCGGTATAAGCTCCTACTGTTGCACCATTTATATCATTACCTAATAGAGTACCTCCTAAATAAATATATTCGATTCCGTCAGTAGAATCCAGTGTAACAGTATTTGCAGCTCCTTCATCAAGATCTGTGGAGGTTGAAGAATCATCTGTATCATTACTTGCATAATTTCCAGTAAATGTAATAGTATCTGTCCCCTTATCAAGGGTAGCCGGGTTGCTAAAGCTTATAGTTATGCTTGCTCCGTTTGAACCATCTACAGTTATTTTACCTAAAGTAGTTGTAGAGCCTGTGTTGCTATTTCCAGTTTGTGGGTCAATTACAGCATCTACAGTTTGGGAATTACTTATTTGGCCAAAGTCTAAATCAGCCTTTTTTGCAATAACCAAATCTGCTACAATGCTAGTTGAAGCAGTTACTTCGGTTTGAGCAAAAGCACCTGTGGTAAAAGTCAGTACAAGTGCGAAGGTGGAAAGGAGATAGAGGGTACGTTTCATAGCGTTTTTTAATTGATTTGTAATAAGCCAACCGTTTTTTATTTGCTGAACTAACTTAAAAATATCTTTTGAGCGGGAAAATTAGATTGTATTAATTAAGAAAGCTTTAATGAGCATTAGAAACCTCTAATTTTTCCTTGCTGATACCAGCTAATCACTATTCAGATTAGTAATAAGATGTCCTAAGATTTTCTATGCTAAGTTTAACACTCCTTTACATCTCCTCAAATTATAAAATTTTAACATTATGCAGGACGACTTGCCAAATCGCCAGGAAGATCTATAGGTCGTGAACTCGAGATAGGATGAACAAAAACCGTTGAAACGGTTAGTGATTGGTAGCCTTTTGTTAGCCATCAAATTAACTCGGGGGTTAACGATATTTTCCCATTCACAGATATTCCACATTCAAAATAAGATCATTCGCGTACAAACCATGGGCAATATCACCAACAGTGATTGAGCTGAACATAAAAATATAAATGCTACTCCAGGGGCCTTCACTCATATCTTTTTTAACTGTAATGGGGGATAGTGATGACTTTAGTAGAAAAGAATCATCATAGTTTTGAATGGAATACCCATAGCGAGCAGAAAGGTTAATGGGAATTCTATCAACAATAGCGGAATTTTGGTGAAGGAGCGCTTCCGGTTTGTTCATCGAAATAAGCAAAACTTGATCTTCTAAAGCATTGATGCTGAGAATCCCCATGTTCATATTACCTAAACCGACAGCTTTTTTACCGCTGTTGGTTCTGTAGACTTTAAAAGAGAGTGGTTGCTCAGTTTGGGCAGTAAATTTCGATTCTATTTTTAATCGAAGATCGATAAACTGCGCAGAAGCGGGTTGAGTGAAATTCATCATGAACAGCAAAAAGAAAACTGCACTTACCGCAAGTTTGAAATTTTGGAGGCTAAGCATAACACTTTAAGTGGTTGAATGAACAAAAAACGTATTTTTTAATTATATATAAAAAGGGTATCTATTATTTAAAATAGTAATTTGTTTTCCTATTACTTTTTTGAACGACCAAAAAAGTAATCAAAAAAGTCGCCGGCTGATGAAAAGTAAGGCTTTAAATTTCAGCTATGCTTCGGAAAAAAGAAAAAAACTCAGGCGGAAAATCGCCTTCAAACAGTTTTTCTTTTACCCAGCCTCCACATAGCTTCAATTTAAGCGAAAGCCTTACTTTTCTAAGGCCGGTTTAGGAACTTGGTAGTAATAAATCGTAATCTTCAACGTAAATTCATAAATCAAATCATTCAGCCATTCAGTTATAGTTAATCGTTACCGTAATAGTGCCTGAATAATAACCTGCATTTACTTCACCCACATTTATAGAGCCATAAAGATACAAATAAGCAGTTTCTTCTACCTGCGACTGTTCAAAAGCATTAGTCGGAGGAGGGGGAGGTGGACCCGGTGGTTGTGCCTGCCGTTCTAAAATAGGTATTCGCTTAATAAATGAATTATTGACCACATTAATAAATTTTGCCTGTCCGATACTCGGTAAACCCTTGTTATTGGCATAGGCCGCCTGCAGGGTGAAGGGAACAGATTTTTGGGGATCGCCTGCATTAGCGGGATTTCCATTCAGATACAAACTGTTTTCGGCAGTTACTTCTACAATTACATCAAGATATTCTACTCCTGTTATCGTAATTATTTTTCCATTATTGATACCGATAGAATAGATGCCGTTTCCGGTAACTACTTGTCCAAAGTTGAGGTCGTTGCTATTAAGTTCGCCAACCGTAAGACTGTAGTTCGCATAGTCACTGAAATTGATTTCCTGGGCATGAAGAGCAGGGGATAGCGAAAGGAGGAAAGTTATGGATAGTAAAACTCTGTACATGTGTTATTAGTTGTGAATAAGCTATCAGCTTTCGGAAGCAGAAGTTGGAAATTAGAAGTTAGAAAAGGCAAGTACATCCCTTTTCCATTCGTCGGACATCAAACCCAGATGTTCGACGAAGTAGTGTTAGACTTCAATATCCTATATCCAACTTCCAGCTTCTGGCATCCAGTATCATATATAAACAATCTCAATTGTAAATTCACCCTGATAATTGCCGGGAGCGGCGTTTGAAATATCTACGGAGCCGCCAATCCAGATAAAAAATTTGCCATTACTGTTAAACTCAAAATCCCGGTTATCCTGGTTTAAAAGTTCTGCCGTAGTCTGGTCGTTCACTGAATTTCCCGCTACTCTGTAATGAAACAACAGTGTTTCGGGGCTTTCGCGATGGGTCAATTCCCGTGCTTTAATGAAACTGATACGAATATCGGAATTAGGATTTCCGATGGCAATCATTTTAGCGGCATTTGCACTGTTTAAAGGGTCTATCCGAATCTGCCCGTTTTGTACTTCAGCCTGTGATAATTTTAACGATTGAATCGTTAAAAGCTCAACGGAACTAACTACTTTAGCCGAAACGCTAATGGATACATTTTCCTGAGCGAGTACAGGATTTGCTGCAAACATTAAAAATCCACTTAAAAAAAATATTCCGATTATTCTTTTCATCGTTTGAATAAAAGCGTAAAATTATTTTTCAATACGAAAGTATAAAATATGCAGATTGGATTTTCATGTTCTTTTATTTTCTTCAAACATAAAAAAAGCAGGAGAGAGATTCCCCTGCTTTTAGATTAGAAAAAGTTAAATAAAAAGAGTTTTTAATTTAAGAACCTATTTCTTCATAGGTAACTACTTGTGTGTATTTATGTTGATTACTAGCGTCAGCGGCAGCCATATTTGCATAGTTCTCGCCAGCGCATGTATAGTTAATACTTATGTTTCCACCAATATCAATTTGAATATCGTCTGCACCTTCTGTATCCCCGATTAATATAGAACCATTAATGGTGGGAGTTCCATGTCCATCAAAAAGTTCGGCATTTTCAAAGATAATCAACCCGTTAAATGTAAAGTTACCGGCAACACTTAACTCAGGATCTTCCATATTCATAGAGGACCCACCTCGAATCACCAGAATCCCGTATCCTGTCGTTTTACCGGTTAATTTTACGTCACCGTCCACAAAAAATACACCCGGCTTCTCAGGACTTCCCAGTTGATCGTCAAAATCACTGGTAAGATAGGTAGCATTTTTTTCAAGCCTTTTAATTAATTCATCGGTGGGTTGATAACTTAATGTGGTATCGACTGAAATTTCACCTCCCTCCGTAAAATTCAAATCTTTAGTTTGCAAATCATCTTTTATTTCCTGTGAACCTACTGTAATAGGTGGTTTACTTACGCCACAGCTCTCATCCACGCCATCAATAGAATGGGCATTTCCATCTACCGAAAATGATCCATATCCCGTTGGGATTTGAATGGGTGCTCCGAATTCAGGGACAAGGCTGCTAAAACGTTCTTTTAGATAAACGCTGGTAACAGTTGCTTCAAAAGGGTCATCAGATTCTTGAGAAACGGTTGCTTTTGAAATCATACGCAGGGAATCTGCTTTCCAATACTCATTATCAGTGGTGTTATTTAAAGTATCAATATAGAGCTTGACACTGGCACCGTCAATCGTATCTTCCCATGCTTCAGCTTCGGAAGCATGATTGATAACCCAGTTATCATCCCCATTAATTTTATTCATAGCCATTTGAATAGCTGTATGAGCTGCATTCTTGGCCGTCATTTCATAGGCATACTCGGCAGCTTTTTCGGTAAGCAGTTGTCCCTGTTGAGAAGTACTCATGCTCACAATGCCTAAAGAAATAAGTACTGCCGAACAGATTATAATCATTGCTCGTCCCATAACTAATCCTCTTTAATTTTGTTATTAATTAGGTTGAAGATTCGGAGGCGAAAAGCGTTTTTCCCAGACAGATAATATATATTTGCCATCACCCCCGATTTGGTAATACATTTTTTCGGCGCTTTCGAAACTGATTTTTATGTACATTTGCCTTATTTGATCGGGGTCGGCGACCGGCGTTGTTAAGCTGTCGCTTAGCGGTTCTCCGTAATCATCATAATAGCTTATTCTAAATCCCGTAACGCCCAATTCTATCGAAGTTTCTTCAATAAGGCTCCCCAAATTTCCTAAAATATCAACACTATAAACAGTTCTTAACAAAACTTTGTCGTTTGGATTTTGAGTCTCGGGAATACCGGTACTGGTAAGTTCCCAGGTAACAGCTTCTACTGATTTATCGCTGCTGTTATCAATATTGCTGAAAAATTGAATTTTATTACCGAGAGCAATACTAACAATAGGATCGGTCCGCGAAGTCTTGTTATACCCCATTTTTTGCAGGTCCTGAGAAATAAATTCGGTGACTGAAGATGCTTTTTCACGTGTTATCTGTGTCATGGTAAGTTCTGTTGAACTTTTAGACACCGAAATATTCATTGCTATAATAGAAAGCATGATGATGCCGGCAATGATATAGCTTATAACAAGAGGAAGATTCATAGCAATGATTTTTTGTTAGTCAGCATAAAAATTTCTAATAAACTCCAGCCGGTATTCAGTTTTTTCTCCCTGATTATTCAGTAGAAATTTACTTTTGATGAATACTTGCATTTTTTTAAAGGTGTTTTCATCGCTCATTTCTTCATAGTTGGTTCCGTCTACATAAAACACCTTTGTCTCTATGAAAAACTGGCCGTGTTCGGTAGTGAGTGTATCTATCCAGCCGTTGTAATCATCAAAATCATCAAATTCAAAACGTTTTGTTTCTCCCGATTCAGGACCAAGAGCTGAAGGATCTGTAAAATCATTGGGAATGGCGGCAGGTGGCAAATGCATACCCACGTTTACTTCATCAAACTCTTTGGTGCGGCCTTCTTCGATAATATCCTGGGCCAAAGCCACAACTTCTTGCTCCAGTTCACCTTCAACTTGCATTACCGTATTGCGCAGAATCATGCGATTGGCGTTTAAAAGGATCATTGAAAAAATGATCATCGCTGCCATTGTTTGCAGAACTTCAGTGTATCCCACCATAATAGTAGAGGTTTATTTAAGCCAACTTAAAAGTATAATATTAAAAAATTCTAATAATTCACAATTTACTACCATTTCTCCTCTTTCAATATTACAAGTACGAGAATTAATTGCAGTTAGATTTCATTAATTCTGAAATAAACTGCTTCTTTTTATATAAGAGGGCTGTCAAGCCAAAGTGTTACAAAATTTTTAAAAAAAACGACCGATGACCAGGGACGGGTGACCATCTTCTCCTCTCGCACCGTCCTCTGCGGCGCGTGCACAGGAAAGGTGCTTCCCAACGACCAATGACTGGAGACCGTTGACCGTCTTTTAATCTACTCAAAGATAAAACGGTCATCCGTCCTCAGTCCCCCGTCACTTAATATAAGTCATTTTCCGTGCAAACTGTTTACCTCCGGCGCGCATCACGTAAATATAAACCCCACTGGCGAGTTGAGAAGGGTTCCATGGCTCTTTATGAAAACCGGCGGGCATATTTTTATTGATGATCGTTTTAACGCGTCGTCCCAGAATGTCATAAATAAGAATTTGGACTTTGCCTTCTAAGGGAGTCGCGAATTTTATGGTGGTAGCTTCGGTAAAGGGGTTTGGATAATTAATACCAAGCGAATATTCGGTAGGAAGTCCCGCTGCATCGGCACCGGGATTAATATGAAGCAGAAAACGAGGTTTATCAGCTGATTTCGCTTTTGATTTTGAAGCGGGAGGGTTCACCAGTTGAAAACTTTCGAGTGTGTTCACCACTCTTCCTTTTTGTTTCGATTGAGATACATTAAAACTGTAAAAGGTACTTTTTCGCAAATTAATTTTTTTGCCGTTTTTTTGATCTTCCAATATAAGAGTCCATGCTTCCGGCACATCACTGAACAGGGGCCAGGAAAGGGTATAAGTGCCATTAAGTAGCTGCCCGTTTTTAAAGCCTCCCACATGAAGGGGAATGCTGATTTTTTTACCAAAATCACGGGCCAGGTTATTAATAGCCAGTGGCGTACCATTTTTAAAAGTAGTATACAGTTCTAAATAAGTGTCGGTATTGAAAGGCAGCAAACGAAAAGCATCGCGGCGATCTTTGCCGGTTTTGCCATCAGGTGATAAGGTAATGTGGGTGGTTTTATCCAAACCTCCGGCTTCCAGCAAGAATTCAATGGCCGCCGGCTTTTCCTTTTTGCCCTTAAAAGCGCCGCCTGTAGTTTTAGATGATTTTTTCACCTCCAATACCGGGGTTCCATTGCCGTTGGCCTTTACCCAGAAAGCCTGAAAAGGTGCAATCAGTCCATCACCCAGCGAACCCGAAATGCCATTCCAGGTTAAGTAATCATTTGTTGAAGGGTCCCACACATAGATTACATTATCCATGTTTTCTTTTGTCCAGTTGCCGTCGTCCCAATCAATAGTGGCGGCAAAGGGATTACCCACCAGATTCCAGCCTGTGTCGGCAGAAGCGGTATAAGTGACAGGGAAAGTGAAAGATGTGCCGTTGCCGTCAAACTCTTCACCCTGAATATTCAGGGTATCGGGTAATGGGTTATTATAACGGCTATCGCCGGATACATCACCAAAGAAATAGACAAAGAGCCCGCGTCCGGGGGTTACATTATTTGTCGCATCAGCAGGTGCCCGCCAGCGTTGATTATCGGTGCCGGTGTAAGATTCATCGTAATAGAGAACATTGGGCTGAAGAGTATCGCTTAAGGTGGCGCCGGTATAGCCTTGGGTGATGGTACTGTCAAGAAAATCGGCATAGGTGGAATTCAAAGGTGGAGCAATCAATCGCCATCCCATTTGGCCCGAAATTTCACGCAGCATCTGAATGTTTTCGGTAGCTCCTTCTTTAATATTAGATACAAAGCTGTAACCTGAAGCGATGGTGAGAAGCCCGTCTGTGAGTGTGAGTGTATCGGTAACGATAAAATCGTTATGTACAGTTACACCGGCAGCATTATTGATGATCAGATCTTTGGCAGAGGTGATGCCGTTAATATTTTGATGAGCGGTACCGTTCAGTTCGATATCAGTATTTGTAACGGTAATATTTGCGCCGTTTATATCTCCTCCAAACCGAAAGCTTGAATTATCACCCACAAGGACGCCATTAATGGTGATATCACTAATAGCAACCAGTTGAGAGCCGGGCTCCATTTTAAGGGTTTGGGCGGTATCTATAATCATTGAGCTAAATGATTCAAAATAGCCGCTAACGGTCACATTGTTCTGAATATTTAATATTCCGCCGGTAAAATCACCGCTGATAGTCTGTCCGGTGTTTCCGTTAAAAGTGATGGTTGATGAACCTGCAATAAAATTTGCCAAACCAACATTACCTTTAATAATGAAAGTTCCGTCGCTGCTAAACAGGCTGCCATTGCCCGCAATCTCTTCGTTAATAGTCATAGAGCGATTATTTATGGTAATGGTCGCTCCTTCTTCAATTTTCAAATAGTCAAGAACAGGATCAGCGGGGTTAGCATCATCAATAACCGGGTAAGTGCCAGCATTGCCTGGTATCAGAACCACTTGTCCTATTGTAGGGGTGCTCCCTAAACTCCAGTTGGCGGGATCAGACCAATCGGACGCACTGGTAGGATTTCCACTCGATATCCATTCGTTAAATTGGGTGATTTCAATGATAGCACTATCCGCCAGTGTTTGGGTAGAGGGGCTGGTAATATCGGCTTTGATTATTGTCGTTCCGCTGGTAGTAGTAGATGTTAAGGTAGCGGTATACGTTCCATCACTGTTATCAGTTGTTGAAGAGATGGTTCCGGGACCCGAATCTATATTTATTACAACGGCATTTCCTCCGGTTATAAGATTATTTCCAAACTCGTCTTTTAGCTGTACTGTGATGGTGGTATTGTCGGTCCCGTCGTTTTCCAGAAAGGGGCGGGCTGATGTAACGGTTGAAGTAGTCGCGTTGGCAGGCCCGGGATTAACCGTAAATGAATTACTTGTTCCTTCTTCAGAAGAACCTGTTTTGCGGGTGGTAATCGTTGCGGAACCGGCCGAAGTTATGGTAATTGAATGTGATTCTAAGACACCGTCTGCAAATTTTCCTGATGTCCCCCCGCCGGATGAAATAGTTTGATTAGAGCTTAGTTCAACCGTGGCTCCGTTCATTTTAGTACTGTCAAAATCGGTAACCACATTGCCAAAGGCATCAAGAGCGGTAATTCTGATGTCAAAAGATACTCCCGCAGTTTGTTGCAGGATGGAGCCACCACCCGCTTTTTCAACAAGAAAAGCGGACAAGGGACCGGGAATGAATTCAACCACTTGCTGAGAATTGCCGGCTTTACTATTTATAGTGTTGCCGTTTAGAGTGGCCGTGATGACAGTTGAACCCACATCAGTGGGTGCTGTCAACGTGGCGGTATAAGTTCCATCTCCATTGTCTGTTGTTACCGATAAACTGTCCGCTCCGCTGCTTGATATTACCGTATTATCCCCCCCTGAAATCAGCTTATTGCCATATTGATCAACCAGTATAACGGTGATAGTGGAGGTGCTGTTTCCGTTGGCAACGAGTGAGTCATCGCTGACCGTAAAAAAGGAACTGTCTGCATTGGCGGCCGTTGGTATTACCATAAAAGGCTCACTCGTACCGGTAATGATATTTTCGGGACCTGTAGCAGAGAGGGTAATTTCCCCTGCGGTAGCAAGATTAACATTGTGGACAGATAAAACACCCTTTTCAAAATTAGCCGTACTGTCGGCACCTGCCAAAAGCTTCCCGGATGAACGAATAAAAACTTTTCCCTCAAAAAGTGCCCTTCCGTTATTGCCATCAAGTACCTGTCCTTTTCCATCTACTGCTGTTATTTGAATATCGAATGATGTCCCCGCTTCTTGTGCACCGATAGCACCACCTCCTTTAGCTTCAATCACAAAATTAGTTAGCGTTCCTGAATCGGCAATAATAAATTCGTTGCTTACATCAGATGAATCCAGGTCTGCGGTTCCCGCCTTAAGAGAGTAAGTGCCGTTTTTATTAAAAGACAAACTATCGAATACAGCCACTCCAAAAGTATTTGATGTGCCGGTATCTCCAGAGATACCGGCTGAATCAGCTGTTGCAGAAGCTATAGTCAGGTTGATAGAAACTCCGGATGAATCTACCTTATTACCAAATTCATCAATAATTTGAACTTTAGGTGCAGGAGTCAAAGCAGTATTTATTGCTCCATTGGGAGGCTGAGCGGTAAATATTAAATCTTCGGCAATAGCATGATCAACCGAAATGGTATTTGAAGTCATGCTGCTCAATTCGGGAGCGGAAAAGGAAAGAGTAATATTGTTGGCGATATTATGACTTAAATTAACGAAGGTAGCGACTCCCTTATTCACTTGTTGGGAGGTTGTTCCCTGAAGGATTCCTGTGCCTGACTCTCTTTTAGCGGTGATAGTCGTAAAACTGTTGTCCGTTACTATATTCCCAAAAGAGTCATAAAGGGTAACAATGGGCTGTTGAGTAAAGAGCTCTCCGGCAACAGCGGTACTGCCCGGTTGGGTAGTAATCGCCATTGAGCTGGCTTCAGCAGGGGTAACGGTAATTGTTCCTGAAGGAACTGCAGTTAAACTATTCAGATTTACCTGTATCTTTGCTGACCCCGTTTTACTAGCGCCAAAAGTAACATTGGCGCCCGAAGCGGCGGAAAGTTCATTTCCGCTAAGCCCTGTTGAATCAGTTAAAGACCATACTGCACTCTCATTTCGTTTAAAGTTATTAAACTGATCGAGGACATTAGCATAAACGGTGATGGAATTTCCCGCTTCCAGTTCGCGGGCACCTACTAATTCACCCGAACTGTTTGGAGCATCTTCAACCCGTATTTTGGCATCAGCTCCCGGTACCATCGAAAGAGTCCCATAGTTTGTTGTTCCGCCGGGAGCTACGCTGCCCACATTTCTTATTTGGCCCGAGGCTAAAGGCGAACCTTGAGTAAGGCCAATTCGAAGTCCCTGGAATTCTAATCTGTGGGGATTATTTGGGGGCGGTCCTACACTGCTGCCACTAATTTGGAATATAACCGTATCAGCATTAGCAGAAATTC
>DASVCW010000046.1:0-33276 GCA_036381435.1 Balneolaceae bacterium | reverse complement strand
CGAAATTTGGCGGCTGATGATGAAGAAACGGATCACTTTGGCACGAATGAAACGATCAAAAAACATTTGGTGAAATTTGTCTCGGAAGTGCTGAAATTGCCGGATGGATGGCAGGTCCAGCAGGAGTGGTCGGGCATTATGGGTTTCACCCAAACTAAAACGCCTGTTGTTCGACAGCTGGATAAACATTGTTTTGTAGCAGCAGGCTTGAGCGGAATGGGTGTTGCCATAGGTACGGGAATTGGAAGAGATGCAGCGGAGATGCTCGGCGATTAAATTTCGCAGAGGCGCTAAGACGCAAAGAAGTTTGTTTATAAATCTCTGCGACTCCGCGGCTCTGCGTGCTATTTCCCTAAAAACTCCCGGTACAAATCCAGCAACTCGCTTAGCATCATGGCTGTGGCTCCCCAAAGGGGTACGCGATGTACATTCCAGTAAGGCACGCGGTAGGTATAAGTTTGCAGGTCCCAGTCTTCAACAGTAAGATTTTTCTTGTGAAGGAGGGAATCCAGTTCAACCGCAAAAACTTCTTCCACTTCGGCCGGATTGATTTTGAACTGTGGACGCTCACTCAAAAATCCCACAACCGGTGCAACGCGATTGTTGGAATGAGCTACAAAAAGCTCGCTTAAAAAACCGATAACCCTTACTTCTTTCGGGTCAATGCCGATTTCTTCCTGTGTCTCCCGCAGCGCAGTTTTGATAACGCTTTCATTTTTTTCAGCCCGTCCGCCCGGAAAACTAATCTGTCCGCCGTGGTCAATATCATCACTCCTTAAGGTCAAAACCAGTTCCAGTTTATTTTCTTCATTGGGAAACAGCAGTACCAAAACACTGCTTTGGCTGGCGTTTTCCGGTGCTTCCATACGGCGCGGTTTTCCACCATTCATCGGTTCGGGGGCCATTTTAAGCTGAGCATGACGTCCCGGCAACTCTTCCTTTAAACGCCTTTCCAAAAAAGTGAGAAAATGGTGCATAGATGGTAGTAACTATATAAGTGTTAAAATTTTCTAATGTTTAATTTTGTAACAAATGCACTTTGCGGGCCTCTTGTAATCAAAGACGGGAAAATATAAGCCTGTTAATGCTCTTGTTTATTGGGAGCCGGCTATAAATTCTCGTCTCTAATATTAACTAAATGAGGTTAACTATGCGAAATGCACTTTATAAATTAACACTAATCGTTGGTTTGATCGTATTCGGGGTATATGCCTGTGATCAACCTATGACCAACATAAACTCAAACGAACAAAAGGCTGAAACACTGACATCTTTAAGTCAGGCGATTGAAGATCAGTATATTGTTGTCTTTAAGAGCACAGACGCAAAAGGAAAGGCAGTTGCTCCTCAAAAGATGAGAAGCGCAATATTTGCTGACTATGGTATCGAATCAACTGCTGTAGTTAATAAGTACAACATTGCTCTCAAAGGTTTCACGGCGAAGCTTGATGCAAGTACACTCGCTGCGTTAAAAAAGGATGAGCGGATTGATTATATAGAAAAGGACCGGATGATTACTTTGGCACCGCCTTGTGGTACTCCTGTGAATCCCTGCGATGGCGGCGGCGGTGATGACGGCAGCAGCTCGGGACAAGTTACGCCATGGGGTATTACCCGTGTAGGCGGACCAACAGCCAGCAGCGGCACCGCTTGGATTATTGATACAGGTATCGATTTAGATCATCCCGATCTGAATGTAGATGTTGAACGCAGCGCGGAATTCGTTTCATCCGGACCCGGTGCCAGCACTATTGATGATGGTAACGGACATGGTACTCATGTTGCTGGTACTATTGCAGCTATTGATAATGATATAGACGTTGTCGGTGTTGCGGCAGGTGCCACTGTGGTAGCTGTGAAGGTGTTAAATGATCGCGGAAGCGGTAGCTATTCAGGTGTAATTGCCGGTATTGATTACGTTGCGGCTAATGCTTCTCCCGGCGATGTAGCTAATATGAGTCTTGGGGGCGGGGTTTCTGACGCAGTTGATGATGCCGTATGCAACGCTGCAGACCAAGGCATTTATTTTGCCATTGCTGCCGGAAATTCCGGCGACGATGCCAACAATTATTCTCCCGCACGTGTAGAATACAATAATGTGTGGACAGTTTCAGCTACCGATATAAACGATGTCTTCGCTTCATTTTCTAACTGGTCAGGTCCTACAGATCCGCCTATAGAATTTGCTGCACCCGGTGTTGATATTCTTTCCCTCTGGTTAGACGGTGGCACAAACACCATTAGCGGAACTTCTATGGCATCACCTCATGTTGCCGGACTTCTGTTGGTTACGAATGGAAATCCAAGCAGTGATGGTTTCGCCAGTAACGATCCTGATGGAGATCCTGATCCCATTGCCCATAACTAATCATTCCGATTTTTTAGTTGAATGATAAAGCACCTGTTCATTAGAGCAGGTGCTTTTTTTATTTTTAATTATCACTTTATCGAGCCCCGCAGAGTTCGTACTTTAATTGATCTAAAAAATCAAAACCGCAATAACTCATTTATGAAAAAGAAGTATGATGTTTATGGAATCGGTAATGCACTGGTCGATCTTGAGTTTAAAGTGACACCCGAATTCCTTAAAAAACATGATGTCAAAAAAGGGGTGATGACCCTGGTTGACGAAGAAACCCAGTTTAACCTTATTGATGATATTGATGAAGATAAAATGACGCCAAAATCAGGCGGATCGGCAGCTAATACGGTTATCGCGGTGAGTCAGCTTGGAGGCAAGGCGTTTTACTCCTGTAAAGTGGCGAGAGATACCTTCGGCGATTTTTATCTAAGTGATATGAAAGAAGCCGATATCAATACTAATTTTGACCGGCAAGAGCGCGAAGATGGCATAACCGGAAAATGCCTGGTGATGATTACTGAAGATGCCGACCGAACGATGAATACATTTTTGGGCATTACATCGGCATTATCAACGGGTGAAGTGGATGACCAAGCCATCAAAAATGCTGAATATGTTTACATTGAGGGCTATCTCGTTGCTTCAGATACCGGCTTTGAAGCCATGAAACTGACTAAGAAAGTTGCGGAAGAAAGTAACGTAAAAACAGCCTTAACACTTTCTGATCCTTCCATTGTAGAAGGATTTAAAAGGCGCTTTCAGAAAGTGATTGCCCCTTCTGTTGATTTGCTGTTTTGTAATGAAGATGAAGCCAGGGAATTTACCGGAAAGGATGAACTGATGGAGGCGGCGAACGCACTAAAAAAAGCAGCTAACAGATTCGTCATTACCCAGGGGAGTAACGGTGCCATTATTTATGATGGAGATTCGTTCATCGATATTGCTCCTCATCATGTAGAAGCGGTTGATACCAATGGTGCGGGTGATATCTTTGCAGGGGCATTTTTGTATGGAATTACTAACGGCCTTGATTATGCGGCAGCGGGAGACCTCGCAAGTTTAGCAGGTTCTAAAATCGTATCCCAATACGGACCGCGCTTAAACCAACACGAAATGCAGGATTTGTTAAAGGAATTGGCGTGACTCTGACAAACATTCCATCCTAGCTCAAAGGGAGCTTGCACTCCCGCTAAATCCATAGAGATTAATGAAAACAATTATCCTCGCATCGCGCAACAAACACAAAATCGAAGAACTTCGTCAAACGCTGGCACCGCTGGAGATAGAACTAAAATCAGCGCTCGATTTCCCCGGCCTTCAGGAAGTTGAAGAAGATAAACCAACACTTGAAGGTAATGCCCTGAAAAAAGCGCGCTATGTTTTTGAAGAAACAGGCCTTCCGTCTCTGGCGGATGATACCGGACTCGAGGTGGAAGCGCTCGACGGACGTCCCGGTGTTTACTCTGCCCGTTATTCAGGAGAAAATGCCACCTATCAACAAAATGTAGATAAGCTGCTGGGTGAGCTGGAAGGGGTGGAAATGAAAGATCGAAAAGCCCGCTTTCGAACGGTGGTGGC
This sequence comes from Balneolaceae bacterium, assembly GCA_036381435.1. Lineage (GTDB taxonomy): Bacteria > Bacteroidota > Rhodothermia > Balneolales > Balneolaceae > Fodinibius. The sequence goes on along the minus strand of DASVCW010000046.1, from coordinate 29,336 downwards.
TTTTGTAACCGATGATGATGCCCATACCTTTGAGGGCGTTTGTCCCGGTGAAATCACTAAAGAAGCGCGGGGTAATAAGGGGTTTGGTTATGATCCGGTTTTTCGTCCCGAAGGTTATAAAAAAACATTTGCCGAACTGGATGCCGAAACAAAGAATAAAATCAGTCACCGGGGCAAGGCAATGGAAAAATTTTATAAGTGGCTGGATGGACGGCAGGAGTACTGAAAATATCTTTAAGCTGTTACACTAAGTCGCGCTAAGAAGACGCAAAGGGGCACAAAGAAAATCTTCGTGCAGCTTTGAGATTCTTTGTGAAACTTCGTGTAATAGCTTGAGGCTTTAAAATTCTATCCATCCACTTTTGGTGTTGCCCTCAAAATAGATTATAATTTCTGTCTCTCATTTGCCAAACTAAAAAAGGGATCAGGTGGCATTTTCTGTAATTGATTTTATTGTAATCGTTGTTTATCTCCTCGGGGTAGCCTATTTCGGCATTCGGATTGCCGGCAAACAGTCATCCACTTCCGATTATTTTCTTGGCGGACGTGACGTCCCATGGTGGGCTGTACTGTTTTCAGTAGTAGCTACGGAGACGAGTACGCTCACTTTTATCAGCATCCCGGCTGTGGCTTATGGAGGGAATCTCACCTTTTTGCAAATTACAATCGGCTATATTATCGGCCGTATAATAGTAAGCATCCTTTTTCTCCCCCGCTATTTTGAAGGAAATCTATCCACCGCTTACCAATTTTTGGAACAGCGTTTTGGCGGCTCGATGCGCAATGCAGCCAGCACCACTTTTATGATTACACGCTTGCTGGCTGATGGCGTCCGGCTTTTTGCCACGGCTATTCCCCTGGCTATTGTTTTACGCCTGGGCGGTGCATTTACCGGACTGTCAGACATCCAGCTTTATATAATTTCCATCTGTGCAATTTCTGCTATCACCTTCTTTTATACACTTATTGGTGGAATTAAGGCGGTGATTTGGATGGACGTAGTACAAATGGCCGTTTATATCGGCGGGGCTTTACTGGCAATGGGGGTTTTGATTGCCGGTTTGCCAAACGGTTTAAACGGTGCCTTAAATCTCGCCTCTGAAACAGGTAAATTGCAGATTCTTAACTGGGGCTTTGATCTAAGCTTTGATGAATTCATCGCTCAACCCTATACATTTTTCACCGCGGTGATCGGCGGTGCCATCTTTTCAATTGCTTCACATGGAACGGATCAATTGATTGTACAGCGTTTGCTCACTACCCGAAATGTGGATAACAGTCAAAAAGCACTGGTTTGGAGCGGTTTTGTCGTAGCCCTTCAATTTGCCCTGTTCTTGTTTATCGGTATACTGCTTTTCGCTTTTTATGAAGCACAAACAGCACAGCAACTTGGTCTTGCTACCACTGATGCCATTTTCGCAAAATTCATTGTTGAGCAGCTTCCTGTTGGTGTGTCGGGGCTGATTATTGCGGCGCTTTTCGCGGCGGCCATGAGCAGTCTGAGTTCATCACTTAATTCACTGGCTTCATCAACCACCTTTGATCTTTATAAACCTTATTTCGGAAAAGGTAACACGCCGGCTGAGGATCTTAAAATTTCTCGTATAGCCACCGTGGCTTGGGCTTTTGTCTTAACCGGATCAGCCATTTTCTTTGCCTTTCTTCAGCTTCAGGCTGCCGAACGTCCCACTGTGGTTGAACTGGGCCTGGGAATTGCTTCCTATACCTATGGCGGCCTGCTCGGTGCTTTTCTGCTGGGGCGCCTGTTCTCAAAGCCCGATAAACAAGACGCTCTAACCGGCTTTTTTATCGGGTTGATTTCGCTGCTGTTTATGGTTCAGGGCCCCATCCAGGATTTCCTGCCGGGAGAAGGCTTAGCCATCGCCTGGCCGCTTTATACCGCCGTTGGCAGTTTTATTGTGATTGTGGCGGGCAACCTTTCTTTCTTGATTCGCAGGGAGCATAAATAGCTCTTATCGTTTAGATTAACACTTCTCTTTCTTTTATTAAAATTTTTTAATATTCTTTCTTAAAAGTTACGTTGGCAAGACGAGAATAGATTAGAGGCTTTTAAAAAAAAGTTCAAAAAGTTTGTAACAAATCTCCTTTTAGCCACTCTTGTATACAACACCGGGGAAAAAGTCTCTAAAAGTCTTTTAAAGATCTTTTAAGCTCCTGCCCCTAATTTTAACTGATATATCATCTACTATATGAAGAAAACACTACTATTATTAATATTTGTGTTAAGCGTTTCAAACGTTTTTGCGCAGCAAATTGAACAGAACAGGGGCGAACCCCCGGTGAAGCAGAATAAAATCATTTTGCCTGAAACCGGAGATTTCGCCTTGGGTTTTGATGCAGTTCCATTCCTCGAATACCTGGGAAATGTTTTTAATGGCACTCAAAATAATTCAATAGGTGCTGACTTTCTGGGTAACAGGCAGCAAATTTTCGCTAAATATTTCCTGTCAGAGGATATGGCAATTCGCGGAAGATTGCGACTTGAGCAGGACATGATTACTAATCGAAATCGTGTACTTCTTGATAATCAAACTTTCCCTCAACAAAATATCGAAGTTACCGATGAATGGACTAATTATTCGACCTTTGTAAGAGTAGGCGGGGGTATTGAATTCAGAAGAGGAACAGGCCGGCTTGTTGGCGTTTTCGGCGGTGAACTTAGCTTTTTATATCAAACAAGTTCTGCTGAATATGGTTATGGAAATTCTATAACGGAGCTAAATCAATCACCTTCTTCTACTTTTGGCCGTTTTATCAATGGACGCTTTGAGCGCATTGTTGAACAAAAGAGTAATAAGCAAATGGGAGCTGGTTTGAACGCTTTTGCCGGAGTTGAATATTTCATTGCGCCCAAATTGTCTGTTGGAGCAGAATTCACTTTAGGCCTTGATTTCATTAAGGCTTACAGGGAACAATCAACCTACGAATACTGGAATAGTACAACTGAATCTGTTGAGACCATAAAATTTGTTTCTGAAGGCGGAAATGATTTGTCTTTTTACACGGGCAACTATGGCGGCTCAATCAATCTAATGTTCTACTTTTAATCACAATTATTAAAATATTTTGACTATGAAAGCTTTTAAAATACTACTAAGATCATCGATCGCGGCGGCTGTTTTTGCTGTTGCAATTTCTTGCGAACCTATTACAAACCCTGAACCCATACCGGTAATAGATTCAACACAAACGGCAATAATCATTGGTACTGCCTATGCTAACACTGATATGACCAATGACACCACCGGTACTTATGAGCAGGATTATGAAAGGGCTCCGGCAAACACTATTGTAAAAGTGGTTTTGGATGCAAATGACTTTTCAAATACTGCCAGCCCCGGCCAAAACTTGAGTTATAGCACACAGGTTGATGGATCAGGCAATTTCTCTATTGAAGTTCCCGCTCTCGAAGGGCCAATTGGTGTTGAGGTTTATGTGGACAGTTTCAAAAAAAGCCAAACGAAATCAGATGGCACTCAACAGGCGGAGGTATTCGAAGCCTTTCCATCGTTTATTACGGTAACGGCTGATATGACAACCTATGTTGATGTTGTTTACAATGTTCGATAATAAATGAAAATATATTTATTTCATAGAAGGCTGCCCTTAAAAAGGGCGGCCTTTTTTTATTGATTCTTCATTAAAAGCTTCACCTTTTTAGAAAGGAACTTTTTATCAATCATCTTACTTTTAGGAACAAGAGAATCTGTGATTTTGCTCGAGAGGAAATTTTCTGGAGTAAAAATACGGGTAGTCAAGAGAAAAATGGAAAAAGAAAAGTTAAATATTCATTTAATAGAAGATGAGCTTGATTTTGTGCATAAAGAGAGAAAGGTACAGCGATATGCGGCCGTAGTCATGTTCCTCTTTTTGGCGGCAGGCCTTCTGGGGTTTTTTGGCGGGGGAGTAGTAAGCAAGACCAGAATTTCTTTAAATGGATTTGAGGTAGAATATCAGCAGTATTTGAGAGAAAGTACCTCTTCGGAGTTTTTCGTTTATCTAGAAAAAGCGGCAGATACAACGGTTATTTCTTTTAACAAAAAGTACTTAGAGAAGATAAAAATTAACGAGATAGTGCCTCAGCCTGTATCCACCAAAACAAATGATAATCGCATATTTTATACTTTTAATACCGGCGGAGAAGGAGTCATTATATTCTATTTGATGCCACTCAACGGCGGCAGCAGAGAGCTGGTGTTGGGAATTGGTGGTGAGATAAAGCAAATAAAACAATTTGTTTATTATTAAAATGCCTTAGCTGATGGAATTAATTCTTCGCGCTTTTTTTATTTACTTATTCATCCTGCTGATCTTTAGAATGGCAGGCAAAAGAACTCTTTCCCAGTTAACTACATTCGATTTTATTTTGCTGCTGGTAGTAGGTGAAGCCACTCAGCAGGCGCTGTTAAACGATGGTTCAATTACAGAGGCGTTGCTATTAATCGGCACACTGGTAACACTTGATGTTATCTTTGCTTTTTTTTCTGAAAGGTGGCCGCTGTTTGATAAAATTGCAAACGGAGTACCGCTTATTATTTTGAAAAACGGCAATCCTTTAATAGAGAGAATGGAGAAAGAAAATATTGAGATGGGTGATATTCTGGAAGCAGCTCGCAAAAAGCAAGGGTTGGAAAGTATTGAACAAATAAAGTATGCTGTACTCGAAAAAGACGGGAAAATTAGCATTATACCAAAGGGAAAAGAATAGCAAGCTATGAAGTAAATTTGAGCTATTTTTAAAATGATTTAAAAATCAGGATGAGGCCTTTTTGGCGGTTCGGAAAAATTAAACATATTTTGCCACATTCTAGCCTAAAATTTAAACTAAGAATTATGAACCGGCGGTTCTCATTTACTGGATTTCTTATTACTTGTATTCTATATCTGGGGTGCGGAACGGCTGTATCCCAAATCACACAAAAAACGGGGAACATCGCTGCTGTTGACAGCCTCATTTTAAGTGAAGTTAAAACAGGCAATATCCCCGGCGCGGTTATTCGCATTCAGCGAGGTGATTCTATTTTGCATCGCGAGGCTTATGGTTACGCGCAGAAGTACAGCTACGGGGTGAAGCCGTTAAAAGAGCCGGAGTCTATGACGATTGAACATCTATTCGACCTGGCCTCACTCACCAAGGTTTGTGCCACCACTTTTGGCATTATGTTGCTGGCAGATAATGGGAAACTACATCTGGATGATGCCATTTATAAGTGGTTGCCGGAATTCAACATCGGTGAAAAGAGAAAGATAACTGTTCGCCATTTGCTAAGCCATTCATCGGGGCTTCGTCAGTGGTACCCGCTCTATTACAAAGCTTCAAATAAAAAGGAACGTTATAAAGTTATTGCCGGTATGCCCCTTAAATGGGAAGTAGGCAAGGCCCGCCATTACAGCGATCTTGGCTTCATGTTGCTGGGTGATATTATTGAACGGGCTTCGGGGCAGTCAATGGATGTTTTCTTACGAGAAAACCTGTATCAACCACTGAATCTTACTCACACCTTCTTCAATCCGCTTGATAAGGGAATTCAAAAAATCGCTGCTACCTCTCATGGCAACCCTTTTGAAAAGCAAATGGTTTATGATGACAGCTTTGGTTACAGGGTGAATGTTGACCCTGCTTCATGGAACGGTTGGCGACACTATACTTTAAGGGGTGAAGTGAGCGACGGCAACGCATGGTACGCAAATAACGGTGTGGCTGGACATGCAGGGCTGTTTTCTACCGTTGATGACCTTCAAAAACTGGTTAATTTATTGTTAAACGGGGGAAGTTATAAAGACAAGCAAGTAATTTCTGAATCCGTCATTGATACTTTTCTCACTAAAGATAAACATGGCAATGCACTCGGCTGGGCAATGGATTTAAATTTTATCTCAGCCGAAGGAGCACCTGCCGGTACTTTCGGGCACACCGGCTTCACCGGAACCAGTATCGTGGTAATGCCTGAATACGATTTGTCTGTTATTCTACTTACCAACCGCGAAAATTCGGGAAGGCAGGAGAACAGCTATTATTATGATCTTGGCCCTTTAAGGCAGAGCATTGTAGATGCAGTGCTGGCGTTGAATCTAAAGTAAATAGACGTGCAATTCTTTGAAAAATGGCATGTCTTCTTAAGGGTAATATTTAATTTGGCGGAACCAAAAATCGAATTGAAGATCTTCAAGATCAATTGAGATATCATACAAACCGGCATGGGGATTGGTAGTGAAGAAAACTAAACCTCTGACACTCTCATCTGGCAAAAGATCGGTAATACGAAGGGCATCAAGGCGCCATACTTTTCGACGTTGCTTTAAACCGTACTGATCGTAGTGAAACTCATCACGGTCTGCTTGATGATAAACCACTGTCCTTACCAGGTTTTCACCGGCTTCTTCACGCTCTTCGGGTGTCTCTGCTGCAATTGCCCCCGCAAAATTTAATCCGTGTGCAATATAAAACCAGACATCATCACTCTTTTGGTCGGCTCTTTGCCGAGATAATTCCATATCAATAGCCAGCATTTTTCTTTCGGGGTTTTTAGCATATTCTACGTTAAGCAGAGCGTCTTCATTCCATTGAATTCCCCTGTAAGCTTTATAAAAGAAACGGGCAGGATTAACCCGGACAACTTCATCAGAGTTGTTAAAAACTTCTACCGTCATTGCAAAAAGATCACGGGTATGCTCATAATAGCTCACAATTACCTCAATACTGTCTTTTTGTTTATAAACGTACTCGACACCCTGATAATATGATGTTTGATGCTTCTCAGCCTGAGATTTAAGCCTCAAAACCGGTTCGGGAGCACAAGCTTGAAGAGTGAACAAAGCGAAAATAACGATTAAATAAATGCGACTCATAACAAAAGCATTTGATATGATTTAAATCAAAATATTAAGAGGCTGCTATCATTGCTACTGCATGTTCATGCGAAGGTGTGAAAATTAGTTTAGTAAAGCTTAATTGCTTTAAAAGGCCTTAGATTATTTTCTGTATAAAGGACAATATCAAAAACCTTGAAGCTTTACTAAACTTTCTTAGAGGCAAAAGATCCTTTACTCAACAATCAGATGCTTAATCTTCTTATAATTTTTTTCTTTTGCATGAATTTTGATAAAATCACTTCTTCCGCCAAAGACATTCAACACTTCATCGCGATTTATTTTGGTAGGACTTTTACTAAGTATTGCAGGATAAGATGAATAAATCCCATCGTAATTCTCAGTAAAATTATGATGAATAGGATTGTGGTGAATGTAGTGGATGAGGGCTAAAAGATAGCTATTAGAACTTATTTTTAATCTTTTAAATCTTTTTTGAAAAAGGCTGCCGCTACGGTCATATACTTTGTTAAAAGAAAGCGTGTAGCTTGAAAACAAACGTTTAAACCGCTTTTCCAGAAATTCGTTTACAAATGTTTTTTCAGGAAAAGAATTTTGATCATTAACTTCAGTCAAAAAGTGAAAATGATTCGGCATAAGGCAATAGGCCCAAACATCTAAATATTCACTTAGATAATACTCCCATTTATGAAGGAAAAAAGCATAATTGTCATCATTTAAAAACAGCTTTTCTTTATTATTTCCACGATTGTAAATATGATAGAAACAGTTTGGCTTAAATGGGGCATGGTATTCTTTCATAGGACAAGAGGGTAAGGTTTAGTAAAGCTTCAGTATTGATATTTAAGCTATTTCAATTTAAAAAGTATCGCAATTATTAAAAGTAATGAAAAGCTTTACTAAACCTCTTCGATTCCATGAAAGGTTTACTAAACTTTTTGAAAGTTTAGTAAACCTGGTGAAGAAATGCTAAATATCTAGCAGGTCATGTTGTTTTTTGAATGAACCACTTCGAAGTCTGCAAGGATTACTAAACCTTTAAAGGTGACAACCTTTTGAAAATTGACCTTAAGGTTTAGTAATCCTTTAATCAATAGGTCAAATTTTAATAACATCTTCATGTGAATGCATAAGAATTTAGAATACTACATTTTAAAAGTGGCATTGTAATAAATTCAACCAAACAATGATTATGAAATCGACTCTTTTAATTTTGTCAGTAATGTTCTTTGTGTCGTGCGGGACAGGTCCGCAGGGGCCTGCCGGCCCGCCGGGACCTCCGGGACCGCCGGGTTTGATTGGTCAGGCATTTGAAGCGCAGGTGAATTTTGATGCATCCAATAATTATTCACAGATTGTTGCCTTTCCGAGCAGTATTGAGGTATTTACCAGTGATATTGTATTAGCTTATTTACTGTGGGAGGTGGATGAATCGACCGGCCAGGATGTTTGGCAACCATTACCGGTTTCGGTATTCTTCAATGACGGAGAGCTGCAATATGCTTTTGACCATACCGCTACCGATGTACGGTTGTTCCTGACAGGAGACAAAGATCTAAATACAGTTGGGCCCGCTTTTACGCAGGATCAAATATTCCGTATCGTTATTCTGCCTGTAGAATATGTGCAAAGCAGCAAAATTAACCTTAATGATGTGAATGAAGTGATGAATATAGTGAATACGAATAAAATTAAGCGGTTGCATTTCGGAGAGAACTAAAAATAAGACATGCCAAGTTTCGGCCAAAAGGATTACTAAACCTTTAAATAAGTGCAACTTGTTAAAGTTGTCTTAAGGTTTAGTAATCCTCAGTTAGCTAATTACAGAGATGCCATCTTTCAAAAGATGGCATCTCTCTTTTCTCAACCATAATTCAAATTCGCTCCCAGCCAGCGTTCTACCTCCTCCACACTCATCCCTTTTCGCCTGGCGTAGTCTTCGATTTGATCTTTTTCCAGTTTGCCCACATTAAAATAGTCCGATTCCGGATGTGCAAAATATAAACCACTTACCGATGCCGCGGGGAACATGGCATAAGATTCCGTTAGACGGATACCCGCATTTTCTTCCGCATTCAGCAGGTCGAATAAAGTGCGCTTTTCGGTGTGATCGGGCTGAGCAGGATAACCGGCGGCAGGACGAATGCCCTCGTATTCTTCACGAATCAAAGCCTCATTACTGTATTTTTCATCCGCACCATAGCCCCAGATCTCTTTTCGCACTTTTTCGTGAAGTAACTCAGTAAACGCCTCTGCCATCCGATCAGCCAGTGCTTTAGTTAGAATAGCGTTATAATCATCGTGATTCGCTTCAAACTTCTTCACTAAATCTACGGTTCCGATTCCGCAGGTTACAGCAAATCCTCCCATATAATCGGCAATGCCTGATTCTTTGGGAGCCACAAAATCAGAAATGGCTTTGTTCGGCTGTCCACGCCGTTTTTGAGCCTGCTGACGCAATCCATGGAAGGTAACCAGAGCTTCGTTGCGGCTTTCATCCGTATAAAGTTCAATATCATCACTGACTGAATTAGCGGGATATAACCCCATCACCGCCCGTGCTTTCAGCAGTTTTTCATCAATAATTTTATCCAGCAGCTCATTGGCTTCATCAAAAAGTTTGCGGGCTTCGTCGCCGTAGGCTGGGTCTTCCAGCACATCGGGGAACTTCCCCTTCATCTGCCAGGCAATGAAAAACGGCCCCCAATCGATGTACTTTCGAATTTCTTCCAGCGGGTAGTCATCAAACACCTGCTGCCCTAGGCAATTGGGCCTTTTGATATGTGATGAATTGAAATTTATTTGAGCAGCGTTCTTGCGTGCTTCACTTAGCGGGAGATACGTTTTCCGGCTCGACCGCTTTTCATGCTGGTTGCGCAGCTTCAGGTATTCATTTTTCTTCTTTTTGACGAACTCATCACGTAAACTTTTCGAGATCAAATTACCGGTAACTGAAACACTTCGTGAAGCATCCAGCACATGGATAACGGGTTGATCGTATTTCGGTTCAATCTTCACCGCGGTATGCATACGTGAGGTTGTAGCTCCCCCGATCATCAGTGGCTGGCTGAACTTTTCACGTTTCAGTTCTTTGGCAACGTGTACCATTTCATCCAGTGAAGGAGTGATAAGTCCGCTAAGGCCAATAATATCTACCTTATTTTTGCGGGCTTCATCCAGAATTTTGTCGGCGGGAACCATCACCCCGAGATCAATCACATCAAAATTATTACAGGCCAAAACTACCGCTACAATATTTTTCCCGATATCATGGACATCACCCTTTACCGTAGCCAGCAGCACCTTGGCCTTGGGCTCGCTGTCTTTATTTTTCTCTTTCTCTTTTTCAATAAACGGCACCAGGTGAGCTACGCCCTTTTTCATCACGCGCGCGCTTTTCACGACCTGCGGCAGAAACATTTTTCCCGAGCCAAACAGATCACCTACGATATTCATGCCGTCCATCATCGGACCTTCAATCACCTCAATGGGTTGGTCGTACTTTTGACGTGCTTCTTCGGCGTCTTCCACAATGTAATCCACAATGCCCTTTACCAGCGCATGCTTGATGCGTTCCTCAACCGGTTCTTCACGCCAGGCTTCGGTTTTTTGGGTTTCTTCGGATTGATCTTCTTTGATTTTTTCTGCATAATCCACCAGCCGTTCAGTAGCATCATCCCGGCGGTTCAGCAGTACATCTTCAACCAGATCGCGAAGCTTTTTGGGGATTTCTTCATACACTTCCAGCTGTCCGGCATTGACAATTGCCATATCGAGTCCCGCCTGAATGGCATGATATAAAAAGGCAGCATGAATGGCTTCCCGTACTTTATTATTGCCGCGGAAGGAGAAAGAAACATTGCTAAGTCCACCGCTGACTTTCGCGAGGGGCAGGTTTTCCTTAATCCATTGGGTGGCTTTAATGAAATCAACAGCGTAATTATTGTGTTCAGTAAGGCCCGTAGCAACTGTGAGGATATTAGGATCAAGGATGATGTCCTGTGGAGCAAATCCTACTTCTTTAGTGAGGATGTTGTAGGCTCGTTCACAAATTTCGATACGACGTTCGTAGTTATCGGCCTGACCTTCTTCATCAAACGCCATCACCACAACGGCGGCCCCGAAATTCAGGATTTCGCGTGCCTGTTCTTTGAAAGCTTCTTCGCCTTCTTTCAGGCTGATGGAATTTACCACGCATTTTCCCTGGGCAGATTTGAGTCCCGCTTTGAGCACGCTCCATTTTGATGAATCGATCATAATCGGTACTCGCGAAATATCCGGTTCACCTGCGATAAGCTGCATGAAATCGACCATCACTTCTTCCGATTCCAGCATTCCTTCATCCATATTAATGTCGATAACCTGCGCCCCGTTTTCTACCTGCTGGCGCGCTACTGAAAGCGCTTCTTCATACGCTTCATTCTTGATAAGCCGCTTGAATTTTCGTGAACCGGTGACATTGGTTCGTTCACCGATATTCACAAAATTGGTGTCGGGACGAACAACCAGTGGTTCCAGTCCACTTAATCGCAGGTAGGGTTTTTGTTTGGCAATTTTTCGGGGACTACATTTAGCCGCGGCTTCGGCAATAGCTTCGATATGATTGGGAGTGGTACCACAACAGCCGCCCACCAGATTCACAAAATTTGAGCTCGCATATTCCCGCAGCTGGTTAGCCATATAGTCAGGCATTTCATTGTATTCACCCATTTCATCCGGCAGGCCTGCATTGGGATACAAGCTGGTGTGGCAGGTAGAAATATTTGCCAGTTCTTCGATATAGGGACGCATTTGCTTTGATCCCAGAGAACAATTCAGCCCAACACTCAGCAAATTTTTTGTGTGAGAAACGGAAACCCAGAATGCCTCGGTAGTTTGTCCTGAAAGGGTGCGTCCGCTTTGATCAACGATGGTTCCGGAAATCATCACCGGAAGGTGTTGTCCCGTTTCATCGGCATATTTATGAATGGCATAAATGGCTGCTTTCGCATTCAGCGTGTCGAAAATCGTTTCAACCAGCAAAATATCAACGCCACCGTCTGCCAACCCCCGAATTTGTTCGGTATAGGCTTCAACAAGCTGATCAAAAGTGACGGCGCGGTAGCCGGGATCTTCAACATCCGGTGAAAGGGAAAGCGTTTTGTTCGTGGGACCGATAGCGCCGGCAACTAATCTTGGTTTATCCGGATTTTTTGCCGTGAATTCATCCGCTGCTTCACGGGCATTTTTTGCGGCCGCAACATTCAGATCGTAGGCCAGATGCTGCATTTGGTAATCGGCCTGTGAAATGGAAGTGCTGTTGAAAGTGTTGGTTTCAATAATATCGGAGCCCGCGGCAAGAAACTGGCTGTGAATCTCTTTGATGATTTGCGGTTGAGTGATGCTGAGAAGGTCGTTATTGCCTTTCAGCTCAGCATTAAAATCCTTGAATTGCTCGCCCCGGTAGTCTTCTTCTGAAAGTTTATAGGATTGAATCATAGTGCCCATCGCGCCATCTAAAATGAGAATGCGGCGATTGAGCAAATTCTTAATTTGGTCGAAAGTCATAAAAAAATCGTATGTCAGGTAATTATAAGGTACTTGTGATTGCACAAAAATTTTTCAACTGAGCTGAAGAGTGATTACCTTTCACTCATAAAGGCATCCATTTTTCAAAAAAACAGGCATGTCTTTTAGCTTGTCGGGAAAATTTTCGGAATGTAAAGGTACAAATAATAGCAGATTAAATGAAAGTAATTGAACATTACAATCGTGCGAAAGAACCATTAATTTCTTTCGAAATTATTCCTCCCAAAAGGGGAGGTTCCATCAAAAAAGTATTCGATTCGCTGGATCAGGTGATGAAGTATCACCCTCCCTTTATTGATGTGACCTATCATGCCGCGGAATCATATTATGAAGAGCTTGGCAATGGCACCATCAAGCGACACATCAAGCGAAAGCGTCCCGGAACGATTGGCTTATGTGCTGCTATCATGCACAAATACGGCGTTGACCCCGTTCCGCACCTGATTTGTGAAGGCTTCACCAAAGAAGAAACCGAAGACGCACTGATTGAACTCAACTATCTGGGTATTGACAATGTGTTGACCATTCGCGGCGATGCTGCCGATGATTCCATCACCCGTTATAAAAATGGTACCTTTAACAAACATGCTGTCGATTTGGTGAAGCAGGTGAAAGGCATGAACAGCGGGCGTTACTTAGAGAATATTGTGAATGCTCACGAAACCAATTTTTGTGTGGGAGTGGCCGGTTATCCCGAAAAGCATTTTGAGGCTCCGAATCTTGACTATGATATTCAAATGCTCAAGAAAAAGGTGGATGCCGGTGGTGATTACATCGTTACACAGATGTTTTTTGATAATGAAGCCTATTTTCGATTTGTGAAAAAATGCCGAAATGCAGGCATTGAATGCCCTATTGTACCGGGACTTAAAGTGCTGACGCGGGAGCAACATCTTAACTTTTTGCCCAAATATTTTTATTTAAATATTCCTGAAACCTTATCTGACGAAATTCAATCAAATTCGGCTAAAGCGCGTGATATTGGTATTGAGTGGGCAAAACAGCAATGTACAGAACTTTTGGAAGGCGGTGCGCCGGGTATTCATTTTTATATTATGGGTGATCCGAGTCCCGCGCTTGAAGTGATTGAGAAGCTGCCGCTGGGGCATGATGTTGTAAAGAAGTAGGGTTCAGGCAGTAGTTCATTTCTTGCTGTGAAGGAGTTGTACTCCTGAACTCGGTAGTTGCCGGGATAGCTATTAAAGCGGGAGTTCAACTTCCTTTCAGCTTTTTTGTGAAGTATAACTCGACATTCATGTCGAGAAGCAACAGTTTTTAAATTTGTCTTATCGAGATCCCAGAAGGTATGGTTACGTCGAAATCTCCGATCTACATGAAAGCATTTTCTATTCATTATAAATCAAACCTGCTGAAACAATGAGAGATTTTAAAGAACAAATTAAAGCCTTTTATATTCGTGATTTAGATCAACTGGCCGATGAAATAGGTAAGATTCCCCATAATTACTTATGGGAACTTGAATCAGGCATCAGGAATAGTTGCGGTGTGTTGGCGCAGCATATGACCGGCAATCTCAATCACTATATTAGAGCGGGCATGGGAGATACCGGCTATGAACGAAACCGCAAAAAGGAATTTACCAATACAGGAATTTCGGGGCGAGAACTTATCGAGAGCGTTAATAACACTTCTGTAATGATTGGCGAAGTACTGGATAAACTGAGTGCTGAACAGTTGAATGAACCATTTTCACTTTATAAATCAGAAAAATTTACGGTTGGTGAAACGCTGATTCATTTATATGGTCACTTTAATTACCACCTCGGGCAGGTTAATTATTTAAGAAGAATTTTGGCTGAAAAAGAGAAATGAAATCGAGCAGTGACTGAAATCGGGGTATGTTAATCTGCACTTACTTTAAGTTCTCTTTTCTACTTTTGATGTTGATCATTTCGAAAAAACGTATGCCGTTTTAGAAAGAGATGTAAATTAATTTACAGTTTTTATCCTTGGTTTGAAAAAATTGCTTTTGTTTCAACATCAAAACAATTATAATATTAATTAAATAAAGTGGGTCAGGGAGTTAAGATTCGGGTGCTTTAACGATAATTTTAGGTTTATAGTTAATGCGAACAGGCTTAGTCGGGTTTATTTTATTTTATTTTACTTCATCATTATTTGCTCAGTCAGGAGATGTTTTGGGTTTGGAACAGGTATCAGACCCTTATCTTCCCGACAGTGCCAAAATAGTGATGATGATTGATTTAGCTGCGGAATTTAAGAACTCCGGCAGCATGCAAGAATCAATGAATTTATTGAGAAGAGCACAAAGTATAGCTGATTCTCTTCATAGTGCCTATCTGTTACAGAAGGTAAATTTGTCGTTATCGGAAAATTACTTAACCGCCAGAAAACCGGGTGTGGCGAGTGACCTTCTGCAAGAAACATTAAAAAGCTTTCCAAACAGTAACCAGAAGGCTGATATTCTGAATTTATTAGCTACTGCCTATCGCTATCAGGCGAAATACGGGCAGTCGCTGAAGGCTTATAAAAAAGCAAAGGCGCTGATTGATTCGGTTAAAAATCCACGCACCCTGGCAGCCATCAACCAAAATATTGGGGTGGTTTATGGGAATATGGGCAATATGGCCCTTGCTTTAAAACATTATCTGGCGGGGGTGGAATATGCAGAAGCAGCCAAAGACAGCCTTTTTCTATCAAACGTACTTAACAATTTGGGAGAGGTTTATAATAGTTTTTCTCAACCTGAAAAAGCGGGGTTTTACCTTGAACGAGCTATAGAAATCAGCGAAAAAATTGGTTTTAAAGTAGGCGAATTTCGTGCCGTTTCGAATCTGGCCAACACAAAAAAAGATCTGGGACATTTTGGGGAGGCTCTCTCTTTGTATAAGCGTGCCCTGTCGTTACATAAAAATATTCGTCCCGACACTCCGCCTTATATAATTATTTATAATATGGGAGATATGTATCTCCGGATGGGAAATACGGCACAAGCAGAGAAAAATTTTAAACTTTCTTTAAAATATTGCCATAAATTGAATGTGCCTCAGGGCATTTTTTACAATTATTCGGGACTGGCAAATGTAGCCCGGCAACGGGGTGAATTATCAAAAGCCATAGATTATTGGAGACAGGCATTTGCTGTAGCGGGGGAGTTGGGTTCGATGTCGTTCCAAAAAACGGCAACAGAAAACATCTATAAGCTGCATAAAAAGCTCGGAAACTTTCAAACGGCTTTAACATTTCATGAAAAATACAAAGCCGTTGCTGACAGCATTCAACAGATGGAAGCTGAGCAGGAGCTTACAAAAACGGAAGCGATGTTAAGCTTGCGTAAGCAGGAGCAAATCAACCACTTACTGAAAGAAAAACATCAAGTACAGGAGGCCAAAATTGATGCCCGCAACTGGTTAATCATAGTAAGTCTCGGTATCATTTTGGTGACGCTGCTGTCGTTGTTATTTATTTATCGGACAAAAGTCGAAAAGCAGCGCATCAACCGGGAGTTAGAGTTGCAGCGAAACCAGTTGCAGCAGTTAAACCGGGTGAAGGATAAAATGCTGGCTATTATTGCACATGATGTACGTTCACCCATGTCCTCAATGAAAAGCATGCTTTATTTGCTACGCGAGGATGATTTAAGTCGCGAGGATGTTGAAACGATGTGGACGCAACTGGAACTGTCTATTTCGCAAAATATCAGTATGATGGATAACCTGCTGGCATGGGCAAAGGAGCAGATGTCCGGAATGGCACTTAATATGGAAATTATCACCGCTCGTGAGGTGGTTAAAGAAGTATTTAAGAACTATGAATTTAAGGCCCGGCAAAAGGGGGTTTTGCTAAAAAATAATGTAGCCGAGGGACTTAAGGTTGAAGCAGATTTCAACCTACTGCAGCTTATTTTGCGGAATTTGGTGGCTAACAGCATCAAATTTACCAAAGAGGGGGACAGCATTACGGTAAGCACAAGAGAAGAAAAAGGAAAAATTATTTTTGATGTGAATGATACTGGCATTGGTATTCCCGAAGAAGAGCAGCAGCATATCTTTACTGTTCATGGAACTTCACGGGAGGGTACGGACCACGAAAAAGGGAGCGGATTGGGCTTACAGCTTTGCAAGGAGTTCGTTGAAAAGCAAAACGGAAAGATCGTGGTAAAAAGTATCGAAGGCAAAGGCACGACCTTTAGCTTTAGCCTGCCGAGGGCATCGTAAGGGAACTGTTGAATTATTGATTGGTTGAATTGCTGATTGAGGGATTTGTTGAATTGATAGTTTAGGGGGACTGCTAATCGCATATAGGGGGTGACGGAAGACGTCAGTCCCTTTTTTTATGTTAATAATTAAAAAATTTAAATTTTTTTGTAAGGATTGGGTTTTTCAAGGGTCTTACTAATAGGCGGTTAAATTTAAATAAAGAGTAAATATATCATGAGGCTACATTTAAGGCTTACGCCAAATACGGAACTGGTGGATTTTAATTACCAGCACAAGTTGACAGGTGCTCTTCATAAATGGCTTGGTCAAAATGATCTACATGATAAAATTTCTCTTTATTCATTTTCATGGTTACGGGGAGATGTAGAAAGTGCTAACGGTGGATTAAACTTTAAAAAAGGAGCACATTGGTTTATTAGTTTTTGGGAAGGAAAACATGCATCGGAATTAATTCAGGGGATAGTGGATGCCCCATCAGTTGCATTTGGAATGGAAGTGGACGAAGTCCAAATTGTTCCTTCACCGGCATTCAAATCTGAGTGGAGATTTAAAGTTTCAAGCCCTGTTTTAATCCGTAGTAATATAGATGATCTTCAACGCAAACATCTGACTTTTAATGATAAGGAAGCGGATATAGTTTTAAAGAGAACTTTAAAAAGAAAGCTTCAGGAGGCTGGGGTATCTCATGGAGAGTTTAAAATAGGCTTTGATAAAAATTACAATGCCCCCCGCACAAAACTTATTGAGATTAAAGGAATTCGCCTTAAAACTAATCTCTGTCCAATTATTATGCAAGGTGATGTTAAGGCAATTGAATTTGCCTGGAATGTAGGAGTTGGAGAGTTGACAGGAAGTGGATTTGGCGCACTTTATTAAGTTAATTTTATTTTCACTATGATCTATACAGTAACTTATACAGGACCCTTTGGATATATTAAGCCATGGACAGCTGTTCGGGATGAGCTTACTTTCAGTCAGCAATTTTTAACGCCTTCGATTATTGAAGGAATTCGGCAAAAACTACAGGTCAAACAAATTCTTCGGCATCGCCTTAGCTTTGTGAAGTTTTCAAAGCAACAAGAGCAAACCCGGCCGAAGCTGATCAAGAAGCCCGGAAAGAATTATAGCATTTTAACCAGAGGTATTCTTATTGATCCGGTTCTTGTTTTAGCTTTTTGTGATCGGGAAGATGCTGAACGAGCATTTGGACAACATATTTGTCTTTGTAGAAATGAGGATGTGATGCTTCCTGACAGGATCAAGGGAATAGAAAAACTTTCCGAAGAGAAGTTTAGTGAAATTGAGGGGTTTGAACTCCATTTTACCAAACCAGATGAAGGTTTTATGGTAGGATATAATCGATTCGACAATTTCAAACCGATGTATGGCCGGTTAGAAATTACAAATGGGGCCATTCGGGATGATATTTTATGAGATGGACCTTGGAAAAATATCAGGAAGTTAAACTGCTGGCAAAAAGTGAAACCTATGGGGCTGTTTCATTAAAGGCTCATTTGCTTCATGTTGCCTCTGCTGTTGAAAAACTGGCTGAACACTTAAGCAAAGATATAACTCTTTGTCGTAATGGAGCATATTTACACGATATAGGTAAGGCTCATCCTGTCTATCAAGCTTTTGTGCATGGATATAAAGAGGGGCGGGCCTTTAATCAGGATTTGCCACATAGGCATGAATTTTCTTCGCTGGCTTTTCTTCCCCTGTTTCCCAAAGAGCAGCAAATAACTCTGATTGAAATGGTTGCTGCCCATCATAAATCAATCAAAAATGATTCAAGAAAAAGAGGTTTAATTGATATTGTAAATCGCGAGGGCGAAGAAGGATTGATCGAAGCTCATCTTAGGAACTGGGAAGAATGGTCACCCAGAGCCCTTGCTTTATTGAAGGAACTGGGAATTAAAACACGTACGATTTCTTACAAGGAAGCTGAAGATGCTTTATTGAGGGCAGTAGAATATTGTGAGCAGATTGATGATGGCTGGTCTGAATGGAAAGGAATTTTAATGGCTGCCGACCACATGGCTTCAGCACTGGCAGATGACCTTGCTCCGTTTCTTAGTCGGCTTTTCCAAAATCCGGCATATAAGAATATGTTTGAGCCGAGCAAGCTATATCCTCTTTCTCAGAAAGATACGAAAGATGCCAGAAGACATACTCTGGTTGTTGCTCCAACCGGAGCCGGGAAAACAGAATTTCTTTTAAGAAGATGCAGGGGGCGAACTTTTTATGTGCTTCCTTTTCAGGCTTCAATTAATGCTATGTATAGCCGCATTAAAGAAATAGTTCCTGAACATACAGATGTGCGTTTACTTCATGCCGCTTCCAGATTAGTAGCTGCTGATGAAAGCAAACAGGAAGTACAGCTTCAGCCTTTTGTAGGAGCCAGTGTTAAAGTGCTTACGCCCCATCAGATCAGTAGTATCATTTTTGGAACCATGAGCTTTGAAGCTATACTACTTGATTTGAAAGGTTGCGATATTATTCTGGATGAGATTCACACCTATCAAGCTGAAACACAAGCTATGGTACTGGAAATTGTGAAAGTATTATTAAGAAATGGATGCCGAATTCATATAGGCACAGCTACAATGCCATCAGCACTATATGATTCTTTGCTGAAGATTCTTGGGAGTGAAGAGCAAGTTTATCAGGTGGCATTATCCGGGGAAGAGCTGGAGACCTACGATCGCCATCTTATTTATAAGAATAAAGATCTTGATGA
The DNA here is from genome assembly GCA_036381435.1 of Balneolaceae bacterium. Lineage (GTDB taxonomy): Bacteria > Bacteroidota > Rhodothermia > Balneolales > Balneolaceae > Fodinibius. Next base: position 9,974 of record DASVCW010000046.1, on the reverse strand, counting down.
GCTTTATAAAATAATTGAGGAATCATTAAGTGCAGGAGAAAAACTTCTGATCGTCTGTAATATTGTAGCTGATGCTCAGAAAACTTATAGAATTCTCAAAGGTATGTTTTCAGATATACCTTCCATGTTAATCCACAGCAGGTTTCGAAGAAAAGATCGTAAAGACCGGGAACAACAGCTTAAAGAAGTTTTTGATGAAGGAGAAGGTCCCTGTTTTGTGGTTTCCACTCAGGTAGTAGAAGTCAGCCTGGATATAAGTTTTGACCGGATGATTACTCAAGCTGCTCCACTGGATGCCCTGGTTCAGCGTTTTGGACGAGTTAATCGCAGAAGATTAGCGGCTGAGAAAAGAACATTGAAGCCTGTTCATGTGCTTGAACCTTTAGAAAACACTCTACCTTATTCTAAGGAAATTGTTGAAAAAAGTTATTCTTTGCTTCCGGATGGAGAGAAGCTAAAAACTACTGAAATTCAAAACCTGATCGATCAGGTATATTCTGAAATTGATATTCAGGAAATAAAAGGGTTTCTAAAGTGGAATAGAGATGAGTTTCAGATGGAGAAGCTAAGGCATGTTTCTGAACCCGTTTTAATAAAGTATCTGGAAATAGATTCAGCCACGTGCATTTTGGAGAAAGATGAGGAACAGTATAAAAATGCAAATTGGGAAGAGCGGCAGTGGCTGGAGATTCCTGTAAGTCAAAAGAGTTTATACCGAGTTAAAGAGCGCTTGCGTATTGCTGAAGGAGTTGGCAGCGAGCCTTACATCATGCCTGAACAGGATGAATATGAAATGCTAGGCTTAGTTCTTAAAGAACCATCAAATTTTATTTAATGGAGGGCATATGTATACAGTACAAGTTGGCAGGCAGTTTTTAGAGCTTTATAACCGAAAGACAGGGAGAAATCTGTCTGCATTGGAATTTTTTGAGGAAGAATTTTTCCCTGTTTTGTTTGACTCGGAAGACTATTTGCATTTAATGCAGGTGCACAATTCTCCTTTTTTTCAGAGAATAAGTAAAAAGGATCAAAATCCTAATATTAGAGACGCTTTAATTAAAAAGAATAAACTCTTAGCCAAGATTGAAGAGTACGCAAACGGCAATGATAACTTGGGAGGTAATATTGCTGTAGGATTTAAGGCTAAAGAAGATATAAAATCTACATCAGGCCAAGTGAGTAATATTTTAAAAGGTCCTTCTGAAGAAGAAGTTTTATATTCTTGGTTTGGAGGTGCATTAGGAGCTGGCTTTGGTGGTGGATATGATTTTTTATTTAACAATGAAAAAATTCTTTGGTTTATATATCAGGGATGGAAGTATTATCGACAGTATTTGGATGAGTCACCTAAAGCAAAGGGACGGCAGATTGAAACATGGAATGGGTTATGGATTACTTTTGGGCTGGAATATAGAGATGATCTTGAAAAAGCTTATCGCCGAACATTAGAACAAGCTTCTGACTATTCAGGAAGCCAGGGAGGATATATTAAACTAATCCGGCCTGAATGGTCAGAACAAATTTTTTCTTTAGCTCGTCATTTGGGAGATGATAACCTGCAAGAACTAGTATATGGATACAGCTATGGTCAAATGAACAAAACCCTTGGATTTTTATATCTGGAGTTAAATAATGTTCGCAGAATGCCTGATATCTTTGAACAACTTATTCAGGCAGATTCCTCACTTAGCAGATCGGAGATAAAAAAGTTGGAAGAAGTTTATCAAGCACAATTTACGCTGGAAAAAGCATGTGCACTCGGAGGTATCGGGGTCAAAGCACTTCAACCTAAAGATTTGTATAAGTATACAGCGGGAGATGTTCTTCAAAAGAAAAAAGCTTCACTTAAATTGGAAAAAGAAGAGAAACGATTAACCTTTATCACTTACCTAACATGGATACAAGCTATGCTAAATAACAAAGAAACCTTACAGTTGGCAGAAGAAGTAGCTGATTCCCTATTAACTTATGAGGGAAGAGAAAAAAGGCTACGAACCAGAATTAAAGCGGTTGAAAACCTGTGGGAAGCAAGTAACAGGCAACAGTTTATCGATAAACTTGCCGCAATTATTGAAGATGAGCCAATGGTTGCAGAAACAGTTAATAAGGCTGTGAATCAGTTGATGAGTAATAAAATTCCGCAGGACATGTATAGGCTGTTTTTAACGCTTATAAAATTTAAATACCACTACTACCAATCTAATTAAAGAGTTGCCATCATAAACTAAAAATAAATTAAAAGGAGCATATTATGAACTCACCATATTTATATTTAAGAGGATTAAAACATGTAGAACATACTGTTTTTTGTGTTGAAGATGGGCAAAAAACCTATTTTGATCCGCAATTCAGACGTTCACAGCCATTTTCCAGTGGACAACAGGTAAAACGATCTATTCTTGAGCGGGTTATGCAGGGGTTAGGAGAAGACTTGGCACCTGTGGAGTTTTTATGGAAGCTGGATAAAAAAGGAAATGCTCCTAAGGAAGATATTGCTGTTCAACCCTGTGATCCAACCTATCCTGATCAGTTGTTGGGCGGCTATATGAAAGCTTCTTCCAAAGCCACAAAAAGTAAGGATGAAGAAGATTTTGTGGTTAAGCGGCGAAGCCCATTATCAATTTCTGCCATGCGACCTCTTCATCCATTATTAGCAGGTACCGATTCTGAAAAAGGGACTTTTGATCGAACATCAAATCCAAATAGTAAAGTTACTTTATTGGACCAGGATGGAAATGAAATGAAGCCCGAAGAAATGCAGGAGTATTTAGAGGGGATTGAAAAGCATTTGCCCAAAAGGAAGTTTTTGGACAAGCAAACTCGTGCATATGGCCTGTTTGCATATGATGTAGCAATTGACCTTCGCAGACTCTTTTCAGTATCAACTATAGGCATAGATAAAGGAGAGCCAGAAGTATATTCGGATGTGAAGGAGAAAATGATAAACGCTGGATGGATCGAAAGTGAAAATTTCTTTGGCCCTTGTTTGGTATGTCCGGAGAAACAGAGAGAAGAAATTATTACAGCGCTAGCTGAAGGATTGGTAAATTGGCAAATTACCAGTAATCAAGCCCGTACCTTTAGTTTAATGGAGCCGCTGGCTTTTGCTTTATCCGACAAAGCTTATGAAGTAGCGGGCGCCATTCGGGCTGAATTACGGGAAGATACTGAAAAAGATCAGGCTGTTCCCCGCCTTGATAAGGAGGCAGGTGCCGACCTCTTTGTTACTCTTTCAGCCAGTGGATACATAAAAGGTGAATATGGTTCCGCCGATGCTGTTGAACAAGCCAAGCAATGGTTAATAAATCATGTGCAAGATTTTGATTATGAAAATCAAACCTTAGTAACTGCCAGTTAAATGGACTCTATTATTGGCAGGGAGCTCTGCCCTAGAGGAAGATGGAGTTGCTTTTGCAAGGACATATCATGGCATTTCCCAACGGGAAGTGGTCAGGAAGAGATATTAATCTAAAAATCATATGATGAGATGGAACAGGCATCATAGAAATCGTAAGTCTATCCGACTTAAAGGGTGGGACTACAGAACTCCTGCCTGGTACTTTTTGACTATAGTTACCAAAGATAGAAGGCACTTCTTTGGTGAAATAAGAAAGGGGGTTATGGGATTGTCAGAAACAGGTGGTGTTGCTTGGCAAAATTGGGCAGCTATCCCTGATCATTTCGATCATATCAAATTGGATGCCTTTATTATTATGCCTAATCACATTCACAGCTTGATTGGGGTTATGGAACGGCTGGTAAAGAGAGGTAGCCGGGTAAGGACATCCCATGGGATGTCCCCACAAGAAGACAGTGAGGCTAAGTTTGGTAATCTCAAATCAGGCTCTGTTTCAACTATTGTGAATCACTATAAAGGCTCAGTAACCAGATGGGCCAGGAAAAAAGACAATTATGATTTCGGTTGGTAGTCTCGCTTTCATGATCATATTGTACGAAACGATAAATCCTTTAATCGTATCCAAAATTATATTATCAACAATCCATTAAAATGGGATGAAGACAAGCTTTGCCAGTAAAGATTTCCTATGGATATTTGGATAAGGTCATCCCATGGGATGACCCAACTTTATCATGCTGTCTTTTTTACACAAAAATAAAACCTGCTAAAATATTGAGCTCAAAACCAACAAATCACATAACCGGTACCGAAGTCGCTTACTATTTTGTTTGTGCGCGGAAGCTGTGGTTTTTTGCCCATAATATTCAGTGTGAGCAGGAGAGTGATGCCGTGCGGATGGGCAAACATATCCACAAGACCAGTTACAAGCGGAAAAAGAAAGAAATAGATGTGGATGGTGTGATTGTAGTGGACTGGATTGATCATGATAAGAAAGTGATTCATGAAGTGAAAAAGTCCGGCAGTATGGAGCAGGCGCATCAGTGGCAGCTCAAATATTATATGTGGTATCTCGAGCAAAAGGGGTTAGAGATGGCCGATCAAAGCAAGTGGAAGCAATTCGAACATCAGCCCGAAAAGCGGGGATATGTGGGTGAGCTCAATTACCCCAAGCTTCGAGAAACAAAGCGAGTGATTCTCTCACAAAAAGACCGTGAGACAATTGAGAAGAAGATCATCCCTAACATTCGAAAGATCATCAACAGAGCAAAACCGCCGCGGGCAGTGGAGTGGGATGTTTGCAAGTTTTGCTCGTATAATGAACTGTGCTACAGCTGAAGAATTGAATGATTTAGTGAATTAAAGATTGGATGATTGAGGGGATAAAAATGAATAAGTTAGATTTAGCTAAGCAATTTCAAGAAAGAACCAAAGCGTTTGCTCTGGCAATCATTCAACTATCTCGAAAGCTTCCTAAAAACCGTGAAGCTAACGTTATAAGTTGGCAGATTTTGAAATCAGGCACATCCGTTGCGGCTAATTACCGAGCGGCTTGTCGGGGCCGGTCAAAGAAAGAATTTGTAGCTAAGATTGGGATTGTCGTAGAAGAGGCCGATGAAACGGTTTTTTGGTTAGAAATGATCCGAGATGCCAACCTGCTGCAAGCTAAATTTATTGAACCTTTGCTGAAAGAAGGGAAAGAAATATTAGCCATAGTTGTCAAATCTAAGCAGACGGCAACCAAATCTCTCAATCAATAAATTACCAATCACTCAATGAAAAGACCTTACTACATATTTTCATCAGGTAAATTAATGCGCAGGCAAAATACTATCTTTTTTATGCCTTATGATGAGGAAGAAGAGTTGCTGGAAAAGACGGGACAAGTAAAAGAAAACGGGGTTGATTGGGAATTAATCACCGAGGCCGGCAAGTTCAAAAAAGAGTTTGATTCACAAAATAAGCGGGTTATTCCCATCGATGATGTTGATTCGCTAATGATATTTAGCGAGATCAACTTTAACGCTAAAATGCTTCGGTTTTTGGCCAAAAATAAAATCCCTGCCCACCTTTTTAATTACTACGGCTATTACAGTGGCAGTTATTATCCACGAGAATATTTGCTGAGTGGGTTTCTGCTGGTCAATCAAGTAGACCATTATAAAAGTCATCCGGAGCGAATGCGCATTGCCCTGCAACTGGTACTCGGAGCGGCTTATAACATGCTTCGAAATCTTAAGTATTATGACGGTCGGGCAGGCGAACTGAATGAGCCGATCAGCCGGATTGAAGAACTGGTAGAAAAAGTGCCGCTGGCAGAAAATATACAGGAGCTAATGGGCCTGGAAGGAAATATTCGTCAGGCTTATTATAGTTCTTTTGTAACCATTTTGGGCGATAAGTATGATTTTGACAAGCGGGTGAAACAACCGCCCGACAACGCTGTCAATGCGCTCATTTCTTTTGGCAATTCCATGGTTTATACTGCTTGCCTGACTGAAATATACCGCACCCAGTTATCCCCGCTGATCTCCTTTTTGCATGAGCCCGGCGATCGACGCTATTCGCTGGCCCTGGATTTAGCCGAGATTTTTAAACCGTTGTTAGCCGACCGGGTAATTTTTAGCTGCCTGAATCAGCGTCGTATCAAACACAGCGATTTTGATGAATCGCTCAATTTTTGTCATCTTTCAAAAGCAGGACGCAAAACTTTTGTTCAGGCATTTCAGGATAAGTTGAATACAACGATCATGCACCGCAAGTTGAACCGTAAAGTATCATATAAAAGACTCATCCGGATGGAGTGCTACAAATTGGTAAAGCACCTGACCGGCGCTGAGGCCTATGAACCGTTCAAAGCATGGTGGTGAGAGGAGGAATTATTGAATGGTTGATTTGTAGAATTATTGAATTATTCAGCCATTCAGCGAATCAATAATTCAATAATTTAAACGATGGATCGAAAGCGATTTCTAAAATTTTTGCTCGGGTTGCCTTTCGGCCCCCTTTTAGCTCAAAAGATTCAGCAGAAAGAGCATAGATATCTGTTGAATAAATTCTATGTAGCAGGATTTCAGTATTATTCTGGGCCTTCACTTATGGGGGAAATTGAGACGGGAGAGGAATTAAATTTGATTACAGCACCGGGAAACTATTATGATAAATTTGCAGTAGAAATTCATCGGAAGGATATGTTACTCGGTCATATTCCACGTACTGATAATAAACACATAAGCCGTTTGCTACAACAGGATGTAAAGTTGAGCTGTGTGGTGACTGAAGTAAATCCCGACCGGGAAACCTGGAAAATGCTCAAAGTAGAAATCTATCTATAGTTGTTAAAGCTAACCATTCCACAAATCAATAAATCAACAATTCCTTCCCCATGTATTATATTTTAGTGTATGATGTAAGTGTAGATCGAGTACAAAAAATGCTGAAGCTGATGCGGACCTATCTTAACCATGTTCAAAATTCAGTATTTGAGGGAGAACTGACCGATGCTCAGCTAGCAGAACTCAAAGACAAAGCCCGTGATTTAATGGATGAAGAAGAGGATTCTATTATCATTTACTGTGTAGGCAGCAAGCGCTGGAGCAACCGCCAGGTATTAGGTATTGAAAAGCGTAGTATTGATAATTTTGTATGAACTAAAGAGTCGTCATACTTTGGTTTTCCGAGTTTCTCAAACCCACTTTCTTTTCATTTATCCTCAAAAGTGCATTTTAAGGAACGTATGAGTCATTTTTGACAGTCGTCATCCCCCTTATAAATTTACAAGATTCTCACCCGACGAAAAATTATTGCTTATTTAGGTATAAAATCATTATTTATACCGCATACTCGTTGTTTTTACAACGGCTTTTAATAGAACCTTAGAGGAATTGAAATTAATCTTCGGCAGCATCACAGGCATCTGCCCAATGCGCTTTTAATAGAACCTTAGAGGAATTGAAATATGGCGATTCATATCACCTTTCTCTTAGGCTGCACACTTTTAATAGAACCTTAGAGGAATTGAAATAAATTCGGTACCCCTCTTGCACCCACAGCAGATCGCCGCTTTTAATAGAACCTTAGAGGAATTGAAATTTCAGCCCATTTTGGAACAGGTTGATGGCGCGGCCAGCTTTTAATAGAACCTTAGAGGAATTGAAATTTAGCCAGGTAATAGGTATCACTACCAATTTTCGTTTCTTTTAATAGAACCTTAGAGGAATTGAAATGTATGTGAGAGATTTTTATTTTCATGTTCCTACAATCTTTTAATAGAACCTTAGAGGAATTGAAATCAAGCTCTACGTTTACCTTGTTGGCAGCAGCACCGGTGCTTTTAATAGAACCTTAGAGGAATTGAAATCCAATGGCTACATAGGTCATTAAATTAGAATCTTCTCTTTTAATAGAACCTTAGAGGAATTGAAATCTTCTAACACGGGGGAAAGCTCATTACCTACTCGAAGACTTTTAATAGAACCTTAGAGGAATTGAAATGAGTTATACAGAACCTTGTTTAATAAGAACTTAGCACTTTTAATAGAACCTTAGAGGAATTGAAATGAGGACACGAAAACCGTTGATTGGCTCATTGATGCGCTTTTAATAGAACCTTAGAGGAATTGAAATCTAGAAAAACTAAAAGGTAAAGACGAGGAAGAATAACTTTTAATAGAACCTTAGAGGAATTGAAATGTTATCCACATGTATCCTTGAAATTGATATTTATAACTTTTAATAGAACCTTAGAGGAATTGAAATCCATTAATAGATGAAAGGTCGCCATCAATCCAAAAGGCTTTTAATAGAACCTTAGAGGAATTGAAATTCCCTTTTCGCCTCTTGCTGTAGATTTATAATTAATGCTTTTAATAGAACCTTAGAGGAATTGAAATTCATCTATAGATACAAAGAATGTTCGATTTGCCTTGTCTTTTAATAGAACCTTAGAGGAATTGAAATTCCTGACGACAGCATATTAGCGATGAAGGATTTTTCCTTTTAATAGAACCTTAGAGGAATTGAAATTTATGTCAGTAGAATAATTGTTCTTTAAAAGAATAACTTTTAATAGAACCTTAGAGGAATTGAAATAAAAGAAAGAACTCGAGTGGAAATATCATAACAGTGCTTTTAATAGAACCTTAGAGGAATTGAAATTTATCATCTAAGGTAACACCGGGGCTGACTTCATTTCTTTTAATAGAACCTTAGAGGAATTGAAATTAGCATTCCAATCAGATTGTAAATAGCTTACCTGTAGCTTTTAATAGAACCTTAGAGGAATTGAAATCTGGCGGGTCGCGTCAAAGTAGGAGCCTGCTATGCGCTTTTAATAGAACCTTAGAGGAATTGAAATTGCTTACTGTATTCGCTACGCCGTCCGCTTCAAAGACTTTTAATAGAACCTTAGAGGAATTGAAATAAAGACGCGCAACTATTAGAAGCCAGAGCTGCGACCACTTTTAATAGAACCTTAGAGGAATTGAAATACAGCATCCTTGACGTTTCTTTTTGCCGTCTCGAAACTTTTAATAGAACCTTAGAGGAATTGAAATATTTTAAAGACACCCTCACAGGCGTAGATGCTTCGCCTTTTAATAGAACCTTAGAGGAATTGAAATATGAGCGCCCAGCCTTTTACGGAGGTGGTGGGTAATCTTTTAATAGAACCTTAGAGGAATTGAAATTCATCATCTTCTTTCACTTCTGACAAATCCGTCAAAACTTTTAATAGAACCTTAGAGGAATTGAAATTAATGCTAAGGGTTTAATTAAAAGTAATGAACTAATCTTTTAATAGAACCTTAGAGGAATTGAAATCTCTCTGTGCTCAAATGGGCTTCCCTGCCAGTTCCGCTTTTAATAGAACCTTAGAGGAATTGAAATATGTTTATGTAGCAGAACCCTTTGACCGGCATTCCTCTTTTAATAGAACCTTAGAGGAATTGAAATCCGCTTCTTTGGCCTGCTGAGTAGGTTTCAAAATCTCTTTTAATAGAACCTTAGAGGAATTGAAATACGCTGAATCAGCGATCCGCCACCGGCTCCGAAACGTCCTTTTAATAGAACCTTAGAGGAATTGAAATCGGCCAGGTAGGCTCTTACTTTCATGAGCAATGTTGCTTTTAATAGAACCTTAGAGGAATTGAAATTGAAGTGGTGGAGTATGCACGCAGCCTGACCAGTGAGACTTTTAATAGAACCTTAGAGGAATTGAAATGGCACTTGCAACCCTTTATGAAGAGAATTACGAGCCTTTTAATAGAACCTTAGAGGAATTGAAATATGTTCCGGGATGAGAAGAAAGGTTACCGGTATATGCTTTTAATAGAACCTTAGAGGAATTGAAATAACAAAACCAAACGTTATGAAAACAAAGAAAAAAACGCTTTTAATAGAACCTTAGAGGAATTGAAATTAGCCACTTCCGGCTTCAGCTGGTGAATCCCGTCTTTACTTTTAATAGAACCTTAGAGGAATTGAAATTAATTTCAGTTGCCTTTTCAATTATTTCAGTTCTACTTTTAATAGAACCTTAGAGGAATTGAAATAACAAAACCAAACGTTATGAAAACAAAGAAAAAAACGCTTTTAATAGAACCTTAGAGGAATTGAA
>DASVCW010000045.1:0-125380 GCA_036381435.1 Balneolaceae bacterium | reverse complement strand
ACATTTCCCATTTATTTTCAGGTTCTTGTCATTGCGTTGACCTTAACAGTGATTTTGATGAGTATAAAACCGGTTAAAAATATGATTTCTCCCGGTCAGCGAATGAATGCCAGCTTTAATCCCCTTCACCTCGTAAACAGTTACGGTGCTTTTGGCTCGGTGACCCGCACTCGTTATGAACTTATCATTGAAGGCACCACTAATGAAACAGTTGATGATCAAACTGAATGGAAAGCTTATGAGTTTAAAGGCAAGCCGGGACATCCCGGCCGAACTCCCCCGCAAATTGCTCCCTATCATTTGCGCTTAGATTGGCAGCTCTGGTTTGCAGCAATGACCTCAATTCAAACCAATCCCTGGCTCATACGTCTTATTAAAAAGCTTCTGAAAAACGATGAGGATACTTTAGGTTTACTAAGAGATAATCCTTTTATCCCCTTCGCGCCTGAATTTATACGAATCAGATTATTTAAATATGAATTCACAAGCAGAATTGAACAAAAACAAACAGGAAATCAGTGGAAACGATCATTTCAAGGAATTTATTTATCACCTAAGTCATTGGATGATTTCTAAGGAGATATCGAGAACTGGGTTATTGGTAAAACAGCCCCTTTTTTAAGGGGGATTGGATGTTCCATTGAACATGGAAGTTAGAAGCGAAAAGCAAGAGATCTCCCTTAAAAAAGGGAGAATAAATTAAAAAGTTCAGAATATTAATTTAGCCGGGATTTAGCTTTGTCTGATTACGTTAAAAGGTTCTACCATCGTTAAGGTTTTCTAACCTCCAGAACAAATGCCGGGAATTAAAGTACATCAAGTAGAGTTAGTTCGGTTACATTCAATTACTATTTATTTGTGGTATTGAACGAAGACGTTTGTGATATCAATAGCAAAAGATTGCTTCACTTCTGTTCAATACTTCTGCACTAATTTTTATTAAAAAAGCGACTATGGGACAAAAAACTGAGCGTATTTTTGATCGTGCAATAGCCAATTTAGAAGAAGATAATCACGAAAATGCCCTCCGGCTTTTTAATGAGATCTTAAACCGGGAACCTCGCCATTTAGAAGCACTTAGAAGCAAGGCGTTAATTAAGATAAGCTCAGGCAAAACAGATGAAGCGGAAGACTTTTTACTTTTCGCCATTGAGCAACAACCGCAGGATAGCCAACTTCATCAGATGCTCGGTACTCTTTATTTGAATAGCGGCTCCCCCGAAAAAGCATTTGCTCCTTTAAAACGCGCAGCCGAAATTAACCCATTTAACGACACTGCTCATTATGGATTAGGCCTGCTCTACGGTCAGTTTCAGGGCGATCATCAAAAAGCCGCTTCGCACTTTACTAAAGCTATCGAGATTTCAGAAGCTTCGGCTGAAGCTTATTTTAGCCGGGCTTGCAGTTTTATGATTTTACAAAAAATGGAAGAGGCTGAAAGAGATTTTCAACAAGCAGATAAATTAAATCACCCCGAAGCTAAAGAAATGATAAAAGAGTATTTTTAAAACGTATTGACACCAACAGGTTTCTGGTTCCTGCCAGTGTAGCCGTAGCCGGAAGAGAAAGAGGCCAAAGATCTTCCTTAATACTTAATAAAGCGAGTATCCGACTTTAGTCGGGGAGGGTTGTACTTGCGCAATTGAAGCGTTTGTATTCCGCTTTCAATGCTCATCACCCATTTTCGAAGAGCATTCGGCTTAATGCATCACTTACCAGGGCTGAATAACACATCTCTTTTTGGCTGGCCAATAACTTTACCTTTTCTATTAAATCCACTTCAAGATAATAGCTTACCGTTTTTTTCTCCGGTGCATCCATTGAAGAAACGGACTGACCAAACATTTCTGTTTCTCTTGTTATTTTATTTACTGATGCTGCTTCTTTCGATTTTGCAACCCCTAAATCGGGTATAAAACCTAACGAACCATTCGTTCGGAATCCTATCGGGCTGCTTCCTAAGCTTTTCTTCTTTGACATAATCACTGATTATATTCGAGTTAACCCTGGCCATTTCTAATTTCTCGTGCCAACGCCAGATAATCTTTTGCACCGTGACTGCTGGGATTATATTCAAAAATCGTTTTATGATGGCTCGGTGCCTCTGCCAGTGCTATATTATCGCGAATAATGGTCTTAAACACCTTACTGCCAAAATAATCTTTAATATGATCGACTACTTCACGATTAAGATTTTTTCGTTGATCATACAGCGTACAAATGATACCTGATATTTCAATATCGGGATTTAATCGCTCTTTTACCACTTTTATCACATCCATAAGCTTCGAAAGGCCGTGCAGGGCCAGATATTCCGACTGTAAAACGATAAAAACATCTTTTACTGCGGTGAAGGCGTTGAGCGTTAGCAGGCCTAAATTTGGGGGACAGTCAATTAAAATATAATCGTAATCTTTTTCTAACTTGCTTAACATATTCTTAAGCAAAGTTTCACGGGCCGGTTCATTGGCGAACTCCATCTCTGCACCTGATAAGTCAATCGAGGAAGGAAAAATATCAAATCCATTATGATTGATAATGGCTTCATTCGGATCAACACGACCCTTTAAAACGTCATAAATACTTGTTTCTAAACGAGTTGAACTCATTCGAAGGGAATACGTCAAATTTGCCTGAGGATCTAAATCCACCAGCAGCACTTTTTTTCCTTCTTTAGAAAGTCCCGCCCCGACATTAATGGTTGAAGTAGTTTTACCCACTCCCCCCTTCTGATTTGTAAAAGCGATAGTTTTCATAAATTGTACCCCATTTAAAATTCTCTGAAAAGCAGTTCCCGTTAAAAAAATTCTTGCTCCTAAACACGAGAGCGTTCTAATAGTTTTCTGTCAACCAACATTAAATTTTTCTAATGCATTATAATAGATTAGTTTGAAATGTCAAAGAAATGTTTAAAAAAGGTGGGAAGACAATAGCGATTCCATCACTAAAAGTAATGGAATCACCTGTTATCAGATTAAAAATTTGGAAAGAAGAAGCTAAAAAGAAGTTGCAGGACGTAAATAAAAACGGTCAAGCCGGCCCCGAATAATAAAACGGCAATAGTAATGGCTTTGCCTTCCGACATCTTTTTTTGGACAGAATTACTTTTCTTTTTCATACCCCCTCCGCATTAATTTTGGAATGATTATTTGAAGTAAATAATAATCTAATTCTAATTGTTTACAAATGCCATCCCCTGTATCCCCTTCTTTCGAAGGAATGCCTACGGCGGAAAGAAGAAGTAAATCCGCTGACAGCATCAGTGCATTGGATTAATTATTAACGCATCTCCATTATAAAAGAGGGAAAATTTAAACTAATTAAATCTTTGAAGTGGATATCCTTCTGTAGCCTCTTCAACTATCTTAAAAATTTAACCAAATAGTAAATATGTCAAAACCTATCATACCAGTTATAATTTGCAACATTCAGACAAAAATATTTGTTTTCTATTCCAATCAGGAACCCTTATAAAATGAAGGCCCCTAATATTTAAAAATCCAGATATATGACGGACTCTGTTTCAGTACAAGAAGAAATGCACAGTTTTTGGACAAAAGCAACTTACGTTTGCGGTATACTCACCATCATCTCTTTTTTAGTCTACTTAACCTCTAACGACCCTCTATGGAGCAGCATTCTTAGCTTTATTACATTTATTTTCTTTGCTCTGGCCGTACTCGGCTGTTTAAAAATTATGAATGGCCCCTTAACTGTTACTCTTGAGACTGAAAATAATCACTTATTGGTTAGCTATAACAAAAATCTGGATATCATTCAGGAAGAGCAGTTTGAGCGTTCAACCATAAAAGAAGTTAGACTTACCGGGGAAGGCCGAAATGTCGTCAGTTCTTATCTCTTACCCAAAGCTACCGCTTTAAGGATACATTTTACCGATACCGATACCAAGCTATACCTTTTTGAATTTGGGGGACGTCCTCTCTTTTTTAATCAAACCGATTTGCAGGAGATTAGATCATTTTTAGAGGAAAATGGTGTTCCGGTGAAGCAAACACAAACAAGTAACTTATAAAAGAAACCCCTCAGGGTTTTTGAAACCCTGAGGGGCTTTTAAGCAATTTAAACAAAATATGCCGTTTTAATCCCAGGCCGGGAGTGGATAAACAGCAGGACTTGTATTCCCAAACTGATCAACGGACCGAACACCGAATATAAAATTATCTTTAGAAACACCTTCTATGGTGAAGCGGGTGGTATCACCTACAAACTCAGAATGCTGCCAGAGAGGCGCATGTGTTTTCCTCCACACAATCTCATATCCCTTTAGATCGGGCTCAACGTTCGCATCCCAGCGTAAAGTGGTACTGTTTTCAAGTTGTTCTATTTCAACCAACACATTTTGGGGCCGTGCAGGAGCGTTTGCGAGGGTTGCCAAAGAGGCGGCATTCAACTTTGTTACCTTTGCCACATAATCATAATCCACGAATTTGGGCAGGTCGCCGTATTGGATACCGTTTTCTACCCTCACATCCTGGTGCTGGCGTGCGTAATATTCGTGTGGCTCGGTAAACCGGACAGCGGGATAACCACGTTCCAGAAATGGAGAATGATCGCCCCCTCGCAAATACCGGTCTTTTCGATAAATTATATTCACCCCGAAATCATCCATATGAATTTCGGCCATCCGGTCAATAAAACGGGCAAGCTGACGTGGCGGCGTATCATTCTCGCCACCGGTATAAAGCAGCATACGATGATAGCGAGAGAGTTCCTTTTCCGGTGGAATTCCCTGCGCAAAAACTCTTACTACATCATCATGAACCGAGCCATCGCTGCTTTTAATACTATTTCCGATAATGTCGTTGGTAAACATAGCGGCAATATTCAGATTCTTTTGGTCAGCTTGTTCAGCATAATGAGTGGAACCGAGCAACCCTTGTTCTTCGCCGGCAACGGCCATAAAAACGATGGTAGCGTCAAACTCATAATCCGACATCACCCGGGCAAGTTCCATCACCGCCGCCGTACCTGAAGCATCATCATTTGCACCGGGAGCATAAGCAGTGTCATTCATTACATCAGAGACACGAGAATCATAGTGACCGCTTACCACATACATACGATCTTTGCTTTCAAGCTGCGTTCCCGGCAGTACCGCTACCACATTTACGATTTTTGTGGGTTCATCAATGCGATCATTTTCCGTTTCAACATAACTGTCGTACGAAACCTTTAACCGTTCGCCGGAAGCTTCGCTGTACTGCTGAAATTTATCGAAAATCCATCGCCGTGCGGCTCCTATTCCTGTTGAATCGCTTGTGGTATCGGAAGTGGTATGGCGAGTGTGAAATGAAGCCAGTTTGCGGATATTTGCTTCTATAGAATCAGCCGAAATATCGCTGAGGATTTGAGCAACTCGTCCATCTGTTTTTTCAGTACTTTCTGCTTTTTCGCAGGCTGAAAAAAGAGTAACCATTAAAAATACAGAACAAAAAATATATGCTATGCTTCGTAAATTCATAATAACAGTATGCTATAGGTTCATAAATGATTATGGTGAAAGGATAGCAGACTTAGCAACAAAATGTTGTAAAAGGTTTTATAATATTTGCAAATAGATAATTAATTGATCAAACTTTTATCACATTTTTTAAAACGAAAAAAAGAAAACGGAATGAATATCATTAAAAAAGTAAGTGTTATTGCACTATTAGCAGCGGTTTTTATAAGCTGTTCAAAACAGGATAGCCACAAACAGCACGCACAAGAACTTGCCCAAAAATTTATCATTGTTGATGGCCATGTAGATTTACCCATCCGTTTGAAGTATAATTGGGAAGATGTTTCAAAAGAAACCGGGGGCGATTTTGATTATTTACGCGCTAAAGAAGGCGGTTTGAATGCCCCGTTTATGTCGATCTATATTTCGGCTCGTTATCAAAAAACAGGCGATGCCAAAGCAGCGGCCGACAGTTTAATTGACTTGGTGGAAAGAATTGCAGCCGAAAATCCCGATAAGTTTGCTATCGCCACCTCGCCGGCAGAAATTAAAAAGCAGTTTAAAAAGGGACTCATTTCGCTGCCTATGGGCATGGAAAACGGCGCTCCGATCGGGAATGATTTATCGAATATTCAATACTTTTACGATCGGGGAATCCGGTATATCACCCTCACCCATTCTAAAGATAATTTAATCGGTGATTCATCCTACGATACCTCAAAAGACACTCACAACGGACTAAGCGAATTCGGGGAAAAGGTAGTCAGAGAGATGAACCGCGTAGGCATCATGGTTGATGTCTCTCACATTACCGATGAAACTTTTTATGATGTTATGGAAGTAACCAAAGCGCCTGTTATCGCTTCTCATTCATCTTGCAGGCATTTTACGCCCGGGTTTGAACGAAATATGAGCGACGCTCTCATTAAAAAACTGGCTGAAAACGGAGGCGTTATTATGATCAACTTCGGCTCTACGTTTATCGACAGTACGTCCATCGAAAGCTCGAAAAAAGTGGAGGCTGAAATTGAGCGACTGATTGCTGAAAAGGGATGGGACCCGAACAGCGAACAGGCCCGTGAGTTCTCAGAAAGTTATTTCAAAGAGCATTTTCAATATTCTACGGTTGAAATGGTCGCTAATCACATCGACCGCGTAGTTGACCTGGTAGGAATTAACCATGTGGGCTTGGGCTCTGACTTTGACGGTGTAGGTCCCACTTTGCCTGAAGGACTAAAAGATGTTTCTGATTATCCCAATTTGATTGCCGAACTTCTAAGAAGAGGATATTCAGGCAGCGATATCAAAAAGATTTGCTCCGGCAACGTTTTCAGGGTTTGGAATGAAGTGATTGAAGTAGCTGAAAATTTACCTGTGGCTAATGTTAGTAAATGATAATATTTATTCATTAAAAAAAGCCCCTGCTAATTTTAGCAGGGGCTTTTTTAATTTATAGTAACACATTGTGAGGTTGAATATGAGAAAAAGCTTAATTTAAAAGCTGTTACAGTAATAATAGTACTGTTTTTAAAACCGTTAAAAACGGTTTCCATACTGAAAATTCCGTTGACCCCCGAATTAACTCGGGGTTAACGGAAAATTATTATTCAAAAGCGTTTCAATGGTTTCTCGTTTCATCTTATCTCCAACTCACACTATAACATCTGGTAAGTTCAAATATGTTCGAGAGGCTATATACTCCGCCCTCACACTCGAGCCTGCCCGGCAAGCTGTCCGCCTACCTACTCCATATTCAACTAAAATTTAATCCGTTCTATACAGCCAGGCATTCGGATTTTGGGTTTTCTGGATTTCAGCGAGCGTATCACGGGCCTTTTCAAAATTGCTGAAGGCTTCATAAGCTACCATTTTCAAAGTAGCTCCCTCCTTCTCTATGATAACCGCATCAAAGCCTTTTTCCCGCAAGCTGTTTCTCAAATCTATCGCATTCTGATTTACTCTAAAAGAGCCGCCTATTATAAAAAAGCGGGGCAATGATTCTTCATCCTGCACTATAGGTTCACTTTCGTCCGCTTTTTGATCCTGCTGATCCTTTTCAACAGAACCTGTAGTTGTTTCCGAATTATCATTACCGAAATCAAGTTCAATAACCTGATCATCAAGCTCAGGATCGGCAATAACGGGAGGTTTATCTTCCTTAATATCCTTTTCCTTCACTTCAGGAGTTTCGGCGAAATCCTCTTCCGCAGAGTTATTCTTATCAACGGGCGAGTCTTTTTCTGTCGGATCCGGGAAATCATCTTTAGGCGCGATATCTTTTAATTCATCGGCAAACGATTCCCCCGTAAATACATCGCCGCTTTTCCGAATTTTATAACGATAAAGTTCACGTTCATTCTCTAAAACTTCGTACTCGGTCGGCAGTTCTTCTTGTTCCGCCCGCACAGTAAGCGAAGGAACAATATCAGCTTGAATAATGATGACGAGTTCGCGCATTAGCTGATCATGTGAGGTGTAACCGAAAAGGTACCTCAAACCAAAAAACCAGGGCGGAAGATCCTTAAGAATAGGCACCCCGCGACGTACTTCTACTTGTTCTGTACGATATAAACCGGCAATTACGGTAGCTTCCCCGTCTAAAAGGAGAGCCTCGGTTTCTGCCTGAGTTTTATTTATGATGGTACTCACCGGATCGGGCTGAGCAGTTGAGCGTTCAGCATTGACGGTTAAATGAATGAAAGTTTGCCCGTTTTGCTCGAGAATTTGCGGCGTAACGGTAAGAATGGTACCGACGCTGAAAAATGTTTCTACTACGTTTCCGGCAAAATCCCGCTGTTTAATGGAAAAATCCTGCCCCACCTGAATACGACCTTCAACCCCATCTAACACTTTTATAGTGGGTGAAGCTATAATTTCACCCAAGTTATCGGCTTCAAAAGCGCTAAAAAGAGCCTGCACCTGAATTCCGGAGGTACCGATTTCACCAAAATTAACAAGGGCATCAAATACGCTTTGTGAAACATTGGATGCACCCTCAGAATTAACCTGTACAAAAGGACCCCCAAATTCCGATGATGGTAGTTGTACTCCCTCGCCTTCACCCCCGCCCAGAATGCTTTCGGGAACATTCTCTGTTAACGTGGACCAGTCAACCCCAATTTCTTGCAGGGCGCGACGGTTGCCTTCAAAGAAAATAGCGTTAATCCGAACAGCCCGGGTATCGAGGGTAGGAATTACTTCTCCTTCGGCGGTGGTGGTTGCTGATGATCCCGTGGCAGCAGTGCCATTTTGTTGAGTGGGGAGTTGGGGCAGTACAATCTCATAAAATTCAGCCAGTTCGAGTAACTGAAGCTGCTTTACCCGAAGAATTAACTCCAGGGCATCCATCCAGTGCATGGGGGGAATACCAATACCAATGCTACCCTGGGTGCCGGTCCGGTCAATAATGATTTTGCTGTTATACTTTTGAGAAAACTGATTGATTACATCAAGAGCACGGGTAAAAGATGTGGTTCGGTCGAAAGTGACGAGCTCTGCGGGATTGGTATACTCCCTGACGGGAAAATCCCTTCCCTGAGCCTGAATATTTGAAATATTTACAAACAGGAATGCAAATAATAAGGGTACAAAAATTTGGTATCTGATAGATTTCATATTAATCATCTTTTTTTCCATCATCATTAATCTTTAAAGTAACCCGCTCGATAATGCCGCCTTTGTTGAGTACAAAAGATGCTGTTCCCTCGTTAATATTTATAGAAGTGAGTTCGCCGAGATAAACATCGTCTCCAATCGTTAAATTTTGCAGCACTCCGCTTTGATCAATTAAAAATATTTTGCCTGCGCTGAGCGCCAGCAGTGTACTTTGCTCTACATTTATTAAATCATTTTCGTTAGGTTTTACTGACCTAATCAACGGATAAAACGGGTTATAAACCGAGCCGAAAATACTGTTCGTAATACCCATTCCCGATTTATCTAATTCTGCCGAACGATTGTAATAACTGGCTATCGAAAAGGTGAAGTTTACTTTTCCATAAGACTCCAGTTCATTGATGGGGTTTAGCTGTATTTCACTGATTTTATTGATTGGTTTGCTAAGTTCTATACGCCGCACAAAATTGATAAAATTCCGGTAATAACCCATCCCCGTTATTTTCATATTCATAATACCATACTTGCCTTTAGTAGTAGAATCGGTAAAGGCAAAGGTAAAATTAGTGTATGATGATCTCTGGTTAAAAGTGTTAATAAATTCAAACACGAGGTCTTCGTTATTGCTGCTATACAGAGATTTATCGTAATTGTTGAAATAGGTTGAAGCCTTTTCATACTGGTTTAAAAGAGCAGGATATTGATCGGCAATCGCCTGTTTACTGTTTAACTCTTTCCGGGTTTCTTCGGTTTGCCCTTTCAGCTTCTCAATCTTTGGTTTTTGATAAAAATAGAGGTAGCTCCATGCCCCTCCTACAAAGAGAATTAGCACGGCCAGCAAAATAAGTGTATTTCGTAATCCGTAAGACATAAACTATTTGCCGATTAATTTTTGAACTTCTACCGGTGTAGCGGGTGAAAATACAGAATCTGATGCTGCAAAGCGTTTCACTAAAATGGAAAAGCTGAACACCTCTTTTTCGCGCATTTCTTCAATCGTTACATTCAGCAGGGTAGCTTCATCAAAAATATCAATTACCCGCGGAATTCGATTTCTGTACAACGTATAGCCTCGTATCATTGCTCCACCTTCATCCTGGGCGAAAGAAGTAAGCCATGTATTGTTTATGCCCCGAACTCCTTCATTTAGAATCCTAAACTTTTCGCTCCATTCTTTTGTCCCGCGGGAAAGGGTATCTAAGAGGGTAAGTTTTTCTTTAAGGATTGCTAAATCTGCGCTTAATTCATTCGCATTTTGAACAATAGGAGTAAGCCTTTTAATCTGCGACTCCATCATATTTAATTCAGTAGTGAGACTTTCAATTTGCCGGGCATTTTTATTATAAAAGTAATTGAAAGTGATGGGCGTTAGAAAAATCAGAAATAAAATCAGCATTCCATGCCACTGGAGCTTAAATATTTTTTGCCGATCGGAAACATAGGAGGGAATAAAACTGAGATCAGGAAATTTATCTTTGACAGCACCTGATGAGGCCATCGCTGCCCCAATAGCTGTAGTAAATGAGGGAACGCTTGAGGGATCTACATTTTCATCATCCAGGAATTCAGGGTCGAAGCTCAAATTTTCAACAAAAATATCGGGAAAATTTCCTTCAAAAAATTTGACTGCTTCATCACCAATGGTATTGTTCGCTAACAAAATGCGATCAAGATTGGGAACTTCCCCGGTATCAAGCTGGAAAAGAATTTTACTGAAAACCGTGTTTAGAAAAGTCTTTTTTCCTGTTCCTTCGGTAATTACAGGTGAAACAAGCCAGATTTCTTCCCCCTTCATAAAGATAATTCGGCACTGATTTTTGCCGAACTGAATGATAGCGGTTATTTCATCCGCAAACAGATCATAGTTAGTCCTGGCTAAACCAACCAGCAAAGCTTCATCAGGAACAATATCATCGATGATTACTTTTCCGGAAAATAGTTCAATACCACCATTTGTTAACTGAAGCGTAGGCGATTCATGATCTATAGAAGCTAACAGAAGGGAGCCGTCTTCGCGGATCTCGTAAGAATAATTATCTTTTGATTTTGCTACACCATAAATCGATTGCAGCTTATCTTCCACATCCTGGATAAGGTCTTTCTTCTTAACCTCTTTAAAATTGGTATCTCTGATAACCTGAAAAATGGTACTGCCGGCAGGGATGTTAAGCCCTAAATTTATTTTTTTAACATGAAGGCTGGTAAAAATATTAAAGAGAATAAGCTCATTCGATTGTGGAGCTTCACTCTCATCAACCATATCGAGCGATAGGTTTTTATTACTTTCAGCCTCGTCAAAGTCATCAAAGTCGTCAAGGTCATCGAGATCATTCAGATCATCTAAATCGTCAAGGTCATTTAAATCGAGATCTCCCAAATCTCCGCCGGTGTCACCGTCCTCGTCGTCTCCCAGTCCAAAAATAGAATCGGTGTCCTCACTTTCTTCAAAAACGCCTGCCCCGTCACCCTGTAACTGAAGTGAAGGGGTTTCGGTTTTTATTTCTTCAACTAAAGAAAATTGGTCCAGTTTGATGAGTTTTACCTTTTTACCGGAAACCTTAAGGCGTGCCACCCGAATGACATCACCCTGAACCGTAAGTCCTATAAATTCTTTATTTCCAAACATTCGTCAAATTATCTGTGACAGATTAAAATTGAGTTTCGGAAATTAGCTGAGCTAAGCGTTTCTTGTTATTCGCGTTGTTCATGGCTTCTTCTTTCGAAATTTTCCCTGCGTCATAAAGCCGCTTTAAATCCTGTTCCAAAGTGTTCATACCCTTATCACTGCCTTCCATCAGCATCTGATAAATTTCCCCCACATTATCATTCCTGATGGCTGCGCGCACCGAACTTGTGATGACCAAAACTTCTTTGGCGAGCACCCTTTTACCATCCAAACTCGGTACTAATTTTTGGCTGATCACGCAGGTAAGTACATCAGCAAGGCGCGAACGAACCCGGTTTTGCTCGTTTACAGGAACTTCACCCAAAATACGTTCAATACTTTCTATGGCCGAACTGGTGTGAAGCGTTCCAAACGTTTTATGACCAGAATCAGTAATTTCAAGGGCGGTCATGATTGTTTCAGGATCGCGAAGCTCACCAATCACAATAATATCCGGATCTTGACGCAATGCCTGGACAGCACCTTGTTTAAATGAAGCTACATCACGCCCTACCTCACGATGACGCACCACCGAGCGAATGGGCTGATGGATTAGTTCAACCGGGGAGGCAATGATAACAATATGAGAATCGACCGTGCGATTATTAGCATCAATTACGGTATCAAGAGTGGATGACTTTCCCGAGCCGGTAATACCGGTAACGAGCGTTAATCCGTACTTATAATATTTGAGGCTCAGCGCTTTAGCAACCTCAGCATGAAGCTGGAGGTTTTTAAATGGACGAATGGTATTGTCAATCTTCCGCATATTGAGCGCAAGATGTTGTAAATCAAAATAAAGGTCGGCACGAAACCTTTTACCGTCGGTTACACCGTTATCACCGGGAATAGAATAGGAGAAATCAAGGTTTCCGTGCTCCAGCAGATGCTCCCGCTGACTCGGCATGATAATATTGTGCAAAAGAAAATCGGTTTCAACCAAGCTAAAAGTGGGACTATTTTTATCGGGTGATTTGTCTCCGTGAATACGATACCAAACATGGTGATTACAACCCGGGCCGCCAAAATCAATGTCAGATGCTTCATTTTTGTACATCTGTTTGAGCAATGAATTAACCAGGGAACGAAGTTCAGCACGTACTTCCTGAGGTTGGCTATCTACAACATCGCCAATTTCACGATGACGTTCCACGCCCTCTGAGCTACTTTTCACTTGTCCGGCAAGCGAAGCAATTATTTCCTTAATCTTGTCTTTTTGTACCCCTGTAGCCATTCACAGATCTATTTTTGCAGTTATTATTCAACGTTTAAAAGAACGGTAACAGCTGATATATTTTCTAATAGAGAGGAAATGAACACACCTGTTTTCTTGCTAATTGAACAGATGAAACATACAACCCCTAAACTATTTCAGCAAGCCAGCCACTGGTACCCTTCCTGAATAAATAAAACACTAAATTACTTAAAATTAAAATTTTTTAATGTTTTAATTTTGGTTACCAATTATTGTCTTCTAAAAGCCGCTTTTTCAGCTGAAGCAGCTGAATATTCATGTTACTTATCTTTTTCTGTTGAATTTCGATGATATTTCTTGTGAAAATATTGAATAATTTTTCAGGTTTTTTTCGAAAGAAATTGAGTGCGTCATACCGTTCAAACCGTAATAATACACTTTCAGCTTCAGAAATTACTTTTGCCATCCTGTTATTTTTGCTGAATAAAAATGTTTCTCCCAAAAAGTTTCCGTCTGACAAAACAGCCAGCTGAATATTATCTTTCCAAATAGCTACTTTTCCCGATGCTATTAAATAGGCCGAGTTAACATATTCAGATTCCTTAATTACCACATCATCCTGGACGAAGTTTTCTTCATTACCAAGTGTAAGAAACTCCATAATATCATCATGATGGAAATTCCTCAGCAGTGCCGGTGGTTCTTTAAGAAACTGCTTTATATAACCCGGTATCTCTTTTTCGGCCCGATTTTTAATTGCCATAGTGTTATCCCCTATTTTGAACTTGTGTCAACTCCATAAAACACTGTTTGTATCGCTGTTTAACTTCCAAAACCACTTTTAAATTCATTCAATGAACCGATGAAGCGATTGAAACAAAATACAAACCTGCAGGCTGCAGGTAGTTTTTGTAATAGCCACTCCGGTTTTTATAGTTCTAACGCATTTGCCGATTAACTTCTAAAACAACCTGTAAGTGCCCAAAAGGCCTGACAGCGTTGTTTGTGAAGACACTGACAGGAACCAGAAGACCGCTAGTATGCTGTCAGGTCAATATTTCATTTTAATCATTAAACGCGGTAGTTCTAATCTTCAATTGTAATCGCCACTATCTCTTCGATAGTGGTAACCCCGTTTTTAATTCGTTCTCGGCCCGAACCCCGCAAACTAAGCATTCCCTGACTCATTGCGTGTTCTTTGATGCCAACTTCATCAATTTCATTGCCCGATTCAAGAATCATTTTTCGAATTTCTTTATCGAAATAAAGAGCTTCCATAATGGCTGTCCGCCCTTTATAACCGTTGGTACACTTATCGCATCCCACTGCTTTATAGAAGGTTGTTTCTTCTATCTCTTGTTCGGTAAAACCGATGCCTTTAGCTACCTCAGCATGCGGTTCATATACTTCCTTGCAATCACTGCAAAGGCGCCGTACAAGGCGCTGGGCCATAATCAGGTTTACGGCATTGGCAATAAGAAACGTTTCAACCCCCATCTTATACAGACGGGAAATCGCACTCGGCGCATCGTTGGTGTGCAGGGTTGAAAAGGTTAAGTGACCCGTATTCGCCAGTTTAATAGCAATTTCTGCCGTTTTAAGGTCGCGAATCTCACCTACAAGTACAATATCAGGATCATGACGCAAAATTCCTCGCATGGCATGATCGAAAGTCATGTGGTGGCTCAGCTTCAACTGACGTGCCCCGGAAATTAAATATTCAACCGGCTCCTCTACTGTTAGTACGTTTACCGTCGGATCAATCACATAGTATAACGCAGCAACGAGCGTTGTGGATTTACCGCTGCCGGTAGGTCCGGTTACAATCACAATACCTGAAGGTTTTTCGATGGCTTTTACGAAATCTGCTTTGGCTTTTTCCTGAAGCCCCAACACATTTAAGTCGGTAATTACCTTCCGGTCATCAAGAATACGAATTACAATTGATTCAAACTTGCGCTCGAATTCTTTACCTACCATAGGCATAATGGAAACCCGGTAACGAATACTGTGATTATCGACGGTACGCTGTATAAAACCATCTTGAGAGGCATCACGCTCAAAACGGTCTACGTTACGGGTTTTGTCTTTCACAACCGCCGAAATAGCTTCGGGTTTTACATTACTCTGCTGATGCCATAGCTGCAGCTTTCCGTCAATACGAAACCGTATATCGGTTGTTGAGGGTCCGCTGGGTATGATGTGAATATCACTGACCCCTTTTCGCACGCCCTCAACCAGAAAGCCCTCAACCAAAGAATTGAGCATGCTCTGGTTAATTTCAGCATCAATCTCTTCTTCATTAATCTCCTCACTTTCTTCCTCCAGGTCAGGCTCTTCGTACTCAATATCTTCGAGCAGGTCCAGAAACTCATTTTTCTGTTCGTAAACCTGGGTCAGGATCTGCTCTACCAGTTCATACCGACAATAAAGAATTTCGTGATGTTTAAAATTCAGTTTAGAAACGACATTCGTCAACACGGGGTCGGAAGGGTCTGCCGCAGCAATGGTGAGCGAATTGCGATGCTTTTTTAGGGGTACGGCTTTTTGGTGAACCAGTTCATCAACTACCTCGGCGGGCATTTCGTTGATGTTTGATTTAATTTTTTCAATCACATCCCCGTTCACCGATTCACGGTCGCTGAAAATTTCATCAAAGGCATAAATAGCGGCGATTTCTTTCATCACCCTGTGCCGGTCAAGCCCTAAATCCTGATAAAGAATTTGGCCCAGTCTGCGATTGGATGATTCCGGTTCTTCACCAAGTATCGCTAACGCCTCATGGTTTTGCTCCTGAGTGATAACGCCCTTGTTTACAAGGAGATCCCCGATATGTCTGCGCGTATTTACTTTACCCATGAATAAAATTTAGCCTTTTATTGCTGCAAAGGCATGAAATCTGTTAACTGTTCAATAATAAGCCTTAAAATCAGTAAAACAAGTTAAAAATTACTAATTACGAAAATCATTACTATTCAGATTATTTGTGTGAGAAGAAAAATCCCGAAAAAATTGTTTTTATGATGAAATTATGGTTCAAAAATCCCCGGATGAAGCATCCTGCTCTGGGTTTTGAAAAAGTACACTTTAAATTGGTTAAAAATAGTCAGCTGTTACTTGCATGAAGAAAATGTACAAAATTATGCACGAAATTGAATAATTCTTACTCAAGAAAAATAGAAATTTACTACCAGCCCTCTCTTAAGCTAAAGCATTAAAGTTTCAAGTTGCCACTAAAAGCCGGCCTAATTCCTTCCCTCCCAAAGAGATTATTTCTCCTGTTCCGCTGGGTTATTAAAAAAACTTAGCGATAAAAATAACGAAAAAAAATACCTTCAATTAAAGACTAAATTTATTATAATCAATAGACACTAAATATTACAAAAATCAACAGTTTATATTACAGGTGGATATGATTTACAGGATACTGACTATTGCGCTTTTTTCTTCACTGTTTGTTATAATTTCGGCATTTTGCGGAGTTGAATATGTTAATACGGAAGCTGCCGAGAAACCATCTTCCGGTGTTTATCATGCTTCACCTGACAGTCTTTCTCAGTTTGTAAAATATGAGGACAATCTCACTTCACTCATCAACGAGTTTAAAGAAATGGGTTTTGATATTGATAACCTGATGCAAGATCCTCGCTTTGAAATTTATGAGGGGATTGATGATCGTTTTATTAAATCTGCCGAACGGAAATCACGCGGACTTGATGAGTACAAGCAAATTCTGGGTTTTGAGCATAAATCAGCTAAAATTGTTGATTTTATTAATACCCATTATGAACAGCTTGAAAAGGCGGAGAAAACCTACGGTATTTCAAAATTTGTAATTTCGGCCATTATCGGGGTTGAAACAGCTTTTGGACAATATATTGGCAAATACAATCCTTTTAACGCTTATGTTTCGATGTATGCTGTAGATTACAGAAGTGATTTCGCAAAAGCCCAACTTAAACATCTTATGATTTTTACCCGCAAAAACAACCTTGATGTTTTGTCATTGAAATCCAGTTATGCGGGCGCGATGTCGTATGCACAATTCATCCCCTATTCCTTAAATAAATGGTTTGTGGGTAATGAGCTTTACAACATGGACAATAACATTCTGTCGGTCGCCAATTACCTCGCCTATTTTAAAGAACGGACCGGAGATATTGAGACGGCTGTTTTAAGGTATAACCCCAGCGATTTGTATAGGGATGCAGTCTTAGATCTCGCCGAAGCAGGCAAAAAGAATTACCTGGCCTCGATTTAACCCTTTCCAGATTTGTTGGTTCTTAACCTACTGCAGAGAGTTTGCTCAGGTTTCGAAGTGAAATGTAATTAAAGGATTTGTCCCATCGCCAATAGCGCGAAAATTAATCTGTCGCGCTATTGGCCTTACCGGTTGTTTCATATTTTTAGCCTCATTTCGTATTTTTAGCATTGAAGAAAAATTGATCATTCCCCTTTGATCTGCGAAAGGAACTATGAAAAAAGTTGCATTTGAAACCCTCGGCTGTAAACTAAATTACTCGGAAACAATGGCTATTCAGCGCGATTTTGATCAGGCGGGATACGCCGTTACCGATTTTGATCAGCAGGCTGATGTTTATGTCATCAACACCTGTTCGGTTACTCAAAGCGCCAACAGTACCTGCAGAAAAACAGTACGACAAGCCCTTCGAAGAAATCCCAAAGCTTTTATTGCAGTAATTGGTTGCTATGCCCAGCTTGAACCGGAAGAAATTGCCAAAATTGACGGCGTGGATGCTGTTCTCGGAGCCAAAAACAAGTTCAAACTGCTTGAACTGTTTGACCATTTTACCAAACGTGCTGAACCAATTGTTTACAATGCTGATGTCAATGAAACGGTTGATTTTCACAATGCTTTTTCAGCCGATGACCGGACCCGTGCCTTTTTGAAAGTACAGGATGGGTGCAGCTACAGTTGCTCGTTTTGTACCATTCCACTTGCCCGCGGTAAAAGTCGAAGCCCTGCTATTGCCTCGGTTGTAAAAAATGCAGAATTGCTGGTTGAAGAAGGTTTTAAAGAAGTGGTAATTACAGGTGTTAACGCAGGTGACTTCGGCCGCGGTACCGATGAAAGTTTCTTCATGCTTTTGAAGGAGCTGGATAAAGTGGAAGGACTTGAACGTATCCGGTTTTCATCCGTTGAGCCTAATTTGATGCACGAAGATATCATTCGTTTTACGGCTGATTCAGCCAAAATTCAGCCGCACTTTCATATGCCCCTGCAAAGCGGCAGTGATAAAATGCTGGGGCTGATGCGTCGACGCTATCAATCAGACCTGTATCGCAGACGGGTTGAACTGATCAAAAAATTAATGCCTGATGCTGCCATCGGGGTTGATGTAATTACCGGTCATCCTGGTGAAGCGGACGAACTGTTTCAGGAATCTTTCGATTTCATAGACAGTTTGCCTGTTTCTTACCTCCATGTTTTCACCTATTCTGAACGTCCCAATACCCATGCTTTAAATATTAAACCTGTCATACAGGACAGCATTCGTAAAGAGCGGACGCATAAACTCCGGCGACTAAGCCACAAGAAGCGTTTCGATTTTGATACGAAGTTTTCGGGCGAAGTCCGTTCCGTTTTGTTTGAAGGTGCTGAGAAAGATGGTATGATGTTGGGCTGGACCGATAATTATGTTCGAGTAGGAGTTCCTTTCAATCCGCAGTATGAAAACAAGATTTTGCCTGTTCAGCTCGGGGCACGGTCGAAGCAGGCTTATCTGGTTGGAAAATTAGCTCCCGCAGTGAAGAGAGAACAGGACGTAATTGCTGAACTGGTGGGATAGATTAATATATTTGTTAAACTTGCTGAAAACACTATGAAAACAGAATTAATTACAGTATTTAAAGATCAGACGGACAGACTTCAGCAAAAGTTGAAAATTTTAGAAGGATTAGCCCAAGGAGAAAAAGCGATCATTGAAGGCCGGATAGTGTTACATGATGATGCCGAAAAACGAATGGAGCGATGGCTCAAATGCTGATAATTTTGTTGTTCCCGGCACCCCTAAATCCCTAAAGGACTTATTCTTGCTCGAATTGAAGGACTCAACCTTATTTTATAAACCACATTATTAAGGGCGACGGTCTTTGAAAAAGGCAGTTTCCAAAAGTCCCCTTTAGGGGATTTAGGGGTAAAAAAGGCAACATTCAACAGAATTAAATAAATCAACTATGGCAAATTCCTCCCAAAATCCATCCACATTGATCGAAGAAGTTATTTCGTTCATAAAAAAGGAACGTGAACTATATGGCGATTTTTCTATGAGAGACTCTCTAACCCGGAAATCATCAAAACCGGAAGCTGAAAAACCGGAATCAAACAAGATAAGTGAACCGGAAGACGAAGTTTATGATGGAAATCAGATTTATAGGGAAATAGAAAAATGTCAAAACCTTGAAGAACTCAAAGCACTTTGTGAAAAAGCAGATGTGCTTAAAACCGATCTTAAAAACACAAAAATGGTTTTTGGTGATGGAAATCCCAATGCAGACTTAATGCTTATCGGTGAAGCTCCCGGCGCCGAAGAAGATAAACAAGGCGAGCCATTTGTTGGCAGCGCGGGTAAAATGTTGAATCAAATTTTGGAGGCAATCAATTTTAAGCGTGATGATATATATATCTCCAATATTCTTAAACACCGTCCGCCTAATAACAGAGACCCGTTGCCGGAAGAACGCAAACGAAGCCTCCCCTTTTTATTAAAGCAAATCGAACTGATTGATCCGAAACTCATTTTAGCATTGGGAAAAGTATCTGCACAAACGCTGTTAGATACAAATGCATCTCTCACAAAGATGCGGGGAAAATTTCATAATTTCAGGGGAAAATATGAACTGTTGGCAACTTTTCATCCCGCTGCATTGCTCTATCGAAGAAAATGGAAACGGCCCACCTGGGAGGATGTACAGTTGTTGAGAAAACGTTATGATGAACTGGGCGGAAAACCTTAGGTTATAATTTACGAATGATGAATTATGATTTGTTAATTTCTCCAAATCCACTTAGAGTTAACATCATCATTTATTATAATTAAAAGTGAGGTAAGTATTTTATAAGCCATCACTTTTTAATATTTTTGCACCCCTATTTTCCCAGAAGTAAACATTGTAAAACATCTACAGTATGGCGGCACAGCAGTCCAATTACAAAAATTCGGATTCCAAAGTTTTAGAGCAGGAAGGCCGTATACCGCCCCAGGCAGTAGAAGTTGAGGAAGCCGTTTTAGGTTCTATGCTTATTGAGCATGAAGCAGCCACTGTTGCCCTCCAGATGCTCTCGTCAGATGATTTTTATAAGCCTGCCCACCGTCATATTTTTGATGTTCTATATGATCTTTATGAACGGGACAATCCGCTCGATTTGCTAACGGTTGAGAATGAGTTGCGCGATAACGGTCTTTTGGACAGCTGTGGAGGTCCGGGCTATCTTTCAGAACTTACCCGTTCGGTAAGTTCCGCGGCAAATATTGATTATCATGCACAAATCATCGCCGAAAAAGCTACCAAACGAAATCTTATTTTAGGCTGTAGTGATATCATCAAAGAAGCATATGACAGTACTTCGGATCCCTATGATGTACTGGACCGGGCCGAACAGCGAATTTTTGACCTTGCCAACTCAAAACAGCGTGCTCAGGCACAGCCTATTGGCGATGTGCTTAAAGATACCCTCTCCTACTTAGAAGATATTAGAGGCAAGGCTTCGGGAATTACCGGCGTACCTACCGGAACGGATGTTGATAACATGACGGCAGGTTGGCAGAGGGGTGATTTGGTTATCATCGCTGCGCGTCCTTCTATGGGTAAGACAGCTTATGTGCTCACCACAGCCAGGAATGCTGCCCTTCATCAAGAACCGAAGTTGCAGACTAAGGTGGCGATTTTTAGTCTCGAGATGTCTAATCAATCGTTGGTGCAGCGTCTTCTAACTATGGAGGGACGCATTAATGCGCAGGCAGCGCGCTCGGGACGACTGAAGGACGAAGAATTTAAACGCCTCATTGACGCTGCGGGGAGGTTATTTACCGCCAATATTTTTGTTGATGATACTCCGGGACTCAGCATAATGGAATTGCGCACTAAAGCCCGCCGCTTAAAAAGCGAGCATGATATCGGTTTGATTGTTGTTGATTATCTGCAATTAATGACTGCATCCGGAAAGGATTTCGGTACCCGTGAGCAAGAAATTGCATCCATCTCCCGCGGGCTTAAAGCCCTGGCTAAAGAACTTGATGTTCCTGTTGTGGCACTGTCGCAGTTAAGCCGTGCTGTGGAACAGCGCGGCGGTGATAAGCGTCCTCAGCTCAGTGATCTTCGCGAGTCGGGATCGATTGAACAGGACGCCGATGTTGTCTGCTTTTTATACCGCCCGGAATATTATGGTATTAAAACAACACCCGAGGGACAATCAACGACGGGGCTTGCTGAATTAATAATAGGTAAACAGCGTAATGGACCTACAGGAGTTGTTCCCCTCTATTTTGTACAAGATTATGCTCGTTTTGAAAACCTGACTTCGGCACGACCCGGACCGGGCGCAAATAATATGGGTGATGATACGAGTAGCAATGGCAGCGGGCCTCCCCCCATGGGACATAGCCCCGGTTCGGATAGTGATGAAGCTCCTTTTTAATAGTCAGGTTCGGAAGTACAGTTCCCTCACAGCTTTTACCGAAAACTATCCCCTACCTTAAAATTTCGTTGGCCCTCCTTGTAGAGACGCATCGCATGCGTCTCAATATTTTTATATAATCCTTTTCCTAAGACGGATTCAATCCATTTCTACAGACATCCTTTTTATAAATTTTCACTCATTTAATGCTTTTTGCAATGGCAAATAAGGTAGATCCTTTCCATTCACGGGTGACAAAAGCAGTCAAACGGGTGAAAAAGTTTAGTGCTATTTAAGCAACCATATTGATAATGCCGTCATAAATAAATTGAATGGCAAGAGCGGCGAGAATCACACCTAAAAAGCGTCTTAAAATTTCATCACCCGTCTTTCCGATTACTTTTTTCAAATATTTTGAGATGAGCATAAGAATTAATGTTAGCAAACAGATAGTAATTATAGCAGCAAGTACGGAGAGATCTTCGGCAGAACCGTTTGAATTAGAAAAGAGCAGAATTGACAACGTTAGCGATCCGGGGCCTGCAAGCAACGGAATTGACATCGGAAATACCGAAATATCTTTCTTCTCAGTTGGAGAAGCATATTCAATATCTTCAGTAATCATGTTAAAAGCGGTATAAAAAAGAAGTAGCCCACCTGCAATTCTCAGAGAGTTAATATTAATGCCTAACTGATTCAATAAAGGCTGGCCATAATTGCCAAAAATGATTAAAAGCAAAGCGGAAATGGTAATAGCTTTGAAGGCCATAACTTTTCGATGCTGTTTTTCGTCACCGGGTACCAGCGAATGAAAAACTAAAGCCGCTCCTATTGGATCAATGATTACAAAGAAACCGGTAACTGCATTAAGATAAGTGGCTAAATCCATTTAACATATTTTCAAGATTAAAACTCTACCATTTCAATGTATGAACATAATTTCTTCAATGTAAGTCCTGGTGTTACAACTTTTCCTTTCCCCTGAGAAAACATTTTCACTTTCCATAGCTGCTAAAGCCCATTTTTCTGCCTTTAGAGTATTCCAAATAAGTTTACGGTTTCCGCCGGTACCGTTTATGGAAAAATTCCTGCTAAATTTATTACTGAGGTTAACAAAAGCTCTTCTCCGGCCTCTGAAGTTCCACGTCCAACTTTTACACGCTCCCCCGCTTTGCAAGAATAGTTTTTACACGCATAAACCCTTATTAAAACATTAATAAACAGGTATTTGAAACTCTTTGGAACTCTAAAGAATGGCATGTTTATTGCTTTTTTAATGGAAAGTAAAAACAACGAATTAAGCACTATTCATGCTGGTATTAGACAAAAAAGAACCTTATTCGGTTCTTGGAGTAGATATTTCTCCATATTCAAGAGATGAATTTTATGAACTTATAGAATCCCGATTGAAGGATAATGACCCCGTCACTCCCCCTGTGTTTGTCATTACCGTAAATCCCGAAATTGTCATTCAGTCTATTATTGATAATGAATTCAAACATATTCTTACATCATCAAGTATAAATACCGCAGACGGAGTTGGCATTAGCTGGGCTATAGAATTTTTGTACAATAAACACGTAGATCGAATAACGGGATCAGATTCTTTAGAAAATATATGTGCTCTTTGCGGCAAGCATCATGAATCAGCATTTCTTTATGGTGCTATGCCAACAGTAGCAGAAAAAGCTGCCACTATTCTCCAAAGTAGAATTGAAAGCTTTAACATTTCGGGCACATATTCACCTGAAAAACCGGATATCCCGCTTGAGGAGTTGCCTGACGACAAACGGGAACAACTACAAAATGCTTCTGTCGTTTTCGTGGCCCTCGGAGCACCGGCTCAGGAAAAATGGATTAATGAAAACCTGCCAAAGCTGCCAAACTGCAAGTTGATTATCGGTATTGGCGGCACCTTTGATTTTATTGCAGGTAATGTTAAAAGGGCACCAAAATGGCTGCAAAAAAGTGGATTAGAATGGTTTTACCGCTTGTGTAACCAACCCCAGCGCTGGCGCCGGATGCTCAAACTGCCGCTCTTTGCCTTAAATGTGCTGATTCTTAAAGTCAGTAATAAGTATTAGATGCTGGATGCTGGATGCTGGATGCTGGATGCTGGATGCTGGAAAAAGTCAGCTTGTCAGTTAGTTTTCGCAAATTTTCTTTCCATTCTTCGCTACAATCTTCCAACTCTTGTTAAACAGTATGTAATTTATAGATAGACCGGACAGAAAAAACAGGTGATTATGAAACTTGCAAAATGACAGCTTCAAGGCCAAAAATAAATTTAACGAAGTAGTTCGAAAAGCAACGGAAGAAGGTCCGCAAACGGTTACTAAGCATGGTAAAGACAGTGTGGTTGTTCTTTCTGTTGAAGACTCACCAAAAATAAGTTTGATTGAGTTTTTCCAACGTTCCCTCTCGCTTCCGTTGAATTAGACATTGACCGTGATAAATCACCAGCGCGAGATATTTCTTTAGCTTAGCAGTTAGCAGGCTCTCCTTCGGAGAGCTAAATTCTGTCCACTGATTACTGTTAACTGATCACTGTTCACTGCCCCTCCTCATCCTTTCGAATTGAATTTCAGTGACAGACGGTTATATAAAAAATTACCGTAATCATGAATATTATTGAACAGGTTTTTCTCTCCGTTTAGAAAAATTTTAAACTGTTCATGTTCAATCCTGAACCTTCTTCTGGACTTGATAAATTTTTTGGTGAACCCAAAGTTCAAAGCAAGCTTTTTGCCGGGGTTTTTAAAGGTGACGGTATCATTCTTTAATAAGCTATTAGCAGATCGAAACTTATAAGATTCAGTGCCCCTCAAAAGGTCAAACTCCTCAATACCCTTTTCTGCCGCATCTCTTAACATCACATAAAGCAATACATTCCCCGGGCCGTGTTCGGCAGATGGTGAATCGGAATCTAAGGCGCGCTGCACCAGGTACTCGCGCCGTTTATATTTGAAGAGCAGATCAACGGCTATGCACTTGCCATTTTCTTCGATCGAATGAGCTAATTTACATTGTGCCCATCCGTGATCAAAAAACTCCAGTGTTATCTCTTTCAGAAAATTGTACATTCGCTTCTCATCGAAGATTCCGGGATAGCCCAAATCCTTCCATCGTTTTTGATGTAATTTCACCAGTTTTTCATAAGCTTTTTCTATTCCGGCTTTATCGGGGGCTTCTTTTATTTCAAAAATCTTATAACCCGGTTTTTCTGCCTGTTTTATAAAACGCCGTGTTTTATATCGCGAGCTTTTGCTCATGTCAGCCAAGTGCTCATCCCAGGAACGACCTAATTCTATGACGGGACAAGCGGAACTTTGCTGCACCAGGTAATCCTTGTCCTGCTCTTCTAAATCCGGCATTAAATAGTTCCTCAATGAGCTGTTTTCAGGTATTTCATCTAAAACTACTTCATTAAAATCCAGCTCATTATTTGCCAGATATTCCATAAATTTCCGGTTAACTTGCCTCTCGTAACCGGGACGAATGATCAGGTCGAGATAATCGGAATAAGGTAAAAGTCCCTTTAAATCCTCTCCTTCAGGCTGACTTACGGTAGAACCAATAAAACGAAGACAAGAGTACATTTTGAGTCCCATAAAGGTAACCTTGTCAAGAAATAATGGCGCGATGCCAAGCAGTAAATCATCCTGATAAAAAAGCAGAATATTCAACTGCTGGCCGTCCCCGAAATGTTTCCACCAGATCCGGTTCCATTCATAAGTTTGAAAAATGTAAGTACTTGAAATTTCAGCTACGTTCCGCCATTCCTCTGAAATACCGTCAAACATTTCAGTGCCTGAAATCACTAAAACATTTAATGTTCCATCTGAAGAATTTTCACTCCCTCCATTCTCTTTTAAATCAATTAATTCTGTTTTCTTTATTTGATGTTCCTCAATACTCATTGTCAGACTTTCCTATTTTTCTGAATTCCTGAACTAAAACTCATCTTGATGTTGTATTTTTGAACGTATATACCCGCTTTAAAAAATAATATAACTAAAGTATTAACAGTAAGTTAACTATTTATAAAAGCAGATCGAAGCTCATGGTAAAGCACCCGCGGATCTTTTAACATCATTCCGTCGTAAACAGAAACACCGCTGTAACTTTTCATCCACTCCATCAGTGAAAGCCCATAATCTTTTCGATGCCGAATTAACAGCCGCAAATCTCTGGCAATATTGATGTATTTAATGTCAGTTTGATACTGCTTCGATTCACCAATTTGTATGCCTGTTAAACTAGAGTAATACTTTAAAGGGATATTTTGACCTGCCGCGGTTCCAAGAAAATCGAAAATACTGGTTCTGGGGTGCATTTCGATTAGCTTCGGCTGATTGGTTCGCTCATCCCTCTTGAACTGAATATTCATCATTCCTTTAAGTTCCAGCTTTGCTATAATTCTTTTACATATTTCAAGTAACTCCTCATCAAATATTGTTTTTACATAACAGCCCCACCCTGCTTTTGGGGGATAAACGCGCATTTTTTGGGCTATTGCATAACTATCTATTTCTCCTTTTTGATTGATGTGTAAATTAACATCAAACAACTGATGATCATCACCCACTACATATTCCTGTAAAACCACATTGGGATTAATTTTTGATATTTTCTTATAAAAGGCTTCAACTTCATCAAAATTTTGGAAAATAAATGCTTTTTGATAGTTACCTATGATCTTTGAAAAATCTTTATGATACCAATAATAAGTATGAGCCGGTTTAATAATGAATGGTGCCTTTAATCGTTTTTTTGCTTTCTTTAGTTCATCTAATTGAGATACCTCAACAGATTCAGGTGCCGGTAAATCATATTCTTCGCAAAGTCGGCAAAACAATAATTTGTTTAATATTTTTTTTACCATTTCAGGATGGGGTAGACGAAACAGAAAATTTTCTTTAAGCCGTTCTCTATTATTAGAAATGTTGAGCCCGGCTCCATCATGAGTCCACATTAAAGCAATCTTTCCATCGAATGAATTTCCCAAATCACATAACTCATCTATGAATGCTTCTGAAGCGAATGGTGAAAAAATAGTGTGTTTTTTAGAGTATCTTGAATAAGATGCTACGTTTGGTTTTTCTTCTGATGCAGTATAAACAGGAATTCCTGCTGTTCCCAGACAATGTATTAAACCTAATGCGCTAAAGGTTAACACAGGAGACTTCTGATTAATCATTATATATGCTGATTTGTAATTGTGATTATCTTTTAAATTTCTCTTTAATGTTGACTTATGGCATTGTGCTTTTAGGGAAGAGCTTTACATTGTGTACATATAGCCTCCTTCTGATGAAAAAATACAACGTCATAAGTAGTGGCAATGGATCATTCCACCGGTAACCCGCCACTATAAATCTCCTGAAATACGAGGCGATCCACTTACCGATTGAAATTTGCTTCATTCTAAAATTTTGGATGAATGCTTTGATGTCTTTTTGTAAAAAAATGAATGTAACTCCCGCTTTATAATCAGGAATTTTAAATCGTTTCCCCCCCGTTAAATCCTCATAATAAAGCGCAGCAAGATTAACGCCTGCCTCTGTACCCAAATAGCTCCAAACGCTGTTTCGGGCATGTATTTCTAATAAAACCGGCTTTCCACTGCGCCGGTCCCGCTTAAACTGGATGTTTAAAAGCCCCTTTAAACCAATTTTATCAGCGATAGTCATGGCCATAGCTATCATTTCATCATCACGGACCGTGACGATATAACAACCTTCACCGGCCTGAACAGGATAGGTGCGCAATTTTTGAGCGATGAAATAACCTTTAAGATCTCCTTCATTACCCACATACATGTTTACACTGTAAAGCTGATCTTCTTTGCCTTCAATAAATTCCTGAATAACCACGTGTGGATTCACTTCTGCAATTTGTTCATATTTTTGCACCGCATCATCATAAGACTCACACTTTATCGCTTTCTGATAATCACCCACTTTTTTATCAAAATCAGTACCCCACCAGGCTTGTTTGAAGGAAGGCTTGATGATGCAAGGGAAGTTAAGCTCTGAAACATCTTTTACTGCCATTTCCTGAACGGATGAAAGTGTTATAGACTTTGGAGCCGGTAAATTGTATTGCTCGATAATTTCACAAAACAATTGCTTGTCGAGCAATTTTTTAACTTTTTCGGCTTGTGGAAAAGTGAATAAAAAATAGTTTTTAATGCGCTCTTGATGCTGACTGATGTTTAAAATAGCATGATCATCATCACTAAAAATAACCGCTTTTTGTTCTAAGGTTTCACCAAATTTGCAAAGCTCATCAATAAATTCGGGAGAGGTATAATCAGAAAAACAAACGGTTTTTTGATTGTAACGGGAAAAAAGTGAGGGGTTATCCCTGATTTCGGTTCCGATATAGACAGGAACGCCGGCCTCACCCAAGCTTTGCACTAACCCGATTTCACCCAATATTAATGCGGGATGATGATTTTGTTCCATAACACTAAAATATTCTGGTTAAAAAACTAGCGTTCCGTGTTAAAAAGCTTTCATGCTTTAGCCTTTTGGGTTGCGGCAGCTTTTTCTTAACAGCTCGTTTTAGACTATTCAAAACGATGTCCCAAATTTTGAACAGTGCCGGCAGCGGATCTTTCCATGAAAAAGCTGCGAATATCCGCTCCCCCCGTAGCGACTGCCACCATTCTGCCACCGTCAGTTTCCCTTCATTCCGGTAGGCCAGTAAGGCCCGAACATCTTTTGACAGATTAAAATATTTAATGTTTGGCCTGGCCTTAATGACGTTATCGTGATGCAGCCCATATACCAAATAGTTATAATAAAGATAGGCCAAGTTAGCTCCTGCCTTGGCTCCAAGAAGGCTCCAGAGGCTATTACGGGCGTGAATTTCTAACAGCTTATATTCTGCCGTTCGACTGTCTTGTTTAAACTGTATGTTTACAAGCCCCCTGAGCCCCAGCTTTTCTACTATCTTCATTGAAATTTCAAGCACTGCAGGATTAACCACCGTTTCCACATAGCTTCCGGTACCTGCTTTTATGGGATAAATCCGCTTTTTGCGGGCGATATAGTACCCTTGCAGCTTCCCTCTTTCATCCACAAATAAGTTGGCGCTATAGTGCTGTTTGTCATCTCCTTCAACATATTCCTGAATTACTACACTTGGATTAACCTCCGATATTTTTTGACAAGTATCTTTAAATTGATAAAGATCCGAACATTTAACGGCTTTTTGATAATGTCCCATTTGTTCAATAAAATCATCACCCCACCAAAAATGGCGCTGGGTGGGTTTGATAATACATGGATAGTTAATTTTAGACGCCACCTCCCTAAAATCGCGCGAAGAAGTGGTTTGATAAGATACGGGAACCGGAAGCTCGTGCCTTTCGGCTAATTCACTGAAGTACTGCTTATTCAGTATCTTATTAACCGTTTTTCTCTCAGGATATAAGAAAAGATAATAAGCTTTCAATTTATTACGGTTTTCAGAAATATTTAAAATAGCCCGGTCATCATCACTCAAAATCACCGGTTTTTTCTTAAAATAATATCCCAGTTCACACAGCTCATCAATAAATTCTTCACTGTCGTAGGGCGAGAAGAAAAAGCGCTGTTTTACATAGCGTGAATGCGCCGCAATATTTTTTTCGATTTCAGTGCCCAAAAAAAGCGGCAGGTCCATCTCTCCCAAGCTCCTCACTAATCCCATTTCTCCGATTACGAGAACCGGATTCTCTAAATCTATAAATTCCCCCGAATAAATAGCCATAATTTTATACCATTATATTTTTGTTTGATGTTAACTCTTGAAAGGCGTTGTCTATCGATCGCCCTATTACTTGCCAATCGTACTTTTGTTTAACCAGTTGATAACCATTTTCAACCAGTTTATTTCGTGTTTTTGAATCTTTAAAAAGGTTTATTACCGCTTCAGCAAAAGCGGCGGGTTCATCGCGCACCATTAAATGCTCGTTGTCGTTTACATCTATGCCTTCGCAGCCTATACTTGTTGAAACGACCGGTTTCTTCATCGACAGCGCTTCAACTACTTTAAGGCGTGTGCCGCTGCCCATTCTTAGCGGAACTACAAAAACGCTTGACTGATCTACATAGGGACGAACATCATCCACAAAACCGGTAACGGTTACCGAATTTGACTCATATTTTTTCAATGTGGCCGGTGGCTTGCTGCCTACGATATAAACTTTTGCTTGTGGAACTACTTTTTGAATGATGGGAAAAATTTCATCTAAAAAATAAATCATACCGTCATAGTTCGGCACATAACTTAAGGCGCCGGTAAATACCATCGAGAACGGCTCAATCTCTGTTTCACTGGCTGAAAAAAAGTTTGTGTCAACCCCGTTAGGAATCACAAATTTGGGAATACCAGGGGCATTTTTTTCTATAATGGCTTTATCCCGTTCTGAAGTAGCAAAAATGGCATCATGTCGTTTAAAAGCCTTTACCTCTTCGGAATAACATTTCTCAGATTCCCGCTCGTAAAACCATTTTCTGATTCCGGACCATTCGAGAGTGCTCATTCTCCGAAAGTTATCGTATTCAATATTGTGAGCATCCATAATTCGAATGGCATCCGTTTCAAGGTCAAAATGTCCCATAGATGCAAATTCACCCAAAATGATATCGAAATCTTCTTCGGCGATACGAGCTCTTACCTTTGATTCCAGCTTTGGTGATTGCCCCCAGTTATACCAATAACTGTGAGGGGTAAAAAGGGAACAAAACTGCATTAACCGGCGGTAATTTACCCGTCTCCGTTGCACAAACAGGTGACCATCCACGCCCGGGAAATCTTCTTTGAATAATTCCATATCTCCAAAATCACAGAATCCTCCCACTGTCACTTCATGATTTTGACTGAGGTGCTTTAAAATATGATACACCCGTAAAGCTCCCCCAAAGGTTGGTGGCGACGGGAGGTATGGAAAGAGATGAAGTATTTTCATGTGTATGTTTGATGTCTCTCTTTAAAGGCTTCTTTATTATAATGAACACAACAACTATGCCAAGACTAGTTCAGGTTAAGACAAGGGTGATGATTGAATAAATTTTGAATAATGGGTAAATCTTATATGAAGAAATAAACAGCTATGTGCAATATTTTTACAGGAAGCGAACCCTGATGTAAAACGAATACCAAAGCCCCTGCGCCCCCTTCAAAGGGGAATTAAGCTGAATTGTTTTCAATAATTCAGCCATTTAATTCTAATTTTATAATTGAATGGCGTTATGGACAGGAAATCCGCTGATGCTATCAGCGGAGCATTCATCCCCCTTAGAAGGGGGCGCAGGGGGATGGCTCAGACGTGTAACTCTACATTATTCATATATGCGTAATTTCTTCTTCACGAATTAATTTTTTTCCACTTTTGGAGAAATCGCGTCACAGCGATTTGAATTCCTGCCCTAAAATAATTTTTTTCCAGGGCCAGGGCCTGCAATGCTGCTACTTCCCAGTTAAAACGCCGCTTTATCTCGATCCGTAACTGTATTAATTCGAACAAATACTTTTTGCCGAACTTAAAGTTATTTGCCCGGTCAAAAGTGATCTGTAAATTTTGGCCGATATGATTGGCTGTGCGAAGCTTATAACTTTCGGTACCACGCAGAAAGTCATATTCTTTTGCTCCGTTATCCATTCCTTCCTTAAGCACTGAGTATAAAAGAATGTTGCCAAAACCCATATGACTCTTGTCGGCACTCCCATTAAAAGCACGTTCAATTAAGTAAATCTTATTCTTATAGTTAAAAAGCAAGTCCAGCGCCAGGTATTCATCAGGCTTATCTTTCGGTGTCAGTACCTGAAACTGTAAATATCCCAGCTCATAAAACCGCTTTAAAACCTCTTTTCTAAAATCATATCTGCTCTTGTTTGCATAATTGCCCGGCAGCCCCCTTTTATTCCATCTCTTTTGATGATAATCAACCATTGTTTGATAAGCAGTTATCACTTCTTCAGCTGACTCTATCATTTTTAAATCATACAGCTTCTTTTTGCTGTTATATACTTTTTTTACATCCCGCCTGATCTGATATCTTGCATTGCTGCTCAGGTTGCTCAAAAACTGATCCCATGATTCGGGGAACTGAATGGCAGGGCAAGCTGATGCCTTGTTTAACGATATATTCCAATATTTTGCCTGATTCTGTTTTAAATTATCAACCACACTGTGTAACAGGCTGTCCTCGGGAACTTCATCAAAAGCAATTCGGTGAATTTCACTGCAATAATTATTCAAATATTCTTGTACCGATTTAATAACAGTATCTTCATAACCGGACCGGGCAATAACATCTAAGTAGCCGGCCTGGGCCACAAAACCGGCTACTTTGGTATCATTGGGTTGCATTATAGTCGATCCTATAAAACGAAGGCAACGATAAACCGGCTTTCCAAAAGATTGATAAGAGTCTATGAAAGTTGGCAAAATGCCAATAAGCTTTTCATATTTTCGTATCAGAACTATATTTAGTTCCAGCCCCTTCCCGTAATAGTTCCACCAGATGCGCTGCCAGTCGAATGTTTGAAATATTTTTGATCCTGAATGATTAGTTAATTCTGTCCATTCTTCTTCTGTCGCCTCAAACTCCTCTTCAGTCGAAATAATCTGATAAGCATAATCCTTGTTCCCCATCTTTTTAGAATGCCCATTAACATTCTTAATCTCTTTTGTGATCATAGTTTTTTAGAATTTATAAGTTAAAAAAATCATTCTTGATAAACCGTTGAAACGGTTCACTCCTTGATGTTTTTCATTAACCCCCGGATTAATCCGGGGTTAACAGTATTCCAACCAAAGGAAACCATTTTAATGGCTTAAAATGACTTGTTTATCTAATCAGTGCTCCCGCTTTGTTTTCACCCAATGGCGTTCAGTGCCTCCGGTAAAAGCTTTTACATATAATTTTAGCTTCCAAAAAGCATACATTGGAATATATAAGATTGATTTATAGATATTTTTATCTGCTCCTGCAGCATATAATCCCACAAAAAGATGAAGCACGCCCAGCAAAGCCACGCCAATCCAAATTAACAGAAAATTAATAGTACTCCATCCGAACAGCCATAAAATGATGTTTAAAAAGCCCATCACTAACACAAATAGCAGTAAGTTTACCAAAGGTGGTGTTACCAGATCGATTAGGGTATCGATATAGCGGGATGATTTTTGGCGAATGGCAGCTATTAACAATTTGGGTGCATATTTTTGAACAATAGGATACCGGCCCATCTCCCATCGCTTTCGCTGTGACTCGGCATTTTTAGGCTTCGCCGGCATTTCTGCCCAAACATCAGCCTCGGGAGCAAAATCAATGCGGATATTTTCAAGCATCAGAATTAGCCCATATTCAACATCCTCCGTTAGCGACCAAGCCTGCCACGGCACCTCTTTCAGTATATCAGTAGTAAAGCACATACCATTTCCGCGAAGACCCATATCATAACCCAAAACTTTTCGTCCAATTGGTTTTACATAATTATAGAGCAGAAAACCTATACGTGTTGCTTCGCTACTCCAGGCTCCCGACTGCGGCAAAACCAAGTCACTGCTCTGGATCACCCTGCTTCCCTGACTGATATAATAGTTCATCACTTCCAGGTAATTACCGGAGACAAGGCTGTCGGAATCAAAAACAATTACGGCATCATACTTTTTATCCCCCTGCAAAATGCGGTCAAATCCCCAGCGCAAGGCATAACCTTTACCGCGCTTTTCTTTGTTGGTTCTTTCAAGAACGGTAGCTCCCAGATTACCGGCGATTTTGGCAGTGTTATCGGTACAATTGTCCGCCACCACAATCAAATCATATAAATTTTTGGGATAGACAAGAGCACCAAGACTATACAGCGTTTTTGCTATTACTTTTTCTTCGTTATGTGCCGGTATAACGATAGCAAATTTCCGCTGACGGTCGGTTTTAAAATCTTCTATTTTCCGCCCTTTAAGAGCCGAAAAGCTGAGCATCATCTGGTAGCCCAGCAATACTCCTGTTACAACTGCAAAACAATATTGTGCAATTTCGAAAATAATCATTGTTTAGTAAAAAATTCTTTTTGAGGTGATGCAAAATAGCCTGCTACATAGGCAAATATTGCCGTATAATTTATAGCCGGTTCATTAACCAGATAGTTTTTAAAACGGTCTTCATAACTTTTAGCGGGATAGTCGGAAATATCATGTCCCCTCAAATCAAGATGATTGTTAGGACCGCCGACAAGCATTCCCGGAACGGGTTTTTCAACGCCTAGTTTTTCTGA
Organism: Balneolaceae bacterium; assembly: GCA_036381435.1. GTDB lineage: Bacteria > Bacteroidota > Rhodothermia > Balneolales > Balneolaceae > Fodinibius. The sequence continues at coordinate 91,530 of DASVCW010000045.1, read as the reverse complement.
AAACTGGTGGTAGGGATTTTGAACCGAAGAATTCCCGATACCTGTTACATAAGAAATATCCATAGGATTCCTTCCCAGCGTATAATGCAACTGATCTAAGGCCACCCTATAATATTCCTGATTTCCGTTCTGCTCATAAAGCTGAATCAAAACAAAAGCGTAAGCCAGGTTAACGCTGTTCGATCCCCAGTAAAATTCATTTTCCTTCAGCAGGTGACGATAATTATTTGCTTGATGAAGCTTTAGCAACCGTTTGGCCTGCCCGTTGAGCAGATCATAAATTTGCTGTTGTTGTTCTTGGTATTCCCGGGGCAGATCAGCATTTAAAAAGGCGCTTAAGGCGAGAACTTCGAAATTTTTCCAGCTCAGAGGCGGCAAATTATCAATTTGGTAATCAGCGAGTGTACGGGTGAAGTATTGCAGGTACTTTTCGTCCTGCGTCAGTTTATAAAGCTCAATTGCGGCCCAAAGCCGTACATCCTTGTCATGATCATCAGCATACTCCCCGCCCACGACACCCGGGGGATTTTCAAACCCTCCAGAAGGCTGAATATCAGGATGTTCCTGAAGATACTGCCATCCTCTGAAAGCAGCCTTTGCAAGCTGATCTGCAAAAACAGTATCAAAGGGTGCAAAAAGTTGAGCACCGAGAGCCGCAACAGCCGTAAAACCAGCCGTAGAATTGGTGGTTACCTTAAAAATATACCGCACCTCGGGATCGTTTTGCGGCAAAAATTCACCCACCCAATGCTTTTGTGAAACCTTATGAAAAACCCCGCCTTCATTATTCTGCATTTTCATCAGCCATTCCAGCGCCCATCGAACTTCGTCAAGCAAATCCGGCGTTCCGTTATCTGCTTCGGGTATGTTAAACTGATTATCAATGAATACTTGCGAATTGATCTCGTAAATGTACAGCAGTAATCCGGCACTAAGCGCAGTGTTGATTGAAAATTTGTTATAGTCCCCCGCATCATGCCAGCCGCCGGTTACTTTTTTATACCGGTCAGGATTGCCCCAAAAAACGGCGTCATCAAGGTGACAAACAGGATGCTTCCAGGGATTTCCATTGTCGATAGCAGTACCGCAGCGCGCATAATAATAACTTTGGATAGTTGTGAGAGCTACATCTTTATATAAATTTTGCCCGATACTAAACGGCTGTGATTTTATTTTTTCCGGTCCCATGGTTTGGATAACAAATTCACCCTTTTGGCGAAAATCCGAAAAATTAATGATCGAAACCTGATCACCTGAAAGAGAATCGACCGGCAGCGGATCTGCAATTTTTCCTGAATAAACTTCCTCACTGCTTGCATTAACAATTTCAAAAGAATCTGAACGGGCATTAACCAGAAAAGCTGTTTTGGGATCGTCCAAGTTATAACCCACTAAATTTATGGCAACGAACGGTTCAAAAGAGTCCTCTCCACAGCTCGTTAAAACAGAACAAAGCAGCAATACGATAATAATATTCTTCATACTTCAACACTGGCTTTTTCTATACCAAGGCTGCCGACTGTTTCGCGCACGCCATTGGTCTTTTTCGTTATTTCTGCTTTAATTCCATCAACAAACTGCTCGAGATTATGAACCTTTTCTATGTGTTCGCGAGCAGCTTTTCCCATTTTTTCAGCCTTTTCGGGATTATTCCAAAGATCAAGAATCGCCTTTCTAAGTGCTTTTGCATCACCCTGTGGCACATAAACACCGGTTACGCCGTCTTCAATCACATCAACTTGCCCCTCTACTTCTGAACAAATTACCGCTTTGCCCATGGCCATAGCTTCCAGAATGACTGTTAAACCGTTATCGGTGTCGGTTTCAAGCAACGGCACCACCACAAAACGGCTGCGTGCATACATCTCTCTCATTTGCAAATACGATTTGCTGCCCACGGTAATGTGCCTTGGGATATCGTCCATTTCGTATAGCCTTTTAACCGTATCGAATAATTGTCCCCGGGCTTTTCCGGTGGCGATGTGGCAAGGAATATCTAATGATTTTAGTGCTTCTATCATTGTGGGGTAATCCCTCATCTCCATGCCAGCGGAGCAAATCATATCTGTCTCTGCTTTCATCGGGCGCCAGAATTTTTGATCTGTTCCGCGCTTTAGCAGTTTAATTTTTTCGGGTGAAACGCCTATCTCGTTAATGGCATAATCACGCTGCACAGATGACCAGGTCACAATTTTTGATAGCTTTTCATGAACCCGCTTTAGAAACCACACTTTTGCATCTGAGCTAAGCCAGGTAGTGAGCAAAATGTGAGGAGTATCGGAGCCGAATATTTTTTGTAAGTAGGCGAAAGGCAAACCTACGCGTTCGTAATACGAAAGAACGGCATCATACTGCCGGTGAATAATCCAGGCCTCCATGATCAGGGCAAAGTTGACAGGCAATAGCTTATAAATCATTTTCCTGATAAGTGGAATAGTTTGTAAATATCGTTCATCTAACAGTTGCGTATTCAATTCCTCCTCTAATAATGAAACTCGCGGACATAAATCCCTTTCCTCCAAAAATCTGATCTCTTCATCTGATAGTTTGTTCATACCCTTCGAAATTAAAAATAGTGTCCTCAAAATAGCACCTGCATTGGTTTTATCTTTTACTGTTTACGTTGATTTTTGCCGCTTCAGAAACGCACTTTCTGATATAATTGACCATTAAGCCCGGGCAGTCTTCAATACTCTTGACTCATTCACCACTCTTGAAACTTCATCTCTAATATCTGCGGCAAATTCTTCTACTCTAAAATATTTTTCTATTCGTTCCCGGCCTTTTTTGCCCATTCTCTCAGCCAAAGCGGGATCATTCCATAACTCAATAATAGCATTTCGCAAAGCAGCAGGATCTCCGGCCGGTACATATATTCCGGTCTCTCCCTCTTTAATTACATCGATTTGGCCTTCTGTCCGGCTGCAAATTACTGCTTTTCCCATAGCCATAGCTTCTAAAATGGTTGTCAGCCCATTATCTGAATCCGTCGGTAACAGGGCTACCACCACGAAACGACTACGCGCGTATAATTTTCGAAGTTCCCGGTAAGACTTTTTTCCTACGGTAATATTTTCCGGCATTCTATCCACATTATATAACCTTTGAACCGTTTCGAATATTTGTCCCCTCGCAGTGCCCACCGCAAAATGACAAGGAATATCTAAAGACCTTAAAGCTTCAACCAGTGTTGGATAATCGCGCATTTCCATACCCGCCGAACAAATCATATCTGTTTCTGTATTTACCGGATGCCAAAACCGCTGGTCGATTCCCCTTCTTATCCATTTTGCTTTTTCGGGTGAAACACCCAACTCGTTCACCGCAATATTTCGCTGCACCGAAGACCAAAAAATGAACAGATCAACCGTTTCTTTTGTCTGCTCCAGGAACCATTTTTTTTGTTTCTCTCTCTTCTCATTCATTGAAGTAATTCGGGCAATGACCATAGTATGCGGCGTTTTTATTCTTAAAAATTTCATCACCAGAGCAAGGGGAAACCCTACCCTCTCTGATTCGGAATAAATTGCATCGTATTTTTTATGAATGATTAATGTTTCAATTACTTGAGCCAGTTCAACAGGAAAAAATTTATATATCCGACGCCTGATAGCAGGCACTTTTTGAGAGAGGTAGCGTTCATCCAGCACCTCAGCAGAAAGCGCTTCTTCCAGTTTCGAAGACCTGGGATGCATATTTTTCTCCTCCCGGCGCTTTATTTCCTCGTCCGATAATTTGTCAATCCCTTTCGATATAATGTAGAGTGTTTTCACTCCTGATGTTTTAGCCATTTCTAAATCTATCGCCGTAACGTCCGTTCATAATTAACTGCCGGTGTGTTTAACTCCGGTTCATTATCAATGGAAACATACTTATGCTTCATTTTGCCGTAAAACCACTCTACATATTCATAAGGAGTTAACAAACGCATTAAAAAAGCCGCTGTGTTGGTTTTTGATGTAATCGCTAATCTACGGATATCAAAGTTATCATCACCGAAATTCGGAGGACCGGTATAAACGCCACAGCCATACTTAAAACCGGCCTGCTGGGTAATGGATATTACATTTCTTGCCACACCGCCAAAGGGATAAGCAAAACTCACAATAGATTCTCCCAATAGCGATTCAATAGATTCTTTAGAACCTTTTATTTCTCGCTGCATGGCTTTTTGTCCCAGCTTTGATAAATCGGCATGTGTCATGGAGTGTGCTCCGATTTCAAAACCGTCTTCTCTGGCTTCTATAATATGCTGATCCTCCATCAGCGGATAGTTTGTTTCATCGTGCTTGTTCTCCCAGTGAGCGTAGCGTTGTTTTCTGTTTCCAAGTACAAAAATCACCGCCCGCATATCAAATTCTTTAAGAATGGGCAGCGCCAGTTCAAAAGTATCTAAATGACCGTCATCAAAAGTTAGAATGATAGGCTTCTTAGGAAGCGTTAACTTTCCTTCCCGGTAAAGAAGATAATCTTCAAAAGTTATGGGCATGAAATTAAGAGCTTCAATTAGTCTTAACTGGCGCCGAAAATCATCAACATGAACCACATGCAAATCACCCAGCTTCTCCGGTTTTTCTTTGCTTAACCGGTGATACATCAGCACTTTTATATTGGGGGTTTTCCGCGAGCGATTCATGAATAGTTTCTTGAAATAATTTAAAGCTTGATGAATGATTTGTATTCAACGCATTGAGAGTTGAGTTATAAACAACCTGTAAGCGTCCACAGGACCTTACAGCGTTGTTGATAAAGAGACGCTGACAGGAACCAGAAAAACGCTGAAACGCTGTCAGGTCAATTTTTTAATTTTAACCACTCAATGCGTTTGTATTAAAAATTGTCTATTCCTAATGTCGCAACAAACGTGCCAACGGTTAGTGAAAAGTTAGGATGAGACAAAGGCAGGCAATAGATTAAACAGGACGGGAAATCTTAAACTTAGGATGAAGATGAATGTAAAATTTATTCTCGACAAAATAATTCATGTGTAATATATCTACTTGATAAACAACTATTTAGATGTAAGCATTACTGATAAATGGCAACTTTTCCTTTTCTCTTTGCCTCAATTTTAAGCAGGTTTATAAAATGAGTGAAGAGAAAAGGAAAGTTACTATCTAATGAATCGGGATGATACTGAAAGCTGAATCCGGAATAATTTTTAAAACGCAGTCCTTCAACCGAATGATCATTAATATTAATAAGAAACCATCTCTCCTTCATCGAAAGTAACCCCAAGCACCTGCTTGGGAAGAGCATTCTTATGTTTCCATGAGAGTCATACAGGGATGAGCTTAAGACATAACATTTCTAAGAGAATAAAATTCGACTGTAACAATAGCAACGATAGGTACATTGCTGAAAGGAGTACACCCTCACTGTTGAACTTTTTGCACAAAGCCGGCTCCTTTTGTGAAAAAAAGTTACATCAACCGCAGATAGTTTTCTGCTCTCCTTCTTTTCTGCTGTTTAAAGGTGAATGACAGTAAAAGAATTCAGTTGGCATACTAATTGCACCTGAAACAAAACGAGAGACAACTTCTTAAAACTTTATAGATATGGAGAAGGGTAAATCAACCTACTTTGGCTTTTTTTCAACTGATATTTCGGCAAAACAAAATACCGACACCGGTATGGCTATGGTGCTAATTTTGCTGTTGGTTGGCTTTTTTACCGGCCAGATGCTTTTCTACAAGCTGGCTATACCGGTTTTGCTTATAAATATGGTATATCCGAAAATATTTTATCCCATAGCCGTTTTTTGGCTTGGCTTATCGGCTCTGCTTGGCACCGTAATGTCGGCCATTATTCTGTCTGTTGTTTTTGCGGTGCTGGTTATACCTATTGGTTTATTCCGAAGGCTGATTGGAAAAGATGCTATGCAACTAAAGAAATTTAACGAAACGAGCGACAGTGTTTTTTCAATTCGTAATCACACCTATACCGCTCAAGATTTAGAAAATCCATTTTAAAATTATTCATCAAGCACTATGAACTTTCTAACCGACTTATGGTCATTTTTGAGAGTAAGAAAAAAATTCTGGCTCCTCCCTCTTATCCTGACGCTGCTGCTTTTTGGCGTGCTCATCGTTCTATCCAGTGGAACAGCGATAGCGCCCTTTATTTACTCAGTATTTTAGAATTTAACCATTAAAAAGTACTATGCCTGATACCATACTCGGTATTTCTGCTTACTATCACGACAGTGCCGCTGCCATTTTAATTGACGGACAGCTAATCGCGGCGGCCCACGAAGAACGCTTCACCCGTAAAAAGCATGATTCGTCTTTTCCACAAAATGCGGCAAAATACGTGCTGGAAGAAGCGGGTATTGACTACAAAGATCTGACGGCCGTTGCTTTTTACGACAAGCCATTCCTGAAGTTCGAACGTCTGCTGGAAACCTACCACGCCTTCGCTCCTTCAGGGCTCAAAAGCTTTTTGTCCGCCATTCCGGTTTGGATTAAGGAAAAGCTGTTCATGAAAAAAATGCTCAAAGACGAACTTTCTAAATTGGGCGACGGCGACGTACCGCTGTTGTTTCCCGAGCATCACCTTTCTCATGCTGCCAGCGCTTTTTACCCGTCTCCTTATCAGGAGGCCGCCATTCTCACTATCGATGGGGTAGGCGAATGGGCCACGTCGATGATCGGCTATGGAAAGGGGAATGATATAAAAGTACTCAAAGAGCTACATTTTCCTCACTCTGTGGGACTTTTATACTCGGCTTTTACCTACTACACCGGTTTTAGAGTCAATAGCGGTGAATACAAGCTGATGGGATTAGCTCCATATGGAAATCCTCATGCTGCCCAAACCAAAGAGTTCAGGCAAAAAATTATTGATGAGTTAGTGGATATCCGGGATGATGGCTCTCTGCTTTTCAATATGGATTATTTCAAATTTACTACCGGATTACGGATGGCTGATGACAAAAAATGGGAAAAGCTATTCGGTATCCCACCTCGACAAAAAGAGAGTCAACTCTCCCAGGAATACATGAACATGGCCCTGGCTATTCAACAAGTGACAGAAGAGATCGTGCTAAAACTGGCCCGCACAGCCAAAAAGTTAACCCGCAGCCCCTACCTGGTATTGGCCGGAGGAGTGGCCTTAAATTGTGTGGCCAACGGAAAGCTTTTAAAAGAAGGGCTTTTCGAAGATATCTGGATTCAACCTGCTGCGGGTGATGCCGGCGGAGCTCTTGGAGCGGCTTATTCTGCCTGGCATATCTGGATGAAAAAAGACCGGAGATTGAACGGCAAGCCTGATAAGATGAAAAGTGCTTATCTGGGCCCCCGCTTCAACGGTTCATCCATTAAAAAAGTAGCGCGTAAATACGAAGCGCCTTTTAATTATCACAAAAATTTTAATGATTTGGCCTCCGAAACGGCAAAATTGTTGGCAGATGGCAATGTAGTCGGTTGGTTTCAGGGACGAATGGAATACGGTCCCCGGGCATTAGGAAATCGTAGCATTTTGGGCGATGCACGTAACCCCGAAATGCAGAAAAAAATGAATGTTAAGATTAAATATCGTGAAAGTTTCCGTCCGTTTGCCCCTTCCGTACTCGAAGAAGACATAACGGAATATTTTGACATCGACCGGCCTTCACCCTACATGCTTTTAGTTACACCGGTAGCCGAACGCCATCGTTGTCCCCTGCCCGAAGGCTACGACAAAATGGATTTGCTGGACAAGCTGTATCACCAGCGGTCTGATATCCCTGCCATCACCCACATCGATTATTCGGCACGGGTGCAAAGCGTGAATAAGGAATCGAATGCCAGATATTGGTCCCTTATCAATGAATTTAAAAAAGAAACAGGTTGCGGAATGGTGGTAAATACCAGTTTTAACGTACGGGGTGAACCGATTGTCTGCACTCCGGACGAAGCCTTTCAATGTTTTATGCGCACCGAAATGGATTACCTGGTGATGGGTAATTACCTGTTTGATAAAAGAGAGCAAAAAAAGCTGCAAGAGGAAATAGACTGGACACAAGAATTTCAACTTGATTAACTAAAAGCCTGCGAAAAACTTTGTCATCCTGATTTGTCAATTGGAGGATCAGGATCTGCAATATGTACAATAGCTTTATAAAAAAGGGAGAAGATGCTGATCCTAAAGCTTTCGGACAGCATGAACACAATAAGATTTTTCAAGGGCTCTAACCTTTAATAGATCATTATGAAATCAAAATTCATCAACGGGAGCTTATTGGCTGTTTCAATTTTATTAGCTTTGTTTTTGGGGGAAACCATGTCTCGAATAATTTTGAATCCTGTGGACAATGGTTTTGTGCCCGATTCTGCCGATATCGTTGCTATCGGTGATTCCCAAACATTTGGAATCAACGCGTCTATAGGAAGCAGCTGGCCCGCCCAGCTTCAGAATATGAGTAACAAATCGGTCTATAATCTTTCTTTAAGCGGTTACGGGCCGGCTCAATATTTTCACCTTTTCAAAACCAAAGCTCTTGAACTTAATCCCGATCAGATAATTGTTGGTTATTACGTCGGTAACGATCCCCTCGATACTTTCGATAGGGTTTACAATCATCAGGCGTGGGAAAAATTAAGGAATACCGAATTTTCATCCTGGCTGGCGGATGCAAAGAGTGACACGCTTACCTATTTAACAGCAAATGTTTTTAAAACGCCTGCCGGTGCTTTGCTTAACAAATTTCACGACTGGATGACCGGAAACAGTATTTTATACCGGTTAGCATTTCATAATCCTGCAACTTCAGGACTCGATTTTGCACCTGAAGACCATTCAGAAAGCAAGATGTATACCAGCTTGGTACTGCCGGGAAAAAATATAAGTGAAGTTTTTCGTCCCGTTCCTACTGCTGTTGCGACAGAAATCAGCAACAAAAAAGTTCAGGAAGGACTGCGCTTAACACTACAGCTTTTCAAAAAAATGAGTGAGCGAAGCAAGCAGGAAGGCATTGAATTTACGGTACTTTTCATTCCTACTAAAGAGATGGTTTTTTGCCATTATTTATACAATAACCGCCAGTTACGCCACAGCAAAGCCATCAATAACTTGCTTAATAATGAGCGCATTATTCGTGAAATAAGCATCAAATATTTTATGAAACACAACATCGATTTTGTTGATGCCCTGCCCCTCATGCAGCGCAAAATCGATACTAAAAAGCTTTATCCGCCTACTTATAACCATCACCCCAACGATAAGGGCTATTACTTAATAGCCAAAAGCGTATTTAATAAAATGCAAGCAACAAATATTGTAGCAAAATGAAAAAATTAACTATTAACACTCTTGTTCTTTCAATTTCCTTACTGCTGGCTTTTGTTTTGGGTGAATGGATGTGCCGCCTGTTTCTGAATCCCGCCGATTATCTAACGGTGCAGCTTGTTGACGATCCCATTCTTGATCATAAGATATCATCAGAGGTTGAGGGATACGATAAGTGGGGCTTCAGAAATTATTATGTGCCCGATACAGCCGATGTCGTAACTATTGGCGACTCGCAAACCTTTGGCAATAATGCTACGACTGAAGGCAGCTGGCCTAAAGTACTTGGCCAAATTACCGATCAGAAGGTTTATAATTTAAGCCTGGGCAGCTACAACCCGGTTCAATATTATTATCTGCTGAAGACAAAAGCGCTGAAACTAGATCCCGAAAGAGTGATTGTAGGTTTTTATTTAGGAAATGATCTGATGGGAGCCTACCAGATGGCTTATTACAGAGAATACTGGCATCATTTGAGAGATAGTACGCTGGTTAATAATATTGACCGTTCCGGCGAAAATATAATTGACTCTTATATCCAAGCCGATCCCGTTCAGCCGGATGAGCAGTTTTTAGGACATCTTCGCGCCTACCTTTCACACAACAGTATTTTATACCGGTTAACTGTCCACGGCCCGGTACTGGGATATTTAAAGAGAAAAGTTGAACGTATTTTTAAAGCCTCTCAAAGTGAAGAGTTTACCCGTCTTATTCTTCCCGAAAAAAATATCAACGAAGGCTTCCGCCCCGTTCACCGCGGTATTAAAATGGATATGGATAACATTCGAATTCGCGAGGGTATGCGCATTAGTTTACACTTGTTAAACAAAATGAACAAAATTTGTGAACAGAATGGCATCAAATTTAACGTAGTATTCCTTCCCTCAAAAGCGCTTGTTTTTGCGGAATATTTAACCTTCGCAACTGAAGTTAACAATTATGTGGCCGTCCAGAATTTACTGTCCAATGAGAGAGAGCTGCTTGAAATAAGCAAAGCGTTTTTTGATGCTCACCAAATCTCTTATCTCAGCCCTGTTCCTGCCTTAAGAGAACAAATTGGCAAAGCCAAAATCTATCCGGCTAATTATGATGATCATCCCACCCCTTATGGTTATTCTGTCATTGCTCAAAGTATAAAAGAGCAGCTAAACCAACAGCCTATCGTTGAAAAGGTGAATGCCACGAAGTAGTATGGAACGCGGATGAAGCGGATTTAGCAGATTTGACACAGATTCTTATATCTGTGATAATTCGCTTTTCTGCTTTACTCTCTTCATCCCCATTGATCAGACTTTCCCACTTTACCGGGTGCCGGTAAGTTGTCCTACCTATTGCCAATAGAATAAAGTGCATGACGAAAGAAATTCTATGCTTTTCAATCCCCCTAATCCCCCTTCGCTAAGGGGGACTTTTTGCTGAATTATTTGCAATAATTCAGTTCATGGGTTTTGTTTGAGAGTGGGTCATCCCCCGTGCCCCCTTTGAAGGGGGACGAGTGCTCCGCTGATAGGTTTTTTCATTAAGCTAACCTGAGTTCGAGATAAGGAGATATGACTTGGCTGTTTATTTTGTACAAAACAAGCCCAAATGGGCTTTAATATGAATAGCACCGGATGAAACCCGGTGATTAAAATATACCATAACAATCCGCTGGCAGGTTGAATTAAATAAGGAACACACACCTGGGGTTCAACCCCATTCGGGGTTGCCTGTTATGTTATCTTTTAATCCCGAATTATGCCTTTGGCACATTCGGGGGTTATTCATGTTCAATCCCTTCGGGATTCTAGCAAAGACAAAAAATAACCTTATATCGAACTCACATTAAGCTATTGAAAACTTCAAATTAGAGTTCACTCTAATCAGTTTGATCCGCTTAATCTGCGTTCTAATCGAAATCTGTGTTCTATAAATCAAACTTCATCTTTACACTCTTCCATCGAAACTTTAGGTATTCAGGCAGCATCCGGACTAAGCCTACCTGCGATTGCTGTACTTTTAATAACTCTGTCTCCCGGTTGATGTGCTTGTATAAAAATGCAGCAGATCTGTTCACGCTCAGTAAGGTTTTTCCGTTTGGCTCCCTCAGCGGCATAGTTAATTTCCAATTGTTGAAATTGTTAGAGGTGAAATCGTATTTGTAGGTTTCTTCTCCCCTCAGCAGCTCTATTTTTTCAACACCATTTTCGATGGCCTCCTGAACCAAACTAACGAGTAACCCAATGCCAGGACGATACTTTGAAGACGGCCGGTTATCATCAAATCCGCTGATATAGTCATAATACCGGCCGTTGTAGAAAAGAATCATTCGTGAAGCACAAACACCGCGTTCATCTATCGCCTGCTTAAACCAGAGTTTATCGTTCTCGAAAGCATCTTTGATGATGTCTTTGAAAAACTGGATGAAACGCTCATCATAAAACACTCCGGGAAAACCGATTTCATTCCACCGGTTTTGATGAAGCTCTATTAACTTATCAGTAGCTTTTTCAACCTCCGCCCAGGTATCTGCTCCTTTAATCTCATACTCATCATTCGGACCAGTAGCGCGAAGCGTTTGCCTGATGCGGCGTCTTGCGTTCGATTTCTGGTCCTTGATGTAGCTTTTCATAGAATCGTAACCCCTTAAATCGATATAGGGACACGTATCGGTTTTTTCTACCCTCATGTCAATCTCCAGTTGACGAAACTTGGGATAGAGATGCTTCATCACAAAACTTTCATCATCAGCCTGGTGAAAAGTAAGAACATCAACATTAAGATATTCGGCCGTTAAAATATCGGGCAGTAAATCAGCCACCTCTTCGTGGTATTCCTGATCAACCAGAATATCGAGAAAGTCACTGATTCCATAATCATCCGTATAGCCAATTTGTTCATTGGGACTGCCGCCACTGCCTATTATTTGCATACGCCTTTCCATAACAAGCGGTCCTAATTTTGAATAACCTTTATAAAAGGGCGCAAGGGCGACTAATTTAGTGCCATCCCAAATGGTAACCAGATATAAGGAGCGCTTTTTATTTCTTCCAAATCGTTTCCACCAGTTCCAGGCCCATTCATAAGACATATAAACCTTTGAATCCGCTCGTCTTGCCAGGTCTTTCCAGTGTGGTGCCAGTGCCTGAAAATTCTCTTCTGTGGTAAATACTTCAACCATCAATTGAACATCCTTTTTAGTTTCAACCCATGACAAAGTAGATTCATCATTGCCATTAATAACGTTTTCTTGAAACTTTACAATTTTCATAAACTCTCTCTTTGTTTTTAGTATTAATACTTCAAGCGTTGATATTGTTACTGCTAAACATACTTTTCTTTATTTGGCTGAATGAAACTGAACTTTTTACCATTTCAATTTCTTTTGAATTAAATGCCTTAACTGCCACTAAAGCAGCAAGATAAACACCTACTCCCAGAATCACTGATATAATCCAATACAAGCCGGAGCTCAACATCAGCCAGCAAAAAGCGGCCATTGCTATGCCGGCACTCAGAGGCTTAAAAACGTATGAAGCTTTAAAGCGCTGAAAATAACTTTTCGGCAGCAAGAAAACGGCAGACAGCATGATGAATATTTCAGTGATAAAAGTAGCTACGGCAGCGCCAATACCACCGTTTGCGTATAGCGCCTGGGTATAGGGAATCATAAAATAATTGGCTCCTATGTTTAGAAAGATGGCGACAAGACCTACTACTGCCCATGACTTTTGCAGGTTTGCCGCTCCCATAATCGCGCTGCCCAGAATAAAATCCACATAGATTACGGGGATGCTGATGGCAAAAATTTGCAGCACAGCAACGGAAGGTCCATACTCCTCAAGTCCCATGAAAAAATTGATAATGTTTTCAGAAAACAGGAAGATAGCAATCGCCACCGGAACAGCCAAAATCAGCATCAGCTTTAAACTTTTGCCAATTGTGAGTTCTAAAACTCCATCTTTATCGTCCCACAGTTTTGAAAAAATGGGGAAAATAGCTGATTTATAAATGATGGGCAGAATCATTATCGCATCAAAGAAACGATAAGCACCCCCATACCAACCCGTGACCTGTGTAGATGTCATCGACGCCAACATCATCGCATCAACCCGGTAATAAATCACTGAAAACAGGGAAAACAAAAAGTAGGGAAGCCCCGAACCAAGCAGTTTGAATACTTTGGAATCAAACCGGTATTTCATACTGACAAAATCGCGGGAGAACCAGATGATTATCAGTAAATTAATGAAAGCGCCAACGGTGATGATGATAGCAATTTCAATCGAATCTGCGCCTAAAAGCAATGCTAAAACCGAAAAACCGGCAACAAACAATCGCTCCACTACACGTCCAATAGATGGATATTCGGTACGCTCTATACCCTGAAAATAAGATTTAATGGCCCCGGATCCTCCCTCCCATAATTTACCGATTGCCAATATCAGAATGAGCAAATACACATGCTCTGAATAACCCAAAAGGTTAGAAAGCAACATGATGACTCCGATGGAAAGAATCCAGAGAAAGATTCGAAGAATGATATAACTGCTTAAAATCTTTGAACCGTTTTTCTCGGACCGGGCTACTTCTTTGGGAATCAGAAAACTGCCGCCGAAATCAATCAACAGCCCCAGCATCATTTTTATGGATAAAGCCAGATACAGGCGCCCGTAATCCTCACTCCCCAGATAGCGCGGCAAAAACATGAGCAAAACAAAGCTGGCCACCCAGTTTATCATCTGGGCGACAAACATAATAGAAAAATTTCTCGCTATTGATTCACTTACGTCTGATTTCATGAATAACCCTCCGGCTGTGTGGTCACCAGCTCTTTACTTTCCGTGTTTTCCTCATCTGCTAACCGGTTAAGGGTACTCATCAAACCCATCAGGGCCCCGAGATAAATCATATTCCGATAATAAGTAAGCTGCAGGTCATAAAACGAAACTACCATTTGGCTGATCACCGCAATTATTACTACCATAGTAACTGCTTTCAGATATGGGTCGCTTAGTTTATCTAACACCTTCACCCCTTTTGCTACGAATGCATTAAAAAAGAACCAGAAGGCAAAAAAACCTATAATTCCCATTTTCACCATAATCCATATAATCTCGTTGTGGGGAATATATTCGTAAAGAGTAAAATTTATTTGCGGCAGTTCAATGGGCATATCATACTTCACTCCAAAGCCAGTGCCCAACAGAGGCTTATCTACTATTGTCCGGGCTAAATTATAGCGTTCCTGATCTCGGTATAAGTTGGAATAATAATTTTGGATATTCTCTTGCTTGGTAGGCTCTATAAATCCTGATTTGATCATTTCAATGGGCCGGCCCAAAGCACTTTCACTATTCCAGAAAAGCGCTGTATAGCAGACAAGACCTATAAAAACCGGGATAAGCATTTTCAGAAATTTCGTCCGTAAAGCGACGGGCAGTAAAACAATGAACGTGGCAAACGAAACCATTGCCGAAGCATAAGCAGCCCGGCGCTGCGCTACATAAAAACCCAGTGCAAGAGGCAAAAACAATAAGATCAGCATTAAAAACTGACTATCCCTGGCCTTGTAAATGAAAAAACCCAGCATTAAAATGAACAACGTAATCATAAAAATAGGGTCGGGATGCGTGGTTAAGGTATCATGTCCGCCGGTAGTAAATCCCAGACTGATAAATCGCTTAATACCCTGAAATGCCTTAAAAGAAATAGCGGTGATAAAAACCCAAAACAGAACCCAGATCTGTTTCTTGGTTTGCACAAGCTGGGGTATAAGAAGGTAAATGATGAAAAGATAGAATATAGCTCTCGTCTCCCAGAGTGAAATTAAAAAATCACCTCCGTTTACGACTCCATACAGAACAGAGAATAAAAAACAAGCTGCGAATAAAAGAAAAGGTTGCCATACAGTTATCGGCCTCAGCTTAAAGTCTTTTTTAACCCCTAGCAAAAGGAACGTACCCATAATGATAAACATCAAGTGCACTTCTATGATGTTTGCCACACCGGCGTTAATTTGGGGGATGTATGAGATCTCCTTTATGTTTTTGAAGTAATCTACGCGGGTGGTAAAGGCGGGAAAGTTGGGAATGGCAAACTGATCAAAAATAAGAACGCTGAACAGCAGAATGTATAAACTGTAATCGGGACGAACGAAACTTAAAACAACAATGCCGAGAAAATAAAAAATACCCACAACAGCTATAATACTGCCGTCGAAATACCACAATCCACCAAAAGTGATTGCGCCTAAAAGAAGCAAAAGCCACAAAACAGACGAATTTTGCGAATTCAGCCCTAAGGGACGCAAAAGCAAATTGTGGTAAAATTTATTTTCAATATTAGAATCAGCCGTACTCATACTTTTCTTTTACCCGTTTTATTTTACCCGAAAGATCAGGGTTGTGGTTTTTCCATCGTATACATCATAAAAACCACAAACAGAACCAGCACTACCGTTATTACCGTTGTAGGAATATACGGCACCCCTTTTTTACCGCTGATTCTACTGCAGATAATTACAAGCATGTGAAAAAAGATTATGCCGAACAGAATTATCATTCGATACCTTCAAAACGATTAAAGATGTAGCCGATAAAATGCTTTTCATCAATATGCTTGTACATATTTTTTAGATGTTCTTCTTTGGTATTCTGGGCATCTATCACCGTTATCAAACCGTCAACTTCATTAAAAAAGTGCACGGGGAAGTCTTCTATAGGAAAAATGGAACCCATATCTACAACCACGAAATCAAATTCATTTTTAAGGGTGAAGAAAATTTCCCGTAATGCAATAGTGTCTTTTATATCCGGTGAATAACGGGAATTATCACCCGCGGCGAGCAAATACAGATCATCAATCAAAGTGGGAGAAACCTGTAAGGCACGTGTTTGCATCGCTTCAATTAGTCCCGGCCTTAACCTGGTGCCGAATATTTTGTGTAGCTGCGGATTTTGAAAATTTAGATCCACCAGTATTGTTCTCTGCCGGTATGCCCGGGCCAAAGAAACGGCCATATTGCTTGCTACCAGCGTTTTTCCTTCTTTCGGATTCGCACTGGTAATGCCCAAAGCTAAGTTTACATTGCCGTATTTGGTGGTAAGTTTAGAAAAATTGAAGTTGTTATAATACTTCCGGTTCACTATATCGGGATCAACAAAATCGGTTTGATCCTCCGAAATAGTCATAGGAACCAGTGATGTATCAAAGAACGAAGAACCCTCTATAATCGGAGACTCTTCATGAACTTCCATTTTTTCCTTTTTCGATAAAACAATCTTCGAATTATTCTCTTCCATCTTTAAGATATGCAATTATAGGTTTGTTGAGTTTAAGATCTTCCTCGCTACGAATAGTAGTATCCATTACTTCAGCAAAGCCTACCATCAGGCAACTTATAATCAGCCCCAGCCCGAGTCCGGCACCAATCACCAATGGTTTATTGGGTGAAGTTGGAGTTTCTGATATAACGGGGGGGTCTAAGACAATAAATTGATCTGATGTTTTATTGCCCATCTCACGATTTATACGTGCTTGTTCAAGCTTTTTCTTTATAGCATCATAAAGCTCCTGATAGATGCTGAATCTAGATTGATCGCCGGTACTTCGCTGCGAAGCAACATAAGATTGTTCCAAATTCTGAATGATTCTCTGGCGCTCGGCATTAAGCTCTTGCCTTTGCCTTCTTAAAATTGACAAATTCGATTCAATGGCCGGTTTAATACGGGCGGCAACCTCAATGATCTGCTCTCTCGTATTTTGGAGGCCCGGAAAATTCTCTGTGTACTGTTGACTTAAAGTATCATATCTACTTAATAAGTCGGTTAAAGGTTCCCCATTGGGAATTTCCTCAAGTGATAACCGGTATAGCGGAAGCATGGAAAAACTATCTTCCGGCTGATTAAGAAATTCCTCCAGAATATTAACCTTCGTCTCGGTTTGATAAATTGACAGGTCAACCTCCTGAATACGTGTACTTATTGTTTCGAGGCGGTTTTGCATCACCTCCGGATTAACCGCTACCTCTTGTATTTGCTGAGCTGTAGAACTCACAATTTCTTCTCTCCTCTGCTCAACAATTGTTTCAATTTCGGCCAGCTTGTTTTCAAGAAATTCAACCGTCTCGTTTTTCTCTTTGCTCTCGAAACGAGACCGTGTATTAATATAAAATTGAGCCAGCAAAGCAGCGCCGTCTCGTGCCCGAACCGGATCGCCACTTGAAAATGCTATTTCAAATGAACTTCCGTCTTCGGAGCTGGTAGTAATACTGTTTTTTAAACCGGCAATAAGACCTTGTTTTTGCGCTATGGTTTGAATACTGTCACCCAAATGAAGACTGTCGATCAGCATTTCCATTGCAGAACGGCTATAAATAATCTTGCCGAACTGTTCCAGCCTGTTGGGAGGCCTGTAACCGCCATTCACATTATATATATCAAGTATGGGCATTTCATCCTGCTCTACTAAAATAGTGATTGATGATTCATAGGTTGGCTCAATTACCTGGAGTGCGGCAATACTAAGGAACAGAAAAAAGACTGGGATAAGTATTAGCAGCTTTTTTCGACGTTTTATCACCGCCTTTATTTTCTGGATCACTTCTTGAATTGTAAACACGTGTGTAGGATTGATTCAGGATTAATAGTCTGTTTTTGAAAGATTAGTAGTACAATAGCTATGCCAAACCTTTTAAAATCTCTTAAAAATGATTCAGATTGCTTAATTTTTGCATATGGCATGGCTAAAAAAAAACGGTGACAGCAGATATTCAAATTCAAATAGAACTTTGCATATCATGAAACATAATTACACAAAGCTTTAAATCTTTTATGTGAAATATATTCACACAATAAACACCTTCTCTTTTCTGCTTGAATTACCTCTCTTATGGCTTCTCCCTCTGGCTACAATCCCTTTTATTTATAAGACTACCTGTCTACCGCCTTAAAAATCTCCTCCTTAAGTCATCCGGAACGGATGTAAGCGATCTCAAACACTGATACCGCTTTTACCTTAATTTCGATACCTGCCTTTATCATATTTGAAAGCCTATCTTCCCCGGAGTTCAAGGCCACCGGATGACATATAGGAGAAATAAGATCTATTTAAACTAATTTTAAACGGTAAATAAGTTATAAAAATTAGATTGGCACATTTGTTGTAACACTCCTTAAGAAAATGCCAAGCTTTAATAATTATAAGCCGAATACATAATCAACAAGATGAGAACTACAACTATTTTAAAACTATGTGCTGTTGCAAGCTTTTATCTGCTGCTACAGGGATGTATCTCTTCACGGAATATTCAGGAAAAAACTGCCCGGGAGCTGACTGAAGAACAAATTTATGTAGCACCGGTAGATTCACTCTATGAAATCAGTCCGGGTGATCAAGTTGAAATTCTGGTATGGCAGCAGCCAAATTTTAATACCTCAACTACCGTATCAAGTATGGGCACCATTGTTATGCCGTTAATTGGTGAAATTAACGTTGCCGGTATGACAAATGATGAACTTAAACAAAAACTAAGACAGGAGCTCTCGCGCTATATTAAAAGCGACATCAATCTAACGGTTTCTGTTCGCAGCACCGATGATATGCTGGTATCAGTTTTTGGGATGGTAAGCCGGCCCGATAATTATCCGGTCGTAGATAAGGCATCCCTTTTTAAAGTTCTTTCTATGGCGGGCGGGCCATCAGAACAAGCCGATCTCAGGAATGTTAGAATTTACAGAAAACCTTCGGGGTCAATGGAAGATTTACATAATGTTACTATCGATTTAACCCAATATTTGGATGGAGGGCGCGCTAATCCCGCGGCAGTAGTTTACCCCGGCGATGTAGTTTACGTGCCAGAAGAACAAAATGTAATCCGGGAAACCTCGCAGTTTCTGCGAGATATTGTTCTGTTATTTGGAATTTTTAGAGTAGTTAATTGATGAAAATATTTTTGAAATATTGTCTTTTTTTAAGCCTCAGCATTCTCTTTGCCTTTATTTTTCCTGCAGAATCAAAAGCGCAAATTACGGATCCTACCAATACAGAGAGCGGCATCAGGGGAGCGCCACGCGTTTATAAATTCAGCGCCCGAACTACTGCTCTGGGAAATGCCACCGTAGCAGGGATTCATGATTTGATGGCTATCAACATGAATCCCGCTTCGCTCGCATTCGTCAAAAATTTAAATGCAGTACAGTTTAATATATACCAAAACTGGAACAATAACCTGATGCTGGAAAATATAACTTTTCCACTTTTTGCTTCATCTCAGCACACTTTTGCGGCACAATTTGGCATGCATCACGGTGGAATAACAGCCACTAATTTCTTGGGAACAAGCCCCTTGCCTCAGCCAAGCATCACTCAATATCAATTAGACCTGGCTTACGCTTATACCATTGACGGAGTTTTAAGCCTGGGTATTATGAATAATATTTCGTTTGCCCAAAACAATAACGAAAGCCAGGCTCAGTACTGGACATCCTTTGTTACTTTAGGCCTTTTATACTCGCCGTCTCAGTCTGTCAGTTATGGTTTATCATTCCGCGGACTCGGAAGAAGTGTGATTTACCGATTTATTTCGGGAGGACGTACAGCCCTTGTAAGTCAAAATTTACGGGAGGTTCTGGAACTGGGCGCTACTATGCGCTTTCCGGTCAACACCCGCGATCCTTATATGGTTATTTCAATGGCTAATGAGAAAAGGTTTGGCCTGGACGGTATCTGGTATAAAGCAGGTGTAGATGCCCGGCCCTGGTCTTTTTTATCGTTGCGGGCGGGCATTATGATTCAATCTGCAACAGAGGTTGTGGCCCCGCGATTTGGAATAGGTATTATCAGTGATTTCATAGAATTAGACTACGCCATCTCTTATGATAATGATTTGTATGAGCGTTTTCATCAGTTAACTTTAACTTTACACCTCGGTCAAATAAGATGATTGCTTCTCCCTCACATAATCACCTCCAGGAATCTCAATTAACCGATGTTGAAAAATCATCACGCAGTGTGTTGATGCGTGATATTTTCTACAAAATTCTTAGCTTGGCAAAACTGAGCTCAAATGCCATTGTAGTAGGTGAAATAGGCTCCGGCAAAAAGCGTCTGGCACATATCATTCATGAAAACAGCTACCGCGCAAACGGCCCTTTTTATTCATTTTACTGTGTAGATGTAGATGAAGAGCGCTACAAAGATGCTTTCTGGGGACACTTGCAGTTTGAGGAAGAACACATCACTCTGAAATATGATGCCATTGAGAAAGCCAGCGGTGGGATTTTATATCTGGATCAATTCTCGGAATTACCGCCGGCGTTTATGCTCAACATCCTTAAATCATTTTTGAAAGGCAGCAAGCAGTTATTCCGCTATGATACGACGCATATTCCGCGGCTGGTTATTTCATTCAACCAGGAATCTTTTAACAAAATTTTCGATACCCCCCTATGGGACAAAATACTGGATTTGTTAGATCCCATGGTGGTTATGCTGCCGCCGCTGCGCGAACGAAAAGAAGATATTCCCGTTCTTATTGATCATTTTATTGATGAAATAAAAAAGAAAAACAGTGAATGGAAAAATCTTAGTATATCGGCTCAGGCCCTTTGCGAATGCTTTAAATACAGTTGGCCCGGAAACATAAGGCAGCTTAAAAATGCCATTCTGCAAGGGGCTATTTTATCTTATGGAAAAACCATTGAATGCAAGCACTTGCCCTTTTCAATGAGCTGGCAGCTGCCTTATGAATTTGATGGAAATAAATTATTTCTGTAAAAAAATAAATAGCGTAATTCAAAATTTATGTCTGCAGAATTTATTACATCGTTCATCATACCTGTTATTCTGTCTCTCATAATAACACCCTGGGTTGTTAAATTTGCCCTGCAAATTAATGCCGTTGATAATCCCGGTGGACGAAAAATTCATACCTCGGTAACACCGCGACTGGGTGGCTTAGCTGTTTTTAGCAGTGCCATCGTGTCTGTCGGTTTGATTTTTATCATTTTTCCGGAGCTTGCCAGTCATTTAGAAGCTGCCGATTGGCAAGTATATATCATCCCGTTCTGCTTCTTAGGCATTTTTCTTTTAGGCTTTTGGGATGACCTTAAACCTTTAAAACCGGGCATAAAATTCGGCGTCCAGTTTATAATAGCAGCCGCTGTTTATTTCGCCGGTTTTAAAATATCAAATATCACAAATCCCGTGGGAAGCGGAATGCTGAATGTCGAAATGATCGACTTTCCCCTCACCCTTTTGTGGATTGTAGGCATCACCAATGCCTTTAATTTGATTGATGGCCTTGACGGACTTGCCTCGGGTGTTGCTACCATCGCCAGTATATCCATATTTACGGTTTCCGCTCTTTCAGGTGAATTTTTAATCGCTGCCTTAGCGCTTGTTATGGCAGGGGCTTTAGTCGGTTTTCTGCGCTATAATTTTAGCCCCGCCAAAATATTTTTAGGTGATTCGGGGAGCCTGTTTATCGGCTTTTCGATGGCGCTAATGTCTATTCAAAGCACTACTAAAATTTCTACCGGTTTTGCTCTGCTCTTTCCCATGCTCGTACTTGGATTTCCCATCACCGATACTTTAATTTCGATGCTACGGAGATTCTTAGGGGGATATATGCCCGAGCGGTCAAAAGAGAAGTCCAAATCTTTGGCCGGCAAACTTCATGAAATGTTTACGCCCGATAGCTCCCATATTCATCACCAGCTGCTTTCCCTGGGGCTAACCCACAGAAACACCGTATTGCTGCTTTATTTTGTGTCCGCTTTTTTTGCGCTGGGTGCTTTTGCCATCACTCAAGTTGATAATATAGAAATGCTGTTGATTATCGGGCTGATGCTGGGATTTGTGCTTTTCCATGGTATAAAAAAACTGCGCTATCGTGAAATTGCCATTTTTAATAACGGGATGATGCTGCCCATTTATGAGCGGTGGATTTTAAACCGCGCGATGTTCTTAGGTTTGATTGATCTCATTTTTGTTGCCGCTTCTTATATGCTAAGCTATAAGCTTTTATACAGCATCAACCCGTCTTCAGTACAGTTTCTGAATTTTGAACAGGTCATGATTATGGTGATTTCCGTCCAGCTCTTTACCTTCTGGATAACAGGCCTCTACCGTGAAAAAATTAAACAAATGGGTATTGGCAATGTGTTAAAAATTACCTCTTCGGTCGTTTATGCCGTTTTCGGAACCGCTTGTGCCCTTCTTGTGATGGATGGATTTCCCTTTATCTCGGCACTCCAGTTTTTGGTCCTCGATTTTTACCTCCTGCTGACCTTCACCTTAGGAATTCGCATTGCCTACCAGGCTTTAAGCTACTGGTTTAACCGTTATAAAAAAACGGGGGAAAACGTACTCATTTACGGCGCTAATGAAAATGGAACGATGATTTTGCATAAAATCAATAATTCATCGAACAGTAAATTTAAAGTGCTTGGTTTTCTGGATGACGACTGCGATATGGAAGGAAAGTTAATCTACGGCTACCCGGTTTTGGGCGGCTACTGGAAACTCTCGAAGACGCTGCGAAATATGGAAGTGGACTGCATTTTTATATGCGATGAGGATATTAAAGCCGAAAACTTTAACCGTATGAAAAAGCTGGCAGAAGCCAAAGGGATAACGATAAAACGTCTGCACATACGCTTAAAAAGTATTTTAAACGGTACCGAAGCTAAAAATAAAATTTCAAAACATTTGAACGAACCTACCATCTCGTACTTTTAATCATGGTTAGGAAGAACATAAATAAAGATGGAAAAAATGTATCTCAAGACGATTATGCAAAGCATTTTAGCAGTCTGTACTGCTTTAATCGTTACGTCTTGTGGTCTTTTTCAAAATAATTCGGGTATCACCGGAAATGAAGGTATCTGGGTAAACGGTTATCTCGCGGCCCGGCAACATAATATTGGTATTAACGCGGCCAACGGTTCCATCGGCACAGGAAATATCGACTGGGACGCAATGACGCATTTAACATATTTTACGCTGTCTGTCGCACCTGACGGAACACCGGAAGACAGCCTTGATTCTGATGCTGTTTTCAATGCGGCTAAGTTACGATCTATTGTGCCTGCCGCCCATACCAATGATACTAAAATTCTGTTTGCCGTAGGCGGCCGCGATAATTACGATGGCTTTAGCAGTGCTATTAACGATACTAACCGGGCTCAGCTTATTGACACTATCATAAATATGATCACTGTTTATAATTTTGACGGTGTCAGTTTAAACATGAATCCGCTCGAAGAAAGCGACTATGATAATTACCGGCAGCTTGTAATCCAGTTGGATGCTACTTTTACTGCTCTTGAAAATATAAGAGATGAAGAATTAATGATAACGGCGGCTACATCAGCCAACGTAAGCGCCCTTAGCCTGCATGCGTCGCTTCAGGATTATTTTGAGCAGATAAACATAATGACTTATAACATGGCTCAGCCCTTAAGAGGCTGGCAAGCGTGGCATAATTCGGCTTTATTTAACCAAAAATATAATTTTGAAAACTCTCAGCAGCTTTTCCCGAGTATAAGTCAAATAATTGAGCAAGCCATTGACTTGGGCATTGAGCGAAACAAAATCGGCATCGGAATCAATTTTTATGGCTATCGATGGAATTCTGTTCATTTTATGGGAAAATGGGAAAGCTGGCCCTTACAAGACACCTCAATTTTCGAGCGTCCCGAAGGCATCCCGTTTACCGAACTTAGCCGCCGGTTCAACCTTGATGAGGCTTTATGGGATGAACATGCTAAAGTTCCCTATTTAAATCTTGAAGAACCGATGGCTTTTATTTCTTTTGAAAATGAACGATCAATCGAACATAAAATTGAATACGTGAAAAGAGAAAGGCTGGGCGGGGTGATGCTTTGGGAATTAGGAGGCGCTTATTTTCAAAGTCGTTTGCGTGAAGTCAATGATCCCCTGCTTCAGGCCGTTAAAAAATCTGCTTTTAAGTAAGTAAGGGGTAAAAAATGGTTGTTGAACTTGCGATTTGGCCATCCCCTTAGTCCCCCTTCTCCCGTAGGGATTCATTTGGAAAAAGGGAGAGCTAAACCGAATTATTTACAATAATTCTTATTTTGGTCATTCTAATTTTTTTGTGACTAATGCTATTAGCCAATCCGCTGATATCATCAGCGGAGCCTACATCCCCTTCGAAGGGGGTCCGGAGGATGGCCTTCGGTTAGATTCATTTTAACGCTCTTAATTCAGTAAAACCATCTTCAACAAGAGAACTGGTGCACTTAGCAATATTACATATGGAAAAAGAAAAAAGGGATATGATTTTAGTAACCGGTATTCCCAGATCCGGCACTTCATGGATTGCAGAAGTTTTGTGTTATTCCGATAAAGTTAAGGGTTACTATGAACCGGATAATGAACATAATAATCTTCTGGGTTATATACACAAGCAGCATTTGCACCGCTTTCCCTACTTAAAAGCCGATAACAGTAATAATGGGTTATACACCATTTTTAGGAAAGCGATTTCCGACCATTATATCCATGAATATTCGAAACCAAGCCTGGCTATAAAAAAACTGTTAAATATAAATTTAGCTACAGCCGAGCGTGAAATATACCAAAAGTGCAATCCTGAGCAAGCAACTGCAAATAGCATACGGATACAAACCACAAGCCAAAACTTACGCCTAAAGCTGGCAACGATGTTTTATACCTTTCTTCAACTTTTTGTAAGGTTCAACAGGCACAAAAAAATCCCGCTGATTAAATCGGTTCATTGTCTGCTTGCATTAGCAAACCTTCGATCCGTTTTTAACACAAAAGTTTTAATCATTCTCCGGCATCCCGCAAGTATCATATCCAGTCATTTAAGAATCAAGAATCCTGATATTAACAGAAATCTCATCATTCAAAAGGCGCTGGTTGATGATTATCTTCAACCATATATTGATAAAATTTATGCCTTAAAAGACCCCCTGGAAAAAGCCGGCGCACAGGTAGCGATCTTCTACTATATTTTAGCCTGCCAAATAAAGGAAAATCCTGATTGGAGTGTGGTTAAGCACGAGGATGTATGTTTACATCCTAAACAGAAATTCAAGAAACTATATAAACAGCTAAACCTTGACTGGTCTGATACGATTGATGATAAGATTGATGCTTTAAATAAAAAAGGGAAAGGCTATAGTACAAAGCGAATAAGCCGGCAGGAAATTGATAAATGGAGCTATGAATTAGAACCTTCACAAATTGAAAAAATTAAGAGAGGATATAATGTAATACCTCCATCCTTTTATAAAGAATTTATTTACCAGAATGTATCACCTAAATAAACATGAAATTGATATAAGCTGAAACGGTTTTATAGTTAACGTGAGGTCGAGATCAGAGAAGGAAAGGTCTTTCCGTCAGCCGGCAGGAGTGAATGGCAAAGCGTACAATGTGCCATTCGAGGTGTCCGGGTGGCGAACTTCGACCTGAACACCCCCAAGCTGAGACCTCTTTTGGAAGCCATTTTTTGTATCGAATTCACGTTGATTGACAAAAAAATAAATATAAACAAATCAGTTTCTTATTCTGAACCTTAAATTCGATTATTCATTATGGCTTTTTTAAAGACATATTTGGCACCGCTTTTACTTTTGTTCATCCAGTTGTTTAATCAGGGAGCTCCGGCTGCTAAAAGTAGTGTTCCGCTAACTAAAAAATTTCCAGACGCTTTTGTACAAGCCAAAGGCAATGATTTTGTAATTAACGGACATAAATTTCGCTTTGTAGGTACCAATGCCTATTACCTTCCCAACTATCAAAAAATAAAACCTGAATTTGTTGAAAAGACACTTGATATCTTTGAAAAAGCGGGAATTACGGTAGTCAGAACTTGGGGATTTTATGACGGACCTCCCCAGTTCGAAAATGACATCACCTTGCAGCCCCGGCCCGGTGCTTACAGTGAAGAAAACCTGCGCTATCTTGATCAGCTCATCGCAATGGGCAAAAAACGAGGTATTCGTTTTATCATCACCCTGATAAATTACTGGGAAGAATTAGGCGGCGTACCTCAGTATAATGAGTGGGACGGACATCCCGATGCAGGCATGAAGCATTTCATCAACGACCCGGATACCCAGCGATGGTATAAGAATTATATCAAAATGTTACTCAATCGCACCAATACCGTAACAGGAGTGAAATATAAAAACGAGCCGGCTATCTTTTCCTGGGAAATTATGAATGAAGGCCGCCTGCCTGATGGAGATCCTACCGAATTGCGGGACTGGTATCGCGAAATTGCTCAATACATAAAATCCATCGATCCCAATCACATGGTTGCGACCGGTGAAGAAGGTCAGGAAGTGAAAATGAATTCCCCCGCTTCCCCCTATTCCGTTGATCAATATTCCAACACTTATGTGCTAAGGTCGGGTATTGGCAGCAGCTACATTTTAAATACCGCAATCCCGGAAATTGATTATGGAACGGCCCACTGGTATCCGAACGGCTGGGGCTTTGGCCATAAAGCCGATGCCGATTTACTGAAAGCTCAACGCGCCTGGATTTATGATCACGCTAAAATTGCCGCTGAGCTGGGCAAACCATTTGTGCTGGGCGAATATGGCTTCTCTGGCTGGGGTGATGAGAGCGTCCTGGAGGTTTATAACCATCTCTGGGCTTACGCAGAAAAGATTGAACTCGACGGCAGCTTGCTGTGGCAACTTACCACCAACCATATAAAATGTTACGAATACGGCGGTAATATCTGCTGGCCGGGCGCTCGCCGCGACCAGCGGTTGTACCAAGAGTTCACTGTTCATATTAATAACGTAACAAACGGGGTGTCGGGTTGATGTAGGTCGGGCATCCTGCCCGACAGTTACAAGCGTTGTGCTATTTGTTCTGGGCAGCAGGGATAGGGTTTTACATCATAGATCGAGATCTTGGTTTTTCAATCCCCCTGACCCTTCTCCATCTATAGACCGGGAACATCCTTTACAGGTGTTCCGGGACATGGTTTACACTTCTATTTTAACGTGAGTTCAAGATAAGCAACTATGATCTGGTTAAATTATTATTGCACAAAATCAAACCCGAAGGGCTTTAATGTGAATAGCACCGGATAAAATCCGGTGATTTAATACAGGCGCTACCACAACCCCAAAGGGGTTGAATACACGGGCAGGTTCAACCCCTTTGGGGTTTGTCATGTTATTTTTTTAACCCCGAATTATGCCTTCGGCCTATTCGGGGCTATTCACGTTCAATCCCTTCGGGATTTTATGCAGAAATAATCTTATCTCGAACTCACGTTAAGTTAATAGTTACTCTTTCCTTCGCCGGGTTGGCAACCCATCCTACTAAATGACTCTTTCGTTTATAGATACCGACGCTCATAGTTTTAGAATCCCACTCCCTTTTCAAAATTCTCTCCCCTCTTCTGCTTCCATTAAAAATGGCAAAAATCCCCTCATTTATTCTTCTATTCTTTTGTCTCTTATCTCCATCATACTTTGTAAAATAAAAAAATTTACTATGTAAGAATTTACGCACAATATGTTGTAATTATTATAGTTACATGGTGGTAATAAAACTAAACAAAATACTATCCAACAAATTATAATTTATTAATATGAGAATTATCAACATACTTGTAACCTTATTGATGGTACTCACTTTTGTGCAATGCGATTCTTTAACCGGAACAGAATCAAACCGGGCGGTTGATGCGCCTAAAAAACCCTCTCCTCTCCCTGAAGTTTCTGATCCTGTAAGCGGATCTTTTGTAAGCGCTAAAAATGGGAATTTTGTTCTTAACGGTGAGCGCTTCCATTTTTCCGGAACCAATGCTTACTACTTACCGAACTACCAAAAGATAAATCCTCAATTAGTAAGTAAAACCTTCGACCTTTTTAAAAAGTCCGGAATAAAAGTAGTTCGCATGTGGGGATTTTATGACGGCCCTCCCCAATACAATAACGACATCACCATACAACCCAAACCGGGTCAGTATAACGAACAGGCACTGCGCTATCTTGATAAGGTAATCGCCCAGGGCAAAAAGCATGGGATTCGCTTTATCATCACCCTTACAAATTTTTGGAAACAGTTAGGCGGTATACGCCAGTACAACGAATGGGATGGCCATCCGAATGCGGGTATGAAACATTTCATTAACGATCCCGATACTCAGCGGTGGTACAAGGATTATATCAAAATGCTGTTGAATAGAACTAACACGGTAACAGGAGTGAAATATAAAAACTCCCCCGCTATCTTCTCTTGGGAGATCATAAATGAAGGTCGTTTGCCTAAAGGGACTGCCGCAGAGTTAAGAGACTGGTACCAGGAGATTGCGCGATATATAAAATCTATTGATTCCAATCATATGGTGGCAACCGGCGAAGAGGGATTTGATGAAGGAGTTCCGCCTGAATATTCTGCCGATCAATATAGCAGTACCTATGTTCTTCGCGCTAAGAGGGGCACCAGCTATAAGATGAATACTGCTATTCCCGAGATTGATTATGGAACCGCTCACTGGTATCCAACGGAGTGGGGATTAGGCGAAGAGGTCAACGAGGCGATGATGAAATCTCAACGCGCGTGGATAAACGATCATGTTCAAATTGCGGAAAACCTCGGCAAGCCTTTTGTACTGGGCGAATATGGATTTCCGGGCTGGGGCAACAGCCAGGTTGAGACTTTTTATTACAATCTTTGGGATCAGGCTGAAAGAATTAAGCTTGATGGAAGTCTTCTATGGCAGCTTACAGCCGATAAAACAAAATGTAAGGAGTATGGCGGCAATATCTGCTGGCCCGGCGGAAGAGGTGATGAAGTATTATATAATGAATTTGTTACACATACAGAGCAGATGAATAAGCTATAAAAAGTCTTACCATCCGGGCGTGGTCTTGCGGTCGGGTGAATATGAAAGGAGCTTAAATTTTTAAGACTTTCTCTCCTCCATTTTATCAGACGGCACAACCCAGGCCCCTTCCGGATTTCTCTTCGGAAGGGGCTTTTTTTGTTCAAAATATTACCCTGATCTTCAATATTTATTACAAGCCCTTTCAACTGTTATTACGTTTGCATGCGAACAATATGAACACGAAAATGCACACCTTTTTCTAAAAAGTTTTAATTTTTTTTCGATTTTTTTTCTTCTTCCTTCCCCTTCTCCCTGCTTCCTGAACTGTAAATCTTTGTAAGCCATCTTTTTACGAAGGCAGAAGAAGCAGCACGTCTAAGCTTAATATTATCTATAGTTTGGGAACAACTTTTTGATTGCGCGGGTATGAAAGATCTTTGTAATAATTAACGCAACATGCTTGTGTTAATTGGTGCAAAGCAACTGCAATATTTTTCGACAAAGAAATGTCAGCAATATTGTAGCTCACTGTTTCTTTTAAATTTACATCTACTTAACGGCAAGACAGGAAAGAACGGCTTTTTCTGTCTTACTAAACCCCAAAAAAATAAAGCCTAACATGAAATCTAAACTAATCAATATCTTCGCCGGTATATTTATACTTCTTGCTTTTGTACAGTGCGGAGATTCAGTCACCCCAATCCTAGAACCAGAACTGGGCCAGGAACAAAATTTAGGTCAGCCTCAATTGCTGGCTCCCGAGAATGGTTCTAAAGAGTCAACTTCACTTACTTTTGAATGGAGTAAAGTTGACCAAGCTACCTCTTATCAAATACAGTTATCTACGACCGAAGATTTTTCATCTCCGATTGTTGACGGCACAGCTGATTCAACCAGCTTTAAAGTTACTGCGCTTCCGGGCGATACTACTGTTTTCTGGAAAGTAAGGCCGCTGCTTCAAAATGAAGAAGGTCCTTGGTCAGAAACTTCTATGTTTAATACCGCTGCTGAGGCTGAAAATTCAGAGCCGGTAACAACATCACTGCAATCTCCTAAAGACGGGGCAACCAAGGTGCCTACCAATGCTAAACTGCAATGGACTACCGTTGCAACGGCATCAGCTTATAATTTGCAGCTTGCTACCGATCAAAATTTCAGCTCCATCGTTGTTGAAGAAGAAGTGCAGGAAGCCGCCTTCCAGACCACCGAAGTTTCCACTCAAACTACTTATTACTGGCGTGTTAAGCCTGTAGTTGAGAATGAAGAAACAGCATGGTCTGACACGTTTAGTTTCGAAACAGGAACCAAAGCTGCGGGATCTGTTGTACTTACTTCACCGGAAAATGAAGCTACTGATCAACCCACCAAAGTGACCCTTAAATGGGAAGAGGAATCAAGCATCGATGTTTATCAGGTTCAATTAGCAACCGATAAAGCTTTTGCTTCTCCCATAGTTGATGAAATGATTTCTGACCCTTCTTACGAAGTTGCTGATCTTAAAAATAGTCAAACCTATTATTGGAGAGTTCAAGTTGCTGCAGATGAAAATAACGAAAACTGGTCTGCCATTTATGAATTTACAACCGAAGGAGCAGCAGTATCAACCCCACCGCCCACAACCTCTGCCGAAGGAATAGTTACAGCTTCTAATGGCGATTTTATGTTGAACGGTGAAGTCTTCCGTTTTGCCGGCACGAATGCTTATTACCTGCCTACTTATCAAAAAATTAATGATACGTTTGTTACCAATACCCTTGAGGCTTTTGAAGAAGCAGGCGTAAAAGTGATTCGAATCTGGGGTTTTTATGACGGAGCTCCTCAATACGGTAATGATATCACTATACAGCCGAAACCGGGCCAGTATAACGAACAGGCTTTACGCTACCTTGACCAGGTAATTGCTAAAGGAAAGGAACATGGCATCCGGTTTGTTGTTGCCTTGATTAATTACTGGCACGAGTTAGGCGGTATGCCACAGTATAACGAATGGGATGGCAACGCCGGCGGTGGAATGAAGCATTTCATTAACGACCCAGATACCCAGCGATGGTTCAAAGACTACGTCAAAATGCTGTTAAACCGTACCAATACTGTTACCGGAGTAAAGTATAAAAACTCATCCGCTATCTTCTCCTGGGAAATTATGAATGAAGGACGTATGCCTAACGGAACTCCCCAGCAACTTAGAGACTGGTACCAGGAAATGGCACAGTATATTAAATCTATCGATCCAAATCACATGGTTACCACGGGTGAAGAAGGATTTGGTTCCGCGATAACCGCTGATTACTCTGTAGGCCAATATGCTAATACTTACCCGCTTCGGGCTGAGTTAGGTACGAGCTATACGCTAAACACAAGCATCCCTGAAATTGACTACGGAGGGGCGCACTGGTATCCTTCAAACTGGGGCTATGCCGGCAGAAGCACTTCTGAACTAATAGCTGCGCAGCGAGCCTGGATTACTGACCTTTCAAATATTGCCGAAAAAGTAGGTAAACCATTTGTACTGGGTGAATATGGATATGTAGGTTGGGGAGATAACACTCAGCTACAGGTCTATAAAGATATGTGGGAAACCGCCGAGAAAATTGAACTCGATGGTAGTTTAATCTGGCAGTTGACTATTGACCATGTGAAGTGTTATGAATACGGCGGCAACATTTGCTGGCCAAGCGGAAGGCAAGATGCTGAGCTTTACAATGCATTTAAAGCTCACATCGAAGCCATGAGTAACAGCAAATAAATTTAAAATAAACATATCATCTACAGCAAAGGCCGGCGAAAAACCGGCCTTTGCTATTTTAAGGAAAATTAGAAATGTAACCCAAGCGCCCTGCCTGGGAAAGAGTACCCTTAATTAGAAGAGATGCTGATCGAAGCAGGCGCTTCGATGTACATAGAAAACTATATCAGTTTAAGGTGAGGATTCTTATTCTGGACTCACGTTTTTTAACCGTAAGGGCCATCCCCCTAACCCCCTTCTTCCGTAGGAATGCCTTCGGCAAAAGGGGGACTTAAACTGAATTATTTGCAATAATTCAGTCTGTTTTTCAGTAGTTCTAAGTTTTAATGGCAAGTTTATCCGCTGATTTCATCAGCGGAACTTTCCTCCCCCTTTGAAGGGGGCGCAGGGGGATGATCTTTTTGGTAAATTGAAGCTTATTAAAATAATTGCAGCCTACACTTCATGCATTACTGCTTCGTCCATATTTATCCAGCTTATTATGAAGTGTTTTTCTGCTGAAGCCTAAAATCTTGGCCGCTTCTGTTTTATTATTATCAACCGAATAAAGCGTTTGGTCAATAACTCTTCGTTCTACTTCTTCTAAACTGGTACCTATAGGAATTTGAATCACATTATTAAGGCCGTTACCGTTACAAACCGGGTAAATATTTTCACCCCGGTGAATGCGTGATGGAATAGAATTCGGACCTATATTTTCTCCCCCCGATAAAACTACACAGCGTTCCACAATATTTTTTAATTCGCGTACATTACCCGGCCAGTCGTAAGCCATAAACATAGCCATGCATTCATCAGAAAATTCAATTTCATTTATATTATACAAGTCGGTAAAATGATTGAGGAAATAGGAAACCAGAAGAGGAATATCTTCCTTTCGATGGCGGAGAGGAGGCACGTAAAGTTCAATAACATTCAGCCGGTAGAATAAATCTTCACGAAAATCTCCCGACTTTACTTGGTCAATTAAGATCTTATTTGTAGCAGAGATAAGGCTTACATCAACGTTAATTTCTTCTTTGCCGCCTACTCTTCGAAATGATCCTAATTCTACAGCCCGCAATAACTTAACCTGAATTGCTTTCGACATTTCACCAACTTCATCTAAAAATAAAGTACCGTTATGAGCTAACTCAAAGCAGCCTTCCTTTTGGCCCTGAGCACCGGTAAAAGCCCCTTTTTCATGTCCAAACAGCTCACTCTCAACCAATTCAGACGGAATAGCTCCACAATTAATAGTAACCATTGGCTTTTTACTCCGGGAACTGTAGTAGTGAACCAAACGTGCCAGCACTTCTTTTCCCGTACCGTTCTCTCCGGTGATAAGCAGTGTTGCTTTGGTTTTCGCCACCAGCTTTATTTTGGAGACAAGCTCCTTCATAATGGGATTTTGAGTGATAAGAACAGGCTTTTTACTCCCGCCCGACGAATGATCAAATTGTTTTAGTTTGGAATCTCTGCTTTTCACGTCTTCCATGATTTATACTTTCCTCTCCATTAAATCCTGTTCATTATCAGTTTCAACTAAATACTCTTTGACTCCCGGGAAACGGATAATGCCGCAGTTAAAATTATTTACTTATTAATCTTTAAATTGTTTCTTAACAAATTTGATAATAGGAATTGTTATAAAAGTATTATTTCAATTTTAACCTCCTGCTTTGTTTTTTTAATGTTAATTTTTGTTGTATTGAGAAGTTAACCGCTTCATTTGTCAATCAATTCTTTGCCTTTAAGGCTCATCATCAATTAAATGATGCGCCATTGCATAACGGGTGATGGCTACATCCGATTTAAGATTCATTTTTTCCATCATTCTCAGCCGATATGTATGAATGGTGCGAACACTTAAATTAAGTTCTTCAGCTATTTCTTTTGCCTTTTTACCTGCCGCTATATTTCGCATCACCTGAAATTCCCGATCAGACAATTTCTCGTGTGGAGCATCCAAATGATCGGAATTGATATCCAGGGCAAGCTGTTCGGCTACAGATTCGCTGATGTACCGTTTCTTTTTTTCTACGATTGTTTTCACGGCCTGAACCAGTTCTTCTGTTACACTTCTTTTATTCAAATAACCGTAGGCACCCGATTTGATCGTCCGTACTGCAAACCGCTCTTCGGGATGCATGCTAAGCATCAATACCGGCAATTCTTCATACTTCTGGTGTACTTCTTTCAAAATATCCAGACCGCTTTTGCCAGGCATGGCAATATCTAAAATCAATAAATCCGGCAGTTCGTTTTCTAATTGATTCATAAGTTCTTTTGAATCTGCAACAGAACGTAACTCAAAATGTAAGTCTTCATTTTTAAGCACTTTTTCAACTCCTTCACGTACCAGCGGATGGTCATCAGCAAGTATTATTTTAATCATTGTTCTACTTCTTCTTATTCCCTCAATTCTATTGCGGTACCGAAGTTTATTATCATTTCCAGAAATAATTTCATACCCAAAGCTTCACTGACTATAAAAAACGTTTCAAGTAGTCTCTCCCTTAATGATTAGTCATTTTGGATAAAATAGCCCCTGTTGTAACAACAGGGGCTATTTTTCCCCAGCAAACTTCAGCTGCTCTCTTGTGAATAGCCAGAAAACTGGCTTTCATCTCTTTGATAGTCTAATTATTTTTAAAAACATTAACTTCATACAGCTTTTCAGAAACTTCTTCCGGATATAAAACCATCAACTGTATCGCTTATTTAAATGTTTTTAGTTTCATTGAATACTACTGTTACCACGGTAAGCGCGGTAGGTAAGACGGCATTCAATATTACATCATCAATATATAAAAGGAGACAACCGCGGAACATAGAAGGAAATTGGATTTTTTTGTGAAGATTTGATACTACATTTTGTAACACTTTTTTCAGAAAGAAAGGCAGTAATTTATTACAATTTCGTAGGGTAAAAATTACCCGCTAAATTGTAATAAAAAGGACTAAAAAAATCAGTATATATAATTGTATTTACTGAATTTAAGACCTATTAACTTAAGCTTGTGAAAGGTTTGAAAAGTGGTGACTGTGCGAGATGAAATAATCATCTTCCGCCGCTAGCGGAGAGAATAGTTTATCTCGAAACTCACATCCATTAAGCAGTTAGATCCGGATGGACAGAATTTTTATTTAGGGGATTACAGTTTACCGTCCACAGATAAACCAATGGCCTTAACTCCGAAGCTTGTTTGAACAAGCTTTAGTATTTAGCTTGATTGATTATCATCAGGGATAGGTAAATCGATATTTATCCGAAAAGCAATTTTCGGGGACGGGAGTATAAGAACGGAACACAGATGGAGCCGACTGAGCTAATTTTCGCAGATTCATTTATAAAAGAACTCTTCGTACATCTGGTTTTGTGTGCGATGAATGGAAAAGGGGAATTCCTGCTGATTTTGAGGATTCTTACTCTCTTTATGTTTAAAACGGAAAACAAGAGATTTCACTATAACCAATCTAAAATCTATGTCTCCCCTTTATAAAGGGCCAGGGAATTTGTTCTTTTAAAACTTAACTAACTTTGACTCTAATTTTTTCATAGCCTTTGCAAGGGGGCAGAGTTTTTCTTCTTTTAAAAATTCAATTTCAGCCAATTTAATCAATCAAATCCTGCTCCAACGCATAACGGGTAAATTCTACATTCGATTCCAACCGCATCTTTTTCTTTATTCTGGCGCGGTAGGTGTGAACTGTTTGTGTACTTAAAGAAAGCTCTTCAGCAATATCATTTACTTTAGCGCCGGCAGCAATCATACACATAATTTGATATTCCCGATCCGAAAGCAAGTCGTGGGGCGGTTTATTGGAATTGATATCAACGCGTTCGGCCAGCTGTTCAGCCAATTCAGGACTAATATATTTTTTCTTTTCAACCACAATTTTGCGAATAGCATTTACCAGTTGTTCACTAATGCTACTCTTTGTTAAGTAACCCGCAGCGCCCGCCTTTAGAGCACGGACAGCAAAACGATCTTCGGGATGCATACTCAACATTAAAACCGGAAGATTAGGATATAATTCTTTCACTTCTTTAAGCACGTCAAGCCCGCTTTTACCCGGCATAGCAATATCAAGAGTTACAATATCGGGCACTTCCTGCCTTAGTTTATCCATTAGTTCGTGAGCATTTTCGGCTTCTGCTATTACCTTAATATCGATGGTATTTTGATTTACCATCTTTTTCATACCTTCCCTAACTAATGGATGATCATCGGCTACAAATACTTTTATCATGGTTGCTCTCGCTTAAATTTTATTGTTACCGGCTTTATCCGTCGGGATACGAATAGTCACCGTTGTTCCCGTTTCTTTATTACCCTCAATTTCAACGTCTCCTCCCAATAATTGTGAACGTTCCCGCATTCCTATAATACCGAGTGATGATGAATTCTTCAACTGTTTTTGGCTAATTCCTACCCCATTATCATTAACAGTCAGATAAAAATTATCTTTATCTTTTCTAAGATTAACATTTACAGAAGTAGCCTCGGCATGACGCATAATATTGGTAAGCGTTTCCTGAAAAATACGAAATATAGTGGAACTCTGCCCGTCATTAAGAAAATCAGTTTCCCCTTCGAAAGAATTTACTTCAACGTCAATTCCCGCTCTTTCTCCAAACTGTTTCGCCTGCCAGTCGATCGCTTCTTTCAGGCCCAAATCATCTAACACTTCGGGGCGTAATTCTGTGGTAATGCGTTGAACGGACTGTAAAATTTTATCCATTCGCCCAATTACTTCCCTGGTTTCTTTATCTACAACCTCCTCAAATTCCGATTTAACTTTGCCGGACATGCTTCCGAATAAAAGCGAAATATCCATTTTTAGCACAGAAAGCATTTGGCCAAGTTCATCATGAATTTGTTTAGCCACCGAAATACGCTCCTCCTCACGGGCGTCTTCAATTCGGCCCGACAAGTTTCGAAGCCGCTGGCTGTAATCATGCAATTCTTTCTCGCGTTTCTTTTGCTCAGTAATATCCTGCGCCGTACCTATGACTTTAACTGAATCTTCATCAGCCGCTTTTACATAACCGCGGCAGAGTAAAGTTTTTTCCTCATTAGAGGCCGTAATAATTCTGTGCTCAAATTTTATGGTTTTTCTATTTTTCAGCACTCTTTTTATAATTTTCGAAACCCTTTTCCGGTCATCCGGATGTATATGTCTATAAAAGGTTTTGTACGTACCCTTAAAATCTTTCGGTTTGATGCCAAAGATACGGCATAATTCATCCGACCAGTATAACTCCGGTTTTTCATCCGGTATCCATTTCCAGTTGCCTACTTTAGCTATTTTCTGGGCTTCGGATAGCTGTTTACTTTGTTCTTCAAGAGCCTCCCTGGCGCTTTTTCGCTTGGTGATGTCCCTTGAGTTAACGACGATAATCTCTTCATCCCCATCTTCAGCGTTTTTAGCAACACTTTCCAAATAAACCCAGTGACCTTCTTTATGTTTAAACCGGAATTCTTCTGAAGCAGTTTGCCCTTTTGTTTTTACCAGCGAATTAATCATACTTCGCATTTTTCTCGAATCGTCAGGGTGAAAATACCGGAAAGCGTCTTTGCCGGTTAATTCCTCCTGCTCATAGCCCAACATCTTTTTTACCGAAGGACTGATGTATTGAATTCTCTTACCATAATCTAAAACTGTAATGATATCCTGCGCATTCTCAATTAGTGACTGAAAATACCGCTTATTCTTTTTGAGTGACTCTTCGGCCTGATGACGGTACTCAATCTCATCTTCAAGCAGCTTATTCTTTTCTTTGGTCTCATCAATTAAATCTTTGTAACCGCTTAAGCGCACTTGATAAGGCGCTAACCACTCAGCCAGGTAATGCGATGCCCGGTTCATTACCTCTCCATCACTAATACCAATATCGTCTTGCTTCAGCTTATTCAGTGACTCGTGATAAATATTAATCACGTCCAGCTCGCCCCAGCCCTCTTGCAACGACCGGCGCCCGTATTCATAAGCATCAGTTAAAGTCTGTTCGTCATCTTTTTCACGGACATACTTATTCAGCCCTTTAACAAACTCAGCTTTAATATGTTCTTTATGAACAACCATGAATCTGGACTATAATTAGCTCCTTTTTAATCGCGCTGCTAAAATCAGTGAATCGTCAGTTTTCTTAAAATAATTTTTTGCTGCATATTTAACGGTCTTTTTCATTGGTGTATTGTAATTCAGGCCTTCGATAAACTCGTTCATCACTCCGTCGGTGGCAAAAAACAAAACATCTCCGGCAGAAATTTTTTCAACCGAAACCTGAAGAGAAGGTAATGTATAACCTACTACTCCGCTTCGCAACACAAGCTCCTTAAATTGTTGTCCGTTCCTGCTATTTTTCACTAAAACTCCTTCAATATTTCCCACACTGAGCCAGGAAAGTTCACCATTACTGCTGTTTATCCTGGCGATGCTTATAACTGCGCCGCGGCTGCCTTTTATTTCTTCGTGGCAACCTTCAATAAGTGCTATAAGCGATTGATTAGCAGTTCCGCTTTCTAAACACTTAACTACTTTTCTACTAACCTGTTGCGCTTCGGGGCCGTGTCCAAGGCCATCTACTGCTGCCAGCAGCACCCCATTTTCATCCGGTTTAACCAGAAATAAATCGGCACATTCTTGTTCGCCTTCTTTCGCTAAAGCTGCTGCGACCCATTCTACCATCGGGGTTTCACCGTAAACAATATGAGCTTCTTCAGAGATCAATTGTTCAAATACTTACACATTTTAATGGTTGTTCCGGTCCCCGGGTCCGATTCTATGTCAAATTCGTCCATAATTCTTTTGGTACCCGACAGGCCCATGCCCATTCCCTTTCCCGTAGTAAAACCATCTTTTAAGGCGCTGTTAATATCATCAATACCCGGCCCGCTATCTATGGCGGTTATGTAGAGGCACTTTTTCTGATTCTTGTTTTTATACTCCAGAATCACTTCACCATTACCGGCATACTCAAGAATATTTCTACAAATTTCTGATAAAGCCGTAACAATTAGAGTTTGACCGGTTTTTGAATGTCCTATGGCAGCCGCCATTTCCCGCCCATATTTTCGAATGGCGATCAAATCACTGTCTTTACTGATAAATATCTTTTTGGCAGCAAGAGCTGATTTGCCTTCATTGCCTGTTTTAGATGCCTTATTTTTCATCACACAGTAAATCAGTTATCGCTTAAGCTGTTAAGCTGTTAAGCTGTTAAGCTGTTAAGCTGTTAAAAGTTAGCTTATCAATTTTAGATACAAAATTATTTTAAAATATTTTTCAAATCTTTTTTAAGAGATTTGAAGTTTTCAACTCTGCAAACTTTACTATACTTGCATGATTGAAATTCTTGCTTCCACATCTTTTCATCCCGATGACTCCGACAACTGCCTGGAGAAGAGGGACCTCAAATGTGATAACAAATGATAACCTAATTAAAGATAAAATCTGTACTGGCTTAAGATCCCTTAGGAGTTATCCCTCGCCACTATTTAATTTTGCAATTTTACCTTCAAAAGAAAAAGCCATCTGGCAATTTTTTCCATTATTATTAAATCTTAATGCGGGAGAGCTTGAGGCAGCATTTGTATGCCATTTTATTAGCAGCCATCCGAGATTCTTCCGCAATTTTTAAGAATAGACAGAGAGAAAAGAAGTTCTGATTAACCTGTCAGATTTTGTTTCAATTAACTTCTTTTTCTTTTATGTCCTTATCTAACAAAGCCAGGCCTTCTTCTAAATCAAGAGCAGTTTTAAGGGCTCCCAGGTTTAAACCTAACTGAACCATGGCAAAGGCAACATCAGGCTGGATCCCTACAAGTACGGTAGGAGCTCCTCTTAGGCGAATCATCTGAGCAATGTCTTGCAGAATTCTGGTTGCAAAGGAATCCATCACATCAAGCACAGTAACATCGATGATAACGCCTTTAGCCCTTACCGTAGAAATTCTTTCTACCAGGTCATTTCTAAGCTGCAAAAGCTCATTATCGTTAAGAGATGATTGTACAGAGGCGATGAGATAATTTCCCTGTTTAAGGATTGGGACCTTCATGGATTAGTTTCTTCAATTTATAATATTCTGTTGCTGGTTTTGGTCCATTTTTTGAACACGATAACCGAGCTTGCGTTCTGCTTCTTCAATACCACCCTGCAAGTCACCCACAGTAATAATTTTTGCAAGATCAACGCCGGTGGTAACCAGTGTCTGGGCTATCTCGGCTGAGAGGCCGGTTACGATTACATTGGCACCAAGCAGACTGGAAGCGTCAACTGTTTTTACCAACAAGTGATTGGCTACCTTACCGTCCATCGCAGCCACACCCGTAATGTCAATTACAACAACTTTGGCCCGGTTTCTTCGAATGGCCTGCAGAAGCTGCTCAGTTAACTGTTTAGCTCTTTGAGCATCCATACTACCGATAATAGGCAGAATAAGCAGCCTTTCACGCACCTGTAGTACCGGGGTAGAAAGCTCCCGGATGGACTCTTGTTGTTTTCGGATTACACGTTCGCGCTCCTGCACAAAACCTACAGCCACAGTGTTGGCAATTCGGTTTGCCGCCGGCTCATATGCGTCCAGTATACGGTTAAGTTTACTGAAATCATCCCGGTATTTTGAAAAGAGAGACCGGGCCAGAACATCACGCAGTAAAAGTACAATTCCAACTACTTCATGCGTTTCTACTCCACGTGGAATAATCCGTTCGGAAAGATCCCGCGCATAAGCCCGTAAGGCTTCATATGTACCGGTTTCAAGTGCTTCCACATAGTTATCGTAAATAGAAGTAGCTTCTGCTAAAATCTCTTTTTCGGTCATTGCCGTAAGAAATTCTGCCTTCTGAATTCTCTCCGCCCACTCCTGCCTCAATCCGCTTCTTTTCTGGCGCAAATGCTTTACCAGTTCTTTTAATAAGGTTGATGTAGATTCATCGGGCGGACCGGGAATAACAGGATACTTTTCTTCTTTAAGATCGGGGGTATTTTCTTCTGATTGCTCGTTCTTTTTAGCCATGTTATATGATATGTTATTTTACAGGATCCTTCTTCAAGTTTTTGAAAATCACGAACGAAATTATAACAAACACAAATACCAAACGAAGTAACTATTACTATTAAATCGCTGTACGAATTTATATTACAAATTTGAAGAAGTTTTCTTCACAAATAATTTAACTTTTTATCGGGCTTATCTTGTTGTAATTACTACACATAGACTTATTACAAGAAAACATATAATTTGTTTAACCTTGAATTTGTTGTGCGGCCAAAAATGGAATTATGACCTGACAGCGTACCAGTGAGTTTCTGGTTCATGTCAGTGTCTTAGTAAACAACACTCAAAGGCCCCGAAAGTTTCAGGATACTTACAGCCTTTTTTAAATCTTTAATTCGATATAAAAAATGGTTTCCAAAAGGAGCCTCTGCTTATCTCAAACTCACTTTAGTTAGAAAAATTTCCAAAACATCTGACTGCTATGGATAAAAATACAGACATTCCTTTTTTAAAAAATAGTACAAAAGGTTCAAAAGAAATTCTATTTGTCAATTCCCTGCTTTCACCTATACTACTATCAGACTTAAGAGAGAGATAAAATAAAACGAGAGAAGCTTATTAAGGATAGAAATTGGAAGTCCGATTATTCAGCAAGAGAAGACAAAATGGATAACCGACGATAAGCTATTTTACTCAGAGCGCAGCTGGAAGATGATGAGCCCGGTAAGAATAAATTTCTTGCCGGGCTTTTTTTATGGTAGCAGGTGCCGTCATAACCACTGGTTCCGCAGTCGGACGGGTTCGAAAGGCCAGCCAATCTTAATTGAATCACCCTATCATCGGACGGCAAAACCAGCCGTATGATGGGGCTAATTAGTCTCCAGCAACCCAAGCGCGCTTTGAGCCGCCAGCTGTTCAGCTTCTTTTTTGCTTTTCCCAACCCCCTTGGCTACCGGTCTTTCATCAACCAATACCTCTATTTCAAAAGTTTTATCGTGATCGGGACCTGTCTCGGAAATAACATTATAGGTGGGAATTTCCATCTGCCGTGCTTGGGCAAATTCGAGCAGAAGGCTTTTATAATTATCTAACTCTCCGGTTATCGTATCGAAATCTATAAAACGTTCAATAACGCTTCGTACAAATTTTGATGCGGGTTCATAACCGGCATCGAGATACAGAGCTCCGGTTAATGCTTCGAAAACATCAGCCAGCACGCTCTTTGATTGCTCTATTCCCTGGCCGCGTACACGCTTGCCTAAAAGCATCAGGTCACTCAATTCCAGTTTTTGAGCATAAAAAGCCAGGGTATCACCATTCACTAATTTCGCCCGCAGTTTGGTTAAAAAACCTTCATCCTTACTGGGAAAAAGATCAAAAATAATCTCTGTAACAATAAGGTCAAGAACTGCATCACCCAAAAATTCAAGTCGCTCATAGGAATCGGCGGAGGTGAGATTATCATCAACCAGGGTTGAACGATGGCTGAGTGCCCTGATATAAATAAAGGGATTGTCGATTGATGCACCGACAATCCCTTCTAAATCTCTAATTCGTTGTTCGTGCTCAGATGGTAATTCTAAATCAGTTTTAAAATATGATCTAAGCTTTTCAAACATTTATTATTCTTCGAACTTTTTAAAAACGAGAGCAGTATTATGCCCTCCGAATCCGAATGCGTTATTTAAAGCATAGTCAATATTGCGAACCTGAGCTTCGTTCACTGTATAGTTTAAATCACACTCCTCATCGGGGGTTTCATAATTTATGGTGGGTGGAATGGTGCCGTGATAAATGGCCAGCATAGTTGCTAAAGCCTCGATGGCTCCCGCCGCCCCCAAAGTATGACCCGTCATGGACTTGGTAGAGTTGTGGTTGATTTTGTAAGCATGATCACCGAACACTTTCTTAATCGAGTTAGTCTCGGCAATGTCTCCCAACGGAGTAGATGTTCCATGCATATTGATGTGATCAACATCTGTCGGCTCAATGCCTGCTGATTCAAGTGCACGGTTCAGCGCCAAAATTACCCCTTTACCATCGGGATCGGGTGCAGTAATGTGATGAGCATCGGCAGATAAACCATAACCTGCAATCTCACCGTAGATTCGTGCCCCGCGCTCTTTGGCATGCTCGTATTCCTCCAAAAACATAATGCCGGAGCCCTCACCCAAAACAAATCCATCACGGTTTTTATCAAACGGACGGGAAGCGGTTTGAGGATCATCATTACGGGTTGACATCGCTCGCATTGAGTTGAAGCCCGCGACACCAATTTTAGAAACCGGAGCCTCTGACCCGCCGGAAACAGCCATATCACACTGACCGTTTTTGATAGAATCGTATGCCAGTGCAATATTATGCGAACCGGTGGCACAAGCAGAAACCGCACAGAAATTGGGACCTCGAAATCCATATTTGATGGAAATCTGTCCCGCTACCATATCCGGAATTAACATGGGAATAAAAAATGGAGAAACCCCACGCGGGCCCCGCTGATGGAATGACACGGACTGATCATAAAAAGTGACCATACCCCCAATTCCCGTACCCACAATTACCGCAATATCATCTTTATTGATCTCATCAAGATCAAGACCCGTGTCTTTGATGGCTTCGTCAGCAGCGATCAAGGCATACTGACAAACTTTATCCAGACGCCGGGCCTCTTTACGATCGAAATAATTTAATTCGTCGTAATCATCTATCTGGGCTGCGAATTTTGTGGGGAAATCGGTGGTATCGAAATGCTCAATAGTCTGAGCGCCACTCTTTCCTGATACTAATCCATTCCAGAATTCTGGTGCTGTTTTACCCACAGGGGTAAGCGCACCAATTCCGGTAATGACAACTCTACGATTTGACATGCTAATTGGTTAGCGTGTAATATAATTTAGTTTAAACTAAGTAACTTTATACTTTTTCCTTTAGATAATCAACAGCATTGCCTACAGTAGCAATATTTTCTGCATCTTCATCAGGAATGCTGATATCGAATTCTTTTTCAAATTCCATGATGAGTTCAACAGTATCCAGAGAATCAGCACCAAGGTCGTTAGTGAAATTAGCTTCGTGCGTAACTTCTGATTCGTCAACGCCTAATTTGTCAACGATTATTGCTTTTACTTTTGATTCAACGTCTTGTGACATAACGGTTATTTTTTAGCTTATTTTTAGTTATAGATGTCTGACTGCGTAAAGCATGGGCAGAACATACAATTAAAA
Source organism: Balneolaceae bacterium (assembly GCA_036381435.1). Classification (GTDB taxonomy): domain Bacteria; phylum Bacteroidota; class Rhodothermia; order Balneolales; family Balneolaceae; genus Fodinibius. The sequence goes on along the minus strand of DASVCW010000045.1, from coordinate 47,469 downwards.
TTGATAAAAATACACTTTTAACAACGGCAAATAATTTCGGTTTGAGCCAACCTGTAAGCGCCCCGAGCTTTTCGGGGCCTGACAGCGTTGGCAGAAAGAATGCGTTGATTGTAAAAACGCTAACAGGAACCAGAAAACCACTGGCACGCTGTTAGGTTTTATACTTACATGGCCATTCCACCATCAACACGGATCGTTTCTCCCGTGATGTACGAGCTGATGTCGGATGCCAAAAAGGCAACGGCCTGGGCCACTTCATCTGCATCCCCGGGACGGCCGAGCGGCGTTTCCGATTCAATCATCTCGAGCACTTTCTCATCCAGGCTTTCAGTCATTTCTGTGGTGATGTATCCCGGAGCAACCACATTAGCCCTGATATTTCGCGAGGCCAGTTCTTTCGCATACGACTTTGTGAAGCCCACAATTCCTGCTTTTGAGGCTGCGTAATTGCTTTGGCCGGCATTACCGCTCAATCCCACCACCGAGCTGATATTAATGATAGACCCGCCCCGGTTTCGCATCATCGGTTTGGCAACAGCTTTGCTATAATTAAAAATGCTCTTCAAATTGGTATCAATAACCTGATCCCATTGCTCTTCATTCATTCGAAGGATGAGATTATCACGAGTGATGCCTGCATTATTGACCAAGATATCCAATTTACCCCAGTCTTCTTTAATTTCTGAAATCACTTCCTCAGCCCTGTCAAAATTCACCGCATCAGCCTGAATGGCTTTTGCTTTTCGGCCTTTGGCTTCAATTTCTTTTTTAACTTCATCGGCTGCATCGGTTGAATGGGCAAAAGTAATAGCCACATCAGCGCCATATTCGGCAAGGGTTAACGCAATAGCACGACCAATTCCCCGGCTGCCACCTGTTACCAGCGCTGTTTTTCCTTCAAGTGATAAACTCATAATTTTAATAATGTTTAAAGGTACGTGTAGTCCATTTCCCAAATGGCCTACACCTTATTTTATAAATAACTTAAAGTTCTCATGTCTCGACGCAGTCGCCCCCCGGATAATCTAAAAGTGGACTACACTTTACTGATACCCATCAATCTCCACACCCTTTAAAGTACGTTTCACCAATCCCTGCAAAACCTTGCCCGGGCCTACTTCCACAAAAGAATCTGCACCATTATTGTGCATGTTTTGCAAAGTTTGAGTCCACCGAACCGGATTCAGCAACTGCTTTAATACATTCTTTCTAATCGTTTCAGGATCGTCTGTCGGCTCCGCGGTATAATTACTGTAAATCGGACATACCGGTTTTGAAATTTCGAGAGACTCAAGCCCTTTCTTCAGTCCGTCAAAAGCGGGCTGCATAAGTGATGAATGAAAAGCTCCGCTCACCGGAAGTACTTTCGCCAGCCGACAGCCTTCATCTTTGGCCAGTTCAACAGCTCGCTTCACCGCATCTACATCACCCGAAATAACCAGTTGGCCCGGGCAGTTATAATTTGCTGCTATCACTTCTTTTCCGGTTTCTTCTGTCGCTTTCGTGCAAACTTTTTCGACTACATCATCATCCATACCAATAATGGCAGCCATCGTACCCGGATTACTTTCTCCCGCTTGCTGCATCAGTTCACCTCTGCGGCGTACGATCTTAAGCGCATCATCAAATCCAATCGCTTTGCAAGCTACCAAGGCAGAAAATTCTCCGAGGCTGTGTCCCGCTACCATATCGGGAGCAGCTTCAAGCGTGTTATAAAGCGCTATGGAATGAAGAAAAATAGCGGGCTGAGTGAATTCAGTTTGCTTGAGTTTTTCCTGCGGCCCTTCAAACATAATGGCTTTCAGATCAAACCCTAAAACATCATTGGCGCGATCTACTAATTCAGCAAACGCTGCGTTTTCATCGTAATGAGACTGTCCCATTCCAACAAATTGTGAGCCTTGTCCCGGAAAAAGATATGCTGTAGCCATTATTTCATCCCCCATTTTACATAAATTGATCCCCATGTATAACCGCCACCAAAGGCCGCAAGAATCAAATTATCACCATGATTAAGTTTGTCCTTCCAGTCATACAGGCAAAGCGGGATCGTAGCCGCTGTCGTGTTTCCGTAATTTTGGATATTAACCATCACTTTTTTACTGTCTAAACCCATTCGGTTAGCCGTGGCGTCAATAATTCTTAAGTTCGCCTGATGCGGTACCAACCAGTCGATGTCGTCTGCGGTAAGATTATTATTTTTCAGTATTTCGGCCGCGACATCAGCCATCCCTACCGTAGCTTTTTTGAACACGCACCGTCCGTCTTGCTTCACATAATGCAGGCCCTCTGCCACAGTGTCTTCCGTAGCGGGATTCAAACTACCGCCGCCGGGTTGATAAAGTGCATTATCCATATCGCCGTCGGTATGATGGATATAATCAATAATTCCTGTTTCATCATCCGATGGTTCAAGTAATACCGCTCCGGCTCCATCACCAAAAAGAATACAGGTTGAACGATCGGTATAATCAATAATAGAGCTCATTTTATCGGCGCCGATCACCAGTACTTTTTTAGCACGGCCCGATTCAATAAAATTAGCACCGGTAGTTAAGGCGAACAAAAATCCTGAACATGCCGCAGAAAGATCAAAGGCATGGGCGTTGGCAGCACCGATCATATTTTGTACACGGCAGGCCGTAGCGGGAAACAGGTAATCGGGGGTTACAGTTGCTACAATAATCAGGTCAACTTCATCGGCTGAAATACCACGTTGCTCCAATATTTCTTTGGCAGCTTCAGCCCCCATAAAAGCCGTAGCTTTGTCTTTATCTTTTAAAATACGACGTTCCTTAATACCCGTTCTGGTTTGGATCCATTCATCATTGGTATCTACCATTTGCTCGAGATCACTGTTAGTCAACCGAGTTTCAGGCAAATAGTGACCCACTGCTGTTATTACTGCACGCTTTATTTCCGACATGTAGAGATAATTAATTGAGAGATGCTACAATTTTTTCATTGATATTGTGCTCTATACACTTCACGGCATTCAATATCATATTTTTAACGGCGAGAGGTGTGCTGCTGCCATGACCTACCATGGTAAGTCCGTCAACTCCCAGGAAAGGCACGCCGCCCACTCTTTCGGGATTGAATTCTTCGAGTGATGCTTTTATGATCTGTGCCACCAGCTTAGCTTCATCCGAACTTAGATCTAATTTCTGTATTCCTTTATGAATGAAGGCTCCGACCGCTTCAGGAATGGATTCACCTAATTTTAGCAAAAGGTTTCCAACCAGGCCATCACACAGAAAAATATCTGCTTTGGCAGGAAAGATATCCCGCCCTTCAATGTTGCCCACAAAATTGGAAAGGTCGCTCAGCTCATCAAAAGCTTCTTTCAAATCTTCCGTGCCTTTTCCTTTTTCTTCACCCACATTTAAAAGACCTACTTTAGGATCTTCTATACCCATTACCGAGCTTGCATAAATAGTTCCCATCTGGGCAAACTGCTTATACATTTCGGAGCGCATTTCAAGATTTGCGCCGACATCCATCATTAGCCGGATGCCTTTTGTAGTTGGGTAAGCGGCGCCGATGGTTGGACGGCTGACACCTTTTAACTTACCTAAAAGAAAAGTAGAAGCAGCCAGCAAAGCGCCGGTATTTCCCGCACTCACAAAAGCGTGGCATTTGCCCGCTTTATGTATGCCTACACCGGTAACAATAGATGACTTTTGTTTTGTCTTTACCGCATGTGCGGGTGATTCATTCATGCCTATGACTTCAGGCGCATGCTGTACCAGAATACGCTGTGAATCGTATTCGTGATTGGAGAGTTCCTCATTTATCATTGCCTCGGGTCCCACCAAAATAATTTTTAGGCCGGAAAGTTCCTTAGTCGCTTCAATAGCTCCTATAACCGGACTTTTGGGATAGTGATCGCCCCCCGCGGCATCTACAGCAATAATCATGAATAAAAGGTTAGGCTAATGTTATTTCTTCACATTTAAAATCTGACGGCCCCGGTAGTGGCCACACTCAGTACAAATGTGATGATAGCGATGCAGAGCACCACAATTTTGACATTCAGCCAACGTCGGCTCACCTATTTTGTGGTGCGAACGCCGTTTTCTTGTTCGTGATTTAGAATGTCTTCGCTTTGGATGTGCCATTATTTAAAATAGTAGTAATAGTGTTTCTGTTAATTCTTGAAACTTCAAAAAACCTTGTCTATGTCATGCTGAACTTGTTTCAGCATCTTTGCGAAGGTTTATTATAAAGCTGTTAAAGCAATTTTGCCTATAGATCCTGAAATAAATTCAGGATGACAGATTTTATGTTTCTGTTAATTCTTAAGTTTCTTCAATTTTTCCCACCGGGGATCAATTTTCTCCGACTCATCACCTTCTTCAGTCTCACCGAACCTTTTGGTGTCAAAATCTTTTGGATTTCCTTCTTCATCAAGAAACTTCGGATGCAACTTTTTAACCGGGACGTTCAACATGATGGTATCCCGCACTTCATCTTCAATACTGAAAGTGTTCGATGAAAAATTAAAGCGCCGAACAGCACCATTTTCATCTTCGGTTTCCTCTTCAACATCAACCTTAAAAACTACTTCGTAATCTGCTTCTATAGGTTGAATATATGGTTCAAGCGATCGATCGCAAACCAGTTGAACATCAGAGTCTACATGAAAATTAACCCGGATAAAGTGAAGCGTACGGTAGAACTCCAAATTTACTTCGCCCCCGGAAAAATCATACGGAGATAAATCCAGGTCTTCATCGGATAAGCCGACTGTTCGCCGACTCTCCCCTTCGGGGATTTCTGTTATGTTAAATTCAAGTTTAGACATATCAGTTATAGCAAGCAAAAATAGGAATAATTGGATTTACCTGCAATCAATTAAACAGCCCAAATAATCGTTGCTCTACAAGTTCTATAATGCGCCCAAGGTCTTCTTTATTGTTCACAAAATCGAGATCATCGGTATCAATAATCAGCTTTTCATGGGGATAGCGCTGAATCCAGTCTTCATATAGCCGGTTGAGCCGCTCCAGATATTCGATACGAATCGTGTTTTCGTATTCGCGCCCGCGCTGCTGAATTTGTCGAACCAGTGTGGGGACTTGTGCACGAATATAAATGAGCAGACTCGGTGACTGTAAAAAGGAGGTCATTTCGTTAAACAGAGCTTCATAATTACTAAAATCCCGGTCGCTCATTAACCCCATTTCATGCAGGTTTTTAGCAAAAATTTCTACATCTTCATAGATGGTTCGATCCTGAATGAAATGCCCGTCTCCCTCAAGCATCTGCTTTTGATGACGAAAACGGCTGGATAAAAAGAAAATTTGCAGATTAAAGCTCCATCGCCGCATATCATCATAAAAATCGGCCAGGTATGGATTATTATCCACTGATTCATAAAAAGCTTTCCAGCCAAAATGTTTGGCCAAAAGTCCGGTGAGTGACGATTTTCCCGCTCCGATATTACCGGCAATGGCAATAAACTTAAGGTTGTCAGGAATTGCTTTGTTCGGTAGATGATTTGTATTGTCTGACATTTACTGTTATGATTTAAATAATAGATTTTATTCTCCATCCAATCGCTGATCTTGCGGTCGGATGGATTCGAAAGGCGTCCCTTCCCTATCCAACCCATCGGATGGGCAAAACCAGCCATCTGATGGAAATATTACCTCCCCAGCAACTCGTACATCGCCTTTTTATAATCTTCGACGCCCGGCTGATTGAATGGATTTACGTCCAGGCAATAACAATAAACTGCCGTCATCAGCTCGTAAAAATAAATAAATTCACCAATATGCTGGGCATTTAATTTGGCAAGCGTAACTACAATGCACGGAACTCCCCCGTCAACATGTGCCTGCAAAGTTCCCTCAAAAGCCCGGCTGTTGATATCATGAAAAGAACGACCTGCTAAATAATTAAGTCCATCGTTGTTTGCTTTCACTTCGTCAACAATAGGGCCGGGTGAAATGGATTCTACCTGAATAAAAGTTTCCATCAAATTTTCCGGGCCTTGCTGCACGAACTGCCCGATGCTGTGCAAATCGGTTGAATAAGTAGCTTTAGCCGGAAACATCCCCTTTCCCTGCTTGCCTTCGCTCTCACCTAACAACTGTTGCAACCATCCTCCCAACAAGTACAGTTGCGGCTCGAAAGAAGTGATGACATCTATCGCCTTCCCCTTTTGGTGAAGCGCGTATTTTACAGCAGCATAGTCCAAAACCGGCTGTGGATTTTCCTCCAGCTCCTCAAATTTAGAAACAGCTTCATAAAACAAGGTGCGGATATCAATGCCCGCCACTGCAGCCGGCAGTAATCCTACAGGGGTCAAAACCGAAAAACGTCCGCCAATATTTTCGGGAATAATAAACTTTTGGTATCCCTTTTCTTCAACAAGGCTGTTTAGCGCCCCTCCTTTCACACTTGTAGTACAAATGATGCGATCACCGGCATCTTCGGGAAAATGTTCTTCCATCCATTTACGAAGTACTCGAAAAGCCAGCGCTGTTTCAAGTGTAGTGCCTGATTTCGAAATTACATTTAAATACACGCTTTTGCGTTCGCCTTCGGAATTCGGCTGCTCAAGATGTTCTAAAAGTTCATCCAGATATTTACCGCTCATATGCTGACCGGCATACAAAATTTCAGGCCCGTTAGAACCAAAAAAGGATGAAAGGGCATCAATAACAGCGCGGGCACCCAAATAAGAACCACCAATTCCGCACACTATAAACACATCCGCATCTGCGCGAACAGCCACGGCCAGGCTGTCTAACTGCTCGAGAACGGCATCATTCGGGTCACGAAGAATCTCTCTCCATCCAAGCCATTCAGCCCCTTCCCCGCTTTCCTCTCGCACAAGCTGTAGCGACTTTTCCGCTTTTGAACAGGCGTTTTGAAATTCTTCATCCGTCAAAAACTGTCTCGCACGGCTTACATCAACCTCAATCATCACTCACTATACTATTAAAAATTTAATCCCTGTATTTTACTTCTTCAAAAGGTATCGGAAATACCGGGAGTATAAAAGCTGAATAATTATTAAATTTCAACTTTAATTTATATGATTGGAGTTGCAGTAAGAAAAAAATGGCATTTATACTTAGCACCACTACGTTTATTCCAAGTCAATAATGATTGATACCAAACTGGATAGCACAACCACATTTAAGAGAAAAGATAAAAAAACTCTTAAGGAGATCACTGAACCTGTATCTAATGATCTCTCCGAATTCCGCTCCTTTTATAAAAAAGCGCTTCGCACCGATGTTTTTGTACTGGATCAAATCGTACAGTATCTGTTGCGGCAAAAGGGTAAGGAAATTCGTCCCACACTGGTATTTATGTCCGCCCGCCTTTTTGGCGATATCACCGAACGCAGCTATGTTGCCGCTACCATGATTGAACTTTTGCATACGGCAACACTCATCCATGATGATGTGGTTGACGATGCCGATATCCGTCGCGGCTTCCTCAGCATCAACAAAGTCTGGAAAAATAAAGCCAGCGTTTTACTAGGTGATTTTCTGCTCTCCAAAGGTCTGCTTACTGCACTCGATTATGAAGAATTTAAATTATTGAAAGTGCTTTCCACAGCCGTACAAAATATGAGTGAAGGCGAGTTGCGTCAGTTCAAAGCCGCGGGACTTTTTAACATGGATGAAGAGTATTATTTTAAAGTGATTTCCGAGAAAACTGCGAGTCTCATTGCTGCTTGCTGTGAATGCGGAGCTATCTCAACTACCGATGATCCCGAACTTCACCAAAAAATGCACGATATCGGCATGTATACCGGCATCGCTTTTCAAATCCGGGATGACCTTTTTGATTACGGTGTTGATGATATTGGTAAACCCACGCGTAACGACATTAAAGAACGAAAAGTAACGCTGCCCTTCATTAAAGCGCTCGACAATGCATCCGCTCTTGAAACCTTGGGTATTCGTCGGCTGATGCGAAAGCGCAAGAAAAAGCAGTCGGATATTGATGATATCGTCGCTTTTGTCCATGAAAAAGGCGGCATGAATTATGCGCGGTCAATTATGGATGACTACGCCTCAAAAGCTCTCGATAAACTGGCAACATTGCCGGAGTCGGGTGACCGAAAAGCCTTCGAAGATCTCATCAAGTTCATCATCAACCGAAAGAAATAGCAGCCCTGGTTTTCGGATGAACAGACCGATACTCGAACAACCGATTCTCTTCATTTCCGATGCACATCTCGGCGGTTTTTCTGAAAAGGAAAATAAGCGCATTGAAACGGAACTTATTCAGCTTATTGATTACTGCGAACGGGAGAACATCCGTATAGCCATTCTCGGCGATCTTTTTGATTACTGGATGGAGTACCCGGATCATACTCCTAAAGTCGGAGAAAAACTGCTCGATCGTTTTGATGCATTCAACCGGAAAATGGGTCCGGCACTTTATATCACAGGCAACCACGATAACTGGACCCGGGAACATTTTTGCGAACGGGGATTTTACCTGGAACATGAGCAGTATATTTGTTCTTTAAATGGTACCAAAATGATGCTTTTGCACGGGGACGGACTCTCAAACAGTGAACACAAACTGCCGCGCCCGCGAATGCATCGTTTACTCCGAAACGAATATTTTTTGCGAGTCTATCAAGCGCTGTTTTCATCAAAAACGGGTATAGGGGTGATGAAACATTTCTCTCGCTTCACCCGTTCTTTTAACAGTGATGATGAAGACGGCAAAAAACTAACAAATTGGGCCCGGCAGAAACTTAGATCAACTGATATTGACCTAATTCTTTGCGGACATGATCATGTGCCGCGGTGTAAATATTTTCCTTTCGGAACCTATATAAATTTAGGTACCTTTTACCGGCACCGAAGCATGGTTTTTTATAATAACGGAACTCCTTCACTCGTTTTTTGGGCACACAAGATGGAGTCTTTACAAAAGTTTGAACAGTAATAGATGAGTAACTCAGATTTTGATACTGATATGGATCGCTATTTCAACGATCCGGACTATCGGCGAAAAAAGATCGGCGGCAGTGACAGTAATAACAAAAAATCCACGGAATATCCCGGTGGTGTTAAGAAGAAAAGTATACTCAAATGGGCCGGTATCACACTTGGTGTCCTTATTCTGGCGCTTGGCGGCTTTATCTTCTATCTGTTTCAGGGACTTCCCTCGGTTAAAGCACTTGAAAACCCTCAAACAGCTATAGCCTCCGAAGTAGTGAGCGCTGATGGTGTAGTTCTCGACCGTTTTTATACCGAAAACCGAACCTATGTGCCTATTGAAAAAATTTCACCCCATGTAGTAAACGCCCTGGTCGCTACTGAAGACCACCGTTTTTATACTCATTGGGGTATTGATATGATTCGGACGCTTGCTGTACCCTGGCATTTAATTCACGGACGTATTCAGGGTGGTTCAACCATTACTCAACAGCTGGCGCGGAACCTTTATAAAAAGATTGGACGCGAGTTTTCTATTATTCGAAAACTGCGCGAGATGATTACCGCTGTCGAGCTGGAGCAAAATTATACTAAGCGTGAAATCATCGAGATGTATTTGAATACGGTTGAATTTCCTAACAGCGCCTTTGGCATTCAGGCCGCGGCCTATACGCATTATGGAAAAGATGCCGGCGATCTAACGATTTTACAAGCCGCAACGATGGTAGGCTCACTCAAAGGCGTTTATCTTTTCAACCCGCGTATTAATCCAGAAAATGCTATAAATCGCCGTAATATCGTGCTGATGCTGCTTAACAGACACGGTTTTATTTCTGATATGGTTTATCAAAGTTTGCGGAAAAGACCTATCGCCCTGAATTATCACCCCCCTTCAGAAGCCGGACAGGAAAATCGCTATTTTGGTATATACGTTCGCAAACAAATTGACGGCTGGCTAACAGAAAATGGTTACAATTTATATACCGACGGTCTGACCATTCACACAACTATCAATTCTCGTTTACAGCAGTATGCCGAAATAGCGCTGCGTAAAAAACTCGACTCGATACAGGTTGTTTTTGAGGATGAATGGACCACTCCCGGCGGTGAATATATGAATAGGTATTGGAATAATTATCCTTACCTAAGAAGCTTTATTCGTGAAACAGATCGCTATAAAAATGCTTTTTCAAAGTATAATACGGATCAGGAATCAGTAGTCTTCGACATACTTATGGCCGATACTGCTTTTGTTGATTCTGTAAAACATGCCTTCACGAAATTGAAAGCAGGATTTGTGGCCATTGATCCCACTAACGGCCATATTTTAGCCTGGGTGGGCGGAGCCGATTACGGCAACGTTCAATTCGATCATGTTTACCAATCCACACGGCAGGCGGGATCAACATTTAAACCCTTCGTTTATACCGTGGCTATTGCAAATGGTTATAAACCTTACCACAAATTTTCGAAGTACCCGTCGGTATTTTACAGCCGGAACGGAACGGCCTGGAAACCAAAAGATTCTCATGTTCCTGCCGGCCCTGAAATGATCACTCTCCGCGAAGGACTTGCCCGCAGTTTGAATAATGTTACCATTAATTTGATGGCAGAACTGGCCGGAGCACCGGAATCAAACCGTTTGTCTGATTTAATTCCGGGGGCGAGAAAAATTAAACAGATGGCTTCGAATTTCGGTATTGATATGTCAGATACGCCGGCCTATCCCTCTATAGCCCTTGGTACGGCTGAAGTATCTCTGCTCGAATTGGTAAGTGCCTACACTACTTTTGCTAATCAGGGTGTTCATATCCAACCCATTGCTATCACTCATATTGAGGATAAACAAGGCAATATCATCAAAGAATTTCACCCTGAGTACCGTCAGGAAGTTATCAGTCCCGAAACAGCTTATATCATGGTTGACATGTTGCGGGGAGTGATTCGAGGCGGTGAAGATTATTACGGAACAGGTGTTCGTTTGCGGAATTCGTTTGGCGTTCGTCAGGATGTGGCCGGAAAAACAGGAACCACTCAAAACAGTGCCGACAACTGGTTTGTAGCGATGATGCCTCATATTGTAATGGGAGCATGGGTTGGTGGTGCTGATCGTAGAATCACATTTCCTGAAAACACCTGGATCGGTCAGGGAGCCCGAACCGCTTTACCTATTGTAGGTAAATTTATCAATTTGGCGACCGCTGATCCCAAAGCTCCCTGGAGTTATGAAGGGTTTACTCCACCACCGGGATTCATTATGCCTCAACCCCCAGAAAACGAGGAGAGTGATGCCGAAGAACGTATCGGCTGGTAGTTCTGGATGCTGGATGCTGGATGTTGGATGTTGGAAAGTTAAATTTTTTATCTTAACTCTGAACTCTAATTTCTATCTACACTCCCCACCTCAACGCTCGGGAGTATAACTCCTTTGCAGCTAAATTTGGTGATATCAGTGTTCTTTATTCCCTTTGACCAAGTGCCAGAGGGATTTTGGGAAAGGAATTCTAACTATTCCGATCATCTGGTTTCGTGGCTCTGCCACGGAACAGTGAAGGGCTTACCTTAAAGTTCATTCCGTTAAAAATCTCTCTTATTTCAAAGCTACAGCTGATAAACAGGCAAGGAACTCCAAAAAGCAAGAGCTTCGCCCTTTATAAAGGGTTGCAGGAATTTCCGATAAGATTTGGAACAAAACAATTCTTTTTCCTGACTAAAGTATTATTGCTTGAAGGTTCCATGGCAGAGCCATGAAACGAGATAACCAAACGAGAAATGAGATAAAAATCCGAACAGAATCCTTGAAAATAAAAAAGGCAGTCTCCTTTTGGGACCGCCTTTTTACTTTCTACTAATTACTTTCTACCCGCTACTGCATAGAAGAAGTAATATCAACAGATAATTTAATACGATTTTCTGCACGTTCAAGAGATCGTCGGGCACGTTCTATATCAATATGCTTTTCTCCCGAAGCAATGCGGGCACGCGCTCTTTCTCTGGACTCTTCCGCCCGGGCGACGTCTATTTCTTCAACCGCTTCGGCTGCTTCGGCCAGCAAAGTGAGCTTATTATCAACCACTTCAACAAAACCACCGGTTACAGCAAACCGCTGTTCCCCTCCTGTAGCTCTGCGAACGATGATCTCCCCCACTTCAAGCGTTGAAATAATATCTGCGTGAAGTGCTTTCACTTCAAAACTGCCCATTGTTCCGGGCATGCGCACTCCCGTTACTTCATCATCAAATAATGAACCTTCGGGAGTGAGAATCTGTGCCTTAAAGATGTTCATATTCTGCTTATTCTGCGGCTATGGCTTCTTCTTCGGCTAATAACTGCTCGCCTTTTTCCTCTGCTTCTTCAATAGTACCTACCATATAAAAAGCTTTTTCGGGAAGATGATCCAGTTCACCGTCAAGAATTTTCTTAAAGCCTTTAACCGTATCATCAATGCTGATGTATTTACCGGCCTGGCCTGTAAACTGTTCAGCCACAAAGAACGGCTGACTTAAGAATCGCTGAATGCGACGAGCCCGGGCAACGGTTGTTTTATCTTCATCAGAAAGTTCATCCATACCCAGAATGGCAATGATATCCTGCAAGTCTTTGTATTTTTGCAAAATCTCGATCACTTGCTGGGCCGTTGCATAGTGCTCCTTACCCACAATATGCGGATCCAGAATTCGGGATGAAGAATCGAGCGGATCTACAGCGGGATAAATACCGATCTGCGTTAACGCACGGCTTAGTACGGTAGTGGCATCGAGGTGAGCAAAAGTGGTTGCGGGAGCGGGATCGGTCAAGTCATCGGCAGGAACATATACAGCCTGAACCGATGTAATTGAACCGTTTTTGGTTGATGTAATTCGCTCCTGCAGGTCACCCATCTCAGTAGCCAGAGTAGGTTGATAACCTACCGCCGACGGCATACGTCCGAGAAGAGCCGATACTTCAGAACCGGCTTGGGTGAAGCGGAAAATATTATCAATAAAAAACAGAATGTCGCGACTCACTTCGTCACGGAAATATTCAGCAATCGTCAAACCCGATAGCGCAACACGAGCACGAGCTCCCGGCGGTTCGTTCATTTGTCCGAACACGAAAGTAGCCTTAGATTCTTTCAGGGTTTTTTTATCAACCTTTTCTAAATTCCATTCGCCGTTTTCAAAATCTTCTTTAAACTTTTCGCCGTAATTGATAATGTCGGCTTCGAGCATTTCACGAAGAAGGTCATTCCCTTCGCGGGTACGCTCACCAACACCTGCAAATACAGACAAACCACCGTGACCTTTGGCAATATTATTGATCAATTCCTGAATAAGAACTGTTTTTCCTACTCCGGCACCGCCAAACAAGCCGGTTTTACCCCCTTTGGCATAGGGACAAAGCAAATCAATAACCTTAATACCTGTTTCAAGCATTTCGGTTGATGTGGCCAAATCTTCAAAATCGGGAGCAGGACGGTGAATAGGATATTGCTCATCGCCTTTGGGAGCTTCAATACCGTCAATAGGCTCACCAACAACGTTGAACACACGCCCGCGAATATCTTCTCCAACAGGCATGGAAATGGGTGAACCGGTATTAATTACTTCCGCTTCACGAATCAAACCATCAGTAGAATCCATAGCGATGGTACGAACCCGGTTTTCACCGAGGTGTTGAGCAACTTCCAAATAAAGCTTTGATTGGTCTTCACGTTCAATATAAAGCGCATTAAGTACCGGGGGGATGTCTCCCTGATCGAAATCAACATCCACAACGGGTCCAATAACCTGTGCAACGGTTCCTTTATTCATTATTTATAGATCAATTGTAGTGATTAATTTTTGAATATTCGCTTCACAAAACCCAAATATTCCATGCCTTTTCAGGCGGCAAAAGTTAGGCTTTTTATTATGAAATGGCAAGGGAAAATGATTTACGATTTATGATCGTAGAATGAGGATTCGGAGTTCTTGACTGCGCTCGAAAATTTATTTTTAAGGTGTGTACACTTCCAAAAGATATTCAAATTTTGGCAATGTTCCCTGTCAAAATTGCCAGACCCCGGCGAGGCTTGTGAATCATAAATAGAAGTAAGGAGTTGAGCGGTTGAAATTCAAAAATTGGCCTGACAGCGTACCAGCGGTTTTCTGGTTCCTGTCAGCGTCTTTTGATCTTTTTATCAACAACGCTGTCAGGTCCTGCGGACGCTGACAGCTTGTTATAAAGATTCTAACCACTCAATGGGTTAGAATCTTTATTTCCAAAAATATTACCATAACGGAACCTACACAGCTTCAAATAAGTTATAAATTTACTTCTAAAATTTGTTTATCAAGACTCCTATTCTAATCATCAAAATTTTTGGGTGAAAATTATGGCTGTATTCAAACCATTAAGTAATCTTGTTACTCGCTTTTCCTTTCAGCTTCTGGTTATCTGTGGATTCCTGTTCTTAAGTTCACCCTATCTTTGGGCTCAGGATCTCGACGTGCCATTTGTGCCTACGCCAGAAAATGTAGTAGAACAAATGCTTGATGTCGCCAATGTCAACTCCAGCGATTATGTGATTGATCTGGGATCAGGTGACGGACGAATTGTTATTGCCGCAGCCAAACGGGGAGCCACCGGTCACGGTGTAGACCTCGACCCTCAGCGAATAAAAGAAGCACGTGCAAATGCGGCTGAGGCAAATGTTGATGATCAGATTATGTTCATGCAAAAAGACCTTTTCGAAACTGATTTCAGCAGAGCTTCTGTAATTACCATGTACCTGCTACCCAGCGTCAACAAGCAATTACGGCCAAAACTTCTTGAGGAACTTGAACCGGGCACGCGTATTGTCTCACACGATTTTGATATGGGCGACTGGAAGCCCGATAAACAACTGACCGTAAATAATGAGAATGGCGGTGGCTCTCATGAGGTTTATTTTTGGGTGATTCCCGCAAAGACTTCAGGTAACTGGAGCTGGTCGGCCGACGGAAAAGATTTTACCATGGATATCAATCAAAGGTACCAGGAGATTGATGTCTCTCTTACTGACGGCAATGGCAATTCTTATGATGTCAAGAAAGCAACACTACATGGATCCCGCATTAAAATAAGAGCCGGTAACGACGGGCAGCATTACATCTTTAGCGGACGTGTGGAAGGAGATGAAATTACCGGTATGGTACAACATCACAATGGTGATGAAAATGAATTCTCCATGTGGTCCGCCACCCGAGAGTGACAGCAGTGTCATGCTGTTCCGAACGCTTTCGGGAATCAGCATCAGTAGAAGTAATTCCTTTTACTGTCACTAATAATATTACTGCTGCAGATCCTGATCCGCCAGCTGACGGATCAGGATGACATGAGACTACAGAAAGGCTTAATCTTCACTTCTAAATGGATAATTCCCAAACCGGTCGCCCGCTGCAAGTATTTAACAATTTAAGCGCAATTGCTGTAGTGATCGGCATTGTAGTGGGTATCGGTATTTTTCGCCTGCCGACCATGGTAGCACAAAATTCATCCACCGAACTTCATTACATCGCTTTTTGGATTGCCGGTGGAATCATTTCCGTTTTAGGTGCCCTCTGCTATGCTGAACTCGCCACTGCCAAACCTGATGCCGGCGGAGAATACCACTTCCTGACCGAAGCCTACGGTTCCACCGTCGGCTTTTTATTTTCCTGGGGACGCATGACCGTCATCCAAACCGGCTCCATCGCTTTGGGAGCTTTTATTTTGGGTGATTATGCCTCCGTAATTTATGATTTAGGCGAATATAGTTCATCAATCTATGCCGCTATCACCGTGATTTTGCTTACCGGGCTGAATATTCTCGGTACCCAACCTTCACTAAATATACAGAGCCTGTTTACCGGTGCTATTGTCGCCATTCTCATTTTAGCGGGATTGATCGGCCTCTTTAACGGAACAGAAGTCTCAGCATCAGCTGAATCTCCAACATCAACCGTAAAAAGCTCGGCGGGTGCGGCTATGATTTTTGTGCTGTTAACGTACGGCGGGTGGAACGAAGGCGTTTACCTCTCGGCAGAGATTAAAGATGTGCGCCGCAACATGAGTCGCGTGCTGCTGTACGGTCTGGCCGGCATCACTCTTATTTATGTCCTGATCAACACCGCTTACCTTCAGGTTCTGGGACTTGATACCATTCGCAATTCTGATGCTGTCGGCGTTGCTCTCAGTAATCAAATTATGGGTTCCGATGCGTCTTTTATCGTTGCTGTGATTGTCATTATTTCTGCCTTTTCTACGGCAAACGCCACCATCATAACCGGCGCCCGTACAAACTATGCTCTGGGGCGTGATTTCTCCCTGTTTAAATTTATCGGCCGCTGGAACGGTTCATGTAACGCCCCCGTCAATGCACTTTTGGTTCAGGGTGCTATCGCTCTCGGATTGATTATTTTAGGAAGCATCACCAAAGAAGCCGTCACCACCATGGTTGATTATACCGCGCCCGTTTTCTGGTTTTTCATTCTGCTTACTACTGCTTCTCTTTTCATCTTTCGAAGCAGAACTGTTGAGGAAAAAGAATCTTTTAAAGTGCCTTTTTACCCGGTAACACCCATTCTTTTTATCATCGTCTGTCTTTATCTTCTTTACTCAAGCATCATTTTTACCGGCATGGGCGCTTTCGTCGGCATCGGAATTCTGCTGCTCGGCCTCCCGCTGTACTTGATTGCGCGATTGAAAAAAAGCTGATTAATTAGAACCTATTTCTGCAATTTGCCCTGTTCGGGCCCATCCTCCATTACTGTTTCCACCTCCGGCCTAAAATTGTGAAGGCTCCGCTTATGTGAATGAGCGCTGAGGAAAACAAATTATTTCTGTCTGAGGCTCCGCGCCTTTTCGGAGCCGAGTTAAATAATTTGCCGAAGCGCGAATAAACATGAGTCTGAATAATTTTTAGCCCGGTGATTTTTTTGGTTCGTTTTTTCATCACTGAAAAAATGAACAGAAAAAGGGGAATGTCATTTAGTAAAGGTTTCCTGCACATCATCCCCTTCGGCAACATTCTCTATCCTAATTTACGTTAATTGCTATAAAGGGGACTTTACTCCAGGAACAGATGTCGGTTGATCCCACATTAATTTTTAAAATTGTAAATACAGGTTAGCAACTCCCCTCCTAAAACTGTATTTTTCGCAACCTGTTCGACCATCATTCTTGTTCAACAGAATTGAGATATAAGCTAACGTTCATTCGAACGTTGAATAAACTATTTGTCTCTACAAATTAGCTGAATTTTTAACTTAAAACCGAATATTGCATTGGAAACTGAAGCAACTGCTCGCTCTGTCAGTATAGAAATATTAATAGATTTTGATGAAAATGGTGTGCTTGATTATTCTACTGCCGATGAACTCGATTCCCGTGGTCGGGCAGAAGTACGTGAGTATGTTCAAAATATTTTGAGGCGCCGGGCCTATCTCGATTTTTTGATTGATGAATTTTCTAATGTGAAAATTGACGAGATGAAAACCAATCTGAAAAACATTCTTCGATTGGGCATCTATGATATGATTTTCATGAACAGTACGCCCGATTATGCAGCTATAAATGAGTCGGTTGAAATCGCCAAACTTAAGCTTGGATCGCGCACCGGTGATTTGACAAATGCCATTATGCGCAACCTGCAGCGCGACCTTGATAATCTGCCCAAGCCCTCTTATAAAGACCGTACAAAACTTGTAGCTACCACTTTTTCCCATCCCCAATGGCTGGTAAAACGGTGGGCCAAACGCTTTGGCGAACGCGAAGCATTTCAGTTGATGCAGGCCAATAATCAACGTCCCGTTTACTACATACGCGCTAACAATCTTCGAACTAAGACTGACAATTTCAGGCTCAGAATGAGCAAAAAGGGTATTGACTTTACCGAAAGCGAATGGCTGCCCGGCTACTTTCAGGTTGAAAGCGTAGCTCCCTTCATTTCAAACGGTTGGCTGCAAAAAGGGTTTTGCCAGATTCAGGATATCGCCGCCGGCTTTGCCCCTTTTCTGCTGGACCCTCAACCGGGTGAAAAGATTTATGATCTCTGCGCCGCACCGGGGACTAAAAGTATTTTGATGTCAGATCTGATGAATGGAGAAGGCAACATTCTGGCTGTGGACATCTCATCCGAACGGCTTGATAAACTGGCTGAGAGCGCCCTCTCCTACCAAGCCGAAAATATCAGAGTACGCCGCGCTGATGTCACTAATCTTGAACTGGATGAAACCGACGGCGTTTTGCTTGATGCTCCCTGTACCGGCACCGGCGTTCTAAGCAAGCGCGCTGATCTTCGCTGGCGGCGTGATGAAGAAAGCCTCAAAAATGCGGTTGAACTACAGGCCAAACTGCTTGAATCTGCTGCTAAAATGGTGAAAAAAGGCGGACGGCTTGTTTATAGTACCTGCTCTCTCGAAGAAGAGGAAAACATGGAACAGGTGATGAACTTCCTGGATAATCACGAGAATTTTGAGCTTGAATCCGTTGAAGGTTTCGTACCTGAAGAAATTATGATGGATGGCGGCTTCGCTTATCAGACATTTCCACACAAGCACAATTGTGACGGACACTTTGGCGTAAGAATGAAACGTCTTAGCTAAGTTCAATAAAACGCGGATTAAATAGATTAAGCGGATTGATATTTTATCTCTGCGTTAATTCGCTTAGTCTGCTTCATTCGCGTTCCTTCTTTTTGCAATAACCTCAAAAATCTTTCATATATCACAGTTTTGAGTAAATCTACAGCCCTTCAGGACATCCCGAAGCATTTTGATCCCAACAATGTAGAAGAAAAATGGTACACCTTTTGGGAAGAAAACGGTTTTTTTCATTCCGAGCCGGATGAGCGGGAATCATATACCGTTGTTATTCCCCCGCCTAATGTGACCGGTGTTTTACATATGGGGCACATGCTCAACAACACCATTCAGGATGTGCTGGTACGTCGTGCACGAATGTTAGGCAAAAATGCCTGCTGGGTACCTGGAACGGATCATGCTTCCATCGCTACTGAGGCAAAAGTGGTACAGAAACTTCGTAAAGAAGGCATCACAAAAGCTGACCTGACCCGTAAAGAATTTTTAGACCATGCATGGGAATGGACTGACGAGCACGGCGGCATTATCCTGCAGCAGCTTCGAAAACTGGGGGCTTCCTGCGACTGGGAACGCACCCGCTTCACTCTTGAAGATGACCTGTATGAAGCCGTTATCGATTGCTTTATTGAGTTGTACGACCGTGGCTACATATATCGCGGTAAGCGGATGATCAACTGGGACCCGGAAGCACAAACCGCATTGTCGGATGAAGAAGTGCTACACCGTGAAGTACAGTCCAAATTGTATCATGTGCGGTATAAAGTGAAGGGTGAAGATGACGGAATTACCATCGCCACCACACGTCCTGAGACCATTCTGGCTGATACGGCTGTCTGTGTTCACCCTGATGATGAGCGATACAAAGATTTGGTTGGCAAGACCGCTATTATCCCAGTAGTGGGGCGAGAAGTACCGATTATCGCTGATGAATATGTAGATCCGGAATACGGAACAGGTTGTCTGAAGATTACACCGGCACATGATGAGAACGATTACCAAATCGGACAAAAGCATGATCTGGAAATCATTGACATGCTAAATGCCGATGGAACCGTAAGCGAAGCGGGACAATTCTATGTGGGTAAAGACCGCTTTGAAGCACGTAAGCTTATCGTTAAAGATCTGGAAAAAGCTGATCAGCTTCTCGAGGTTGAAGAAATAACCAACAAGATCGGTTATTCTGAGCGAACAGATGCAATTATCGAGCCGCGCCTTTCGCTGCAGTGGTTTTGCAAAATGGATGAACTGTCCAAGCCCGCTCTTGAAAACGTGATGAATGATGAAATACAGTTTCATCCCGCTAAATTCAAAAACTCGTACCGTCACTGGATGGAGAACATTCGTGACTGGTGTATTTCTCGTCAGCTCTGGTGGGGGCAGCGGATTCCTGCCTGGTATTATGGAGATGGTAAAGATCATTATGTAATTGCTAAAACAGAAGATGAAGCCGTTGAAAAGGCACGCGAAAAATCGGGGTCTTCACTTACCAAAGAGCAAATTTCACAGGATGAAGATGTACTCGACACCTGGTTTTCTTCATGGCTTTGGCCGATGACCGTTTTTGACGGATTCAAAGATCCGGATAATGAAGAAATTAACTACTACTACCCTACCGATGACTTGGTAACGGCGCCGGAAATTATGTTTTTCTGGGTAGCAAGGATGATTATCTCCGGTTATGAGTTTCGCGGCGAAAAGCCATTCAGCAACGTGTATTATACCGGCATTGTGCGGGACAAAAAGCGACGAAAAATGTCAAAGTCGTTGGGTAATTCGCCCGATCCTATCAAGCTGATGGAGCAATATGGGGCTGATGGCGTGCGAGTGGGAATGCTCTTTTCATCCCCCGCCGGAAATGACCTGCTTTTTGATGAGCAGCTTTGTGAGCAGGGACGAAATTTTGCCAACAAGATCTGGAACGCCTTCCGCTTTCTGTCAATGAACAAGCAGGAAGATGTGGAATATGCCGACAAACTGGAAATTGAAGAAGCCAATCTGGTTGACCGCTGGATGCTTTCGCGCCTGAATGAGACGATCGAGAGTGTCAATAAAGAGATGGAATCATTCCGTATCAATGAAGCACTGCGTAAAATTTACTCACTGATCTGGGATGACTTCTGCGACTGGTATATCGAACTGATCAAAGCCGATGAACCGGGAGCGAAAATTCCCGATGATCGTCTTTCCGTTGCGCTCAGTTTCTTCGAAGAACTGATGAAGTTGCTTCACCCCTTCATGCCGTTCATCACTGAAGAAATCTGGCAGCACATTCGTCCCCGCAAAACCAAAGAAGCTATGATCGTAGCTCAATGGCCGGAATTTGACGGGGCTGCTGTTTCTGAAAGTGACCAAGAACTCTTCACGCAAATTCAGCGCATCATTTCATCCGTTCGAAATATACGCGCTGAGTTTAATGTAAGTCCCAATGACGAAATTGATCTGCTTATCAATGCCAATGATGAGAAGTCGGTTGAGGCGCTTCAGCAAAATGAATGGGTCTTTAGAAAGCTTCAATCAATTGGTGAATTCGAAGCTAAAGCAGATCTGCAAAAACCGAAAACGTCCGCTTCATCCGTTATTGAAGGGACTGAAATTTTTGTACCGCTTGAAGGACTGATTGATCTTGATAAAGAACGTGAACGTGTTGAGAGGGAAATCAACCGGCTGGAAGGTTTTCTTAAATCAGTAAAAGGAAAACTGAGTAATGAAGGCTTTGTAAATAATGCCCCTGATGATGTTGTACAGCGCGAACGCGACAAGCAGGAAGATACAAAGAACAGCCTGCAAAAATTAAAAGGAATTTTGAACGAACTGAACGCAGAATAGAACGCAGACGAAACGGATAAAGCAGATGTACGCTGACAAGTTTTTATAAATTTAATCTGTGCTTATCTGCTAAATCAGCGGCCATCTGCGTTCCAACTTTTAGTTATGCCCCAGGAACCGAGTTTTATACACGATTTAAATGAGCAGCAGCAACGGGCGGTGCGTCATACCGACGGCCCCCTACTGATTGTAGCAGGTGCCGGAAGCGGTAAAACGCGAGTGCTTACTTACCGTATTGCCTACCTCATTCAGCAGCAAAAGGCGCAGCCGAATGAAATCCTGGCGCTGACCTTCACCAACAAGGCTGCCCGCGAGATGCAGGGGCGAATTCGTCAGCTTATCGGCGACGATGCACGCCATTTATGGATGGGTACTTTCCACTCGGTATTTTCAAAAATTCTTCGGTTTGAGGCAGAAAAAATCGGTTTTACATCAAATTATTCTATTTATGATACCGATGATTCGAAAAATGCTATCAAACAAATTCTGAGGGAGAATAATTACGATCCCAAGGAAATTCAGCCACGGACGATTCAGTGGCTCATAAGCGAGGCTAAAAATGAGCTTGTTTCGCCGGATTATTACCGGGAAAAGTTTGCTCACAGCACCTTAGAGAAAATCACTGCTAAAATTTATGATATCTATGTACAGCGGCTGAAGCAGAATAACGCGATGGATTTTGACGACCTGCTCATCAAACCGATAGAACTATTCCAAAAGCACCCCGATCTTCTTGAAAAATATCAGGATCGCTTCAAGTATATTTTGATTGACGAGTATCAGGATACGAATCACGCCCAGTATAAAGTTACCAATATGCTGGCCAGTAAGTATAAAAACTTATGTGTGGTGGGTGATGACGCCCAAAGCATTTATTCCTTCCGCGGGGCTGACATCGGAAATATTCTGGACTTCAAGAATGATTACGAAAAAGCGGTTGAAATTCCGCTTGAGCAGAATTACCGTTCCACCAAAGCTATTTTAAAAGCGGCTGATTCCATCATCAAAAATAATTCGCGTCAGCTGGAGAAAACACTATGGACTGACAACGACATGGGCGAAACCATCACGGTACTCGACAACCGTGATGAACGCGACGAGGCCAACCGGGTGGCAAATTATATTAATGATCTGAAGATACGGCACGGTTACGATTACAGTGATTTTGCCGTGCTTTACCGTACAAATTATCAGAGCCGTGTTTTTGAGGAAACTTTTCGACGAAAAGGCATCACTTATCAGCTTGTGGGCGGATTATCGTTTTACCAACGCAAAGAGGTGAAAGATGTGCTAGCCTATTTGACGATGCTGATAAATCCGGATGACGATACGAACCTGACACGTATCATCAATGAGCCTTCGCGCGGAATTGGCAATAAATCACTGCATGATTTGATGTCGAAAGCACGACAAAGAAATCAATCGCTGTGGAGAGTGCTGGAAAATGTGGAGTCGATTGATCTTTATAAACCGGCTCAAAACAGTGTACGTGATTTTGTGATGATGATTGACGAGCTAAAACGGGATCTGCAAAACGGCGAGAAGTTGGTTGATGTGACCAAAAAGCTGCTGGAAAAATCAGGCTATATGAAAAGCCTGGTTGAGGAGAATTCACCCAAATCAATGAGTCGCCGCGAAAATATTCTGGAACTGCAAAACGCAATCTCTTACTACGAAAAGAATAACAATAATGCTTCACTAAGTTCATTCTTGCAGGAAATCTCACTCATCACCGATACCGATAAGTATGATGAAGATAAGCCTGCCGTTACTATGATGACTGTTCATGCTGCAAAAGGCCTGGAATTTCCGGCGGTTTTTGTGGTGGGATTAGAGGAAGAACTTTTTCCGGTAGGCAGCCGGAATAATGAGGAAGTAAATATTGAAGAAGAACGGCGGCTGTTTTATGTGGCCATCACCCGTGCAGAAAGTGTTTTATATTTTAGTCACTGCCGCACTCGCTTTAAATATGGCGAAGAACAGCGAAAAATGCGCTCACGCTTTCTTGATGAAATAACTGCTGATGTCGTTCGGACCGAAGCAGGTGCTTCTATCAAACAGAATAAGAAGACGTTTTCTGATTCGGGACAAAAAACTTCCGCTAATGGCAGCACTCATGTTGAATATGACTGGAAAAAGCCATTATATAATAAAAATAACCGTTCTTCGAACACCACTGAAATTCATTATGATAATCCCGACGGAGACCCTTTTCAGGTAGGGACAAAAGTGATTCATGATAAATTTGGTCCGGGTAAAATTATCAGTCGCACCGGACAGGCAGAAAGCACGAAAGTAGTTATCTTTTTTAAAAACCGGGGTCGAAAAACGCTGATGCTTAGAGTAGCCAAGCTACAGGTGGTAGGCTGATTTTGGAAAAGCAAAACTGCTGGACATCCCTCAGGTTTTCTTCAGGACACTGAAGAAAACCATCTCCCCTCAAGAGGAGATTATGTCCCCCTTCGAAGGGGGTGCAGGGGGATGACCGGAAAGGCTGGAATGTTAAACTCCTGTCCTTCTTGATCGAATAAATTATACAATCCTTAATCCTCCTTTTGTTAAGGACGGTTTGAAAGCTTAATTTATAATAAGCTTATCTCATTTAATAGCTACCATTACAGAACGCTGTTAGTTCTTTCAATGAATAAAAAATCTTCAAAAATAAATCATCTACTCCGCCTGGCAGTGCTGGTTGGTTTATGGATTTTATCCTTAGGACCGGTACAGCCCCTGAAAGCCCAACCTGTTTTGAGCGCCAAAAGTATTGCCTTTGGCGGCAGTGGGACTGCTTATCTCGGTGGGTTTGAAGCCACTTTCCGGAATCCTGCTAATTTAGCGATATCGAACCGTCCCGGCCGGCTTCATTTTGGGATAGGTCATATCGGAATTTTATATGAACCGGTTCTTTCTAAGGATGCGGCTGATAACCAATTTCTGAATTTCACTGATCATTTTTACCCTTACAGAGCCGGTAGTACTGATATCACAGCTAATCAGCGAGCAAATATTCTTCAAAGGAATTACTCCCGGAACAGCATGCTTTCACAACACCAAGCCCGGGTAGATATTATTTTAGGCGGTGTTTTGTGGCAGGGTGATAATGAAGCTTTTTCAATCGTGGCACGTGCGCGAATGGCATCCCGAATTGAAGTGGGACGCGGTTGGTATTCTGAAGATTTTATTCCTTCAGGAGACCTGCGGGTGAGGAATTTTACTTTGAGTCAGCAGAAAAATCATTTGTATGAATTATCTTTTGGTTATGCTCGCGAATTCACGTTTTTCAACGGTCTTTCACCCCGCCTTAATAAACTCTATATAGGAATTGCACCCAAAATTGTAGTGGCCGGACCCAGCGTATTTGCTGCTTATAACGCTCGCTACATTCGCAATCAGGAGGGAAACTCAACCCTTTATACATCAGATTTTTTCTATCGTTCAACCGGCGAATATGCCCGGGCTACATCCCGCTATCTTTTATCCGGAAATCCGCGACAAGCTATTTCGAATAACCTTAGTCGAAGATATCACTTTCAACCCACCGGCTATGGTTTAGGTTTTGATTTTGGACTCACTTACATGATTCCACTGGGTAATGAACTGCCCGCCGTTAGTCCTGATGACGAACATTCCTTTGTATCAAAGTCTATCCGCCTCGCCTTTTCGGTAAGCGATCTGGGAATGATTTATTATAACAAAAACCCGCTCACCCTTTCATCGCCCCCCCATTCTGTTCAGATTCCACAGCAGTCCGCTAGGAATTCAATGTTTATTGGAGCCGGCGGACAATATTTTAGTTATTTCGACAGCGCGCAGACCGTTCCAAATCCCTTGCTAAATGCACAAAAAGTGGACCGGAGCAGTTATTCTACCCTCCTTCCGACTTCATTAAATGCGGGAGTTTTGATTGAACTATCCCGATTAAAATTAATGGGTGACCTCACCCTTGGCTTAAATAACACTGCCTTCACCACAACAAAACTGATGGCTCATTTTGGTCTGGAAATCCGTCCTGCTCGTCAAATTCCTGTCCGCTTTGGTGCCCGTCTGGCGGCGGGGCTGCCAACCCGAATTGGTCTTGGAACAGGCATTGAAACAAGATACTGGGATTTTACCGTGGGGACACAAGTCATTCTTCAATCGCAAGCACTCACTTCGGAATTTGTAGGCGGAGCTTTTGCGGGAATTCAGGTTCATTTGTAATCTTGCCACTAAAGCACAAAAACACAAAGATATATTTACTCACCCGCCTCAATCGCAAATCATAAGTCGTCAATCCAATAAATTCCTGTCAACCTGTCAATTGAACTCCCTATAAACACTGCAATTTGTTATTTTGCCAGTAAGCATGACTAATTGATAGCCGGTTAAAAATTGGCTCTTTATTTGCACCATATTGAAAAGGAATTAAAACAGACAAAATTATTGATTACATGAATAACATCTTCAAAAATATGGTCAACGTCGAAGATCTTGATGAACAGTTTGACGATTTTGAGCAGGCCATCCCCCTGATGTCCGAAGAGGAGGAAAAGCAGTTGACAGAAACTGATATACCGGAAGAATTACCTATCCTCCCTCTCAAAAATACCGTGCTGTTTCCAGGAGTGGTAGTACCTATTACGGTAGGCCGCGATCGTTCCCTCAAGCTGGTAAAAGAGGCTTATGAATCTGATAAAACCATCGGTGTGGTAAGCCAAAAGGATGAAGAAGATGAAAATCCTGATGTGACCGATCTTTATCATGTTGGTACTGTTGCCCAAATTCTGAAGCTTATTAAGATGCCGGATGGCAGCAAGAGCATTGTCATTCAGGGAAGAACTACTTTTAAAGTTAAAGAATTTTTGCAAAAAGACCCCTATTTCAAGGCCAGAGTTGAGGCTTATCACCAAGAAATGGATTTGGAAGGCGTAGAGCTTGATGCCAATATCCGCTCGGTCAAAGAAACGGCGAGCAAGATTGTAAACCTTTCTCCGAATATTCCGTCTGAGGCTTCTATTGCTATCAACAACATTAACAGCCCTTCATTTCTGTTGAATTTCATTTCTTCGAATTTGAATGTATCTACATCAGATAAACAGCAAGTGCTTGAAATTCGTACCTTTTCAAAACGACTTGAAAAGGTAATGGAATTCCTGAATAAAGAATTGCAGGTGCTGAGCCTGAGCGAAGAAATTCGCACCAAAGTGAAATCCGATATTGACGACCAGCAGCGTGACTTCTACCTGCGTCAACAGATGAAAGCCATACAGGAGGCACTGGGGGAAGACAGCGAGCACCAGGAGGTTGAGAAACTGCGAAAACGTGCCAAAGAAAAGAAACTGCCGGAGGACGTTCAGGAAACCGTTGATAAAGAGTTGACACGACTGGACCGGACGCCCAATTCTTCACCCAATTACGGGGTCATTCACAGCTACGTGGAATGGATTCTAGACCTGCCCTGGAATGACTTTTCTGATGATAATCTGGATCTGAAAAATGCCCAAAAAGTGCTTGATGAAGACCACTATGGGCTTGAAAAGGTTAAAAAACGGATCATCGAATATCTCGCCGTGCTGAAGTTAAAGAGTAATATGAAAGCGCCTATTCTCTGTTTCTATGGCCCTCCCGGCGTTGGAAAAACCTCACTCGGTAAATCCATCAGCCGTGCTTTGAACCGTAAATTTGAACGTTTCAGCCTGGGCGGTATTCATGATGAAGCTGAAATCCGCGGACACCGCCGAACATATATCGGTGCCCTGCCGGGCCGCATTCTGCGCTCTATGAAAAAAGCGGGCACAGGCAATCCTATTATTATGCTTGATGAAATTGACAAGGTGGGTTCCGACTACCGGGGTGACCCGACCTCTGCCCTGCTCGAAGTACTTGATCCCGAACAAAACGACAGCTTCACCGATAATTATCTTGAGCTGGAGTACGACCTTTCCAAGGTGCTCTTTATTGCTACGGCAAACTCGCTCGATACCATTCCTGCTCCACTGCGCGACCGGATGGAAATCATAAATATCAGCGGATATACCTTGCAGGAAAAAACTGAGATCGCTAAACGGCACCTGATGCCAAAACAGATCGAAGAAAATGGCTTGAAAGAAGATCAGATAAAAATCACCCAACAGGCCATTGAAAAGATTATTGAACAATACACCCGTGAATCGGGGGTTCGAAACCTGGAACGCGAAATTGGTGCGGTTTGCCGTGGTGTTGCCGCCAAAATTGCCAAAGGCGATGAAGGTCCCCATACCGTAGGCGTTAACGAACTGCAGGATTATCTCGGCAAGCGAAAGTTCTTTTCGGATGTAGCTGAACGTACCAAAGTACCCGGTGTTTCAACCGGATTGGCATGGACTCCCTATGGCGGCGATATTCTCTTCATCGAGGCCAGCGTTTCTAAAGGTAGCGGTAAGTTACACATGACCGGTCAACTGGGTGATGTAATGAAAGAATCAGCCATGCTGGCTATGTCATATTTAAAAGCTCACTCGGATGAACTTAACATTCCCGAAGAAGCCTTCAAATATTGGGACTTGCACATTCACGTGCCTAAAGGCGCTGTACCTAAAGATGGCCCTTCTGCGGGAGTTTCAATCTTCTCGGCCGTCGCTTCTATTTTCACTCAGCGAAAGGTAAAAGGAACGCTCGCTATGACCGGAGAAATCACCCTGCGTGGACTGGTGTTGCCCGTAGGCGGCATTAAGGAAAAAGTATTGGCTGCCAAACGGGCGGGCATTGAAAAGGTACTGCTTCCTAAAAAGAACGAAAAGGACGTTGAAGAGATTGAAAAAAATGTGCTTGGCGACCTTGAAGTTCAATACCTGGAACGCATGGATCCGTTGCTGGATATCGTTCTTGATAAGGAAGCAGTGAAAGATCCAGCTGAGCGTTTTAAAGTGAGCGATGCTTATAAAACCCGAAATGGTGAATCTTCTCCATCTAAAGACGCAACTGAAGAGTCGGTTGTGATGGAATGATGAATTGCTGAGTGGTTGAATTGTTGAATAATTGATTGAATGAAATGGCGTCCCGATATTTCGGGGTGCCATTTTTTGTCTGTAGAGTTTTAGGGAATTAGTAACATGTCATCCTGAATTTATTTCAGGATCTACAGGAAAAATTTTATTCAGAGAGATAACCATAGATGCTGAAACAAGTTCAGCATGACATGAATTTGCGAAAGTAGCTTGAGTATTATGGTTAAAAGAAGTTGCATGTTTTTATCGGGAATAACGAAGATGGGATGAAAATCGGAGCTTAATTTAACTACTGAATGAAGATTTATTTTTCTGGTTCTATCAGAGGTGGCAGACAAGATGCAAAAGTCTACAATGAATTAATCAAAGAAATTAAAAACCATGGTGAAGTTCTAACTGAACACGTTGGAGCTTCAACAATTAGTGATGAACTGTCCGACGAAGATATTCATGGACAAGACATGAAATGGCTAAATGAAGCTGATATTCTAATTGGAGAAGTAACAAATCCTTCACATGGGGTTGGTTATGAGATTGGCCGCGCAGTTGCTATGAATAAAAAAGTAGTTTGTTTATTTCGAAACCAAAATAACAGATCTGTTTCTGCTATGATTAACGGTTCACCTACCGTTCAATGTTACAAATATTCTCATATTGAGGAAGCCAAGAAAGTAATAAGACAAATATTTACAGATTTATAATACTTGTCTGAATTGTTTTCCAAAAGCTAAATACATTAATAATATATTCTTTAAAATGGCTTGAGTTTTTTGCTTGTGCCATTTTTTGTTTGGAATCCGTTTGAGGAAAAAACCGAAACAGAACATGAGTAAAAAGTATTTATCAGAAAAAGATTTTGAAGGAGTAGACTTTTCGGAAAAAGAAATAGCAAGCAGAGAATATGAAAAATGCACTTTTAATAATTGCAAATTTTCAAATTCAGATTTGTCAAATATAAGCTTTATAGAGTGCCTCTTTGAAAACTGTGACTTCAGTATGGCAAAAATTTCAACTACCGTTTTTAGAGATGTAGAATTCAAAGCTTGCAAGTTGTTAGGGTTGAACTTCGAACACTGTAATGACTTGCTGTTGTCTATGAGTTTTAAAAGCTGTCAGTTAAATTTATCTTCTTTTTATAGGCTAAATTTAAAAAATACCATATTTAAAGACTGCAATCTACAGGAGGTGGATTTTACTGAAGCAGATTTAACCGGCTCAACAGTTACTAACTGTGATTTAGGCGGAGCGATATTTAAAAATTCTAAATTGAAAAAGGTAGATTTTCGGAAATCCTATAACTTTTCCATTGATCCTGAAATAAATCAAATTAAAGAAGCAAAATTCTCCTTAACAGAAGTTCCGGGTCTTTTAGACAAGTATAATTTAGAAATCGAATAAGAATTTGATTCAATTTAACTTCTTTACCTGCCAATCGTGAAGAATAGTTTTATATCATTCTTTAATTCAAATAATCAAAAGTGACGCAAGCATCCCGCTTGTGCCACTTTTTGTTTAATAGTTTTTTATTTGCAGAAATTCAGTTGAAGAACAATCAATCTTTGAGGCGAAGGCTTATAATAAATGCCTAACTACCGCCCCTACAATCGATGCAATCCCAACACTCATCAGCGTTCCGATAAGAATATACTCTGTCAGCTTTCGATCATGAGTTTCTTTAAGGTCTCCGAAGCGAAAGACAGACTTTGCCGCGATTAAAAAACCAACTGCATTCCATTGCCCGCTCATCACAAATGTAAAAACGAAAAGTCGTTCTAAAATACCTATATAGGCTCCCGCTTGTTCAAGAGAATCGGGGGAATCTTCGTCAGGATCAGGATCCCACCGCGAGATGGCGTTCTTGATTACTATGGATGTAGGAATGGTTAGGAATATAATGCTTGTAATTATGAGCAGATTCTCGGAAGTCCAGGCGGTGATGGTGCCAAACTCAAAACCTTTAATCCAACCCACAAGAACCCCAATGACCACAAGGTGTAGAAACTGATCCAGGAAAAACCATTTACGGCGATTTGTACTTTTTTGGACCAACAACTTGAAGATATCAATTGCTGCATGGGTGACAACGATAATCAGTGTGATAACCCACGATTGGATGAGAAGCTGTACAATAGCTGCATGAATAGCAAAATGCCCATACAGATACCCTGATTTTAGCTTTTTTCGCTCCTTATGATCAACCCACGTCTTTGATTGGAAGATAAAATCACCCAACAGATGCGACAGCAGTAATTTAAAAAACAATAGCATTTACAAATATTCCTCCACCCTGTTCCTAAATCTTTTTTCCACCCGAATTAGTTCGTCGTAGTGTGCCCTTTTCTTTCGCTCGCTCACTGATGATTGTCCGATTCCCAACAGTTCAGCAAGCTCTTCCTGACTTCTGTCTTTGTTTGCAAGCTGTTTACTCATAAACTCCGCAGAAGCCTTGCTCCAGTCATCCATCACAATAAGAGCCAGACATAAATAGAGATTCATCTCATTATCGAATTCTTTCCACGGGCTTCGAACAGCCAGGTTTACCTTCTCCTTTCTGAGTTGTTCAAATGTATCTCCGGATCGAACAAACGCTGCCCCGTTCGACTCCGTTACCGCCTCAGCTCTGAAAGAAACATCCCCGATACCGACGGCCATTCTCGCATCCAAAGCCTTCTGCATTTTTAGAGACGCTTTTATCCGCATGGCGATGATTAGACTTTCGGCCGGCTTATCAATGAGCAGCTGAAAACTGTCTCCCCGGTAAATCTCCCAGTCTTTTGGGCTCCGCCCGTAGTCACCCAAAACAGATTTTAACTTATTCAGAGCCTTCTTCGGCTCTATACGGGAATTAATGATATCTCCGGTAATTACAGCTTGCATGTCTGCATTATCGATAAATTCGCCGATAAATCCAAATATCGGATATTTAACCGATATATAATTTTATCTGCTAATTAACCTATATTTATTGTTCAAATTCTTCAAGCTTTGGGTGATTTTGCGAGATATATCCCGGTTTACAGGAACAATTCAGCCCAAACCCGCCTAAAAATCAAACACTGAAAAGATCATAAAAATGACTGTTTATTATGGCTGATGAATTAAAAGACAAGAAAGTCGCAATTTTAGTTACCGATGGATTTGAAGAAGTGGAACTTACCAAACCCCGCGAAGCGCTTGAAGAAGCAGGTGCTCAAACTCAGATTGTTTCTCCCAAATCAGGCAGCATAAAAGCCTGGAATCACACCGAATGGGGAGATAAATATGAGGTAGATACACCATTAAGTGAAACAAATGCCGGCGAATTTGATGCCTTGCTCCTTCCCGGAGGCGTTATTAACGGCGATCACTTACGCTCACATAATGATGCTGTACAATTCACGAGCCGTTTTATGGAAAGCGGCAAGCCGGTTGCGGTAATTTGTCATGGTCCGTGGATACTCATTGAAACCGGAAAATTGAAAGGGAAAAAAATGACCTCATACCCCTCTCTGAAAACCGATTTAGAAAATGCAGGAGTTCATTGGGTTAATGAGGAGGTTGTTACTGACCACGGCTTAGTAAGCAGCCGAAATCCGGATGATATACCTGCTTTCAATTCAAAAATGGTTGAAGAATTTCGTGAAGGCGTTCATGAAAGGATGGCTGCTACATAAATTCGCTTGGTTAGAAACACTGTTTCTATAGTCAAACGGGTATAAGAACTGCTTAAATGTATCAATCACAAAGTCACCTCGATTTATCGGGGTGACTTTCTTATTTTAATTTTTGAATAAGACAATAGAGGCCGCTTTAACGGTTTCAAACATTTATCTTAGTAACTAAATCTTTCACAAATTAAGAAGCAGAATTTGAATCGAGGACGGGTAATACAGTCAACCGGAAGCTGGTATGAAGTAGCCTATGATAAAGACGGACAAGCTAAAGTTATTAATTGTCGCTTACCGGGGCGGTTCCGCCTCGAAGATCAAACTCTCACAAACCCTATTGCTGTTGGCGATTATGTAGCATTCACCATCAATGATGATGAAACCGGTAATATTGAAGAGATTGAAGAACGACAAAATTATCTTATTCGTCAGTCCACCCATCAACAGCAGGGAAGCCAGATATTAGCAGCTAATATCGATCAGGCTTTTTCAGTTCAAGCCATAAGAAAGCCTGCTTTGAAACAAGGTTTTATCGACCGTTTTTTAGTTACCTGCGAAGCTTATCAAATTCCTGCGGCAATCATCATCAATAAAATGGATTTGGCTAAAGATAAAGACCTTAAATACGTAAACGACTTAACTCGTCTTTATAACACCCTCGGCTACCCGGTTTTGACAACCAGTATCAAAGACCCTGAATCGGTAAAGGCGCTCAAAAAGGAGCTTAAGGATAAAACATCGGTATTTGTGGGACATTCAGGGGTCGGAAAAACCAGCCTGCTCAATCATGTCGATCCTTCAATTGAACGAAAAGTGGGCAATGTTTCAACCCATAACGAAAAAGGCGTTCATACCACAACCTTTGCTAAATTACTTCCCCTGAAAACAGGCGGCTATCTGGTTGATACCCCCGGTATCCGCGAATTTGGTCTGGTAAATATTGAACCATGGGAACTTTCGCTCTTTTTCCCCGAAATGCTCGATCCGCGAAAAAATTGTAAATTTAATAACTGCACGCATAGCCATGAACCGGGCTGCGGTGTAGTTGAAGCTTTTCAAGAGGGAGAAATTGATGCACGACGGTATGACTCTTACCTTAATATTCTTGATTCTTTGGAGCAAAACGAATAGCTGTGGATAATTAACATTTTTATTCTATCTTTCCTCTCAATAATTTCTCTTGTAATTGCCCTTTTGTTTCAATATCTATAAAGTAATCAAAAATTAAGATTTTCTAATATGAAAAAGACGGCTATAATTCCCATTATCGTTGGTTTGGTATGTTTTAGTGTAAATTCTGCATTGGCCCAGTTTAATAATTTTGGAGAAGTAATACAGGCCGGCGTAGATGACGCTGAAGTATTAACCCGCGCTTATTTAGCCCCCTTACCGTCAGGTTTTGGCAGCGGTATTAACTCAGGATGGATTAATACTGCCGAAACACATCAACCGTTTGGCTTTGATATACAGATTCGAACGGCCCTGTCTTTCGTTCCCACTTCTGATGAAACTTTTGATCTGGCCAATCTTGACCTTCAAAAAACTCGTGCCGCTGATCCTGATCAAACCATAAGTCCGACCATTGGCGGTAATAATGAAATTGGTCCGGTAGTAGTTATTGAAGATGACGGTAATGAAGTAGCACGTTTTAACCTTCCCAAAGGCTCAGGATATCCGGTTGTACCCAGTGCCATGATTCAAGCCGGTGTTGGACTCGTTGCCGATACTGATTTGATCATCCGTTATATCCCCCAGTTTTCGTATGAAAACACTACCTTTAATATGTATGGGGTTGGCCTCAAACATGGAATTAACCAGTGGATTCCGGGCGGAAAATTACTTCCCGTAAATATTTCAATTATGGGTGGTTTTACACGCATAGATGTACAGTCTGCTCTTAATCTGCAGCCGGAAGGATTACCGGCAGATCCTATTGAAGATGCGGGCAAAAGTTTTGATGAACAATTTGCAAATATATCGCTGAATGCCTTTACCGTTAAAGCTTTAGTCGGCAAAAGCCTCCCCTTCATTTCCTTTTATGGCGGGCTGGGATATCAAACATCAATGATGGAAGTTGATGTTGTCGGTAATTATCCTGTCAATGTAAGCACTCCTTTTGGTGACCGGTATGAAGTGATTACCGATCCATTTACTTACGATGCTGAGGGAGATAATAAATTCAGTTTACTTGGCGGTGCGACTTTAAAAATGGCATTTTTTAGACTGTTCGGTGAATTTACCTTGGCTGAATATTCCACCGCCAGTGTAGGCATCGGCTTTAGTTTTAGGTAAGAATGATTACCATAGAAAGTAAAAGTAAAGGGAGCTTTATTAACCGGAGCTCCCTTTTTATTAAAAAGAGCTAAATCAACTTTCTACAAGTTACAAACTTACGGTATTGTAGTAGAATACTTCTGTTCTCCATCCATCCGATGTCAAGTTTCAATTCAGAGGGAATATTTTAGAACTATGCAAGATATTCAACTTTTATACATCCTCGATCTGTTGGGAGTAGCCGTCTTTGCCATTTCAGGGGTTTTAGCAGCGGGACGCAAAAGCCTTGATCTGCTGGGAGTCGTTGTTATTGCCGTTGTAACTGCTATCGGCGGGGGTACGGTGCGCGATTTGCTGCTGGACCGTCATCCTGTTTTCTGGATTTCAGATCCTACTTATCTTTGGTGATTATCAGTGCCGCTTTTCTAACTATCTTTTATACCCGCTTCCAGAAACCGCCCGAAAAGGCACTTTTAATAGCTGATGCACTTGGGCTTGCGGTTTTTACTGTTACCGGTGCTCAAGCTGCACAGGAAGTGATTTCAAGCGAGGTAATTATCATTATTATGGCCGCAATAACCGGTACAGCAGGCGGGTTGATACGTGATGTGCTTACTATAGAAATTCCCATGATCTTGCAGCGCGATATTTATGCTACCGCGGTTCTTGCCGGAGCTGCCGTTTACTTGGTTTTGCAGGCTACTTTTTTATCCTCACCTTTTGTAGCTATCATCAGCATGATAGTTGTGATAGGTTTGCGCCTTTCAGCCATTCAATGGGGGCTTCACCTGCCGCGCTTTAAACTGGATTCTTAAAAAGGTAAGTCCACAGATAAATCAGTGGGCTTTATAAAGCAAGCTTGTTTAAACAAGCTTTTAAACCTTAGGCTGATGAGTTATCATCAGCCATAATTCTACATTCCCCTTCTACTGGTTAGATTGTTTTAACTTGCCTGATTAAATTATTTAACTATATTTAATTATAAGAATATAACTTAAACAATGAGGCTACCATGAGGCGATTTATTTCCGTTATCTGTTTTATACTTTTCTTTGGATTGAACAATCTTTCAGCCCAGCATATAAAGGTTAGTAATATCCAAGTTGCTACCTCAATCGAAAACCGGCAGCCAATGGGTGTTGATACCTCCTTCGCAGCCAATGTTGGCAGAGTATTTTGCTTTACTCGAATTAAAGGAGCTACAGACACTACCCAAATCGCCCAGGTTTGGTATTACAAAGATCAGGAGAAAGCACGAATTGAGCTTGATGTAAGATCGAACAACTGGCGAACATGGAGTTCAAAAGCCATTTTAGAAAGCTGGACCGGCCCATGGCGGGTGATGGTGATAGATTCAAATGGCAATGTGCTGGCAACTACATCATTTAAAATTGGAGGAGAACAATAGTTTATAATTCGTAAGGAGTGATGACTTTAATCATTACGCCTTACTCATCACGAATCAATGCGCGTCCAGCCAGTTTTCAGCGAGTCCCATCTCTACTTTAAGGGGTGCGGCAAGATCGGCAGCTGTTACCATCAACTCATTTAGCTTTTGGGGAATTTCATCCGCCTCCTCATCCGGTATCTCAAAAATCAGTTCATCATGCACCTGCAGCAGCATTCTGCTTTTTAAACTATTTTCCTCCAGATAATGCTGAATGTTAATCATCGCCCTTTTAATGATATCCGCTGCCGTACCCTGGATAGGCATATTAATCGCCATTCGCTCCGCAAAAGAACGCACATTCCAGTTACCCGAGTTGATCTGCGGAATGTAACGACGACGCCCCCAAAGCGTTTTCACAAAACCATGTTCTTTTGCAAAATGCTTGGTTTCGTTAATATACTGAAGGATACCCGGGAAGCGCTCAAAATACTGATCAATCATCTCCTGCCCTTCCTTTCTGCTTATGCCAAGCCTGTTGGCAAGGCCGTATGAACTAACTCCGTAAGGAATTCCAAAATTAACCTCTTTGGCTTTTCGACGGTGATCGGCATTGGCATCATCAATAGAGTCTAAATTAAAAATTTCTTTGGCGGTACGGGAGTGAATATCCTCATCATTCTTAAAGGCTTCAATCATGTTTTCATCTTCTGCGATAGATGCAATAACCCGTAGCTCAACCTGTGAATAGTCAGCCGAAAGCAATTGAAAGCCTTTCTCAGCGATAAATGCTTTTCTAATTTCACGCCCTCTTTCAGTTCGAATAGGGATATTTTGCAGATTGGGATTCGATGATGACAATCGTCCCGTTGCAGCTATATGCTGGTTAAAATCAGTGTGAATACGCCCTGTTTTTTCGTTAACCAGTTTTGGCAAGGCATCCACATATGTAGATTTTAATTTACTTAGCGCCCGGAATTCAAGGATACGTTCCGGTACTTCATATTCAACCGCCAGCTTTGTCAAAACCGATTCTGCTGTTGAGTACTGGCCTGTTTTGGTCTTCTTACCTGAAGGCAGTCCCATTTCATCAAACAGAACTTCACCCAGTTGTTTAGGCGAATTAATATTGAACTCCATCCCTGCCAGTTCATAAATTTTATCTTGTAACTTTCGCAGGTCATCAGCCAAAACCGTTGAAAATTTCTCCAACATCTCACAGTCAATTTTTACCCCGTTAATTTCCATCTCAGCCAGTACTTCCATGAGCGGAAATTCAAGCGACTCGGCAATGTGCTCAAGTTCATCCCGATCCAGAATTTCTTTCAGTTTTTTATAAAGACGCAGGGTAATGTCTGCATCTTCACAAGCGTAAACAGTTATTTCCCGGGGCTCCAGCTCGTCCATCGTTTTTTGCTTGCGTCCCTTGCCAATTAAGGTTGCGATAGGAATGCATTTATACTTCAAATATTTATGAGCCAGTGCATCCATTTTTAGCTTTTGATTGGCATCAATCAAATAACCGGCAATCATTGTACAAAAAGCGGGACCTTCAATCTTTAATCCGGCACGCCTAAGCAATATATAGTCAAACTTATAATTATGAGCTATTTTAACAGATTCCTCATCAGTAAAAAGCGGCTGAAGAATTTGAACAGCCTCACCTTGTGAAATGCCGTGAGGTCCGTTTATAGCGATGTAGTAAGCAACTTCCTCTTCAACCGAAATCGAAATTCCCACCAAGTTACTGCTCATAGGATCAACTCCGTCGGTTTCGGTATCAAAGCATAACTCCTTCATCCCCAAAAGTTTTTTAACCATTTTTCGGAGATCGACGGCCGTATCTATTAAATTATAAGCTACCAGCTTTTCATCATATTTATCCAGCACTTTCTTGCCAACCTGCTCACCTTGATTTGGCTCAAAAAGATCCGTTTGCGTTTGGGGTTGATCAGAAACCTTTTTGGAGGTACGTGTTATTTCTTCATCCAAATATTTCCGGGTCAATGAACGAAATTCCATTCGTTTAAAAAACTCACCCAATTTTTCACTGTTTGCTCCCTCCCAGTCTAAATCCTGCCACTTTTCGGTGTCGGGCACATCAATTTTGATTGTAACCATCTCCTTGGCATGAAGCGCCTGCTCGGCATACTGTTGAAGTCCCTCACGATGGCGCTTTGACTTCATATTCGGAGCATCTTCAATCGCCGCTTCCAGCGTTTTATACTTGTTAATGAGTTTGGGAGCGCCCTTCTTACCAATTCCTTTCACGCCGGGAATGTTGTCTGAGGTATCGCCCAAAATCGCCAGCACATCAATCACTTTTTCAGGATAAACGCCGAAATAATCCTTCACCCCTTCCCGATCAATCATATCAAAGCCACCGTTACGGTTATCCGGCTTATACATCTTGATATGATCGTGCACAAGCTGCATGAAATCTTTGTCAGGCGTTACCATAAACACATCTACATCTTCGGCATTAGCCTGACTGGCAATGGTACCGATAATATCATCTGCTTCGTAGCCATCCTGTTCAATGCACTTAATTCCATAGTCTTCCAGCATCTCTTTTATGAGCGGAATGCCGATTTTAAGCTCATCGGGCTGGGACGGGCGGTTAGCCTTGTACTCCTCATCCATTTCATGTCGAAAAGTAGGCTCATGAGTATCCCAGGCCACCGCAATGTGAGTGGGTTCATGTTCGGTGAGCAATTTTTCCAGTGTGTTTGCAAAACCTAAAACAGGTCCGGTTGGAATGCCTTCGGAATTCCGTAAATTGCTGCTGATAAAGGCAAAATGTGAACGATAGGCAAGAGCCATACCGTCTAAAAGAAAAAGTGTACTTTTTGACATTATAAAGGTTAAACAGTTAAATGCAGATGATTTTACTAAAAATAAAACTTTTTGCCGTCGTTTTCGAATAAGTATTGTAAGTATGGGCTTGATGAGATAAATAAGTTGCTTCGAGCTAACGTCTTGGTCATACAACATCCCACCTTTGATGGGATGTAAGAATGGGAGAAACTTTTAATAGCAATGAATCATAAAAAGTTATTCAATTTTGAAGTCATTTTATTATTCTCTTCAAAGAAGAGAATAAAGTCCCCCTTTGAAGGGGGCACAGGGGGATGACCGGGAAAAACTTTTAACCATTATCCAATTGCTAACGCTTGGAACATTAAAATAACCAAATCTTTGCATGGGTTTGAAAAACGAGGCACAATCAGCATTTCAAAATACCAAAGCGGTTTATAAAGAATACGTTTCGGGGATGAATCGCGAACGAATCGGCAAGGAGTTTTATAAAGACACCGATCGTCTGAAGCAGCTCTATGCTGAAGCTGTCGGTGATGATATTGAAAAAGCCCACGGTAAAAAAGTACCGGGACATATAAAATTTCTGCGCTTGTTTTCAGCCTTAACCCAGCGGCTGAATCCGACTCGAAGGCTTTTATTTGGTTTATCGGTTATCGCCTTTCTCGCTTACTTTCTATTCGACTTTCTTGACATCACCGGTTATGTAATATTTTATGAACTTTTAATTCCTTTTGCTTTCGGTTCCATGCTGATGCTTCTTTTGGTTGAACTGCTTGAAAAGTCGGATGTAAAGCGAGAGATAGACTTAGCCCGCGAAATTCAGCTCAGCCTTTTGCCCACCACCGAATACAAACGGCAAAAGCTTGAAATATTCTCCTTCGCCAACACCGCCAGAGAAGTGGGCGGTGACTACGTGGACATCATCGAGACGGATAAAGGCACTTATATCATCATAGCTGATGTCTCGGGTAAGGGTTTATCAGCCGCACTTTATATGGTACGTATGCAAGCGCTGGTTCATCTAATCATTGAAAAGAATCAGCCATCACCCAAAGAACTCTTCCTTGAATTAAATGATTATGTGAAATCAGATATTAAAGACAAAACCTTTGTTACTGCCTGTGCTGCCTTCTTTCCCAAAGATGAAGATCAATTCCTTTTTGCCCGTGCCGGACATAATGCCCCTATATTTTTTAGCAAAGAGCGCGATGCCACTTTTAATTTGCGTTCGGACGGCTATGCCCTCGGTATGACTACTTCAAAGAATCTGAAAGAACATCTTCAGGAAAAGAAATTTCATTTTAAAGCGGGTGATAGCGTTCTTTTCTATACCGACGGACTGACCGAGGCCCGAAACGAACATGGAGAAGAATATGGCGAAGAGCGCCTTGATGGTATTTTAAGCGTTTACGGTTCTTTACACGCCAAGACCATCACTCAAAAGATTCAGTCGTCACTGGAAAATTTTATCGGCACCGAAAAACCACTTGATGATGTAACCTTTACCTGTGTTCATCACTCAGAGTAATTTGCCGCTTTTGTATTCATCTTATTGCTATCCTAATAGTGAACCTGAATTTCATCTTCATTGATTTCAATAACTGAATAAAGATTTGAGAGTCTCAATGTTTTGCTCAAACAAATGAATCAAATCGTTATTGTTGATATTTCCAGTTGATACAATAAGCAGTTTTTGCGGGCGGTCTTCCAAAATATAATTGTCCAGAAAATCACTGTCTTTTGAAATTACAATTCGATTTTCTTGATCAGCCAGTTGGATTACTTCTTGATCTGAAGTAGCATTTTGCTTCGGTAAATCAAGAGTATGTTTAGAGTTAACATTTTTGGAAGATAAGAACAATGCCAAACGCCGCGGCAGTTGAGCATCAATTAATACTCTCACTGAGTTACTTTCTGTGACTTTTTAGTTTGGGTAACTCTCGCAGCATATTCCAGACAGGCCAAAAGATCTTCTTTCTCCAGATCCGGATAATCTTCAAGAATTTCTTCTATAGTCATTCCCGATGCCATTAAATCTAACATAGAATCGACAGGATAGCGCAATCCCCGAATGGTAGGTTTGCCATGGCAAACATTGGGTTGCTTAGTGATTCTATTTAATAATTTTTGACTCATATTTAATTCTTGTTGATTCAAGATACATAATCAAGCCATAATCGACAACTTCCCGATATCTCCAAACAATTCTACTCTTATTAGCTTACTAGCTTCATCGCCTCTTCCACCATCCTTTCCGCCGTCAGTCCAAACTTCTCATAGATTTCCTGGTAAGGGGCGGAAGCACCAAAGTGATCCAGGCCAATGGCGATGCCTTCAGAACCTACCCATTCGCTCCAGCCAAAAGTAGTAGCGGCTTCGATTGAAATACGAGCAGTTACTTCTTTTGGTAGCACCTTTTGCTTATAGGCTTCATCCTGCTTCCTGAAAAGCTCCCATGAGGGCATACTTATTACACGAGCATCAATATCCCTTTCAGCCAGTTTCTTTTTGGCCTCCATTGCGATTTGAACCTCTGAACCCGTTCCCATCAGAATTATATCAGGTTGGGCTTTTTCTGAGTCAGCTAAAATATAAGCTCCTTTAGCCGTATTTGATGCTGCATTGGCTTCATCGCGCTTAAAAGTTGATACATTTTGACGAGTGAGTGAAAGCAGTGCCGGTCCGGCGGTATATTCAACCGCTTCTTTCCAGCACCAGGCTACTTCATTAGCGTCAGCGGGACGTAAAACCAGTGCATTTGGCATAGCCCGTAACGAAGCCAAATGCTCAATAGGCTGGTGGGTAGGTCCGTCTTCACCCAGACCGATGCTGTCATGTGTAAATACAAAAATAGATGAAATGCCCGAAAGGCCGGCAATACGAATGGCGGGACGACAATAGTCGGAAAAAATTAAGAAGGTGCCGCCGAAGGGAATTAATCCGCTATGAAGTGCCATTCCGTTTAAGGCCGCTCCCATAGCATGTTCCCGAACGCCGAAGTGAATATTCCGTCCCGCATAATTAGAAGGACTAAAAATATCCGCTTCATCCATTTTAGTTTTATTACTGCCCGTAAGATCAGCAGAACCACCGATTAAATGAGGGATTTTTGAAGCTAAAGCCTGCAGCACTTTACCGGATGAAGCGCGGGTAGCAAGTCCCTTTTCATCGGCTTCGAACTTTGGCAATATTTCTTCATAATTATCGGGTGTTTTTCGGGATAAATGCGCATCAAACTGTTGAGCTTTGTCGGGAAACTCGCCTTTGTAATCAGCATAAACCTGCTGCCATTCCTGATTCCACTCCTCCCCTTTTTCTTTAGCTTTCCTGAAATGCTCCAGGGCTTCATCAGGAATAAAGAATTTTTTATCAGGATTCCAGTTGAAAAATTTCTTTGTTTCCCTAATCTCTTCTTCACCCAAAGGGGCTCCGTGAGAAGCGGCGCTGTCTTGTTTATTGGGACTGCCAAAACCGATGTGTGTTTTACAGCAAATTAGTGAAGGTTTATCAGTGACTTGTTGCGCTTCCCGAATGGCACTTTCTACTGCATCCCTGTCATGACCATCAACTCTAATAGTATGCCAGCCGTAAGCATCAAACCGCTTATCTACATCTTCAGTAAATGCTAATTCTGTGCTGCCATCGATCGAAATTTCGTTATCATCATATAAATAAATGATTTTTCCAAGCCGCATATGTCCTGCCATTGAGGCCGATTCATGTGAAATTCCCTCCATTAAATCACCATCGCTTACAATACCGTAAACATAATGATCGGTAAGTGGTAAACCTTTTTCATTAAACTTTGCTGCCATATGAGCTTCAGCCATCGCCATACCTACTCCGGTTCCAAAACCTTGCCCCAGCGGACCGGTGGTGGTTTCTACACCCCGGGTGATATGAACTTCAGGATGGCCGGGGGTGAGGCTATCGAGCTGGCGAAAGTTTTTAATCTCATCCATCGACAGATCATCATAACCGGTGAGATGCAGCAAGCTGTATAACAGCATAGAACCATGTCCTGCAGAAAGAATGAAACGATCACGGTTGTACCAGTCAGGATTGGCGGGATCATGCTTCAAAAACTTAGTCCATAAAACATAAGCAGCATCCGCCATCCCCATAGGCATACCCGGGTGGCCGGATTGAGCGGCCTGAACAGCATCCATTGAGAGTGTTCTGATAGTATTTACGCACAATTCATCTAAAGAAGCGGCTGTAGGATTCATTTATATA
This sequence comes from Balneolaceae bacterium, assembly GCA_036381435.1. Classification (GTDB taxonomy): domain Bacteria; phylum Bacteroidota; class Rhodothermia; order Balneolales; family Balneolaceae; genus Fodinibius. The sequence goes on along the minus strand of DASVCW010000045.1, from coordinate 4,806 downwards.
TTTTGGCAGTTAAGTTAGCATCGGGAATTTTTCATTCCGAAAATACTTAAAGCAACGGTTAGTTAAAAACGAAAGGTGCAGCTATAAAAAAAAGGCTTCCACAAAAGTAGAAGCCTTTTAGAACAGGGTAAAAGCCGTCAGATTTAATTCGTTGTAGCTTCACACTCAAGAGTATATTCCATCTGGTGCTCAGCCGGAGCTTTAAAGGAACCGTAAGCGGCATTGCTATAAGCCGAACAAGCATTTCCTTTTTGTCCCAAAGCCTGGTAAGCGGTTGCTAATTCAAAGTAAATTTTAGCCCGTTCTGTTTTTCCACCACTTTCAAGCTCTAAGCCTTTCTGGGCATGTGTCAAAGCCTTTTGCCAATCCTGAGTTTTATTATAAGCTGAGGCCAGTCTGTAATGAGCGCCGGCAGCTGTAGAATCGTAGGTCAAAGCCTGGTTCAGCAATTCAATTGCGCGATCATAATTTTGATTTTGAATTTCATTCACACCATGAAAAACTAAAGTACTGTAAGCATTTTCTTTAGCTCTGCTTACGATCTGGCTCGCATTCACGTTACTCCCAACTTCAATAGCTTTATCAAAGAGAGCAATTGCTTCTTCAAGCCCATTCTCCTTTATACTTTTAACAATAATGGCTTTCTGATAATAAGCTTTTGCATAGTTAGGATTACGTTCAATCACTTCATCAAGAGTAGCTAAAGATTGCTCGTAATTTTTTTGCTGATACTGAATCAGAGACTTACTGTAAAGTAACTGTGTGATTACATTTGCTGCTTTATCAGCAGTTTGTGATTTTCCGTATTCAGCAGCTATATCTTCGGTCTGCCGGAATGCTTCGATAGTGGCATCTAAACTTTCAATACTTTTCTGTTGCTGAAAGTTTTTATACTCCTCAATGGCGATTTGGTAGTATATTTGCGGCAGTTGATCTTCAGAGCGCTGAACGATGTTCTGAGCATCCTCACCACCCAATTCTTTAGCCTGCTGAATAGCTTGGTTAAACATATTAATAGCTTGCTCGTACTCGCCCTGGCTCGCAAGATCTAATGCTTTATTATAGGTTTTAAATAAGGCCCTCTTATCCTGAGCCTGAACATTTGCTGTTATGCCTATGATAAATAAACCCAGTAGCAAGGTCGTAAGGCTGTGCTTTAAAAATTTCATTATACTTCCAATTTTAGGTTGAATGTTTCAAAACGATAAATGTAATAAATAAAACATCTTATTTAAAAGTAAAACTCATTAAGTACTTATTTATTGTATATTACCGGTTAAATAGAATTTTTACAGTTATTTAATGCTTCTTTTTACCATTTTGTTTCACATTATTTAAAAGAATGTTTCTAAACATATTGTGCTCTAAAAATTAGGGCTCACGGTATGTTTTTGATAGAATTCATGGATAATCTGAACCGCTTCATCAGGATCATCGGTGAGGTGAAATAAGTTGACATCTTCTTTTGAAATGGTTTGATCTTCCACCAGTGTATTTTTGATCCATCCCACCAGGCCTCCCCAATATTCAGTACCAATCAGAACCACGGGAAAAGGTTTAATCTTTTTAGTTTGAATTAAAGTCATTGCTTCAAAAAATTCATCCAGTGTTCCAAAGCCGCCGGGAAAAACAATAAAACCCTGCGCATATTTAACGAACATCACTTTTCGGGCAAAGAAATAATTAAAATTGATCACATAGCCGGCATCACAATACTCGTTAAGCCCCTGTTCATGCTCTAAAGTGATGCCTAATCCCACCGATTTTCCATCGCCTTCATGCGCTCCTCTATTCGCTGCCTCCATAATTCCCGGTCCTCCGCCGGTGATCACACCAAACCCCTTTTTGGTAATTTTTCTAGCTGCCTGCCGCGCCATTTCATAATATTTTTCCCCCTCTCCCATTCGTGCAGAACCAAAGATAGAAACACAGGGACCTATTTTAAAAAGTTTGTCGTACCCTTCTACAAACTCGCCCATAATTTTAAAGATACTCCACACATCATTGTCATGGCTTTCATCAAAATTACGGGGTACATTATTATTGTTATAGTTATTGTTCATAATGTTATTCTTGAAATTATTGTTCATGATGAATCTATTTTGTGATTAAATCTATTGATAATGTTAGTCCCGGAGCGGATGTCCATCCAATCACCCCGGGCTTGATTCCTGCCCTCATGCTAAGATCCGGCGAAACATCGAATGATCGCATATGTGCAAAAACGTAGGCATCCACAACGTTTAAGCCATAAGACAGTGCAATTCCTATATAAACCAAGTCACGACGGTTTCGGAATGAATTCCGGATCGTTCGCAGTTGCGCCAGCGGTGTATCATCAGGGATGTAAGCAGGCGTCGGACCGAAGATCATATCTCCTGTTTCATGGCTTAAATTATAATAAGCGGCCCTGTAATCATGGTATTTTTTTGTCAGATATATGCTATACCATGTCAACCCGCCCAGCAACCCATAGATGATAGGCACTTTCCAAATCTGGCGATTTACGATCTGCCCCCAGCCGGGAATAATCATGGACTTGTAGAGAACACTATAAGGATCGGGATAGTTGGGATTTCGATCAACAACGGTTGTATCTCCTGTAAAAAAGGGCGAATCCCATGCCACAGAAGACGGACTATTGAACCTTACACTTTGATGATAGTAAACCGGAGAGTTTAAGGACTGTGATTGGGCCGTAAAGGGAACAGCAAGAAAAAGAATGAACAGGCTAAGAAAGGGAGTCAAACAGTTCGAGCAAGCGATCCAATTCTTCATCCGAATAATATTCGATTTGTATTTCGCCACCATTCTTTTTGGATTTAATATTTACTTTCGTGCTTAACTTTGACCGTAAGCGATTGGATATTTCTTTTAAAAAAGCACTGTCAACGTCTGAATTGTTTTTTGCTTTTTTCTCTTTTTGTTTGTCTAATGCCCTAACCGCATCTTCTGTCTGCCGCACCGAATAGCCTTTTTCAACCACCCTGTTAAAAATGGCTTTTTGATCATCCGCGTTTTCTATAGAAATCAAAGCCCGTGCATGCCCCATCGAAATTTTGTTATCGCGCAAAGCGGCCTGAATAAAAGGCGGCAGATTTAAAAGCCGCAGCGAATTGGTAATCGTTGAACGATTTTTGCCCATCCTTTCTGCCACTTCCGCCTGTGTATAACCCGCTTCTTCGATCAATCGTTTATATCCCATCGCCACTTCCATGGGATTCAAATCCTCGCGCTGAATATTTTCAATCAAAGCGAATGAAATAATATCTTCATCATTCACCTCACGCACATAAGCGGGAATTTCATCCAAACCTGCGCGTTTTGATGCACGAAGCCGTCGCTCACCGCTGATTAATTCAAAACGTTTTTCCCCAATATAGCGCACGGTTATCGGTTGAATCAGCCCATGTTCCTTAATCGAATGGGCCAGTTCTTCAAGCCGTTCTTCATCAAATTCTTTTCTGGGTTGATGCGGATTCGCCCTGATATTTTGCAGAGGCACGTGTAAAACGACATTCACCCGTTTTTTAGGCTCTATATATGGTGCTCCTCCACCCTGTTCCCCTCCGTTTTTATTGTTTGATGCATTTTCATCATCATATTCAGGGAAAAAAGCACCTAATCCACGGCCTAAAACTTTTTTTGATGCCATAATGAATCACTCCTTAATTGCCGGCAAAAACGGGACTATTTTTAAAAAGATTCTTATTACGATGGATGATTTCACGAGCTAATGCCAGATAATTTTTTGCCCCGACACTGGTTGAATCATACAACAAAGCCGGTTTCCCGAAACTCGGGGCTTCGGCCAGCCGGATGTTTCGTTTAATAATAGTTTCAAACACCCGATCTTCAAAATATTTACGTACTTCCTCAGCAACCTGATCAGAAAGCCGTGTGCGGGTATCGTACATGGTTAATACCACCCCTTCAATTTCCAACTCGGTATTCAAATGCTGGCGTACGATTTTAATGGTGTTTAAAAGCTGTCCCAGTCCTTCAAGCGCAAAATATTCGCACTGAACGGGTATTAAAACAGAATCGGAAGCGGTTAAAGCATTGATGGTTAACAATCCCAAAGATGGTGGACAGTCAATAATGATAAAATCGTACTTATCTCTGATATCACTGATTGCTTTCTCCAGAATTCTTTCCCGTTGCTCACGATCAATCATCTCAATTTCCGCACCAACCAGGTTAATGTGCGAAGGAATCAGCTCCAGAAAAGGGACTTCTGTTTCCCTGATGGCATCAACCGCATCAACCCCGCCCACCATAATTTCATAAACCGAGTTTGAAACCGTCTTTGTTTCAATACCCAGCCCGCTGGTTGTGTTACTCTGCGGATCAATATCAATGATAAGGGTAGTATGCTCGATAGCTGCAAGACTGGCGGCTAAGTTGATGGCGGACGTAGTTTTACCAACCCCGCCCTTTTGATTAGCAATGGAAATAACTTTACCCATATACGATTAAATCTATAAACTGTTATTTATAATTATTCAAAAATATAATGGGATGTGTTATGGTAAACAAGAATACTTATTAACATATTGTTTTGCAATGTTATTAACTTGCTATTCCTTTGCTTGGCAATATGTTATAACTGATGAGTTAACAATTTATTTTAAATCATTCAACATTAAGTAAGATGCTGGATGCTGGATGCTGGATGCTGGATGCTGGATGCTGGATGCTGGATGCTGGATGCTGGATGCTGGATGCTGGATGCTGGATGCTGGATGCTGGATGCTGGATGCTGGATGCTGGAAAGTTAGATTTTATCTATCTTTCAAACTCTCA
>DASVCW010000044.1:0-46520 GCA_036381435.1 Balneolaceae bacterium | reverse complement strand
ATCACAGCCAGCATTGTAGCAGTCGTTATTCTCGGCGGTATTAGTCGCATAGGTAAAGTTACCAGTATTCTCGCTCCCGGTATGGCCGGCATTTATGTATTGGGCGGGTTGTTAATATTGTTTTTTAATTATGAATTGATTCTGCCTACTCTTGGAACCATTTTTTCTGAAGCTTTTAATCCTACTGCCGGTGTAGCCGGTACCGGAGTCGGTGCCATCCTGGTTACGATGATGTGGGGTGTTCGACGCGGCCTCTTTTCTAATGAATCGGGAATGGGCTCCGCTCCTATCGCTCACTCGGCCGCTCAAACAGATGAGCCCGTTTCTGAAGGTGTTGTAGCACTGCTGGAACCTTTTATCGATACCATCGTTATTTGTAGTATTACCGGTTTGGCTATTCTGATGACCGGCGTATGGGATGATACCTATCCTACTAAAATAGAACTTGATTCAGGTAACACTTCTTATGTGCAAGTAGATGAAGCCACAGGTGCCAAAACGGAAGTTGAAGGAGCCGCGCTTGGTCCCGTTACAGTTGAAGATGGAGTTGCCGTTGCCGAAAGCGGTGAAGTTACCGAGTTAGCCTGGTATAATGTAGCGGTTGCGCGGATTTATGCAGATTGTGAAGGAGTCTGTGATGAAGAATCTGATTTACAAAGTCTTTTCAGCGGCACGATCTACCCCGCACAAGGCCGCGCGGTAGCGGAAGACGGAACCGAATACTTTTCCCTTGCGGGAATGGCCGTACAAAATGGTGCTACTCTTACTATCATTGCCTTTGAACAGGGTTTAGCACCGCTGGGCGACTGGGGAGGCTATATTGTGATCTTCTGTGTGCTCTTATTTGCCATCTCGACCGCTATTTCCTGGAATTATTACGGCAACCGCTGTGCGCTCTACCTCTTTGGTGAAAAAGCCATTTTACCTTATAACATTGTGTATGTGGCTATGCACCTTATCGGAGCCGTAGCTGCACTTTCTGTGATCTGGGCTATCGGTGATATTTTCCTCGGCCTGGTAATTCTGCCTAACCTGCTGGCGCTGACACTACTTTCAGGCAAAGTGCGGGAGAAATTAAAAGATTACTTCGAGCGCGAGCCCTGGCACGAAAATTACGAGGTACATAAACGAGTTGTAGAAGAAAAAAAGAAGGGTAAATCACAGGAGCAGGTAAGTGAATGAAAGATCATAGATTCGGAATCATGATGAATCACAGATCAGGGAAGTTGGATAGTTGCCGTACGCTCACGGGCTTTGTAATGGTGCTGATTCTGTTTATAGCAGCATCACCCGCAAAAGCACAAACAGCGGCGGTGCCTTATCAGCTTGATGTACCTTCTGTGGTTTTGAATGATACCCCTTTTGAGATCGTTGTCAGTGGCAAGGCGATTGACTCTGTTAGCACCTATCGCCTGCATGTCAGGGAGAAAACGTATCCCCTGGTTTACAGTGCCGAAACTCATACCTTAACAGCCGAAGTAGAGCTTGCCCAAAGCGGTGCCGCTGATATTATTTTAACAGAAAACGGTGCCACCATTACTCAAACGGAAACACGTTCCATTCCGGGCTGGCTTTCTATTTGGCCTCCCATTATCGCTATCGGCCTTGCGCTGGTTTTTAAACGGGTGGTCCCTGCCCTCTTTTTGGGTGTTTGGGCGGGTGCCTGGATTGCCGCGGGCCTCTCCTTTAGCGGACTTTGGTATGGACTTCTCGAATCTTTCGGTACCTATGTGCTTTCCGCCATGGCTACAGAAAGTCATGTCAGCATTATTCTCTTTTCGCTTATGATCGGCGGTATGGTGGGTATCATCCGCAAAAACGGTGGTACGCATGGCATTGTAGAAAAAATGATTGAATGGGCATCGACTCCTACACGAGGGCAATTCTCAACCACTGTACTGGGAATTGTCATTTTCTTTGATGATTACGCCAATACGCTGATTGTAGGAAATACGATGCGTTCCATCACGGATAAGTTACGTATTTCACGCGAAAAGCTGGCTTATATCGTGGATTCTACCTCCGCCCCTGTCGCTTCACTGGCTTTGGTTACTACCTGGATCGGTTTTGAAGTAGGCCTTATCAATGATGCTCTTGCCACCATCGGAGGCTTAGAACTTTCGGGCTACGGTGTTTTTCTCGAATCTATTCTTTACCGATTTTATCCCTGGCTGGCGCTTTTCTTTGTTTTTGCCATTACCTTTACCGATCGTGAATACGGCCCCATGTGGAAAGCAGAACATCGGGCACGAACAACCGGAAAAGTGATCGGTGATGATGCGCAAGTTGATGAAGCCGCGGTTGACGGAAAAGAACTGGAGCCAAAGGAAGGAAAACCTGTACGCGCGATGAATGCTGTGGTTCCCGTTGCTGTACTCGTTTTCGGCGTTTTATATTTTCTTTACACTACCGGCCTCGAAGCTGCCGGGCCTGATGCGTCAATCCGTGAAATTATCGGAGCCGCCAATTCATATACAGCCTTGATGTGGGGTTCTATTTTGAGTGTTATTACGGCCGCTGTAATGTCTATGGCTCAGCGCATCCTCACCCTTGAGGAAACTGTAGAGGCTTGGTATTCCGGTTTAAAATCTATGCTTTTCGCGATGATTGTGTTAGTGCTTGCATGGGCGCTTTCGTCGACTACAGAAGTGCTTCATACCGCTGAGTTTCTCGGCGCTGTGCTTAGTGATGCTATTCCGCCCGGACTGGTACCCGCCATCATCTTTATACTTGCCGCTTTGATCTCTTTCGCAACAGGTACAAGCTGGGGCACAATGGGTATTCTTATGCCACTGACTGTTCCGCTGACCTGGTCCATTATGCAGGCTAATGGCATTGCTGATCCCGAGCATTATTATATATTGTATAATGCCGTTTCTGCCGTGCTTGCGGGAGCTGTTTTCGGCGATCACTGCTCGCCTATTTCCGACACTACCATACTTTCATCTATGGCATCAGGTTGCGACCATATTGCCCACGTTAACACCCAGCTTCCTTATGCGGTTTCTGTAGGTGCTGTGGGCTTGTTGCTGGGAACCATACCTACAGGATTCGGTTTCCCCTGGTGGCTATCGATGCTTATATGCGCCCCCCTGCTGGTAGCTATTTTATGGTATTTCGGCAAACCGGTAGAAGCAGAACCGGAAACGGTAAAGGTTTGATACTGGGTGTTAGAGATTGGAGGGTGGAATGCATATGAAACGGGTTGAGCAGATTCTCGCCGATCTGCTTGTCAAGTTGTGAGAGAGCTGTACTCCTGAACCTGGTCAGGCCACAGATAAATCTATGCCTAAACGGAAGCAAGCTTGATAATTAGTCTAATAATTATCTTTAGGGATGTAGAGATTTATCTCGATAAGTAGTTCACTGGATTCAAGGTATAGCTAACGCCCTCACAGTACAAATTCCAGGAGCGCTCTTAATACCATCAATAGTCATCTCCACTGCTTTTTGAAGGAATCTTTGATTTGTAGGAGATTCGAAATGACCCTTGAGGTTGGGATTGTTAAGACTATTCCAGTTTTATCTTTTTCTAACCCCTAAATCTTTAGGATAGTCTTCATCACGATGTATGACAAGAAAGAGCTTATAGTTTTAAGAATTAGCCCCACCCGCCGGATTTGCTGCTGCCCGAAGTAATCGAAACTCTTTCTACTTCGATGGTTACCGATGTCAGGTCTTCATCCACTTCTCCCTGAATTTGAACTTTTGTATCAGGGTTAACTTCCTGTCCCTGCCAAACCTCATCATCAATTTCAACTTGAATCTCCCCGGTTTCATCCTGGAAAAGATAATGTTCATCGCCCAGATTTTTAACGATAAATCCTTCAAGGGTTACAAAAGAACCGTCATTTTGCTGGTCTTTAACTTGTTGAACGGTCATGACCTCCCCTGAACCGGTAAATTGTGCTTTTGAAACGGTAGAAACAGCAAATAGCAGAATAATGATAAAAAGTGCTGATTTTCTCATAATTAATGAATATTGGGATGATAGTTTCAGTTATTCTTTAAACTTCAAATATCCACCCAAAGTTCCTGCTTATACTCCATCTTCCGCCATTCTAAAACTACCGGTATCACTAAATAATCCTTCAGAACGCCTAATCCGGGGATACAAAAACCTGTTTGTGTATCGCATAATTTCGGGTAACGGATCATTGACTTTTTCCCACAAATCGGTTTGAATAGTATTTATAGCTGAACCGGAATACCGGTTCAGAATTTTACGATAATAGTGTTTTAAAGTACTTCTTCCCATAAAGTAAATGTTTTCGTGGAAATGTGGCTGCTCGAAAGGAACGCCTGTGGATGCAAGACAGGTAAGAAATACAAAGTCAACTCCTGCTGCTTTTGAGCCACTGAGTGTTCTCCAGAAACGGGCATTAAAATCAATAAGCCTGGGCCGCCCATCTCTTTCATCAAGCCGAAAGTCGAGATGAGCAATTCCACTGTAGCCTGTTATTTTGATCAGTCTTTTCGCGAAATTAAAAACGGATTTATTATTCTCGAACTTTATAGCTGTTGAAAAACGAAACCCTCTGTTTTCCATGCCTTTTTGAATGGTAAAAGCTTTTATTTCGCCATCAACCGCAAGCAGGCTGCAATCAATGTCTTGCCCCGGAATAAACTCCTGCAAAATATAGTTATCAGGAGGCAATTTACTTATGCTCATGTTTAGCGCTTTGCGGCTTTTGATCTTCTTAATGCCCCTTCCGGAAGATTCCCTAACCGGTTTTATCAAACAGGGAAAAAAATCATCCTCAAGCAGCGATATATTTAGTCCATTTAGAGAATAAGTATTTGCACGGATAAAATGATGTTTCTGAAGCAGTTTATGCAGCTTGTTTTTATGTACAAGTGAATCAAAAAGTGGTGTTTCCGACAAAGGCGGCAGACAAATATGTTTTTCGAGCCGGTGCTTTAAAACCGAAAGCATTCGTACATAAGTCTCGCCAACAGGAAGAATTACTGTTGCCTCGGTTTCTTCTATCCTTTTCAAGAGCTCGCCGACTAATTCATCTTCATTAGTTGACTGAAGACAGTAATGAGAATGCACATATCTTGAGAAGGCCGGGATTTGTGAGCCTTTCTTAAAAGAAAGAGAATGAATGCGAGCGTCTTCCGGCAACACTGATCCCAGCATGCGGATTACAGGTAAGGCCAACTGATTTTCAGTCCCCAAGAGTAAAACGGATGAAATATTTTTTAAAACCATCTCCTGACATTTAAATGTTATATTTTAGTTTATCGGTAACTTCTTTAAAACTCACTCTTGTGAAATAAATGAACCAGGTAGCTATTCCAAAAACTTTTAAGCCATCTTCAACTACATAAGCCATTCCCTCCTGGGGCAGCATAAAATCACCAAGTACAGAAAGGGCCAGAAAAGCTATAGCAATCCCTAAAATCTTGTACTCGCTGTTCCATATCCGCTTTCGGAAATACAGAAAGTAAGAACTCATCAGAACCAGGTAGATCACATAGACCAGCTTCTGCGGAATGTCTAAGTACCAGGGAAAGATAGCTTCATGAAGCATGAACAGATCATCCGACAGCAAAAAAAGTGATATAAGACCTGAACATAAAAGAAAAGAGATGTTTTGCTCTGATCGACCGGCATTTAAAAACGCTGCCGAAAAAAGACAAACAACGGCAGACGAACACCATAAAAGGACGCCTGTATAGGAGATCATTCCAACAAAAGGATGAGCGCTAAATGTTACTGCGGGATCAGCTGTAAATTGCTGCAAAGGTATGTTTAATATATTGCCCGCAAACGCCGCAAAAGACAAAAGAGCGACCAGACCTGCATAAATAGCAGCTAGAATAACAACAGGTGAGATCTCTTTTGTAGATCGTTCATTAATAGTGTCTATCTTTCTCATACATCTCCCTTTTTTGTAAGCAGTAATATTTATAGCTCCTGCTTCTCCCCAAAAATTATTTATCTTATAATCAGCAATAGGAATCATTTTTTCAACTATATTACAAGATATTAATCTTGGCGGAATAAGTTTGTTGCGGCATTTTGTAAAGGAGGCAAAAGAATCAATTGATGAAAAATATAATCCTGTCCATAGCATTATTTTCTGTTTTCCTGGCAGCTGTTGTCATCATCCCTTCAACCGGCAGCCCCGGCCCCTGTGTTGAACCTCTTACCTACCGAATTGCAAGCATTGATCCCCGTTATGATATCGACCAAAAGCAGCTGACTAAAATTATGAAGGATGTCGGAAAATTATGGTCAACGGTACTAAATAAACCTTTGATAAACTATAACGAAAGCGGAGAAATTGCTATCCATCTTGTTTATAGCGATAACCAATACAAGAGCCGGCAGGAACAAAAACTATCCAATAAGATTGAGGTAAAAAGGCAGCAAATTACATTGCTGAAGCAGCAATATGAACGCCTTTCAGATCTTTATGAGAAGAAGGAAAACCGTTTGAAAAAACTTTTTGAAAACCATAACCAAATGGTGCAGAGGCTGAATGAATCTTTTGTGAAATGGAGGGCTCGCGGAATTTCAGAAAATAAGGAACATATCATCAGAGAAAAGAAGCGGCAAATAAGCAACATAAAATACCGGGTAGATCAACAATATGCCGAAATAAAATCACTTCGAAACCGGCTCAATCAAAAATCAAAGCAGCTGAACGCACTTACTACCCAAACGAATGAATTAATAAAGGCTTATAATCAAAAGTTTGCTGAAATAAGGGAATTTCACCAGGGACGATATGTTCAAAGAGGCGATCTGAGAATGATCAAAATTTTTCAGTTTAATAATCGAAAAGAACTGAGTCTGGTTTTAGCCCACGAAATAGGGCATGCTCTGGGGCTGGACCATGTCGAAAATCCTGAGTCAATCATGTATTATTTGATGAGTGAACAGAACGTGGTCGATTTAGCGTTATCGAAAGAAGATATTGAAGCTTTGGAAAATCACTGTGAGAGCTAAGTTGGCCACTAGTTATCTAATCAAACCAATAATTAATTACAAATAGCCAAACTATGAATCAAGGACATGTAAATCCGGGAGAAGTCGTAAACCTGCGGACGCTAACTAATGAAATGCCGCCGGAATCCACTTTTGCCTTGGTAAAAACACCAGACATGGAAGTAATTCGAATGGTACTTCCCGGAGGCAAAAAAGTAGACGAACACAGCGTTAAGGGCGAAATTTCAGTGCAATGCCTGGAAGGGAAAACCCTGTTTACGGTTGAAGACAAAGAACTGGAACTTAACGAGGGAGACTGGCTGTATCTGAACAGAAATCAATCTCATTCACTAAAAGCCCTAACCGATAGCGTTCTTTTGGTAACTATACTTTTTACAGATACTTAAGCTGATTAACAGAGGTCCTGCAAAAGAGTTTTTATCACCGGTCAATAATTTTAGTTGACAATAAAGAGAAGAGTCGTTAAGCTTATTATTAAATATTAATTTTTTTTAATATAGTATTTCGTTGGCTTGAAACTTCTTAAAGTGAAGTTTCATAAAAAATTAATCATCTACTAAGGTATTTATAATGAAGAACCGTCTCTTTTTTCTTTTCGTCCTTTCAGTATCCGTTCTTTTCCAATCATGTATGGCGCCTAATGATGGAGTAATCGTAGCCGGACAAGTTGTAGAACAAAATTCAGGAAATGCTATTGAGGGGGCTGTAGTTGAAATTATTGATCCTGCTAATCTTCAGCAGACAGCCACTACCGATTCCTCCGGCAGTTTTTCCTTTGGTTTAGATATTAGTGAAACCGTAAGCGTTACCCTGGAAATTTCAAAACAGGGTTATGAGATTGCAAGTACCACTTTTAAACTAGCGGAAGGAGCTAGTGCCGATGATTTGAATATTGAGTTAATATCTAAAGATGCGGAAGATAATCCAACGAACGATGATGATATAGTAGAAGGCGAATCCGGAGAACCTGCAGCTCTGGAAGTGGTTAGTATTTCAAGCAGTATAATAGCTATTTCCGGCACCGGAGGAGATGAATCATCGAAGTTTGTTTTTGCTGTAAGAGACTCAGCCGGTCGGCCTGTTAGCGAGGGGTATCAAGTTAATTTTTCAATCCTTACAGGCCCCAACGGTGGTGAATATATTAAACCTGTAACAGATTTTACTAATTCAGATGGGATCGTACAGGCAGCTATAGTAAGTGGTGATTCGGCTGGTGTCGTAAAGATTAAAGCAGCAATTAATGAAAATATCAAGTCCACTCCTGTGTTGGTAGCTATTGGAAATGGTTTCCCGACTTCTGAAAACTTCCATATTGCACCGGTAAACAGAAATTTTGAAGCCTTTGGGTTGATTGCAGAAGAAACAGTTAGTGATATACAACCTAATTATATTGTTGCCAGTTTAGGTGATTACAACCATAATCCTGTCTTGCCCGGCACAGTGGTTGATTTTACTTCAACTGCCGGTAATATTGATGCCTCAGCCATAACAGATGAAGAAGGCATTGCAATAGTAGAGCTACGTCCTGATGGAAGTGCACCCACTAATCACCCGATGGGAATTGGATATGCCACTGTTACTGCTGGAACAGTCGATGAAAATAATATCTATATAACAGAAACCACTACATTATTATTTACCACACCCCGCGCAATTGTTAATATTGATCAAGCAACTTTCGATGTTACCCACGGCGGAAGTGATACAATTACCTTCACAGTATTTGATCAAAATGGTTATCCGATGGCAGCAGGCACTACCATAACAGTAGAGGTGGGTGATGGTTTAGCTGCCAGTGGCCATGTGAATGAGATAATGCCTGACGTTGCTTTTATGGGCAATGGACCTTTTATACCTTTTACTAGAGTTTCCGGAGTCACAGAATTTGCTGTTTCTTTGTCTGATGCTAATCCTCCGCCAGCTCCCGAAGAGCCTGGGAATGATGTGGTAACCGTTACAGTTATCAGTCCATCCGGCCAAACATCTTCTGATTTCATTTCAGGTACTCGCGCCAAAACCCGCTAGTTAAAGAGAAAAATCTTAAACATGACAAGTTTCCAAAACTTGTCATGTTTTTATGAAGCTTGACCATAGTTTCGAAAATGGCAATGTCCCCCCCCGCCTTCTTTCCTCGGGTCTCCTTTTCTTTTATATTTGCACCGAATTTATTTTGAACTGAATTTATTTCATGGAAGCGCCTTATACGCCTGAACAGCACGACCAAAATCTTGATAAGATCAACTGGACCAGCGGAAGTATGTTCATTCTGCTGCATTTAGCTACCGTTCTCGTTTTTTGGGTAAATTTTAGCTGGTTTGCTCTGGCAGCACTCTGCATAGTTTATACGGTTCGCATGTTTGCAATCACCGCCGGATTTCATCGCTATTTTTCACATCGTACTTTTAAAACAAGTCGTCCGTTTCAGTTTTTACTGGCCTGGCTGGGAACTACCTGCGCCCAAAAAGGTCCCCTTTGGTGGGCAGCGCATCACAGGCATCATCATAAACATTCTGACACCGAAAAAGATGTCCATTCACCCGTTAATCGCAGCATCTGGTGGTCGCACGTGGGATGGATTCTAAGCGACCGTTTTAAGGCTACCAATTTTAAAATGGTCAAAGACCTATCCAAATTTCCTGAGTTAAAAGTCTTGAATAAATTCCACCTGGTGCCTCCCGTTCAATTGGCGGTAGGTACTTTTGTAGCCGGTGAGCTACTCGATTATTATTTCCCGGCCCTGCAAACCTCCGGCTTTCAACTGCTCGTTTACGGGTTCATCATCAGCACCGTTTTACTGTACCACGGGACGTTTACGGTGAATTCAATGGCTCATCTTTTTGGTAAGCGCCGGTTTGAAACCAAAGATGACAGCCGGAATAATTGGTTTATTTCAATCATCACACTGGGTGAAGGCTGGCACAATAATCACCATCGCTTTCCATCTTCAGAGCGACAGGGATTTTACTGGTGGGAATTCGACATCACCCATTACATTTTGAAGGTCCTTGCGTGGTTTTGCATTGTCTGGGATCTGCGAGTACCGCCGGAACGTATTTATGCAGAATCAAGAATCTTTAAGCGTCCACCTGATGTTATAGAGCATCCTTAACTCAAAAGGCAAAAAATGAAGAGGCAAAAAATTCTCCTTACTCAAATCACTTTTGCCTAAAACAGTGAGGAATCACTCTATTTAAATAGAGCAGTATTTTATATATTCTGCTGATGTTCAACCGGAAATTGTTTTTGAAAGTTTTATGGATATTAAAACCCCTGATGTAAAATTTAAGAATGTATCTTATAACGATTCATCCTTTCAGGAATGGGTAAATCACCTCGGCCAAGAAATCGATCAAAAAACGCATCATCTTTGCCTCTTCTTAGGCTTATATGAACCGAATAAAAAGCAGGCGTTAAAGCAAATTGAGTCGAAATTAAATCGCGAAGTGCAAATCATTGATACGGATAAACTGGTCACTGAAATTGAGTCGGAAACCTTTAAGAATCTGGATGAACTATTTAACAGCCTCAACCAATCGGATGATATAATTTATCTCGATCATGGCGATCGCCTTTGCGGTACATATACCGGTTTTACCCGTTCACGGGTGAAGTATGCAACGCCTCAGGAACGATATTTTTTGAAGAAAGTAAAAGCCTTTAACGGACTCGTAATTGTTGATGTTGATGAGTTCAGCGATGCTGATACCACCCTTCGCAGGGCAGCCAAATCTATTGTATCTTTTAACCTTCCCGATTCAAAATGGAAGCGCTTTATCTGGCATCTCAAGAATTTTAGTCCTAATGGCTACGATCTTCGAAGCAAGCGTCCCGATGCTTATGGGGAAAGTTATGCCTGAATAGCTGCACCAAAATAAAAGGCTTTTCGGATACCATACTTATCTTTACCTGCTTCCGTTCTTCCTTTCCCTTTACTGTACGGTAATTTATTTCACCTATGGATGAGAACGGTAAAAAAGATTATTCAAAGAGCACTAGATCCGGTACAACAGGCAGTTATCAAACAGCAGGGCTATGGCAGGATATAAAAAATTCCGTCAAGGGTGTTGAATACGATTTCACCGATGGGAACATCGGTCGTGCTATTCTGCTACTTTCTATACCGATGGTCCTGGAAATGGCGATGGAATCTGTTTTTGCGGTGGTGGATATTTTTTTCGTCGCAAAATTGGGCGCTGAAGCTGTTGCTGCCGTTGGCCTCACCGAATCCCTGCTCACCGTAGTTTATGCCATGGCGATGGGCTTAAGCATGGCCACTACGGCTTTAGTAGCGCGTAGGGCGGGTGAAAAGCAGGCTGAAAAGGCAGCTCAAACTGCGGTTCAGGCTATTCTGGTAGGTATTGTTATTTCCCTTCCTGTTGCTTTCGCGGGACTGTTTTATTCGGATTTTTTGCTGAAAATGATGGGGGCTTCACCCAGAATTGTAAACGAACTTTCAGGTTATACAACCGTTATTCTAACCGGCAATGTGGTTGTAATGTTACTTTTTATAATCAATGCCGTGTTTCGGGGTGTGGGTGATGCTGCGATTTCCATGCGCGTTTTATGGTTCTCAAATATCATAAATATTATCCTCGACCCCCTGCTTATTTTTGGCATCGGTCCTTTTCCAGAACTTGGAGTTACGGGAGCCGCAATTGCCACCGTTACCGGGCGCGGACTCGGTGTATGTTATCAATTGTACCAGATTCATTATAGAAGCAAGCGGATTCGTTTGGAGTTTCGTCATTGGTTCTTCGACTTACAGCTTATCCGAAAGCTTGTACGTCTTTCACTTGGCGGAATCGGACAATTTCTTATCGCTACCGCCAGCTGGATTGGTTTGACGCGAATTATCGCTGAATTTGGCAGTACCGCTTTGGCGGGTTATACCATTGCCATTCGCATTATCATTTTTTCGCTGCTGCCTTCATGGGGAATGAGCAACGCTGCCGCCACTTTAGTTGGGCAAAATTTAGGGGCCGGTAAACCTTATCGTGCCGAACGTTCGGTTTGGTTAACATCATTAATAAATATGGGTTTTTTAACTTTGGTGGGAATAGCATTTTATATTTTTTCTGCCGAACTGGTTACCCTTTTTACCGATCAACCAAATGTAATAACTATCGGATCCCAATGTCTGCGCATAATCAGCATTGGATATCTGTTTTATTCTTTTGGAATGATAATCACTCAAGCTTTTAACGGCGCCGGTGATACTATGACACCTACCTATCTTAACTTCTTTTGTTTTTGGATGATTGAAATTCCCCTGGCCTGGTTTTTGGCGTTGAATTTAAATCTGAATGAACAAGGAGTTTTTTGGGCTATTGTCGTTGCTGAATCACTGCTGGGAGTAATTGGCATATTCATTTTCCGCCGCGGAACCTGGAAAAGGAAAAAAGTTTAATGATTGATCTTCTTTTGACTGGCAGCATCCGTTACCCTATTTTTAAAATTATGCCAGAAAAATGATGAGAGTATCAGAATCTAAATTACGAAAGTTAAAAATTTAATTTACCTTATGGCTATCAAAATAAAGTTAGATACCGGTGGACGCCGCGGAAAAACAGTAACGATGATCACTAATATTCAACATAATCCACAGGTTATTGAAAAGTTGGAAAAGAAACTAAAGCAGCAGTGTGGAGCGGGCGGCACCAGTTATGCTAAAACTATTGAAATTCAGGGTGATCACGTACAAAAAGTACGTAAAATTCTTGAAAAAGAAGGGTATGATGTCAAATAGTTTGATAGCTGTGAAAAAGTGGTTCCATAGGGGCATCCCTTCCGGTCACTCCTGAACCCCAAGCGGACGTATAATTCCCTTGAAGCTTTATAGAATCTAAATTTATATCATCTCAAAAAACTTATTAGGCTATGAACCTGAATATCTCGGACAAAGAATACGAAGACATTCTCAAACAAATCGAAAGCAATGATAGCCCCGTGGGCATTGATGCCGGCAAAACGCATGTACTCATTTTACATAAACTGATGAACATCGAACGCCGGCTCGAAGCTTTGGAAATGAAATTCTTCGAAGAAGAAGAATAATTTAAGCCACAGATCAGCACAGATTACAATTGATTTATTTTCTGATTGCAAAAAATATCTGTTTTGATCTGTGAAAATCTGTGGCCTTTCTCACTATAAAGAAACTTTGCTTTCGCGGCGTGGATCTAAATCATACAGTGATGAAACCGTGGCCTGAACGGTTTTATACCATTCATTTCCGTATTTGTCGTTGATCTCGTAGAAATCAGCAAAATCCGGCTTGCGGATTTTCATCTTCCACTCCTGATTTTTAGCCTTAAAAACGGGATCAACGTGCAAAAGCTGGTGAAAGATCACCATCTCACGGGTTTTCTGGTCCAGCATATCCCACATATCACCGGAAACTTCAATCAAATAATGATTGCCGGAATAATATTGCACCTCGCGTGATGCCTTCACTACTTTTGCGGCTTTGTATTTAGATAAATTGGGATAAACTAAAAAATAGCCGATCTCAGCAGGACCGAATTCCAGGTTTTCCCGCTCGATAACCGCCTTCGCGATTTCTTCGACTTCAGGAGATTCCATCAGCTGTTTACCGCTCAGCTCAATGGTTTCTTCAGCTTTTAAAAAATCATTGTCTTTCATAAATAACTGCTACCGTTAAATTCAAAATTTTTGCAGTCCCAAAGGTATCATTCTGCCCACACCTTTTCATTCTTTTTTTGATGAAACTCCTGATGTTTTAGCTACAGATTTTAACGGATACACACGGGATGTTGTAAATTTTGCTTCAATTGTGGCCCGGTAATCAAAATCCGGTTTAAATCCGTGCAGATCCGTGGCTACAACTCCTCAAGCTGCTCTTTAGGGCAAAAATAAATTTTTCGTCCCCCGATTTTATCCTCTTCAATCACAGTTCCACATTTATGGCAACGGTTGCCGGTTCGCTTATACACAAAAAACCGGTATTCCGAACGCGGTGCCTTCTCCCTTTTCAGTGCCTCCACAATCGTAGGGTCGTTAGTGATGCTTCCCATTTCATACGACCGTCTGGATAATTTTACCGTAGCCTCTGCCAGCCTTTCTTTCTCAGAGTCAGAGTATTCCTTTAATTTTTTGTAAGGACTTACTTTCGCATAAAACATGATTTCACTGCGCAGGTAATTGCCGATTCCACTGATAAATCCTTGATCAAGCAACAAACTCGTCAGTTTTCGATTTTGAAACGTTTCAGCAAAAAACTGTTCTTTGATATCTTCAAAAGTCGTTTCCGGATGCAGCACATCAGGCCCCAGTTTTTGAATATATGGATGTTCTGAAACCTCATCTTTACCAATAATTTCAACCTGGGAAGCCGAATAAAGATAAGCTGACTTGTGTCCGTTATGGATTGCCACTCTCAGCTTTCGCCCGGTTTTGGGTTTATCCTTATAATCGCGTATATACCACTTACCGTATAACTGGTTATGGCTGTACATCACACGTCCATCTTCAAAAAAGGTAAGTATAGCTTTGCCACGGGCTTCTACATTTTTAATTTTCTGTTCTTGAAGCTCTGTCTCATATTTTTTTAGAGCATCAAACGCAAAATACAATGAGGTAACTTCTTTTCCTGACAGTGCACTATCTAAAGTGTCAGAAATTCTCCATATTTCAGGTCCTTCGGGCATATTTCCAGGATTGATTTAAAATTCACCCAAAGGTACACATCAATCTGTAATTCTTCGAATTTTATATGACTCGCTCCCTGCTTGCCATCGTTGCGGGATATTTGACTATCACCGTGCTGAATGTTCTTTCCCGCCTCATAATCTCACTGGTTTTTGGTACAGGCTTTTCTCTCACCGGCGTCCGAAATGTACCTTCCGAATTTTGGATTTATACCCTAACTTGCTTACAATTTGTCTTCGGTTTTCTGGCAGGGCTGATGGTTTTGCTCATTGCAAAAGCTGAGCCCTATATTGAAATTTTAGTACTCATTTTATTGATGGGCGCCGCGGCACTGGTTGACTATTCCATGCTTAGTGAACGGGAGCCCCTGTGGTTTTTAGTCACCTCTCCCGTTCTAAAAATTTTAGGTATCTTTACTGCCTTCAGATTGAATGTCAAACAAGATGAATTATAAATGTAACTGCGTGATGAAAAATATAGCCTTCTTTCTGTTCCTTTTAGCATTCGTTAGCTGTTCAAAAACGGAAGACAAAATTACTGTCCTTGATAATCCGGCTCAGGCTAACAGTGAATTCCCCTTCCTTTTTTCTACCGACGATGCCCTCTATATGAGCTGGATTTCGCATCACCCGGATAACAACATTCACTCTTTAAATTATGCCCGCTATTCTCAAGGCAGCTGGGATAAAGTTCACACCATCGCTGATAACCGCACCTGGTTTGTGAACTGGGCAGATTTCCCTTCAATCATTGCCAATCAACAGGGACCGCTTGCTGCACATTGGCTGAATAAAATTCCCGGAGGAACCTATGCTTATAACGTCAATGTTTCACTGGTCAATGCTTCCGGCAAGTGGACATCCCCTGTCACCCCGCACTTCGATTCTACAGCTACAGAACACGGTTTTGCATCCATGATTCCCTGGAATGAAGAAACGGTACTTGCGGTCTGGCTTGACGGCCGCCAGTCTGCTAACAGAAGTGATGAGGAGTATTACGATTTGGACCAGGCTATGACCTTACGCGGAGCCTTAATTTCAACCTCAGGTGAAGTTAAAAGGAGCTTTCTGATTGATGATGCGGTTTGCGACTGCTGCCAGACATCACTCATAAAAACGAGCAATGGCGCGATTGTCGCCTATCGAAACCGAACGGATGATGAAATCCGCGATATTTACGTGAGCCGTTTTAATGGTTCAAAATGGACAACTCCCGAAGCGGTTTATGACGATCATTGGAAAATTGGGGCTTGTCCCGTTAACGGACCAAAGCTGGCAGCAGCAGATTCAACAGTAGTACTGACGTGGCATACCGGGGCTGATAACCAACCGGTGGTAAAGGCATCTGTTTCTATTGATGGCGGCGCTACTTTCGGTAAACCTCATGTCGTGAGTAAAAACAGATCACTGGGCAGGGTTGATGTGGCTGTTTTTAACGAGAAAGCATTTGTGTCCTGGATAGAAAAGGGAAAAAACGGAGCGTACCTCAAACTAAAACGGCTGCAGACTCCAGACATCAAAGAAAGAACGGTAACCGTAAGCAAAATTAACGGCTCCCGAAAAACAGGTTTCCCCCAGTTAGAAGTGCTGGGAGATCAGCTAATGATGGCATGGACAGATATCGAAAGCAAACCCACTGAAATTCGTACTGTTTTAGTTGATCTGCCTTTAGAATAAGTTGTAGTCCACTTCGAAAGTGGCCTACAACTTTTGTAAGTGTAGGTCAGACAGCTTGTCCGACAAGAAAGAATCTTAATTTTAGAGCAACTATAATTCTAATTCACTAAGATTAATTGCTTATAGATTCTTTTGACGGGTTGGCAACCCGTCCTACATCTCCACCTTTCGTTTTCTCGACAATTTTACGGTTCATAAAGTAGAAAAAGCCCATTGCGATGCCCCATTGTACCAATATGGTCGCCAGTGTATATTTGTTGAAAGGGTTATACCATCCTTCAGCCGTAGCTGCTCCATACATCCACCAACCGAGCAACGAAATCACTTCAATTGGAACGACATATTTGATCACAATTTCCCACCATTTGCCGAGAGAATATTTATTTTTCGCTTTATTAACAATTTCATTGCGAAATCTACCCGTCCCAAATTTAATCACCCCATAGGAAATGAAGGCTCCGGAAACCATTAGGCCTACTGCCCAGACAAAATCCTGATTGGCGAGAAAATCAACCGAAATGGCAGAAGGCAGTCCAAGTAAAAAGCCGGTAATACAGATGTAAAGAGTTACTTTTTTGCGCTGATAGCCCATATCCACAAAAACGCGGGTGGCCAATTCAATCATTGAAACGAGTGAAGTAAAAGCCGCGAAAGTAAGACCTAAGAAGAACAGGATGGCAAAAACACGTCCTCCGGCCATTTCATTAAACAATTGTGGCAGCCACATAAAGGTTAATCCCGTTGAGGCAGGGCCGGCATCACGCATAATTTCCATAATTTCGGGCTGACTCATACTGCTGCCTAAAATGGCAAAAACAGCCGAAAATATAGTTATCCCCGCCATTAATGAAACGCAGTTATTAGCAATACCCGTTTGAAAAGCGCTGACGGTAATATCGTCTTTTGACCGCATATAGGCAGCATAAGTAAGAATAAGTCCCCATCCTGCACCCGTATCCCAAGCATTTTGGGTGAGGGCTTCAATCCATATCTGTGGATTGCTAAGTGATGACCAGTCCGGAGTGAAAAAATAAACGATACCTTCGTAACTTCCCGGAAGCGTAACCGCACGAATCAGTGAAATGATGACGACCAGAACCAGCGAGGGGATCAACACTTTACTGATGCGTTCAATAGATGAAACGCCCTTCACTACAATAACGCCGCCTAAAAACATCATAAGGGCGTGAAAAACAGAAGGCAGCGCCCCGCTCTGGAAGCTCTCCCAGACCATAGTAGCCTGCTCAAGATTTTCCGGCAGTGCCGAAGTAACAGATTCAATCAAATAATAAAAAGCCCAGCCGGTTACCACGCTGTAATAAAACATAATAGCCGTGGCCACAAAACCAATAAAACTACCCATCCAGGCCCTTTTTTCACCGACCATTTCCATAAACGAACCGATGACGCCCTTCCGTCCATTACGCCCGATACCGTATTCAGCAATAATCAGCGGAATGGAAAAAAGAAAGAGGCAGCAGACCCAGGCAAAAATGAACGCACCGGCGCCCTCTTCGGTTCCTGTTTGTGCTACAATTCTTGGGAACCGCCAAATGTTTCCCGTTCCCACCGCAATACCAAGCACACTTAAAATCATCCCCAATTTTGAAGAGAAAAACTCTTTCCCGCCTTTGTTTGATCCCATGTTATAACTGTTTTCTTTGATTAACTAAATAACGTGCCTATTTAAATGATTTTTTTGGGAGTGGCAAGTGCTTAGGTGAAGAATTAACATCTTCTTTCAAGTGCAACACCGATGCAGATACTTGCCAAACGCCCAGGGCATCTATTCAATCAAAAATATTAAGCCAAACCTTTTTTTTCATTTTCTCAAACGGTAACGGCGATAGCATACTTCTCAGAAGTCCGGCACCAACGATTGGAAAATTATAGTTGCAGAAGTTCTGTCATCAGCCTAAGAATTCATTTCCAACATTTTATTCAACAATAAATGGTTGAGTGGCAGTATTTGCATCCGGTACCTCGTCTTTGGATTCAGCCACCATTCGGGCAACCTCTTGCATCAATTTATTGCTGTTGATCACGAGGCCGTCCTTGATCGTATATACAACCCCATCGGTGCGATACATCTCGCCTTCGTCATTCAAAGTGAGTGCTCCAAACGAGTACAAAAAGCGCAGGTTGTATGCGGGATTACCATCAACGATAACTAGATCCGCCAAATAACCCGGACGTACAAGCCCCAGTTTGGGCTGACGGAGTGTCTTAGCACTGTTGTAGGTGGCCGCCTTCAATACCTCCAAAGAATGCATACCCGTCTGGCGAAGCAGCTGCAACTCCCGAACATTCGAGAAGCCGGCCGTAGCCCAGATATAATTATCATCGGTACCGTAAGCCACACGTCCGCCCCGTTTGTTGAACTCGTAAATAAGGTCTCCCCACAGGTCAAATGCTACTTGCCAATAGTATTCATCGTCTGATGTCCAGTTGTAGTGGTAGGCCCCATGGTGGGCCGGGTTGGGAAGATTCCAATTGATCAATGCCTGATGAGTGTACTTCTCGTGCCAGGGTAAGCCCTGCGCCCGCAGGATGTCACGATTAGCCTCGTAAACAACCCGTGTAGGTAGCATCGTCACACCGTAGGCTACCAACGAGTCAGCAACCATATTTAGCAGCCGTTCCTTGCTTGTCTTCTGCGCTTCCACCCATACTTTTCCAGCCTGTCGAAAAAGTTCGATCTCGTCACTGTAGTTATAGCCGCGTGGAAAGTTCTCTACACTGCGTTCGAGAGAGGACTCCGCGTATCCGTAGTGGTGCTCGATCATTGTCACACCCAGTCGTGCAGCATCGACAGCATCTATCATAGAGAGTGTCGAGGGCGGCAGATGGATACTGGTGATGCCACCAGCGTCCCAAATTGCTTCTGCTGCCGCGCCAAAGAGCTCCGGGTTCCAGGTAATACTTCCCAAACTAACGACATGAGCACCGTTCTCAATCATCGCATGGGCAACCTCATCTGCCATGGCAAGATTTTCCAAATCTTCGCGGCTAAAATCTGTACCATCACCCCAACCATAGAGAGGAAAGAGTCGTGGTGCTAAAATCTCATTTTCCCTACTCATTTGTACATGATTAACCGCTTCAAGCCGTCCCTGTTCCGCCGGGACGATGCTGGTCACCCCGTGGGCAAGCTTTAAATAGTAGGTGTATTTAAGGGGAAGCGGTTCTTGACGCAGGTGATTATGCAAATCTATCATGCCGGGCATGACATACATTCCGGCTGCATTGATTACACGATCGCCGGTAGGGCGCTCGATATCACCTCGTCGTTCTGCAGTTACCGGATCGAAGGAAATCATCTCCGTAATCTTTTTGCCTTCAATCACAATGTCATAAGGACCAACCGGCGGACCACCGTGGCCCGGAATCACCATCGCACCTTGTATCACCAGCCGCTCATACGGTCCGGACGCCAGGTCATCAAATTGATGTTCCTGTGCTATGGAAATGTTCGTTAGTGCAAGAAAAGTGAAAATAGCTATCGCACTTATTAAAGTTCGACGTTTCCAGTTCATAATTCCTCTCTTTTTTAAAATTCGAGCAAAGCACCTGCATACGGCAAGGTACATTGCTCGCTCATTGACCTATTATAATTACCCGTGCTAATCCGACTGTACCAGCTGCTGTTCAGCCTGATCTACCATCTGTTTTATGTCTTCGCGAAGTTTCTGAGCATCGTAGACAATGCCGTCTTTGATCGTGTATTTGAGCGCCCGCACTCGCTCGATCTCCCCGGTCTCTTCATTTCGACGCATTGCACCTGTGGCATAGAGCAGATTGAAGTCTTTCAATGGATTATGAGTCATGACTAGCAGGTCTGCCTTCATCCCCGCCCGGATCAGGCCATACTTAATTGGTTCACCTTCCGGCTCCTGCGGCTCGAAGATTGATTGCGCGCCATAAAGCGTAGCTGAACGCAATACCTCAAAGGGTGTTAATCCTGCCTCCTGTAATAGCTTCATCTCCTGTATATAACCGAAGCCGTAAAGTTGATAGATGAAACCGGCATCCGCTCCGACCGTAAGACGACCGCCTGCATCATTATAGTCGTCAAGGAACTGCATCCATACATTGTAGAAGTTCTGCCATGCTGCCTCGTCGGCACTGGTCCAGTTCCAAAAGTAAGAGCCGTGTGAGGTTGGACTGGGTTGGTAGAAGGCCCACTGTGAGGGAAGAGTATACTCTTTGTGCCAATCTGCGTTACGTGCAGACATGACGTTGCGTCCGGCCAGGTAAATGGTCATTGTTGGACTTATGATAAAATCATCTTTGAGGAAATCATCGATCAGCTGTTGCCATTCCTCACTGCCAGGCTCATGAATCTGGTTCCAGAGCCTCGCGACTCGGCTGAAACGGTGGTATTCATTACTATAATTATAATCAACCGGCCATTCCTGGATTGTATGCTCATCCAGCAATGACTCAAGAAGTCCGTAGTAATGTGTCATCTCGTCGAGACCCATTTGCGATGCTCGATGAGCTGTCATTCGTCCTACGCCCATCTGGTCCAGATGGGCAACGGTGGCAAGGCCTACTGAATTAGCCTGATCCACTACTGCATCCATAATATTAGGGTCCATAGCCCCAAGCTTCAAGCAATCAGCACCCTTCTCTTTGGCATAGCTAACCCATTCGCGTGCGTCTTTAGGCGTTCGGATCTCGCGGTTCTGCCACTCATCACCAGACCCCGGCCGTGCACAGACAACCATGCGTGGGGCAACAATCTCATTAGCAGCACTCAGTTCACGCTGTTTGAGTGACCACTCAAAGTCCCCAAACCCAACACCACGTGCTGTCGTAATACCGTGAGCCAACCACAGCTTATAGACGTAGGAGGGCTGGTAACCAATCTTCTCTCCTCCCGTATGAACGTGTACGTTGACGAAGCCAGGCGTAACATACATACCGCTTGCATCAATCACCCTCGCAGCATCTTCAGGTTCCTCATCCGGGTCGGTGCGCTGGATAGATACAATCTCATCACCCTCGATAATAATGTCCATCGGTCCTACAGGCGGGGCACCGCTGCCATCGATCACAGTTGCACCACGAATGATGAGCCTATTATAAGGGCCACCTCCTTCATTTGGTCCTCGCTGAGACGTCGGCTCCTTTTCCCAGTCTTCTTGCCAGTAGTCCGGCTTTTCTTGGGCAGTAGCTGAGCTTGTGAGTGCCAGGAAAGTGAGAATTGCTGTCGCACTTATTAAGATTCGATGTTTCCAATTCATAATTATTCTGTTTTAATAGTTAATAATTGTTTTTAAACGTTTGGATTTGCATCTATTTCTCGTATAGATATTGGATATCGTCGGTCAACACCTTTTGCCTTTGCACCAGGCTTCCAAATATCAGGGACAATATTATAGTAACGCATATCCTGCCACCGTCGAAGCTCAAGGAAGAATTCAGCTTTACGCTCGTACTTAATTTGATCATAGATCTTTACAGGATCACTGCTTGAAAAATCAGGTAATCCCGTAGCATTTCTTACTCTGTTAATGTGCCCTATCGCATTTCCAGGTATTCCCAATAAAACCTCATACTCGGCTATAATAAGTTCCGCCTCCTGCCATCGACTAATTGGAATATCAGAATTACCATTGGGATATTTTAACTGATGAAATATTTCATCACCGCGTAAATTACTATATCCAATCAGAGTGCTATGTTTAACGCGTGGATCCGGAATCCCTGATACTGTATCCTTTATATGCCCAAACTTTGGACCCATTTTGTAATAGCTTCCTTGATTGAAGTTAAGGTAAATTTCATTTTCACTGCCGGGTGCTTGATATTCCATCATCAGAGAAAATTCAGGATCTATCTGAAGAGCTTTTTTTGCATACTTAACCGCCTCGGAAAAAGAACTATCATCGCCGTCGCGCTCAAAATAAAGAGACCTGTAAACTCGTGCAATGGATGCATATGATGCCGCCTCATACAAAGCACTCTCCTCCGAATCGCTGGCTTTCGCAATTTTAGCAGCCTTTTTTAAAAGCTCAATAGCTCCTTCGTATACCTCTTCTGGCGTATGCGGAGGGCCATTATCGAAAGTTATTTTTCTAAACATATCGGCCAATGTTATTCGAGCAATACCATCCCAAAAGTAGCTTTTAGCTACTTCAATGCTCGTTGCCGGGTTTTCTACAATTTTCAAAAGTCGCTGAGTTACACTTGTTACCGTCCACCGGGCTGCCGCTAAATTGTCGTAAGCATCATTTATCCATGCCTGATGATCATCTATTAGGCCAATATCTGTAAACCGAGCTCCACCTTGCTCCGTTTGTTGGGCAATAACTTCGTCGGTTGGCATACCGGCAACTACAATCCACCAGCTGTAGTTTTGCGAAAGAGCACCTTCTGCCGAATTTCCAAGTGCCTCTATAAATGCTGTATCATTAAGGTCTTCTTCCAGTATGTAGTTTGGATTATCAACCTCAAAGAGATCACTGCAACCAGTTGCAAATACCATGCTAAAAGCTATCGCGACAATCAAAAAAACCAATCGATTCTTTTCTAAAGTCTTCATAGGAACTATGCTTATAGATTTAATTTAATTTAAAATGACATTCTAAAACTAAACTCAACTATGCGTGGAGTCGGCGCACCGAAATAATCAATATTTGCGGCGAAACTATTACTACCTACCGATGAAGAGGTGGTCCCCGGCACTATTACTCCTTCATATGGAGTCAAAACAAATAAATTTCGCCCTGCAACTGTTAATGAAGCACTGTTAATATTAAATTTGTTTGTAACCGACTCCGGCAGTCCCCAGCTCAGTGATACCTCCTGAAGCTTAAGGTAATTCCCATTCTCAATCCAGTCTTGTACCACAAGAGGATGGTTTTTTATGTATGCTTCTGCAATCTCACGTCGCCGTTCGTCACTTGTGGTTGGATCACTAAGATCACTGATCCAAAGCGCGGTCTTTGGTGTTATTTGGCTGGCTACTCGTACCTGTTCTGTTTCATTATGTATCACAAAATCCGCTGCTCCCGATAAAAGCGCGGATACACTAATGTTATATTTCCTGAGATTAAAAGTCATACCAAGTGAGCCTATTGATGTCGGTAGCTGATTACCTAAAAAACGTCTAACTCGATTTCCATCTTCATCTATAAGAAAATTTGGCGAGAGTTGACTTAAATCAGTGAATTGAGAAATCGTAACAGATAGATCATAGGAATTACCGGGATCTAAAACAGGTCCAATTACAGCTCCCGGTTGGTAACCTTCCATTATGGAATTCCAACGCCTTCCATCACCACCGACCCTGAACGACGGTACTCCCCCCAAATCATCTACAATCTGTTTTCTTTTGGCAAAAGTTGCAAAGACGTTCCACTTTAAATTGCGATTATCAATGGCAATAAAGTTTGCACTAATTTCAAGTCCCTGTCCCTTTAAACTACCTATGTTAACTAACTGAGGATTTAGATAACCAGCTGAAGGAGCACGTTCGCGCGCCAAAATAGCATCTACAGTATTCTGCCTATAATAAGTTATGTCTAAAGTTACCTGATCATTAAAAAAACCTAAATTTGCCCCGATTTCAATCTCTCTAGAACGTTCCGGTTTTAAGTTCTCGTTACCATATGAATTAGGTATCAGTACAGGTTTATTTCCAAGTAATGAAACCAATGACCATGTTCGTAGTTTATCATAAACACCAGGTTGCAAGCCTGAAACTCCATAAGATGACCGAAGCCTCAAATTACTAATGACTTCAGAATTCCAAAATGGTTCATCTGACACGACCCACGATAATCCAAAATGCGGATATACGACAAAGCCAAAACCTTCACCAAAAGTTGAGTTACCATCCACGCGAACTCCACCCGTCAGGAACAGCCTGTCTTTATAACCAATTTTTTCTTGTGCAAAAGCACCCGCACTAATTACCTCCTTAAAGAACTCACTAACCCCTGTAACAGTCGTAGCTCCGTTTAGCACTTGAATTGTTTTAACAGGAAAATTTTTAACACCTGAAAGATTACTGCGTTTTTTATCCCAATAACTTTGTGCTCCAACAGTTGTATTTGAACTTAAATCATTTGAAATTTGTGTTTTCGCAGTTAAAGTTAATTCCAACGTTGTATTTTCACTTCTTGTATCTGTAATTTGCCTCATTCCTGTTGGATTTGCTATATCGGGTCCTGGTGGTACATAAAGTTTGTAACGCTGGTTGCCAGTTACATGGCCGACCAAAAAATGCGTGCTAAGAGATTCATTAAATTGATAGTTAAGTTGTGTGCTCATATTTACAATTCTGTTATTCAGAATATTATCAAAAGCAAGCACCCCTGGAATCGAATGGTAAAGCTCACCATAAGGTCTCCTCTCGCTCTTATTCGATGGATCATTAAGAACGAACTCGCCCATTAATCCCCAAGACGGGTAGGGA
The DNA here is from genome assembly GCA_036381435.1 of Balneolaceae bacterium. Taxonomy (GTDB): domain Bacteria; phylum Bacteroidota; class Rhodothermia; order Balneolales; family Balneolaceae; genus Fodinibius. The sequence continues at coordinate 21,787 of DASVCW010000044.1, read as the reverse complement.
ATTTCGGTATTACGCCCAATTACATTAAGCCCTATTTGAATATCCATGCCATCAATAGGCCGTACTGTTAATTTACTTCTCATATTCAGTGATCTTACCCCTGTTGTTGGTAAGCTTCCATCTAAGTTTTCAAACTTACCCGATATAAAGTAACCGTATTCATCTGTACCACCCCTAACTGAAAGATTATATTCCTGGCCGTGGCCAATGTTAAAAAAATGCTTTGCCGGGGAAACGCTTAAAAACTGATCATTCGCCTTATTATAAACCGTACTTTTGGGTATCCTGCCGAGAGGAGTTTTACTAAATTTCTGTGTAGTCTTAAAAGTGAATCGGGTTGGTTTATTTATTCCCTTCTTAGTGAAAATCTGAATTACTCCAGCAGAGGCTTCAGTTCCAAATAAAGCTGCTGCAGCTGACCCCTTCAGAACTACTATTCGGTCAATAATCTCAGGGTTGATTCTTGAAAGCGGAGATATGGTAAGACTCCCATACGCACTCGGTTCAGTATCTATTCTTACCCCATCGATATAGATAAGCGGACCATTACGCTGTGTAAGACTAATTGTTCCACGTAACCGAATCGGTGCAGCCGAACCAACCTCACCACCACCGACGGCAACAACACCTGGAATACGTCCTGCCAGCACTTGGTTGACCGTGCTAACAGGTGCATTTTCTATACTTTCGCTATTAATCGAACTGACTGATTGGCCAAGACTCTTTTTCTGGCCAGTTATTCCCACACCTGTAACTATCAATTGTTCTAATGCTTGAGTAGAGCTCTTTAAAGCTACATCTATATTCGTTCGCCCATTAATCGGCACTATTTGTGACGCATAGCCGATAAATGAAAACCGTAACGTATCCTGCAAACTCTTTACTTCTAAAGAATAGTGTCCATTGAGGTCTGTAGTAGCACCCATAGTTGTACCTAATACCAGAATGTTTACACCAGGCATCGTTTCCCCTGTGTTTCCATCCGTCACAGTACCGGTGATCGTACTTTGATAAATTTCCTCCGGCACCGGTTCCTTCTTCTCTTTAATAACTATTACTTTTCTATTTTTAGACAGAGTAGCATATAGCTTGGTATTCACAAGGATATCATCCAAAACATTAAAAACAGGTTTGTTTTTGGCTTGATAGGTTACCAATCTGGAAGGTGTAATTGTTGTTTCATAAGAGATTCCTACCCTTACTTTCCTCGCAATCTTGTGTAAGGCTTTGCCTAAGGGTTCATTCTCAAAATGAACAGAGATAAACGCTTCTTGATCATTAACAGAAGGCTCGAAGACCGATGCTGTTACCTGTTGCGCGGAAGATGTTTGACTAAGTACTATCAAACCCATGCATAAGAGAAGCATTCTCTTTGCTATCACCGACCATCTTTTTTCAATATCTCTTTTAATCATACCAACTCCTTCTTTTTTTATTATAAGTAACCCTAGTAAATGATCCTTCTTTTTAGGCTAAAAACTTATTCCATCCACATTACCTTATCCCCTTTTAGAGTAAAGTTGATCTCAAAGGTGTTTGAAATAATGGTTAATACTTCTTGCAGATTAGTTTCCTCAATATCTGCGGTAAGTTTCAATTGCTTTAGTCTTTCATTTTTAAAATGAATCTTAATATTATACAAATGCTCAAGCTGATGGCTTACCTGTGCCAGCGATTCTCCTGAAAAGACCAGACGGTTATGTATCCAGCTCAGATAGTTTTTTGCATTCACTTTTTCGATAGTGATTTGACGATCTGAAAGCTGTAAAGTACCGACATAGTTGCGTGTCAATAGAGCACTTGCGGCATTAACCGCTCCTTTACTCTTTAACGCTACTTTCCCTTCTACTACTGCTACCCGCACATTGCCAGTTATTGAACCTGTCCTCACATTGAATTTAGTACCCAGCACTTTAATTATAGAGCCTTCTGTTTTAACTACAAATGGATGTTCCGGGTCTTCAGCCACTTCAAAATAGGCTTCACCTTTTAATCGGACATTCCGCTTTCCGTTTTTAAGTTCTGTTGGTACAACAAGGGTTGATTCTTCATTTAATCGTATCACCGTACCATCTGCCAACCGAAGGATATTTTGTTGCCCCGCTTCGGTTACATATGTTACAAAAGTCGGTTGTGAACTTTGCTTTTCAAAGGTTGTTATCCCGCTCCAGTATAGAAGAGAAGAAAGCATAGTAGCCACAAGTAAAATCGATGCAACCCGAATAAAAAACCAACTTCTTCGTTGAAGTTTATTTTTTTTACTCAATTGAATTCTGTTGAATAACGCTTCACTTTCAATTTCGGGATATAGATGCAAGTCACTGTTCTTTATTAATTGCTCATTCTGCTGATTAATATCCTGCTCCAGGTATTCCTGTCCTTCATCGGTCTGAAACCAACTGAGCACTTGTTCTAATTCATCTTCAGAACATTGATCCCGGAAATATTTGTCTATGAGGTTACGATCCATTAACAATTCAAATTTGATATTTTCTTAGGTATTCTACTATTACTACAAACGGTAAAGGTAAAAGTATTACGCTGATCTCTGTTTTTCTTTAAAAACCCTATTTTTTCCGTAGATTATTTAAATAGAAGAGGAGAAAGTACTATGGGTTAACATGATAAAGTATTTTGAAATTTTTTTTCCACGGAAACACGAAGGGCACGAAACTCTTAAAAAGGATCCTTTATAGTGACTCCTCCAAACAAGATTGATAAGTATATAAAAGCGGATGAGATCTCTCCACTCCGTCCGAAAAACGCGGACTCCGGTCGAGATGACACCGGTTATTGTGGGTAACGAAGAACGCCTCGAATCTATCAACCAACCCTGTCATGTCGAGCGAAACCTCGATACCTTTTATCGAGGTGAAGTCGAGACATCTCATCCGTTCTAAGCCATTTGCTCCTCCTGACCAGGCTGGTAGCATACAAAAGCAGCTACTGGTGATTTTACGTTCCGGTAGATTTGACGCTGATATTTTTATTTACGCTCTCTCGAATAGATTGAGATGCTTTATAGTATTGTGACTTAACAGTGTTTACAGATATTTGTAGAAATTCAGCTACTTCTTCGTTTGTTAATCCATCATCTATCTTGAGTTTAAACACTTCACGTCTTTTATCAGGAAGTTGCTCTATAGCCAACTGATAAAGCTTCCGGTATTCCAAGAGTGAAACGATATTATTATCACCCTCTAAATTGTCCATTTTCTTTTCATACGAAAGTTGTACATGTTTTTTCAATTTTCTTTTATTACTGTTAATCATATTTAAAACATGATTATTTACAGCTGTAAATAAGAAGCCTCTAAGCGATCCGGAATTGTCCAGCTTCTTTTTATTATTCCATAACTTGAGAAAAACATCATGCACTGCATCTTCAGCAAGCTGCTCACTGCGAAGATATTTTAATGCAATACTATATAGTTGCTTATGATATTTTATATAAATACTTCGAAAGGATTTTTCATCACCGACCTTTAGCCTTTGCAGAAATACTCTATCTTCATGCCCGTCTGATCCCATAGCAAACTTATTAAAGTGGTTTTATTTTAATAAGAACTCTCCAAGCCTCACTATCTGCAAAAAGACTTTTTTGTTTATTACAAAAAAAATTTATCGCATGCAATAAATTTAACTTCTTTTTAAAAGGCTTAAAAAGCTCTCATTTTTCCAATCCAACTAAAGTTTGTTTATGCAGATATTCGTTTAAGCTTTCTCGAAGATTTCTCAATTTGGCGGAGCCAAGAAAGCCTTAGCTTAGGAGATGAACCATTTATATATCGCACGTATATTTCCAAGAAATATTAAATTTATCCTTTCGTTCTCAACTTCTTTAGAATCATCCAAAAATCAGTTCCATTTTGATTCTAACTTACCTATGGCTATTATTGCCTGCGGTACAAACGTTATTTAACTGCCATAATTAATTAAGGTACGGATGTTTTCGAACCACAAATCTATTAACCGTAGTTTAGCTTTAACTACATTTTTTGCTTCTCTTATTTTATATATACTTACACTGGCTCCGACCACCAGTTTCTGGGATGCCGGTGAATTTATTGCCGTAGCTCACGGCCTGCAGGTAAATCACCCGCCGGGTGCCCCCTTTTATTCACTTTTAGGACGTATCTTCTCCATGTTTATGCCGCTCTCCTGGGTGGCGGTGAGCATCAATTTTATTAGCGCACTGGCATCTGCCCTTACCGTTATGTTGCTCTATCTTATTATCGTGCGACTTGTACAGGAATGGAGAGGCGAAGCAGAGGCTATGCTGCCTATTGATAAAATTGGGATGTATGGAGGAGCCATAATCGGAGCACTGACTTTTGCCGTTACCGATACTTTTTGGTTCAACGCGGTTGAAGCGGAAGTTTATGCCATTTCTATGTTTTTTACCGCTATGGTGGTTTGGCTGGCACTGGTATGGTCCGAAAACCATGAAAAACCTAATAATGAGCGCTGGCTTCTTCTCATCGCTTATATGTTTGGCATCGCGTTGGGCATTCACCTGCTGAACCTGCTTGCACTCTTTTTTGTAGCCCTTATCATCTACTTCAAAAAAAGAGATTTCACGCTTTTATCCATAGCCGGTGCGGCAGCTATCGCCGTGGTATCGTTTCTTGTGATTTACCCCTTCACCCTATTGACTCTGCCCAGTATTTTGCAAGGCGTTAATGATGCTACTTACGGTTTGATTGGCCCCATCGCCTTCATTCTGGTGGTGATTCTTTCTTTGGGAGGTGGAATTTACTACACCCATAAAAATAACTACCGTCTCTCAAATATCGTGCTCATTTGCTACGCCATGATTTTGATTGGCTACTCATCATATGCCCTCATCTTTATTCGTTCCATTGCCGATCCTCCCATTGATGAAAACAATCCTGAAACGGTTGAATCGTTTATCAGTTATTTAAAGCGCGAGCAGTATGGCAGCACTCCCCTTTTAAGCGGCTACACTTATGAGAATTCTTTAGGCGGCATAGACCGGAGTGAAGAAGTACTTTTCCCGCGCAGGTATTCATCACAGCCCTCGCATATGAAGCAATATGCACAGTATTCCAGTGATCTTGATTATTTTATCGACTACCAGTTAAATCACATGTATATCCGCTACTTTAACTGGAATTTTATCGGGCGTGAATCGGATATTCAGGGAACGGGCTGGCAGGCCGGCTTTTCGGAAAGTCAGTATGAGGATAATCCTGCTCATAACAGCTATTTTTATATTCCATTTTTACTGGGGCTCTTTGGCATGCTTTTCCATTTTCAAAAGGACTGGAAACGGGCCCTGTCCGTGCTGGCACTGTTTATAATGACCGGCTTCGCCATCATTGTTTTCCTCAACCAAACGCCCCTTCAACCACGGGAGCGGGACTATGCCTACGTAGGCTCATTCTTTGCCTTTTCGATATGGATAGGATTGGGCGCCAGTGGATTAGTAGAATTAGTGAAAGATTATTTTAAATCAAATAAAATAATCGCATACGGAATTTTAGGTGTTCTGTTTCTTGCATCACCGGTGCTGATGGGAATGCAAAATTATAACGACCATGACCGAAGCAACAATTATGTCGCCTCCGATTATGCCTATAACTTACTGCAGTCTGTGGCCCCGAATGGCATTTTATTCACCAATGGCGACAATGATACTTTCCCTCTTTGGTATTTACAGGAAGTAATGGGAGTACGGACTGATGTTCGCGTAGTCTGTCTTAGCCTGTTAAACACAGAGTGGTACATCAAACAGCTAAGAGATCAATGGTCTCATGAGTCCGCTCCTCTGCCCATTTCATTTACCAACGAAGAAATTGAGCAGATGACCAGCAGCCTTACGCTTTATGAACCGGATACCATATCAATTCCTGTAAATAAAGAACTGCTGAAAAAAGTCTTTCCTGATGTAGGTGAGTATGAAAAGGCGATCACACAAGTAGAGCTTAGCGATTCCGGACGTGTATTCTCCGGCGAAAATGCTTATAAAAAGGCTATTGGCGTTGACCCCGATAACCCACGTCCCGTTTATAATGCCGGTGTAGATTTCAATATCCCGGTCGACTCTTTAGATAACAGTGTACACTGGTTTTTACAGGGACGCTCAGCAGGAACTGATTACCAGGGTAATCCCCGTTATTTCCTGAGAGTTCAGGATAAGGTGATTCTCAACATTCTAAAAAATAACGACTGGGTGCGTCCCATTTACTTTGCCAATACCGTTTCAACTCAAAGTCAGTTAAACCTGCAACCCTATTTCCGGTTTGAAGGTAAGGCATTCAGGGTAGTGCCTCAGCGACACCAGGCAAATAGCTACGGATGGATTGCTCCCGAGATTCACGCTAAACGTCTCAAAAGTTTTCGTTTCCGGGAATGGAATAATCCTGGTGTCTATTTCAATGAAAACATTCGTCGTATGCTCGGTAATTACCGGTTTAGCGTTACTGAACTCGCCAATAAATATCAGCAAATGGGCATGCCCGACAGTGCCGCCTATTGGCTGAGTTGGGGCGAAAAACGCATACCGTTTGAAGTTTATGACAATAATGTCGGTTCGGTAGTACTCTATGCCTACAATTATACTGAGGTCGGTGATACGGAAAGTGCTATCGATCTGGCTGAAAAAGCGGAAGAAGAAATTCTGCAAGACTTGGTATTCAGTATGGCTAAGTTTGAAGAACTCCAGCAAGAAGTCGCCCAACTGGATCAAAGAGCCAGAGAAGCACGGATGAATGCTGATATGGAAGCGCAGCGCGAAATTCGAAGTCAAATTCAATCCATTATTTCTCGGCGACAGAATTTAACGCGCGAGATTTCCTTTGCCATGAGTCATCTGACGATCATTCAAAATATTTATTTCAAAGCCGGGCAGGATGAACGGGCAATAGCCCTTGCAAATCGTGTCAATCAAATTACCGGTTCCCTGATTTCAATTCCTTCTACCAAAGAAGAAAATAAAGAACAGATTGAGAAGTTTGGGCTTTGATTAAAATGATGCGTGATGAGTGATACGATTACGTTAAAATTCACTTATTACGCATTCACGTATTGCTTATTATTTCTATAAGAGGTTGTCCGTCTCACGTTTCACGTCTGATATCTCACTTTAATTTCTTATTCTGAAGGGTGAATGGTATATTTAAATAAAATAAGTTTTTATAAAGCTGAATAATGGTTCACCAGTTTACCAAAGAAAATATTGATGCCATCGCGGAAGTACTGCAAACAGAGGCCAAACCCTTAGGCAATGATGTTTACCGTCTGGAAGTAGTCAATAAAGAAGAAGCGCGAAAGCTGGCACTGGAAATCCATTTAGGACTCGATATACATGGAGAGAAAATGAATATGGTCTCCGTTTATGCCCAAAATACTTTCCTGCAGCTTCATAATTGTACCGCTTTTATTGCCAGCGAAATGCTTAAGCAGGTGACTTTCTTCGGGCGCCAGCAGGAACGTACATCCGGGCTGATTGTTGAACAAGGTGCTGGTTGCAGTTTATATTCTAATGTTAGTGAAGCAGTACTCAATAGCGATTTCACTCAGCTTCCTGAAGATTTGATGATGTGCGCAATAGCCCTCTCCCTCACCGAATCGGTTGATCTTGATAATTTCTCTTTTGATGAAGACTAGCCAAGGTGTTAGCCACGAAAACACTAAAGCACAGAATAAGGGATTATTGTCATCCTGAACTTGTTTCAGGATCTCTTAAGAAATCTTCATCAAATGGCTAAAACTCAGCCCGATATCCAGATCTTTAATGAAACCGATTCAACCCTCCCCTTAGAGCAATCAGATTTTACAAAAATTGCATCATCCATTGCCCATAATGAAGATTGCACTTTTCGTTTTATTGAAGTGGTTTATGTTGACGAACAAGAAATCATTCGAATCAATAAAGAACACCTTGAACGAGACTATATCACTGATATCATCACCTTTCGTTATGATGATTCTAGTGATAACAGCGCCATTGAAGGGACACTTTTTTGCTGCACTCCCCGAATTAGAGAGCAGGCTGAAGAATTTAATGAATCACCGGAAAGGGAATTTTCACGAATTCTTATCCACGGTTTACTGCACCTTATAGGCTATGATGACCGGACGGAGACACAAAAAATAGAGATGACCACGAAAGAAGATACTTATCTAAAAGTGCTTCAATTGTAGGACGGGCATCTTGCCCGTCAGGTAGTATATTATGGGGGCATTATACAGGCTTAGGAAACTTTTGAGCCATGGGTAAAATCAGTTAAATTATCTTTTTAGGCACTAACAGAAAAGCAAACAGATTTCTTTTAAAGTTTCCTAAGCCTTTCACAGTACTCTCGAACAAAATGCCCGACCTACAACCACTTCATCATATTTGCGTATAAAATGTCTTTAGTTAAAAAATAATCTGTAAGTGTCGCGTTGGTAGAACCTTACAGTGTTATTTTCCCCGGACACTGACAGGAGCCGGAAAATCACGGCACACTGTCAGGTCAATAAAGGATTTTTAAAAATAAGTATTAATCGATTACTAAATGCCCGAAAACCAGTCAGATTCCGGTCAAAAGCCTAACAATGCCCTCAAGGTTGCTAAAGAAAAAACCCGTAAACATGCGCGAGACTTATGGCAAATTATCTCCCGCCACAGCCGGGTTGATAACCTTTCAAAACCTTCGCCGGAAACCAAACCGCCACCACCGAAAAAAGAGCAATATAATTCCTTCTTTTTACAGCTTCTCGAAGCAGTGCCCTGGCTTTTATCAGCTGTTTTCATATTTTCTTTTTTCTGGGATTTCAACGATCTCTCTGCAATGGTCTGGGGTTATTCACTGAGTTTTGAAGGTATTTTAAGAATCACTGCCGTAGGTGGCCTCATCGGTTTCGGGACCAACTGGCTGGCTATCACTATGCTTTTTAAACCCGTTGAAAAGCGCCCCATTTTAGGACATGGTCTCATTCCGGCTCAAAAAGACCGTATCGCCTATCGCCTCGCACAAGCCGTTTCTGACGATTTGATCAATCCTGAAATCATCAAGAAAAAGATCAGTGAATCAAAAGTTATCAGTCGCTACCGCGAGCAATCTACGGCTTATATCAAATCAATTATTGATGATCCGTCTTTTCGTGAGGACCTCAAACAATGGGTCGTTGTTTACGTGGATGAAATGATTGCTGATCCTGATATTCGAAGTGCCCTTGCCGATCGTATTTTGACTCAAATTGAAGAAGCAGTTCATGATAAATCATTCGAAAAAGTGGCCCTCAAAGCTTATTCTTTTGTAAAGGGACAGCAAATGCAGCATATCATTGAAGAAGCCCTAGTTCAAATCCCCACCTCCGTCGAAAAAGGGCTTGACAAGATGGATGATTTGCTCGACCAGCTTCCCAAAAAGATTGATGAACACAGCGATGCGATTGAAAATATTGTTACTGCTTTACTATACAAACTTATCAACCAACTGGATGTGCAAACGCTGGTTGAGGATAACCTGCGCAATTATGACGAGCAGCATATCGCGGACATCATCCAGAATGCCACTAACGAACAGTTGCGATATATTCAGTATTTAGGTGCCGTTTTAGGATTTATTGGCGGTTTTATCATTTGGGAGCCGCTTCTGAGCGGAATTTTTCTGTTAAGTGTTTTTGCCGCCGTTTTGTTGATTGATCAGTTCTTGTTTAATCGAAGAAAAAAGGTTTAGGAAACTTTCGAAAGTTTCCTAAACCTGCCTAGATCCCCTAAAGGGGACTTGTCTCTTGTTTGAAACAATAAGTGAAAATCCGTGAACTCGAGTTCCCTTTTAAACCCGCCAGTGCCATTTCTTTTAAAATCCCCTAAATATTGATTTTTCTATTTATATCGAAGTGCCTGCTTCGATCAGTATATCTCTCCGATTAAAAATATATTCTTTCCAAGCAGGCGCTTGGGGTTACAAGCAAGTTATAAAGTCCCCTTTAGGGGATTTAGGGGTCTTCTGAAAGCGACGAACTTATCTCAATCTTCCCAAAGTTCTCAAACATTTCATCAAACTCATCAATACGATTAGACCAATCCAGGTGCTTGTTTATATCCCGGAGTGAGGTTTTGGGCAGGGGTTTTGTTTTGCCGGTAAGCAGATCTTTGAGATAATGAAACAAGTCGTCTTCAGTATCATATAGCACAGGCGCATGCAGTAGGGGTTCATGCAGACTGTCGGGAATCAATTCAGGATAATGCAGTCGATTTGGAACCAACGGATGACATCCGCAATAAATAGCTTCCATGATCGCCACGCAGAAAAATTCATAAGTAGCGGTTGAAACTACAATATCCCCGCTGTGCAGCAGCTTGCTATAATTTTCCTTGTTTTCCACATAGCCGAAATGGGTGATCTGCTGTCCATAGCGCTGCCAGGCTTTCTCAAACTCTTCGGGCTTTTCGTGCTGTGTATCTCCAGCTAAAATAAGATCAAAAGTCAGGTCAATATCGTTAAGGCGGTTCAATACGCGAAAAAACATGGCGGGATTTCGATCAAACTGCCACCGCTGATTCCAGACAATTACCGGATTTTTATTCGATTTTCGAGAATCCGGTTGCGCATCAAACTGCTTCAGATCCAATCCGGGATATAAAACCACGCTTTTATCCTTAATCTTTTCAATGGGGTTATACCGTTTATCCTCGGGATATTGCTCGAGAAAACCGGGTAGGGCATTCAAAAAATCATTCTTCTGAAACTCCGACGAGAAAATCAGGCGATCCGCCGAAAGCATGCTTAAATAGTTGATGTATGAATAGGTTAGATCACGCTCCTCACCCTCCGGCATAGGCTGTGTGAACTGATTTTCATGCATGTACATAATCTTAGGTACCTCAGAAAACCGCGGATTAGTCAGCGCCAGGAAAGCAGGCAGGTTGATCATACTACTAACCAAAAGCAGGTCAATATCATCCTTCACTTCTTCTGCCATTCCGGCCAGAACCACTGAATTTCCCTGCATTCGCCACTTTTGCCCCTTGTAGCTCATGCTCACAGAAATAATACGGTGCCGTGAATGCTCTTGAAGTCCCTGTAAAAAAGCTTTATGAGAACCACTGTAAAAAGGTTCTGCAGCCAGGATGTTCATAGGTGAAATGGTTGAATGGTTGAGTTATTGAATGGTTGAACGATTAAATTACTGCTTTTATTCATTCAACCATTCATCAAATCAATAATTTACCTAAAGCGTGCCTTGATATCTTCGAGGGGAATATACTCAAGTGTAGGTTTGTTTAAAGGATCTTTATAGGGTTTTTCGCAGGCAAATAGCTGGTCAAGCAGATTTTCCATTTCCATATCAGTCAGTTTTTTTCCGCGTGGGATAGCCGTCCTTGAAGCAAAAGCGATGGCGAGTTTATCTCGGGCATCGAGTTCTGCTTTACCCCCCAACTCCCGGTATTGATTCAACATAGATTTCAACACTGATTGCTCATTACCGATATCGATATCCGCAGGCACACCGCTGACCATCGCCGTATTTCCACTGAGCAACTGTACATTAAAGCCCATTCGCTGAATGATGGGATGCAGCTCTTTCAGCAATGAAAACTCTGATGCTGAGAAATCGATAGTTTGGGCAAAAAGAAGTTGCTGGGTGCTTGGAATAGCTGATTCCATCGCTTGAAGAGCTTTTTCATAAACAATACGCTTATGAGCCGCATGCTGATCAATCATGCACAGCCCCGATCGTGTCTGTGTTAAAATATATTGATCATGCAGTTGCCAGAATCCACGATCACGCATTCGCTCAGGGTGATGTTTTCCGAAATCTTTATCAAAACTTTGAGGGGACTGGTCATCATAATCATACAACTGTCGTGAAAAATCCTTCCCTCCTTTTCGTGAATTTGAGCGGTCGAAATTAATACGTGAAGGAAATTTTACAGGACTTTCTTTCCGAGAGTGATTTTGCCTCCCGCCAAAATTAATATCCGTAGAAAAACCGGATGATGAATTCCGGGAAAAGCTATTATCTTCACCCGAAACTTCCGGTACTAAAAACTGCTCGTTAAGCGCTTTTTTAATCACCGATTTTGTGAGCTTTATGATGCTCCTTTCATCTTCAAATTTAACTTCCTCCTTAGCAGGATGAACATTTACATCAACCTGCGCCGGGTCTACACTCAAAAAAATAGCATAAAAGGGATAATCTCTTTCACCCGTCCAGGAATCATAAATATTCAGAATGATGTGGGTAAGATAGCGGTGTTGAATAGGGCGTCCGTTGACAAACAGAAACTGTTCTCCCCTGCTTCGTTTCGTAAGTTTAGGATCGGCTAAAATTCCGCGAACGGCTAAATAGCTGGTTTCTTCCTCGAAATCGATCAAACTGGCCCGGTAGCTTTTTCCAAAGATACCGGCAATACGCTTTTTTAAGGCCTGATCTTTAGGCAAGTCATAAATAATATCGGAATCGGCGATGAGTTCAAACCCAACATCAGGATTGGCCAGTGCCGCTTGCTGAACGGTTCTTAAAATATGGCGAAATTCGGTAGCATCGGTTTTTAGAAATTGCCGACGGGCACGGACATTAAAAAACAGATTACGTACTGCGACCGACGTCCCGTCATCTACAGCATCCGGTTCAAACGATTTTTCTTCCCCACCCCAAATTTCGTACCTGTAACCCGCCTCGTCACCGGGACGTTTGGTTTTTAGCGTTACCTGTGCTACCGAAGCAATCGAGGCCATTGCTTCACCCCGAAAACCGAGCGTTCGAACCCGAAAAAGGTCGTCAACATCCTGAATTTTGGAAGTGGCATGCTGCTCAAAGCAAAGGCGAATATCTTCTTTACCCATCCCGCAGCCGTTGTCGATTACCTGGATGAGCGTTCGTCCCGCGTTTTGGATCACAATTTTAAGTTGATCTGCCCCGGCATCAATGGCATTATCAAGCAATTCTTTTACAACCGAAGCGGGACGCTGAATGACTTCGCCGGCTGCAATTTTATTCGAAATCTCGGGGGCAAGCTGATGTATGATAGAGTTATTAGAATCCGCTTCCTGAGCCAATGTACGCGCTTTTTTAATTGAATTTAGTTTGTCTGATAATAAGAAATTATCAGCCTATTTTATAAGAAAAACTATGTCATGCCTGTCCGCCAGCTGGCGGATCAGCATCTTATGCAGTTATTACTTTAAAGCTATTAGCAGCATTTTTCCTATAGATCCTGATCCCAAAAGCTTTCAAGACAGGATGACATTTAGAGATTTAAAGCGCAAACATCAGATAAAACACGATTGCTATTCCCAGCGCGAACATAATTACGGAACGTCCCTGATGATACTTTTTATGACTCCGCTTGATTTTTATCCGCTGTTCTTTTCGCTCATCTTCCTTGGGATCATAGTGCTGAAATCGCATCTTAAACTTTTTGGGCTTTGGACGGTGTCCAAACATTGGGGTAATCATATCAGCCTCTTTTCGTTTCGATTAATATATAAACCTATTTGCAGCTTAGCTGAAAAACAACCTGTAACGCAGCATTATTTTCCTTAAGGCGCTGGCAGGAACAGAACCCGCTGGCAACATCTTATAATATAACCAGAATTTTGCTGAAAATGCAGATTCCTATGCACCTGCATCAATTTTTTACTATACTTGAAACGAAATTAAATTCCAATCTATTGCAAAATAATCATGGGTTACGACAAAATCACTGCCCCGGAAAGGGGCACCAAAATTGAAAAAAAGTCAGACGGTTCATTAAAAGTGGGTGATAACCCCGTCATTCCATTCATTGAAGGTGATGGAATCGGCATCGATATCACTCCTACCATGCGCAACGTACTCGACAGTGCTGTGGAAAAAGCATACGATGGACAGAAAAAAATTGAATGGCTTGAAATCTATGCGGGCGAAAAATCAGTTAAGTTTTATGGGGATGGCGAGTGGCTTCCGGCAGATACTCTTAAAGCGATTGAAGATTATAAAGTAGCCATCAAGGGTCCTCTGACAACCCCCGTGGGCGGTGGAATTCGCTCTTTGAATGTAGCTATTCGTCAGAAATTAGATCTATTTGCCTGCGTTCGTCCCGTGCGCTATTATCAAGGAACGCCGAGCCCGGTTAAACATCCCGAAAACACCGACATGGTAATTTTCCGAGAAAATACCGAAGATATTTATGCGGGGATTGAATATCAGTCAGGTACTGATGAAAATAAGAAACTCAAGGATTTTCTTATTAATGAAATGGATGTCACTAACATTCGTTTCCCTGATTCTACTTCATTGGGCATCAAACCGATTTCCGAAGAAGGAACCAAACGGCTTGTACGTTCGGCCATTGATTATGCTATCGAGCAAAACCGTGACAGTGTAACGCTTGTTCACAAAGGGAATATCATGAAATTTACTGAAGGCAGCTTCAAAAACTGGGGCTATGAAGTGGCAAAAGAAGAATATGATGCCGAAGTGATCGGCGAAGGCCCCTGGTGTAAGCTTCCAAATGGAATTGTGGTTAAAGATGTGATTGCTGATGCTTTCCTGCAGCAGATTTTAACGCGTCCCGCTGAGTATGATGTTATCGCTACCATGAACCTTAATGGTGACTATATTTCAGATGCTTTGGCGGCATGTGTGGGTGGAATTGGCATCGCTCCCGGCGCCAATATCAATTATAATACAGGCCTTGCGGTCTTTGAAGCAACCCACGGCACCGCTCCAAAATATACGGGACAAGATAAAGTGAATCCCGGTTCGCTGATTCTCTCAGGTGTGATTATGCTACGCTATCTTGGTTGGAATGAAGCCGCTGATCTCATTGAAAAAGGAATCGAAGCTTCCATCAGTCAAAAACAGGTAACTTACGATTTTGAACGTTTGATGGAAGGCGCTACGCTCCTAAAATGCTCAGAATTCGGCGATAAAATCGTAGAGAACATGTGATCGCAGATTACGCTGACTGCACTGAGAAAAGCAGATTAAACCCGGCACAAGTATCACTTGCGCCGGGTTTCCATTTTTAATCTGGTAAATCAACTTAATCAGCGATCTAAAAATTCTGAAAGGCCTGGGATCCTACTAAAGCATTCCAGGTTTTTTCATGACCTGCGAGTTCATCTGCTATACTTTCAACCAGCTCTTCTTTGGATATCTTTACCTCAGCAAAACTGCGATAGCTTTCATATCCCTCCACCGTTTTCACAGCTGTGTTTGTAGTAGAAACCAGTTCATTAACCGCCCGGTCTACTTTTCTCATGGCAAAGATAAAAGAAGGCTCACCCAGCCCTGACTCAGAACCTAACTCTACCAGCGCATCATTGCGTACCTTTTCTAAGGAATAAGATATAGATGAACTCAATTCAGATTCAGCCCAGGCAACCGCTTTTGCAACCGCGGCGGCAGAATCATCATCAATAGCGGTGGCATAGCCATAAATTACGCTATCGGTGCTTACCACCGACTGCTGTCCATACCACGAAGGATACAACGAGCTTTGAGTCCCCCCTTTTTGTGCCACATTTGCCGACCCTGAACAAGAAATAAAAACAGCCAATGAAAAAATTAGAATAACGGAAGAAATTATACGATTCATCAAAAATAATTATAGTTCAAATTTGTATACCCCGGTTTCTCCATTGGGTTTTTCTACTCCCAGAGTAACCGAATTATGAGCTTCTAAATTTCGGGCTATAAGATCTTTTAAAGATTTAAGATCTTCAACTTTTTCATTCCCTACTTTTTTAATGATAAAACCTTCTTTCAATCCTTTTTGAGCCGCCTTAGAGCCATTTTCAATCTCGCTGATGATAAGATCAAAACGATCATATTTAGTGGATTGGGGTATAGCCATCACTCTAAAACCAAGATCAAAAGGGGCGAATTCAATTTCCTGATCATCCCGGCTGCTCTCGAAGACGAGTTGTTCATCGTCCATATTCAGCCTGCCCAGCTTAACATTTTTGATAAGCTCTTCCCCATCCCGCCAGATTTTTAAATCCACGATTTCACCGGGACGGCGAATGGCGATTTTACGCTGTAAATCGTTCGATTCATTTACCGAAGCCCCGTCAATGCTCAAAATAACATCATATTGCTGTAGTCCGTGCTTGTCGGCAGCACTGCCCGGAGAAATGGCTGCGACCAACACGCCTTTGATTTCATCCATATTCAGTTCTTCAGCCAGCGTTGCGTTCACACTCACAATACTAACCCCCAGAAGCGCTCTGCGAACTTCCCCGAATTCAATAAGATCGGCTGCCACCTTGGCACATAGGTTTGAAGGAACCGCGAATCCATAACCCTGGTAGCTTCCGGTTTTTGATGCAATGGCCGTATTTATACCGATAAGTTCTCCGCTGGTATTCACCAAGGCACCCCCGCTGTTTCCTTTGTTGATGGCGGCATCGGTTTGAATAAAGCTTTCGATACGCATTCGTTCATCAATAATTTGTACATCGCGGCTCAGGGCGCTTACAATACCTGCTGTAACTGTAGATCGTAATCGAAAGGGATTTCCGATGGCTAAAACCCATTCCCCTACATCTACTTCGTTTGAATTACCAAAGACAATAGCCGGTAAATTTTGAGCGTCAATTTTAAGGACGGCTAAATCAGTGGTGGGATCTTGTCCCACTATGCGTGCTTTAAAAGAGCGTTTATCATTTAAAACCACTTTTATTTCATTGTCAATAGCACCGGCAATTACATGATTGTTCGTCAAAATATAGCCGTCACTGCTAATAATCACTCCTGATCCCACTGTTTTGGCACGTCGTGGAAGGATGTCCCAAAAACTGTCGGGGTTGTGAAATTCATCATCCGGAAGATTGCTGTGATCAACAGGTACCACTGTTTCGACATAAACGACCATAGGTCTTACGCGCTCTGCTATTTTCTTAAAGAGAAATTTGGAATCCATTTTTGCCAGTTCTTCATCAGAAAAGATGGGTTCCGCGCTGTGTTTTATTTCAGTGACTTCGACATCCGCATGATCATTAATCAAAATATTTTGCTGATAGAAGGCAAACAGCGTTCCTAATAAAGCACCAATCAGGATTAGCAAAGTACCTGTAAGATAACGGTTACGATTTTTCATGGATTACCTTGCAAAATTTGTTCAAAAATAGCATCAGATTTACGGTCCCTGAGCCCTTCAACGTGATATTTTAAATACAGATCGAGATTTTTAATAAGTGCTTTTAACTCACCCTTCTCAAATGGAATATCAAACAAGGCAGAACTTTTCGAATGTAAAGCTAAGCTAATAAAATTAAACTGGTTAGGCGTTAGTTTATAGGAATGCGATGGTTCACTTTCCCTGCTGATATAACCTGATTTTAAGTTTAAATAGTTCGATGAATTTGCGTCGGCTTTATTTTTTGCCTGTAAATTAATTCCCATCAGGTTTGCCAGGCGAATTTGAAGGTAAGGAAAAACGAGGGGTGGGTGAATTTTGGCTTCATTCAGCCAAAGCAGCACTTTTTTGGTAAAATCGAAGAGCGGTTTATTGACTTCATTTTCGTGCAAAAGCTGCCGGATCAGTTCAATAGCCGAAGTCATGGTAGCCATTTTTTCAAAGTCCGTTCGCAGGTTCATTGTTTTCTCTGCATAAGCGGCTTTTGAAAGAATCTGAACTGAGCGGGATGATTTGAAATAATAAACAACATCCAAGATGTTACCGGTTTCGATGAGCCCCGAGAATTTACTTTTGGGCCTTTTGGCACCCTTTGCCATCACCGCAATTTTTCCGTGCTCGCGGCTAAAAAAAGTAACAATTTTACTGGATTCGCTGTAATCAACAGACCTGAAAACGACAGCTTCGGTATGGGTGATCATTTCTCTTCATTCCTAAAAAATCTATGTCACCCTGAACTTGTTTCAGGGTCTGTAGCAAAAATTGTGCTTATAGCTTAAATAGAGACCTTGGTGACAGATGCTGAAACAAGTTCAGCATGACATAATAAATAGAAGAGAAATATAGAATCTTCAGCTATACGAACCAACAATATCTCGTTCCTACGGAACTTGTTTATTTTTAATGTCTGTTTATCTACCAATATGATGTCCCTATCGGGACAGAGAAGGTAAAAATAAATCCCGTTAGGGATGAAATATTGGTACCGCCAAAGCAGGCCATAAGTCCCGTAGGGACGAAATATAATATACCCCTATGAACCCATGAACAAGAGTAGGAATGTTATTCAAAAAAATGCATTTTCATTTGTCAACTAACGCACCATATTCCAATTATTCAATTTATGAGTGCGAATCCCGGGAGGGGTAACTCCTGCTAATTTCCGGACCCTGTTAACTGAATAGGCTTAACGGGGCGATAATCGAAAACGGGTTGTTCAATGAGCTGTAACTTTTGGGTTGAGTGCTGAAGGATGTTTTGATATCCCGAAATATTCCCTTGATTACTGAATTGATCTTCAAAATGCAGAATATCATTTCGATCTACCCAAGGTTCCACTTCCGGCGTTTTTGCCGATGCCGTCTGAATATTATCACTGAGCAGCAAAACTGAACTTTGGGTTGATGAAGGCCGGGCCGGGGTTTCTGCTGATACTGAAGGACTGGCTTTTTCTCCTTCCTCTCCAAGATAAAACCATGTTCCCCCTGCTGTAACGGTCAAAGCGAGGGTAGCCGCAACCGCATATTTAAATACGGGCTTAAAAACGCTATGTGATTCACGCTTTTTTGCGGCATGAGCCGAAGCCTGCTTGAAAACTGATTGCCGGATATGCGAAGGAGGGTTAAGCCTGGGCAAACCATCCAGTTTTGAATAAGTTTGCCTCATACTCTCTACCTCGATGAGCAGGTTTTCATCACTCATCATTGCTTGTTCCATAAGCAGTTCCTCAGAAGGGTCCATCTCCTTCATCAGATATCGTATGCAATCATTATTCTCGTTCTGCATAATTATTTTCTTCTTTTTCTTTTTCCTTGTCAAAAAGTTTTCGAAGATTTATTAACGCATACCGCATACGTCCCAGTGCGGTATTTATTGAAACATCCGTCAATTCGGCAATTTCTTTAAATGGCATTTCATAATAATGGCGCAACATTACCACTTGACGCTGTTCCTCAGGGAGCTCGGAAATGTGCTTCATCAAACTGCTCTTGGCTTCATCATTTTCAAGCTGTTCCTGTGCGCTAACGAGATCTTCATCAGGCAAACGATCATAGAAATCAGTGTTTGATTCCTTGTCGTAGTTTGAACTAACGTCCACAAACCGTTTTTGTTTTCTTAAATAATCAATTGTTGCATTATGTGCGATTCGCATAACCCAGGCAATCCATTTCCCCTGCTCATTATACGTATCGTCCATTTTTGTAATCACTTTGGTAAACGTCTCCTGGAAAATATCATCCGCAATCCCGGCGCTGCCTACCATACTATAGATATAGGAATAAATTTTCGTCTGGTGACGGTTCATTAATTCACTGAATGCCTGTTCGTCACCGTTTTGACGGTAAAAGCGAACCAGATCCTTATCATCCAGTTGTTTGTACTTTGAACTGATATGTTGTGATTGGTCAAGTTTCATAATATCCTCACACTTGATTAAAAGAATTTTTAGCTTTTAATGCAACTGTTACATTGCATTTGGCTTTCATTCTATTAAACAGAACAAAATTATCGGTTTTTGCGGTTTAATGGGTTGACTCCACAGTCTCTTACGACTGTCGTCCATCTTTGTTCCAATTTGATCACCGCTTAATCAAATATCTAAACATAGATTAACTTTATTTATATAAGATATAAATCACATATTAATGTGATGTGAAGGTGTGAATGTTTTTTTGCAGGTGCAGCCTATCAGCATAGGGAATTGCCCTCCCCTTATACCTTTATACCTTTATACCCTATACCTGAAATGCGGCTATAAATTAAGAACTAAATTAAAATCGTCCATTCCTGCCATTTTCTTCAGCATCTCAATCTCCTGCGGCCAGTTTTCGGTATTTGGGGTTTCAAGAATCATGGGAATTCCATCAAAGCGCTCATCTTGCATCAGCAACTCAAAACCTCTCAACCCAATTTCTCCCTTACCGATACTTTCATGACGGTCAACCCGACTGCCAAGCTCTCGTTTGGAGTCGTTCAAATGCATTCCTTTCAGATACTCAAACCCAACGATCTCATCAAATTCTTTTACCATCTGATTGTAACCTTCTTCGTTTGAGAAATCATATCCCGCGGCATAAGCGTGACAAGTATCAATACAAACACCTACCCTGTTTTTATCATCAACGCCATCAATAATCGCGGCAAGATGTTCAAACTTGAATCCTGTGTTTGTACCCTGTCCCGCCGTATTTTCAATAACAGCCGTAACGCCCTCGGTTTGATCAAGTGTCCAGTTGATTGATTCCGAATTAAGCTTCAGACAATCGTCTATACTCATTTTATTGAGATGGCTTCCCGGATGGAAGTTCAGCAGTTCAATGCTCAGCTGCTCGCAGCGCTGCATTTCATCCAGAAAAGCATTGCGCGACTTTTCCAGCATAGACTTTTCAGGGTGACCGAGATTAATCAAATAGCTGTCATGCGGCATCACATAATTCATGGAAAAGCCAAACTCTTCGCAGTTTCTCTTAAACCGGCTGATATTTTCTTCCGTTAGCGGTGATGCCTGCCGCTGGTTTTTGGTAAAAAGGGCAAAAGCATCCGCTCCGATTTCACGGGCACGCAACGAAGCATTTTCAACTCCCCCGGCCGCGCTTACATGGGCTCCAATAAATTTCATCTGTAAATGATTTTATTTTAACTGAATTACAAGTATGAAGATACAAAAACAGTTGGTGGGTTGGGGGATGCAAGTACTCTTTCCTTCCGGTTGGAGTTGCTGCTATATCATAAAATATTTCTACTAAATAAAATACAATGGCAAAACCCAAAACGTCTAAAAAAGCTACCGAAGAAAAACCAAATTGCTTTATAATCATGCCTTTTAGTGGATGGTTTGACAAGTATTATACTGATATTTATAAACCAGCAATTAATGAGGCAGGATTTACATCAAAAAGAGCCGATGATCTTTATCGTCCTGGGAATATTGTTAATGATATATGGTCTTACACTAAGAATGCTGAAGTTATTCTTGCAGATTTAACTAATAAAAACCCCAATGTATTTTATGAATTGGGTTTAGCTCATGCCATTACTAAACCTGCTATACTAATAACAGCATCTATGGATGATGTTCCATTCGATCTTAGAAGTTTAAGAGTCATCGAATATGATAAAAATGCTCCAAATTGGGGGCAAATTTTGAAAGAAAAGATAACCAAAGCTCTAACGGAAACACTCAAAAATCCAGAAGATGCAATTCCACCTACTTTTTTAGAAGTAGCTAAAACCCGTAAAGTAAAAGTTAGTGAAGAAGAGAAAGAGATGTTAGAATTAAGAAAAGAATTAAACTCCCTAAAAAGAGAAGTTCGATCAGCAAGACATAATGGTTCTCGAAGAATTGCGGATAAGGAGGTTTCACCAGAGGAGGCAGAATTGATGGTTAGGGAATATGTAGAAAAAGGCATGGAGGATGAATTAATAGCCAGTCTTATGCGACCCCTTGGTCCTCCTATGGGATGGACTTTAGATAAAATTAAAGAAATAAAGTCTCAATAATAGAGAGTGTAAATCTAGCTTCTTTTAGGCTTACAATCTAAAGGCCGGTTATACGCCGGGGTAGTGTAAACTGAACTCTGTCCGGTTTGTGCTATTTATCAGGTTTATGGGTTAAATCCAGCGGCAAACGGTCACCAAATTTAATGGCCAGCTGTTGAACAGTCAATGCCCAGTTTTGCAGGGGCGATGTCCATTTCT
>DASVCW010000043.1:0-212019 GCA_036381435.1 Balneolaceae bacterium | reverse complement strand
CATAATGCCCGACCACTCCTGCTGGACCTGCCATCCATCCGGCAATTTCAGCACTTCCGAGACAAATTTCACCAAATGTTTTTTGATCGTTTCATTCGTGCCAAAGTGATCCGTTTCTTCATCATCAGCCGCCAAATTTCGAGCGCCGCCAATTAGCAGCCGATTTTTCACATTCCGAAAATAGATATAGCCCTCATCATAATGAAAAGTGCCTTTCCAGGGCAAATTTTCTTGCTCGTTAGTGATGAATACCAACCCTCGCGCCGGTTTTATATCAAGGTCAGGCAGTAAGCGACTTACAAATCCATTTGCAGCAAAAAGTACTTTTTTCGCTTTCAATTCTATGCCATTTTCTAGAACTACAGTCCCGGCTTCCGCGACTTTTTGTACGGGTGAATTCCATTTTATTTCAACCCCTGATGAATTTACTCTTCCTACTAATTCCTGCATCATTTTTCCAGGATGAAGCGCTCCTTCTAATCGGTTATAAATTACCGGATAACCTTCCATCTCAGCAGAGTGATAAACTGATTCTTCTCCGACCAATTCGCTCATCCACCCATTAAAACGATCTATTTCAGAAGCCGCATTTTCAAACTCTTCCTGAGAAGTAAAGAGCTCATATCCACCGCAAGGTTCATAGCCAATTGCCTGCTCCCCCAGCGTTTTTTTAAGGAGTTTGAGTCCTTCATATCGCTGAACAATCCGTCTTTTGATATTTTCTTCGGACTCCTTCTTCAAATCGGCCAAATGCTCAGTAATAGATCCCACACATGCAAATCCGGCATTTCGCGTGCTGGCGCCCTGTGGAATAAATCCCCTTTCAAGCACTGCAACTCGCGCTTTGGGATATTCCTTTTTATAAAATAAGGCCGTAGATAACCCCACAATTCCCGCACCAATGATGATTAGATCATAGGGCTTGAGAAAGGAATCACTTTCCCAGAAAGAAGGCTGAAAATTGAAACTCATGTATTTTCTTAAGTTTAAACCTGAAATCCCGCAAGTTTATACTTGTGGTGGAATCAGTTTCGGTTATGCTACAAGTTGCCCCGAAACCTTCGGGGGCAGCAGAATAGACTAACCCTATCAATGGCTCGGGAATTAATTCCCGCACTATTGGTAGGGAATTCATAATTATTTTCCGTTAAAGGTTTTCCCTGCGAACATTGCGTCAACCTTTGCGTTCCTTGGTTAATCTTTTACCGGAATAGGCTGAAAAACCAAGGAAGCCATCAGTGCCGCACCTGTTTTAAAACATGCTTCATCTACATTGTATCTGGGGTGATGCCAGCTGTAAGTGGATGCTGTCTGCTCGCTCCCGCTCCCCAAAAAGAAAAATACGCCCGGGAATTCATGCTGGTAAAAAGCGAAATCTTCGCCCGCCATTATCGGATCATCCATCAATATTACATGCTCCTTCCCCATCAATTCACTTGCCGAATCAATGACGAGATCAGTAGCCCAATCAGTGTTATTCACGGCGGGATAACCATAATCAAATTCAAAATTATAACCTCCGCCTGAAGCTTCCGTTACACTTTTTACTATTTTCTCGATTCGATTTTTGATCATATCTGCCGTTCCCTTGTTAAAAGTACGAACGGTTCCCAGTATTTCCACTTTTTCCGGAATAATATTGTGAGCCGATCCTCCCGCAATCTTCCCAACCGTTACTACGGCCGGCTCGGTAGGATCAACATTCCGACTCACAATCGTTTGCAACTGATTCACAACCTGGGCAGCCATTACAACAGGATCAACCGCCAGATGTGGCGCTGCTGCATGTCCGCCTTTGCCGATAATTTCAACCTTAAATTCATCGGGACGAGCCATCAGCGGGCCTTTGCGAAGCGCAATTTCACCGGGCGGACTATAGGGATTAGTATGCAACCCGTAAATGACATCAACCCCTTTTTCCTGCAAATAACCCGTTTCACAGAGCAGGCGCCCGCCGCCGGGCAGCTTCTCCTCACCCGGTTGAAAAATGAGTAATACTGTTCCTTCGATTTCGTCTTTTAAGTCACTTAAAATCTTAGCGACTCCCAGCAAATTTGCGGTATGTGCATCATGTCCGCAACAGTGGGCGACCCCTTTATTTTCTGACATGAATTCCTTTTTGTGATCGCCTTCCTCAAAAATAGGCAGGGCGTCAATATCAGCCCGCAGAGCAACGACCCGGTCTGATTCTTTACCGCCTTTCAGCACACCCACGCAGCCGGTTTCAAGGGGACGATCAGCCCGAATACCAAGCTCTTCCAGCTTTTCAATGATGAAATCCGTAGTTTTGAACTCTTTATAACTTAACTCGGGATTGCGATGCAAATGCCGCCGCATTTCAACCATTTCGTCATAATGGTGCTCTGCTCGCTGCTGTATTTTAGCTACATTCATTGCTCATTACTATTTTGTTGCAAAGGTAATAATATCCTTTGTGAACCTTAGCGCTCCTTTGCGCAACTTAGTGTAATAGCTCACAAAGTTACTCAAAGAAAACTAATACAAAAAATTATGGAATATGAATCTGATGATGCGCCGGAATCAAAATTAGTCATCACCCGGGACGGTTCTCACACCGTTTATTCCTCCCGCTTCGATCAGCATTATCACAACCCAAACGGAGCAGTCGCTGAAAGTCGCTACGTCTTTTTTAAACAAACCGGGCTGATTGATGTGCTAAAAACAAAGGATGAGATCACCATCCTCGAAACAGGCTTTGGTACAGGACTAAACCTTATGCTGCTGATAGATTATTATCTGGAATTAGAGTCAGATTCTCATCTCAACTATATTTCTGTTGAAGGCTTTCCGCTTGATTCTAAAACTGTACAGAAATTCAATTATGGTACTCACCTAAACCACCCCGAAGCTGTACCTGAAGTAACGGGCCTGTTTGGTAGCCTTTCTAAAGGAATAAATGAATTTACCCTGCTTAGCAATATTTCAGTCCGGCTTTTTTATGGCATGTTTGATGATTTTCATCCCGAAAATATAAAAGCCGATTATATTTTTCATGATGCTTTTTCTCCCGATGCAAATCCTGATTTATGGACGGGAGAAGTATTCAAAAAGCTCAGAAATTTTAGTTCGGATGAGGTCATTCTTTCTACCTACTGCGCGGCATCTAAAGCACGCGGAGCGCTGGCTTCGACGGGATGGAAAGTTGCCCGTGCCCAAGGTGCTCTGGGCAAACGTGAAATGACGCTGGCAACACTGAGTCCCGAACGACTTGGAGACTTAAAGCGGGTCAATGAAGAACGATTGGCAAAGCGATATAAAGATAATGATTTTTAGGTATAGGGAAATAAGGTATAAGGCATACCAGGATGCCGCAAGTTTGCAACTTGTGGCCCCTTATCTACTTTTATCCCCTAAAAGTTCCGCAAATTTATAGCTAGTAGTACAATTAAACTTATCCCACTTTTGTAATAGATAATAATCCCCCTCTTCCTGCATAAGCAGGAGCGCTGCTATAAATATATTCCCAGGGATGGTTTGCCCATCCGGCTTTTACAGGATTATTATGGATATAATTAATCTTCTGATCTATGATTTCAGCGTAATCAAGTTCAATAGGTTGATTGTGCTGTTGCCAAAACTGGTACTTTTTATTATTTGAATTTCTTTTTCCCGCTCTTGAAAATAATGCCAGCATCCATTGCTTGCGACTTTCTTGTGGATTGGTTTCTATCGCTTCACATATCTTCTTCGAAGTAAACTTCTTCATATCCCTTACAATATCCTGCATCTTCTCTTGATTACTGCCGATAATCAAATGAACATGATTGCTCATAATACACCATGCATATACAATAAGCCCTTTGTTATCAATACAAAACTGTAAGCTGTCGACAACAATATCTTTATACGTCTGTCGGGTAAATACATCAACCCAATCAACCGTAGCATAAGTAATGAAGTAAGGTTTACTCTGATCCCAAAACTTATAATTTCTACTCATGATTTTCCCCCAATTACCGATTATGCTACAAGTTACCCCGACCATTCGGGGCAGCATAATCTCTTTTTCAATTAAAATACCGCAAGTTTGCAACTTGCGGTATTTTAATTACTTTCACCCCTTCTCTGCTTGCTGAAAATTCCTCAGCAACCGCCCCAGAAATTTCTGTCCGTATATTTTGTTGATGTGATCCATATCCGCTAAAATCACAAGGCGATCTTTGCTTCGGGAAAAGGCTACGTTTAGCAGGCGCGGTACTGCCAAGCCGTTTTTCTCCTCGTCAAAAGGCCTGACAGAATAATGGCGCTTGCGTCCGTACTGCTCTTCACCGCTCATCACGGTATCAAAAATAATCACTTCTTTCTCTCGTCCTTGAAAAGTGTGAATGGTACCTACTTCAATCATTCCATAATTTTCCTCGTAAAGCTCACTTCGAATATCATAGACTGTACTCCTAAAGGGAACGATAATTCCAATCTCATCCACCGGCACATGATTCTTCAGCACCAGCCGTTTTATCATTTTGATGAGAATCACTTTATGCACCTCGTTGGATGGCGAAAACCCCTTTCCTTCGCTCTTTTGGGTAAGTACCGGTCCATATTTTCGACTGTCAATCACATTCACGGTCGGAGCATGATTTTCATTTATCTGAATTGAATCCTCATCGCTTTTCGCTGTCTTCAACCGTCCATCATAAAAGACAGAACTCAAAACCTCAGCCAGATCTTCATTCAGCCGGTACTGGGTATCGAAAAAAGTGGTGAGCGGACGATTTTCATCATGCCAGGCAAACAGGTCTTCGGTAGCTTTTGCTTTGGAGACAAAGGTGAAAATATCATCCTCCAGAAACTTCCTTGACTTGAAATCCTTCGTCAGCGCAATAGGCGGTAACTGCATAGGGTCGCCAACCACCACGATATGGGCTTTAGCTTTGGCCGCTAACACCATCAGGTAAGGCAGATTGGCCATTGAAGCTTCATCAACCACTACCGCATCAAACTCCTGACGGTCGAACAAATCGGAAGTACAAACTTTGGCCAGCGTTGTAGCTACCAGTTTCATTCGTTCCAGTTCCACCCGTTCATTAACCGTAATGAGCCGGTCAATTTCTTCCTCAAGTGCTGCTTCGCCTCCCAATTCATCCAGACGTTCGCCCCGCAGGTTGATGCGGTCGTCCAGTTCTTTGGGAACTGATTCTCCATGCTCCATCAGGTTATCAATTTCTTGCTGCAGCTTCTGATATTCACCCAGTAAATTTGAAAGATTACCTGCTTTTTCCTTTTGTTCACGCTCTCTCTGTTCAACATGCTGCTCGAAGAGTACTGCCTCTAGTCGCTCACTTTCCAGGGCAATTTCACCAAAACGGGTCACCTTTTCTTCAAGGTGTTCTTTTTCAACATCCGTCAGTGCCCGCAGCGTACTAAGTAGTCCTACATCAACCGCGCGGTTGGTATTCGCCGCAAAAAGCACCCGGTTTCCCTTGATGAGATAGTTCGCGATCATGAATCCCAAGGTGGAAGTTTTGCCCGTACCCGGCGGACCCCAGACATAGAGCACCTCATTTTCGAGTGATTTGACCAGCGCCTCGTGCTGAGCTTTATTGCGTTTGCTGTCATCCAACACGCGTATTTCATCATCCTTGGTGTGATGCTTTTTTGAATCGGGATAAAAAAGCTTTCCCATTCGCAGACGGGCTCCCTTTTGATCGGAATCAAGCAGATCCTTCAGCTCAGATCGCAGCTTGCGGAGTACAAAATCATTCTCCCATTCCAAATTTACTTTCGATAGCGAATCTCCCAAATTATGCGGAAAATGAAGCACTACTTTTTTATCGTCCACTTCCACAGGATACAGCTCTAATTCTTCTTCATAGCCGTCCATTTCCCCGCGAATCATCTCGGCAAAGCGGAGTGACTTATTTTGTGATTTGAACTCGTAGTAAAATGCATCACCCGGATGGTTTTCGCGCAGTTTTCCGTCGAAAAGTACATCCTGAGCCGGCTTTTCGCGAACCGCATCAATTTCCGCTTCCACGGCTTTCAGAGCACGTTTTATAAGTTCTTTTAGCTTTTTATCTGTCATTCTTTTATAAAAGATTAAATGCGAACCTGAGACAAAGGCTGATACCGTACCTGTCTCATATTGGGAAACAAACGTGAAACGTGAGAAGTGAGACAACCGTCTCATGTTTCACATCTCACGTCTACCTACTGATCCCACAGCTCCGCTCGTATTGTATCGGCGCTTTGTTCCGAAATTTGATATTCCAACTTGATTCTCTTCCGCTCCGGAACTTTCTTTTCCACAAGGGCGGCACTTTGAGAAGTATATAAAATTAAATCCGCTTCCCGAACAAAAAGTGGCAGTGATTTTCCATAGGTTGCCCCGGCAACAAACGACCCTCCAAAATGGAGGCTTACTTTCAGTTCGTTGATGATTTTGGGGATAGTCTGATCCTCGGCCGTCACCACTCCGATCGTTTCAATGCCCGCGCGATCAACAATAGAAAGCAGCGTATCGGGGCTGATACTGTAAACAACCGGCAGCAAACGTCCCTTTTCGGCAAAGCCGCGAAATTTGTTAACCAGTTGAACGGGCACAAAAAGCGCATCATACTTTACCGTTTCGTTATACTGATTCACATTCAGCACCCGGCTTCGCACGCCCACTTCTTTTTTGATCGCTTCCGAAATCATTTTGCCGAGTTCATCCGTCTCCCCGATGCTGGCACAGCTTTCGATACGGTCGGGCCACTCCATAAAACTCAGCCGCTCCTGGAAAAGCTCGTCAATTTCCGACTCATCCAGTCCATAGCCGATAAGCTCCTCCAGCAGCTTCCGCATTTTTTCAGCACCCACTTCAAGCCGGTCGGCTTTATCGAGATTGGTGTTCTGCCGTTCAACGATAAACCCTCTTCCCCGCTCACCGCGAATCAGCCCTTCATCAACCAAAATATGATAAGCCTTGCGCACGGTATGAAAACTGGACTCAAGCTGTTGTCCCAACTGGCGGGTTGAAGGCAACACCTCTCCCACCTGAAACTGCTTGGTAACAATCATCAGTCTAATACGGTCTGCAATATATTTGGCGGAGTTTTTCAATGTGACAACTTATGAAAAAGTTCATTCTCCCGATGAAGATATTGGTTTTAAAGATGATTCTCATGAATGAAATAAAAAATCAATAAGCTACCTTAAGACTATAAATAAGATCGGAGGGTTCTATTTCCCAATCATCCATTATGCCATTTTTTAAATATACTTTTGACTTAAAAAAGAAAGCTTCTGAGAATTTTGGAGCCCACTTTTTCTTACGATTTGGAAGCCATTCAAAAAGAATAAAAAAAGAAGATTTATTTATATAAACCTCTTTATTTGGCCAATTGCAGGTTACCCATCCTTTGTTTTCATCAGTTGAAACTATCGCATATTCAGGTGTTAAGTTTTTTCCCGGTTCTCCTGTTTTAGGATTAACACCAACAATTCTGCATCTCATCTTTAAGGGAAAGACATTTTTATTCTCTCTTAAATACATTCTTGAATATAGAATTTGAATGGGAAGCTTTTTATTCCATTCAATTTTAAAACCATAGGCAACATAATCTGAAGCCATTGAATAACCGCCACCGCCAATAATGGGTGCAATTTTTTTGCCAATCCATTCCGTCTCCACTTCTTGACTAGTAACAGTAATGGATCGCATTTGGTAAGTTTTCGGGGATAGATAGATTTTGCTGCTGTTTTTCTTTAAATAATCAGCTATTAGAATAGTTTTACTTTTAAAGCCGATGGCAGAAATCAGTAAAGTATCTTTTTGAGTGCCAGCAGGAAGTTGCAGAGTGAAGGTTCCATCTTCATAAGTTGCAGTACCAATCTTCTTTGCAGGAATTCCTACATTGCTAAAAGGGATTGGCTCTCCTAATTCTGCGTTTAAAACTTGCCCCTTAATAACCGTTTCTTGAGCAAAGGATGTGCTAAAGAACGTGAGTAATAAGAATGTGATATAAAGTATTCTCATAGAAGCCACTACGAGTACTTAAGTTGATTGTTTCAATCAAGTGCTTAATTAAACTTTGCTAACTTTCTAATGCGTTAAACCGGCCGGGATCAAAGTAGAACCAAAGCAACATGAGGCTGTAGGTCGGGCATCTTGCCCGACAAGGAAAGAAGATAAAAACAGCAGAGAATTTGATAAGGGCTAATTCTCGAATCAAATATTCTCCTAATTCTAACTAAAAAAAGCTTTAGAATTAATTATTGACGGTCAGGGTGCCTCCTACATCCGTTCAAATCCGCCCGATCCGCGGCTTATTTTTTACCTGTTAATTTCTTCAATTCTGAAACCAGCATCAGCGATTCGATAGGCGTCATTCGATTAGGATCACAGGCTTCAAGCTTATCCATGAGTATTTCGATATTGGGATCCAACTGGGTTTGAAAGAGCGACATCTGGTCGATTTGCTCCTGCTTGTCCATCTCTTTCGATGCTTTTTGAGCGGCCGCTTTCTTTTTCCTGGCGCCTTTTTCCAAAGTGCCGTTGCTGTCGGTAATGTCCAGACTGTGGCTTTCGAGATTCCCGAGAATTTCCTTTGCCCGTTCAATCACAATAGAAGGTAAACCGGCCATATCCGCCACTTGAATGCCATAACTGTGGTCGGCCCCTCCGCGAATAAGTTTGCGGAGAAAAATCACCTTTCCGTCATGTTCCTTCACCTGCACATTGTAATTAACGATATGATCGTACATATTTTCGAGCTCGTTCAGCTCGTGATAGTGAGTGGCAAAGAGCGTTTTAGCCGCTACCGAAGGCTGATTATGCAGATATTCGGCCAGCGACCAAGCAATGCTGAGCCCATCAAAAGTACTGGTGCCCCGTCCCACTTCATCCAGTAAAATGAGTGAGTTTCGGGTTGCGTTGTTGAGAATATTAGCCGCTTCGTTCATTTCAACCAAAAACGTACTTTCCCCCGCCGCTAAATTATCGGATGCACCTACCCGGGTGAATACCTTATCCACCAACCCGATATGGGCTTCTTCGGCGGGAACAAAACAGCCGATCTGCGCCAGGAGCACAATCAGTCCGGTTTGACGCAGAATAATACTTTTACCGGCCATATTGGGACCCGTAATGATAAGAATCTGCTCATCTTCATTTTCGAGATGAATATCATTCGGGATGAAAGGATCACCGGGCGGCAGCGTTTTTTCCACCACCGGATGGCGCCCTTTTTTTATATCAATTTTCTGATCATCGGCAATAGACGGTTTGCAATAATTATTGCGAAAAGCTACTTCGGCAAAACTCTGCAAGCAGTCAAGCTCGGCCAGGGCCTGTGCCACCTGTTGCACATCCTCGGCAAACTCTGCAACGTATAATCGTAATTCCTCAAAAAGCTCATACTCGAGCGTTTTGCTTCGCTCTTCAGCAGAAAGGATTTTCTCCTCTATTTCTTTAAGCTCAGGAGTGATGTACCGCTCGGAATTAACCAGCGTCTGCTTTCGGATAAAATGCTCTGGTACTTTATCTTTATGAGTATTGGTTACTTCGATGTAATAACCATAAACCTTGTTGTAACCAATTTTAAGTGAACTGATACCACTTTTAGCCGCTAACTCTTCTTTGATATCAGCAATATAATTTTTGCCATTTCGGGCGATATCACGCAGTTCATCCAATTCCTTATTAAAGCCATCATTGAAAATCCCACCGTCGCGGATACTGGCAGGCGGATCTTCGGCAATCGCTTTTTCAATACGTTCCTGTACTTCAATCAGCAACTTCAGGCGGTCCAGAATATCTTTGAGCAATGGTTCGTCGAGCTGGCTGAACTGCATTTTTATACGCGGTACTTGTGCCAGCGACAGTTTGAGCTTTATTACATCACGGGCGTTGGCACGCCCCACACAAATACGGGAGATGAGCCTCTCAAGGTCGCCCACCTGCCCCAGTTCTTCACGCAGATTTTCTCGAACTTCATGGTTCACATTCAGCGATTCCACCGCGTTCAAGCGCACCTGAATAGGTTTCATCCTTTTCAGAGGACGCATCACCCATTTACGCAGTAATCGTCCCCCCATAGCAGTACAGGTGTCATCTAAAATAGAGATGAGTGTGCCTTCGCTGCCGCCTTCCTGCATGCTGGTGATGAGCTCCAGGTTGCGTTTAGTGGAGCCATCCAGCGACATATATTCGTGGTTTTCGAAAGCATATAACCGTTTGATGTGCCCAAGAGATGCCTTTTGCGTTTCCTGAATGTAGTGCATCAGCGCGCCGGCAGCAACATGACCGGTTTTTAAATTTTCGACTCCGAAACCTTTTAGCGAATGTGTTTCAAAATGCTCCGTTAATAGATTATAGCCGTAATTTCCTTCATACACCCAGTCTTCAATAAAAGTGATATTATAATCCAGTAGCTTTTCGGGCACTTTATTCTTCAGCTTTTGGGGCAGTAGCAGCTCGGCGGGGTGAACCGACTGCAACAGGTCGTTTAATTGTTCTTTAGCAACCTGGCTTACGGCAAATTCACCCGTAGAAACATCCGAAAAAGCGACACCGGACGCATCACCATTCCACCAAACTGCCGCCGCATAATTATTTCGCTTGTGCTCGAGCAGTTTATCCGACATGGTAACCCCGGGCGTGGTGATCTCGGTTACTTCCCGGGTTACAATTTTGCGTCCCGCTTTCTTGGCTTCCGAAGGGTCTTCAACCTGCTCGCAAACCGCTACACGATATCCTTTTTTGACCAATTTAGGCAGGTAAGTGTCCAGTGCGTGATAGGGAAAACCGGCCAGCGGAGTTTGATCACCTCCGTTGTTTCGCTTGGTAAGGGTGATGCCCAGCTCACGGCTCACCAGTTTGGCATCATCGGCGAAGGTCTCATAAAAATCCCCCACTCGAAAGAACAGCACAGCACCTTCATGCTTTTCTTTTATCTCGTGATACTGGCGCATCAGCGGGGTTAACTTCTTAGTTTTGGTACCCATCAAAAAGCAGTTTTTTTAGTCCGGTTGACTTAAATTTTTCGCGGAATTTTTATTTATCTAAAAAAGTTGAAGCTTATTATCATACTGATAATTAAAGACATATTCGAGCTACCGAACGTTTTTTTGTCTTCAGCTTTAATTTAAGGTAGTATTATCTATATTAGTGAATTAACTTTCGATACACATTAATTCATCATCATTACTGTGCAGAAGTATAAGGATTTCTGGCGGCTGATCGTAACGTTGGCGAAAAAGAAGGATGTTTTTTTTAATGCTTCTGCCATCACGTTCAATCTCTTTATTTGTGCCATTCCCTTTATCCTGCTGATGATTTCTATCATCGGTTATGTGCTTTCTTATGATGCCGCTTATAATGAGATTTTGCGTTACGGGCGCGAACTATTTCCTAATTTCAGCTATGAAGCCCGTACCGGTGACATTTTTGGCGGAGATGTTTCTCTAAAAACTTTTCTTGATCCGCTGATCGGGGCACGCCGCCTTTTTGGTATTGTGGGTATTATCGTTTTGATCTTCTTCTCGCTGGGGCTCTTTCACTCTTTAAAGCATGTGATTTTCAATGTTTTTGAAATCAGAGACCGGCGCCACCCTCTTATGGAAATGGTTTATAACTTTTTCAGCTTTGGACTCGTGGGCGGCGCTTTTTTGTTTTTCAGCTTAGCCATTTCTATGCTTTCGCTGATTTCTTTTGACCAGTTTTCACTGCCTTACACGGATGTAGTCGTAGAACTCAGCTGGGTTTATAACTTCCTCAATCTGTTGATTCCCACTCTCTTCACCCTGTTTCTGTTTTATATTATTTTCAGGTATATCAGTGAAAAGCGAATGCAGCGAAAAGTAGCTCTCCTTGGTGCCGTGGTTTATACCATCCTTTTTGAAGTTGCCAAATGGGGAATAGGTTTTTATCTGGAATATGCCTTTAGCTCTTACCGTTACTTTTATCAAGGTTACACTACTTTGGTAATTATCGGCGTTTGGGCCTTTTATTCTGCAGCTCTCTTTGTTCTTTCAACCATTGTTGCCCGGGCCTATCAGCAGATTTTTACTGCCAAACCTGCTACGGTTGAAGATCCTTATACAGAGATTTCCTGACGTTTACCTTCTCTAATAACTTTAATAAATACTTCTTAAGTATGTCTAACAAATTACCTCCTTCTTTTTATCGGAGAGATGATGTAGTGACAATTGCCCGGGAGTTGGTGGGCAAAGTACTTTGTACAAAAATTAACGGCGATTCTATTACTTCGGGAATCATCACGGAAACCGAAGCCTATTACGGCCGTGGCGACAAAGCGTGTCATGCCAACAACGGAACCCGGACAAAGCGGACGGAAATAATGTACCAAAACGGCGGCGTGGCGTATATTTATCTTTGCTATGGTATTCATCACCTTTTTAATGTGGTAACCAATGTGGCCGAAAAAGCGGATGCGGTGCTTGTTCGTGCCATTGAACCGGTGGATGGAATTAAAACAATGCTGCAACGGCGCGGGGCAAAGAAAACGACACCCGCACTGACCGCAGGGCCGGGCAGACTTACCCAGGCACTGAGAATTTCAACCGAACTGGACGGAACCGATCTTACCGATAATACCATCTGGATTGAAGACCGGGGTATAAAATATACCGAAGGCGAATTAGCCGCTAAAAAACGTGTAGGCATCGATTATGCAGGCGAAGATGCCGCTTTGCCCTGGCGATTTTATCCTGAAGAAAGCAAATGGGTAAGCCGGAAATAAAAAGGTGCCTGGCACCTTTCGAAACTTAATCTAATTTTGTAGAGAATCCCGCATCATATTTTGAAACCGCTTCATCACTTGCGGATCGGTACGGATGGCTTGCATAATTTGCTGAAATCGGTTCGGAGTTAGTCCTTTTTCCTGAATTACGGCCACAAACTTTTGCTGTGATTCTTGCTGCATTTCTATCAACTTGGGCTCTAACTCTTGAATGGTTTGTTGTTCTTCAGGGGTGATGTTCAGTGTATCAGGTGCCTGAGGATTGCGCTTGCTCATCATAATTTCCTGAAAACGCTGCATCTCCATATTTTCCTCGGCAAGTAAGGAATCAACTGTTTGACGCGCCTCTTGCTGAATTTTTTGAGCTTCATTCGATATTTCGGCGAACTTCTGTAACTCCTGGTTGGTAACACTATCAGGTTGAGCAGTTTGCCCCTGCTGTCCCTGAGCCGCTAAAGATCCCGTCGTCACTAAAAATCCCAATACAAGAGGAATAGTATATTTGAAAAATTTCATAAAAATTTATTTTTAGTTATAAGCCCTTTGGTATATAGGACTTACATGTGCAATATTTGTTCCAGTTTAAAATCTGCTGTTAGTATTTTTTTTAACAAAATTAACAATATCATTTGGGGGACTTACCTCAACGGCCAGTTGTAACTTACCTTGATCACCGTTAATGTTTTTAAATGTCGAATCCGGGCCTGTTTCGTAGCCAATGCCATAAATGATAATAGAATTTTCAGATACGGATGCCAAAACAAAAGAGTTGGCTGAAGACGCATTATAGCTTTCTAAATTGCTCAACTGAATAGAATGCAGTTTCCCGTCACCCTGAATGGTATTAAAACTTTGACCGCCTCCGCCCAAGTGCTGAGGCAGATAATAGAGCTCATAAACATCATACGCGAGCTTGGTAAGCTCTCTCCTCAATAAATCTTTATTTTTGCTAATCCTCATTAAATCTTGATTTTTACTTATAGACGCTCTCTGCCAAATATCCGAATAGTTTATAGTTTTAATTGTAGCACCGCTTAAAGCAATAAACAGTCCTATGCCTGTAATCATAACACTTCCATACCAAATGAAGCCTTTCTTGAGATCATCCTTTTTTGCGCGATTTCGAATTTCACTCAGTATCCAAAGCGAAGGAGCAATTACAAAGATTACAAGAAGAGATGCTAAGGCTTGTAAACGTCTTGACCAATAGGGATTGACGTCTGCAATACCCGAACCGAATTCGTTAATAGCTACTAAAGTGGCAACTGTTTCGGCATGAGCCCATGGAGTTATGAGCAAAATCCCTAAGTCAAAAAAATCAAGTGCTACAGCTAATGCTATTGCCCCGGAAACTGCCACTGCCCAGGGCAGCCATTTATTCAATTTAGTTTGATCGTTCATAATATACCCCCTCTTTTGTTAATATTCCTTTTACCTGATAAAGGCCTGTTTCACCGGAAAAGTTATGAAAGTTTTCATCTTTGCCATCGATATAAGTCGATTCCCCGATTAATACCACACTTTCTGGCTCTGTTTTTGCCACATAAATCACAAAAGTTGCTGCTTCGTCTTGCATCCCCTCTACCAGAAATAAACCGTTATCGGTGATGAGGGAATCGTACTTTGACACAAACAGCCTGCGGATTTCTAAATCCTTTTTTGAAGAAGTGTAATATGCGCTCAAAGCTTTTGATAAAGGATGATTTATGTTTTTATATAGGATATTTTGTTCAATAGAGGTTCGAATCTCTGATAAAAGACGTCCCTGCTTTTTACTTTCAACGTAACTTAGAGTTGCAAATGCAGAGGAAGCCAGAACAAGAACACAAAGTGTCACGGCGATTACTCTTCGACTTATTTTTGATGGAATTTCCCTCAGCCATCTTATAGAAAAAGCGATTAAATATAAAAGCGCAACACCACTGCTTAGCATAAGTGAAGGCCATAGACTTCCTGATTGTTCCGGTATAAAAAAGACCCCCGTAACCAGTATAACCCCTACTAATAGCCATAAATATATTTTTTTCATAATACCTTCTCCTTTAGATTTTAAAATCTATTATAGTAAATTTGCCCTTTTATAAAAAATCTCCTGCAAATGCTTAAGCATTTGCTTAGGGAACTAAATATTTTTTTAGAGATATGAGTCAACCTTAAGCGGCAAAATGGGGATCATTTACTAGCTCTTGTTATCCTATGTGGAGTTTTACAAAATTTTGATCACAAATAAAATACGTTCGATATTAACAATAAAGGGTTGTATAATTAAATGTACCCTTAAAGAGTTAGCTTAGCCCTTGTAACAAGTTCGACAATCCATTTCTAATCAAAACTATAAGATCATTTTACTATGCTAAGAACCCAGCGAAAAGGAGACCTTCAAAATATTGGCCTTTTAATATTACGCATTGGCCTTGGTATTATGCTGGTTCTGCACGGTTACCCTAAAGTGTTCGGGGGACCTGAAACATGGACTGAAGTGGGAAGTGCGATGCACTATTTAGGAATTGATGCCGCACCCATGTTTTTTGGTTTTATGGCAGGCGTAACAGAGTTTTTTGGCGGAATCTTCTTGCTGTTAGGCCTTTTCTTCACCCCAACAATGATTCTGCTTTTCATCGTAATGATTGTTGCTACAATCCAAAGTATTGGCATTGGTGATGGGTTTAGCATCTTCTCTCATAGTATTGAAATGGGTATTGTCTTTTTGAGCCTGCTCCTGATCGGCCCCGGCAAATACAGCCTTGATCGAATAATGAGCAAAAAAAGCCGGCGGCGATTTTAGCAAAATTTAGGTTAGCAGAAACAGCATTTATGACAACTTCAGATTTTGGCGTTGAAGATTACCTGCGAAGTATTCTGGCGATCATTGTTTTCTTCCTGGTTTTTTTGATCACCACGCCCCTCATCCTGTTTTTGTTGCTCATTTCTTTAGGCAAGGCTTCCAATTTTATCGTTGAATCGATAGCCCCCTTGATGGTTCGTCCCGTATTTTGGACTGCCGGTATTACCTTCAATATTTGCCTTCATGCCAATCGCATTGAACATCCTGCCGTTTTTATCATCAACCACAGTTCTACCTTAGATATTCCCACATTGCTTGCGCTGGGCTTGCCCAAAGTGCGTTTTGTAGCTAAATGGGAACTGCAATATAATCCCATTTTCTTCCTGCTCGGACGGTTGACGGGACAAATTTTCATACAGCGCCGGAAGTCTGAAAAAGCCATTACCACCCTTCAAAAAACGTACCGACGTATTAAAAATCAGCGGCTTTCAGTGATGATGGCTCCCGAAGGTTCGCGCAAGCACACAGATGCCATTGGACCCTTCAAAAAAGGCCCTTTTCGAATAGCCATAGATTTAAATTACCCTATCGTTCCTATCTTTTTTGAAGGCAACCGGGAGCTCAGCAAAGGCGGAACTCTTTTCACGAAGTCGGGAAAGTTGACAGCACATATTCATAAGCCCATTGATATTTCTGATTGGAAGCTGAATCAACTTGATGATCATATTGCAGAAGTAAGAAGTAAATATCTTCGATGGAGTAGCGAGTCAGCATCGGTGTGAGCGGGTTAACTTTACTCACGAATATTAATAAGTGGAAAAGTTATTCATACACTGATTTATTACTCAATAAAAGAAAAATAAAGACATCTCTCAGAGTGGCCCAAAAAACTAAGGGAAAAACAGCAAAAATTTTACGTTTTTACCTTTATAAGTAAATACAATCTATTTTTGTAAAACTATTTTAGTCCGCTTGCAACTGCCCTTCTCGGTATATAATGTATCCATTTAATAAAGCAATATAACCCTCTAATAGTTGAGCACATAATGTTGCAGGAGTATTTTCTTGTAATAAAATACTCCAATAATCTCAATAAAAACAAATCATATATGAAATATCCAATAGATTCAAATGGGATAAGGCTCAGTATTATAGCAGTTATCCTGTTCTTTCTTGCTGCCGCTGTTCCGGCCCAAGCCCAGCCACGCCAGCTCCCGATTGATACGACCATCACGAGCAGTGATCAGGTTACAGTCAGGGGACAGAAAGTTTCTTATGATGTTACCGTTGGCACTCAACCGGTTTATGGTGAAGATGGAAAAGTCATAGCTTCGCTATTTTATACCTACTATAAGCGAACCGATGTTGATAATCGGGCTGAACGACCCATATTTATTTCGTTTAACGGCGGCCCGGGAGCAGCCTCTCTTTGGATGCATCTAGGCTACACCAGTCCTAAACGTGTTAGAGTAAATGACGAAGGTTTTCCCATTCAACCCTACGGTGTAGAAGATAATCATCATTCCATTATTGATGTTGCGGATATCGTGTATGTAAACCCTGTCAACACCGGGTTTTCCCGCATTATTGGGGATACTAAACGAGAGCTTTTCTTCGGTGTTAATGAAGACATCGAGTACCTGGCCGACTGGATTGACACTTTTATTTCTCGCCACGGCCGTTGGCAGTCTCCCAAATATTTGATTGGTGAAAGCTATGGAACGCCCCGCGTTTCGGGTCTTGCCGGTGAGTTGCAAAGCAGGCACTGGATGTTCCTAAACGGAGTAATTCTCGTATCGCCTACTGAGCTCGGTATTGACCGCGAAGGGCCGATTGAAGATGCTCTGCCCCTGCCCTATTTCACCGCTGCGGCCTGGTATCATAATCAGCTTCCGCCTGAATTGCAGCAGCAAGACCTCGAGGAAATCCTTCCGGACGTAGAAGAATTTACGTTAGAAGAATATATTCCGGCGCTAACTCATGGTGGCTTTATTGATGAAGCCCGCAAACAAGAAATTGCTGAAAAGGTGGCATACTATTCAGGGATATCAAAACAAGAGGTTTTAAATTATAACCTGGTTGTCCCAAAATCTTATTTTTGGAAGGATCTGCTTCGTGAAGAAGGCTTCACTATCGGACGGCTGGATTCTCGCTATAAAGGAATAGATCGCACCGACGGCGGCGACCGTTATGATTATGCCCCCGAATACTCATCGTGGAAACATTCCTTCACGCCGGCCATTAATCACTATCTACAAGATGTATTGGGATTCAAAACCGACTTGCAATACTATGTTTCCGGCCCGGTTCGTCCCTGGAATCGTGATGGAAACAGGACCGGTGAAGATTTGCGCGGAGCGATGGCGGAAAACCCTTATCTTCACGTAATGATACAATCGGGGTACTATGATGGTGCAACCGATTATTTTTCTGCCAAATATACCATGTGGCATCTCGACCCCAGTGGAAAGATGAAAGACCGGCTGCGGTATGAAGCCTACAGAAGTGGACACATGATGTACTTGCGAAAAGAGGATCTTAAAACCGCAACTCAGGATATCCGGGAGTTTATCAAAGCATCAACACCGGCCAAAGGAGAAGCAGCAAGATATGAACTAGCGGTTGATTAAAGCTTTAACTCTTCTAACAAATAATTGTAATAAAACGGTAAGCATGGGATAATGCTTACCGTTTTTTATTTCAGGGATCTAAGACTTTGAACCATTGGATCTGTCATTAGAACTAATCTACAAAGATTGCATAAACAACTCTTTTTCCCTTTACACTTGGGTTTTAGGGTTAAGAAAGAATAACTAATACACATTAACTATTTAAAAGATCATCAAAATAGGGGCCGAGCGGAATGGTAAGACTTGCCGCTTCTGTTTTGAGCCGGGTAACTTGTGCAGTTTTACCCTCAGCTCTCACTAATTTTATTAATGCCGCCCGCGCTTTTAAATGATAAGGATTATAGACCAAAGCTTTTTGATAAGCTTGTATCGCAGTGCTGGTTTCTCCGGAAGCCTCTGCGAATACTGCCTTAGTATACTGAAAATCACTTTTCACTGCCGGCAGTTTTGGCACCGTCAAATCCGCTAATAATGCCCTGCTTTCATCTATGCGTCCTAAATCTGCGTAGATTCGTGCAAGCATAAGCCGTTCATCAGTACTCAAGCTACGATCCTTAACCGAGGCAGCGATATCTTCTGCTTTAGAAATGTCCCCATTTTTTAGATGTATACGAGCAATTCGCAACGCAAAGTCTGTCCGTCGGTTGCCTGCAGCAGTCAAAATTTGCTGGCTTTCTTTCAACTCTGCAAGAGCATCTTCTAAACGGCCAGCCTTCATCAAAACATCAGCATACATCAATCGAAATTCAAAGTTTTGAGGTTTAAGGTCCGTTAAGGTTTTAAAATAACCTATTGCCTTTTGAGGATATCCCAGTAAACTTCTTAAATAATGGGCATAAGCTACGGCCTCATCCTTACGGTCTCTCAGGTAGGTTGAGATAACGGGTGCATCTTTTAAATATCTTTCCGCAACTTTAATCGCTTCGGCAGTTCTTCCATAACTTCGATATCGCTGGCGGTATACCCGGTTGAAACGTGCCCGATATGCAAGATCTTTTTCCAATCTCAAAGCCTTTTCAAAAAGAGGAATTTGTTGTTCCATAGCTTCACCAAAAGTCAGCATGCCTTGCAAGGCCTTTTGATGAACGAGCATTGCCTTTGTTACATAGACGGGGGCATAGGCCTTGTCCAACTGCCGAGCTTTGGCTACTTTTTTTTGTGCAGCATCGAAATTTCCTCTTTCGGCATTCACTTCAGCATATGCTAAAATAGCAGGGATATAACCTGCACTGTAGGTCAATGCAGTATCTAACAGGGCGATGGCTTTTTGAAGGTTTCCATTCCTTTGGGATCGCTCGGCCAATGATAAATATGCTTGTGCCCAGTTATCATCAAAAACTTCTACATTACCTGCCAGATACTTTTTCTGTTTCCGGAGGAGTGAATCTAAAAAGGTATAAAAAGCCGGATCTTTTTTTCGGATATACGAACGGGTATTCATTGATTTATGACTAAGCGGATGCACTTTCTTCGCGGATAAAAATCCCGCATAGCCCTGCGCGAAAAATTCACTCTCGTTATTGGAGGCGTAATAATCCAGCGCACGGTCATTTTTCATAGCTGCGTGATATAAAGCACGAATTCGCCTGCTTTCTTTATTCGTTAAAATACGTCCGTGATACAGGTGAGCATACTCATGCGCCAGCACATTCCGCTCCAAATGAGAACCTCGTTCAACATATTCAATGCCCGCTGCTCCACTGCCAACTCCGCGTATATCCATCCATTGACGATTATCAAAAGTGGTGCCATAGCGAAAATAATTATTATCCATCGCCTCCGCTAAATCAGTATGAAGCGGAGGGATGGCAAAATCAGATCCGAATTTATTGATAAGGGGTAAATATGCTTTACTGGGTCCGATTTGTTGCGCAATCATTTTTGCCACCCGGTCACCGGGATAATAAGCTGCATCTTTAAATACCTCGTAAAAAACATCTCCTCCAGGTGGTATTTTGGTTTCTCGTATAGCTCTTTCAAGACTGTCAAAATCAGCTAAATAAGCTATCTGCCGCTGTTTGATAACTGCAGCCAGACCATTATGAGCCGGGCCATAATTTTCCTTTCGCTCTAAAATTGATTTAAAAAGGGAGGCAGCTGAATCGAGGCGCACCGAGCGGTCCAAATTATAAGCCATATAATATATAGAACCTCGCATCATAGCAGGATGAACAGATTCAGGATATTCAGCTCCAACTTTACGCGTGACGGCAATGGCACGGTCAAGCTTGTCTTGTGAAATGAGTATATCCGCTTTATCCAAACTGGCATTTACAACGCTATCGCTAGGATGCACATAATCAGCATAAGTCAGGTTTGTATGCCCGTTGCCAAAATGCCAGTGCGTAAGGTAATGCAAGGGATTTACTTCAAATGCGAGATTCCACTGTGCCGCCATTTCATCCAGCTGAGTAGCATCTACGCGCCGCCAAATGGCATAACCATATTTAAAACGGGCATCGGCGCTAAAAGGATTTAACTCAAGAGCACGAACAAGAGCAGGTTCCGCTGCTTCAGGCTTTTGTGCCCAAAAAAGACTTTCAGCTTCAAGTAAATAAGCTTCCGCATTTTTTGAATCCCATTGCTGTACTTTTTTAGCCCAGTTTAGCGAGGCATCATAATCACGATTCAAAAGTGCTACCTTACCTTTGATAAGCCCCGCTTCAGGATTACGGGCATTCTCTTTCATCAACTCGTTCGCAATTCCGGCCGCTTTTTGCAGCTCCCACGCCTGGATATAAAGTTCAGCTCTTAACAATCGCGCATCAGTACTTCCGGGATTTTTTTCCAGTACTTCAGCAACCCGTTTCTCAGCTTTTTGATATCGGTGCTTTTTCATCAAGAGCCACGCCTGTACCAGTTTAAGATCACCACTAAGTTCTCCCGCATCATTCAGTGTGGTTTGAACCTTTTTCCAAAGCCCTAAGTCTACTAAACGATTTAAAGCCTCCGATTTCGCTCTTGTTTCCAACTGCGAAAGCGCCTGTTCCCGTTCTTTTTGAAGCATCTTACGAGCCTGATCGACATCATTAACATAAGATGCAGGCTGACCTGAACAAGAAACGACTGTTATAAATAACGTGATATACAAGCAGGCAGAGTGCCACCTTTTAACTGATTTAAGCATCTTGAATGTATCTTTAGTTAGAATGAAATAAGAGCTATTGATAAAATAAAATACCGCAAATTGCTAATTTGCGGTATTCAAACCAATTTAGAGCTATGTATTTAAGAGCTGCAAACAGAGTATAATATTTAATTAGTATACATAGCTAATTATTTAGAATCCCACCAAACGGGAACAGTCATGGCTTGCTGGCCGAGGGGTATACCTGTTGCTTCAAGATTCTCCAGGTTATTGTCTAACTCTGAAGTAGGAGCTACAAAGCGTAATGGAATGGTATTTACATAGGGATCATCAATAATTGTAAGTTCAGGATATCCCGTTCTTCGCCAGTCGTTATAGGCTGAGATTGTCAGGAAATTAGCAATATATTTCTGAGTCATTATGTCTTCAAGCCCGTTGGCATTAGTCAGCGTGGGTTGGTTAGCAATATAAGCGTCCCTTTCGGCAGGATCGACGCCTAGCTTGTTCATTGAAGCACGGATAGCATCACGATAAATAGGATCAGCCGCTGCCGCTCCGTTTAAAATAAAGGTAGCTTCTGCTTTAATAAACAGTGCTTCGGCATAGCTTATCCATGTTACTGCCGCCCCCGGTGAAGCATAGAACACACCCATTTCAGAAATTAAGCTGTTATCCTCTCCGGGCTCACCATTTTCATGCCCGCGATACACTCCATTAACATTTGGCCGCGCCTGTACCGCCAACCTGGGATCGTTAAGCAACTGAAGCAAATCCACATAGTGTTTACTCATCCGGTATTCATCGAACCATTTTCCATCTACTCCCCATTGGTACCAAGGGTTTTCTGAACCAAGTTCATTATAGTAGGCGAAATCGGCATCATCATCATTGCTTTGAAAACCATTTTCCAAGGCATTTAAAGCTTTTTGAGCCTGTTCTTCGGCACTGTAACCCGGAGCATTAGATAAATTGATGTAAAAACGGGCTTTCAGAGTATATATAAGCCGCTTCCATTTCCCCAAATCGCCGCCATATAGCAAATCATCTTCTGCGGGAGTGAGTGGACTGCTTTTATCTATCGCAACAATGGCACTATCCAGCAAGCTTTGAGCCGCTTTATACACACTCTCCTGACTATCATACTTAGGCTTAAGATATTTTTCCGGCTGCAGAGCTTGTGAAAACGGAATATCTCCCCATAGGTTAGAAGTATAGACTGCAGCCCAGGCCAGTATTGTTTTGGCTATGGCTGAATAAGCATAATTGCCATTCTTCATCGCCAGCTCATCTAATTTTTTAGCGTTAACCATGACATCAGAATAAGCTGCCGTCCAAACGCCATTGACATCGGTGCCATTGATATCATAATTATCTTCGGTAGGTGGGGTTCCGTTAAAGGCTATTTGCTGCATCCACATTGCTCCGTAACGAGTACCGTCATTAGCTATGGTTTCGTAACTGAAATTTCCCAGTAATCCTGCAAGCCGTAAAGGCTCAGGAGCTTCATTTATAACATTGGGGTTTTTATTAACCGAAAGAAAATCTTGGCAAGAAATCCCCAAAAGGGCTATCATAAAAATAAGAGTCGGAAGAATAAATTTATTAAAATTCATGAGATCACTGTTTATGGATTATAAAGAGACGTTTATGCTAAATGTTAATGAGCGCGTACTCGGTGTCAGCTCATGATAGAAGCCCTGGGCATTTGA
Organism: Balneolaceae bacterium; assembly: GCA_036381435.1. Lineage (GTDB taxonomy): Bacteria > Bacteroidota > Rhodothermia > Balneolales > Balneolaceae > Fodinibius. Next base: position 189,100 of record DASVCW010000043.1, on the reverse strand, counting down.
ATCACCAAGAATATTCCCCTCTGGATCTCCCATTGTGAAATCTGTAAATATTAAAAGATTTCGTCCGGTTGCGCCTATGGTAATACCTTTTAGCGGTGTATTGGCAAAAAGTTTGTTAGGAAGCGTATATGACAAGCTTACCTGTCGAAGTTTGATATAGCTACCATCTTCTACATAATTTTCATATACCGGCCACCAGTGATTAATATAGTAATCCTGATCTCTGACAATCTCTACTGTATTAGGCTCGCCTGTGTTTACATTAACTCCGGGAAAAACAAAGGTAGTACCACGGTTTTCGGTTATTTCATGAGTTCCGTTTAAAGCCATATCCCAGTAGTTGAAGTTTAATATATCGTTCCCCTGTTTTGTGTCAAACAAAACGGAAAGTGCAAGGCCTTTATAGTGGAAGGTGTTTCTTAAATTAGCGGTGAAATCAGGTGTTACATTTCCGATTCTTCCAACCCTTCCCTCATAAACGGGATAACCATTGTCATCGACCAGAATCTGGCCCTTTTCGTTATGCTCATACTTTTGGCCCCATATAATGCCATACCCATCTTCCCCAGGAAGGGCACGGATATTAGGTGCAGTGTATCCACCCAGATAAATGCTTTCAACTCCTTCTGCCAGTTCTAACACTGTGGTACGATTTCGTGTATAGTTAAGTTGAATATCCCAGGAAAAATTGGCTGTCTGCACCGGCGAGCCATTCAAGCTAATTTCCCAACCCTGGTTTCGAATTGAACCGGCGTTGGCCAAACGGCCTCCGTAACCTGTGGCGTTAGATATTGACACAGTATATATCTGATCTCTGGAAGTACGATTGTAATAGGTAACGTCTAAGTTAAGCCTGCTCTTAAGGAGGCGAAGCTCAATACCGGCTTCATACTCAGTGGTTATCTCCGGTCTAAGATTAAGGTTGCCCAAGGAACTTCCTTCTTCATAACCGTTAACACCATTAAAAGGATAATTAATAATGCCCCGTGTACCATCTGATGGACTTGACTGAACTAAATTAGCACGGATTGAATAAGGCGGGGCATCATTACCTATCTGTGCCACCGACAAACGAAGTTTTCCATAATTCAGAAAAGAGGAACTGGCACCCATATCAAGCAATTCAGTAAATATAAAGCCTACACTTGCCGAAGGATAAAAATAGGAGTTATTATCTTTGGGAAGTGTAGAACTCCAGTCATTTCGTCCCGTTAGGGTTAAATATAAATAATCATCATAGTCTAAGGTAAACTGGCCATAAAGGCTTACTAAACGACGTCTTACAATATTATAACCTCCTACTACCTGAGTTGCGTTTGAAACATCATAGAAACCGGGAACGCTTAACCCGCTGGCCGTAAACCCAACAAAATTTGTAGTTCGACTGTTAATATTATTCCCGATCAGGCCGGTTACAGAAATATTCTCGTTAATCTGCTTGTCAATATTCAGTGTGAGGTCAGAGTTTATCTCTGTTCGACTTTGCCTGCTATCTACAACCCTGCCGGCGGGCCGTTCAACTACATTAACATTCCATTCCTGCCTGTTTTTTTGGCTAAAGGCATCTACCCCCAATCGTTCTGAAAGGCTAAGCCACGGAGTGATTTCATAGTTAAAGGTAGTATTTCCGATAACCCGCCATACATCACTGAGATACCGACTATTGTTAATCAACCAGAGGGGATTATTTCCTTCATCAGTCTGATACCGTTGCGTGCCGTCTTCATACCGGTAATCTGTAATATCAAATGAGATAGCGGTATTTTGGAGGTTTTGAGTGTAAGAACGGTGGGTATTCCCTGTTGGGAATGAAACATTGTTTGTAGAAATATAATTAACCGAAGTATTTGCGCTCAACCGATCGCTAAGCTTTTGGTTGAACTTCGCAAAGATACTGGTCCGTTCCAGCTCACTGCCCGGAACAATGCCTTTATGGTTCAGGCCTGAAACTGAAAAGAAATAAGCGGCTTGCGAGCTACCCCCCGACAGGCTAATGTTATTATCTAACTTAAGCCCCATATCAAAAAACTGCTTTCTGGGATTATAGGTTTGTATCTTATCTACCCCCAAATCATTGAGCACCTGCTGGCTTACTTCATTCTTGTGCGGCCCCCAGCTAAAAAATGTTTGAGGATCACCTCCCGGATAACCCGGCGCTACGTAGCCGCCGCGAGAGAAAGGAAGGCCATTACTATAAAAGCCTTGTGAACCCATTAAATATTCATCCTGATAACCATCAAGAATCGCTTTACTAAAGCTTACGCTTGAACTAACATTCACCTGCAGTGGCCGTTTACCAATGTCCCCTCCTTTTGTGGTGATGATTATAGCACCATTTGCTGCCCGCGAACCATAAAGAGCTGTAGCACTGGCCCCCTTTAGTACACTTACGCTTTCAATAATATTAGGGTCAAGGTCTACTCCACGACTGGGAGAAGCACCTTCAAACAGGTCACCGCCACCGCCGCCATTACTGATAGGAACTCCATCAACAACAAAAAGTGGCTGATTATTACCGGTAAGCGAAGAGTTTCCTCTTATAATGATTCGTGAAGACGCCCCGGGTGCTCCCGATGAACTGGTTATTTGTACACCTGAGGTCATCCCGGCCAGTGAATTGATAATACTGGTTTCCTGCGACCTTTCAATGACCGCACCGTCTACCTCCTCAACGGCATAACCAATACTTCGTTCTTCCCGCTTAATACCAAGTGCTGTCACAACAACATCTTCTAAGCCAATAGCCTGAGGAACCAGTTCAATGTTTAATACGGTACCTTCCTCCGTTATTACAACCTCCTGTGTAAATTTTTTGTATCCTATAAAACTGGCTGTAACCGTGTACGTACCCAGCGGAATGTTTTGTATAGTATAATTACCGTCTGCATCGGTTGAGGCCCCCCGGTTTAAATTCTGAATGTATACATTCGTTCCGGGCATTGAAACGCCGGTAGCCTGATCTGTAACTTTACCCGAAAGGCTGCCTTGCGAGAATGCAACTGTTAGATTTAAAAGAAGAAAGCATATTGCCAGCAATGTGCGTTTTATCAATCCCATTGTGAGTCCATTTTTTTAAAAATTAAGCCGTCCCCGGTACTCTGATTTATCTGTTAATTCGTAACAATAAAGCTGCAAAATATACCGGAGTCTGATTTTCAAGACTCAAATTAAGAGGGAAAGTTTTAAACACAATTCGTATTGCGTTAAATACTATTAAAACATTTTAATAATTTGCACTTACCATAAAGTCTTTGTAAAAAAATTATATTTACCTGAAATCTCTCTTCTGAGGAGTTCCTTAAAAGTCAAGGATAAATAGTTTACTAAAAGTGAAAAATTAGTCTTAATCTGTTCGAATATTTTTAGGATTGATGGAAAAATTTAAAATGTTTAAAGTCTTTTAAATCATTTTGCGGCTTATAATAAAATACTATGAACAGAGACCATCTCATCACCCAACTAAAAAAAAACCCTGAAATCTGGGATTTTGTCATCATCGGAGGTGGCGCAACGGGACTGGGCACAGCGGTTGATGCAGCTTCACGGGGCTATCGCACTCTGTTGCTTGAGCAGTATGACTTTGCGAAAGGAACTTCGAGCCGGAGCACAAAACTGGTACATGGTGGCGTTCGCTATCTTCGGCAGGGAAATGTATCACTGGTTCTTGAAGCCCTGCATGAACGCGGTTTGCTAATGAAGAACGCCCCGCACCTCGTTAAAAATCAATCGTTTGTTGTACCGAATTATGATTGGTGGGAAGGGCCCTTTTATGGAATCGGCCTCAAAATTTATGATAAACTGGCAGGTGATTTGGGAATAGGTCCGTCTAAACATCTCTCAAAAGAAGAAACTCTAAAATACATTCCCACGCTTGAATCTCACGACCTCAACGGCGGGGTGATTTATCATGATGCCCAGTTTGATGATTCCCGCCTTGCCATCAACCTCCTGCAGACTGTCTTTGAACATGGCGGAATCGGAATTAATTACATGAAAGTAACCGGCCTGCTTAAAAGCAAAGGCAAGATTTCAGGAGTGAAGGCTGTTGATCAAGAAGGCAATGAAGAGTTTGAAATCAGGGCCAGGGCAATCATCAACGCAACGGGCGTTTTTGCCGACAGTATTCGAAAAATGGATGACGAAGAGAACACGCCCATTATTCAACCCAGCCAAGGTGTCCACATCGTACTGGATAAGTCTTTTCAGCCGGGAGAAAGTGCTATTATGGTACCAAAAACCGACGATGGACGAGTACTTTTTGCTGTCCCCTGGCATAACCGTATCATTGTTGGGACCACCGATACCCCTGTAGATGAACCTACCGCGGAACCACGCGCAAGAGATGAAGAAATTAACTTTTTACTCACTCATGCGGGACGTTATCTCACTAAAGATCCGAAGCCTGATGATGTACTTAGCGTTTTTGCCGGATTGCGCCCCCTCGTTTCAAACGGGAAAAGCGATGATACCTCCGAGATTTCACGCGAACATACCTTGCTTGTTGATTCTTCGGGAATGGTGACTATAACCGGCGGGAAATGGACCACCTATCGAAAAATGGCTGAAGATACTATCAATAAAGCAATAACGATAGCAGGCCTGGATGAACGCAAAGCCGTAACAGAAAACTTGCCTATTCATGGCTGGGTACAAAATTTGGATTCTTCACCTTTCGCGATTTATGGATCCGATGCCCCGGAACTCAAAAAACTAGCTGCCAAAGATGAAGCATGGGGACAGCCCCTTCACCCTAATTTGCCTTACACGACGGCTGAAGTTGTCTGGGCAGCACGCTGTGAAATGGCCCGAACGGTAGAAGATATACTCTCCCGCCGAACCCGTGCCTTGCTGCTTGATGCACGCGCCAGTATTGAAACGGCACCCGCCGTCGCCAATTTGTTAGCTGCCGAACTGGGGTACGATGAGGAATGGAAACATGAACAGATCAAAGCTTATACTAAATTAGCGAAGGGATATCTGCTTCACGAGTAGTCTTTAAAAAAGCTTTAGTAAACTTTTGAAAGTTTACTAAAGCTGGTTTAGAGTGAATCAAAATATAAATCCAGTAATTGGCGAGCTGCTTTGAATGAACTTAATTTTCCTTTTAAAACCTTCTGTTCAATTTCTTCTTTCCTTTTTCTGACAGCCGGATTATTATAAAAACGGTCGGTAAGTTCACCGGTAATAGAATCGTACATCCAGTACTTAGCCTGGCGATTTCTTTGGTTTTCAAAATAACCGTTTTCTTTTGTTTGGGTGATATAATCCTGAATCAGTTCCCATATTTCCGGAATACCCTTTTCTGTAAAAGCTGAACAGGTAGTTACCTTCGGCTTCCAGCCCGATTCCGTCTCCGGATACAGATGCAAAGCGTTTTTATACTCACGCAAAGCTTGATTCACTTTATTTGAATCAGTGCTATCCGTTTTATTAATAGTGATAGCATCAGCCATCTCCATAATTCCCCGCTTGATGCCCTGCAATTCATCCCCGGCTCCGGCCAGCATCAGCAGCAGAAAGAAATCAACCATTGAGTGAACTGCTGTTTCCGATTGTCCCACACCCACTGTTTCAATAAAAATAGTATCATACCCCGCAGCTTCGCAAAGATAGATGGTTTCGCGCGTTTTTCGAGCTACTCCCCCCAGTGAGCCACCTGTGGGCGAAGGACGAATAAAGGCCTGGTCACTCATAGAAAGCGTTTCCATGCGGGTTTTATCACCCAAAATGCTACCCTTGGACCGGCTGCTGCTGGGATCGATAGCCAAAACTGCTAACTTATGTCCCTTTTTAATGATGTAATTTCCAAGAGCTTCAATAAAGGTGCTCTTTCCTACACCTGGTACTCCGGTAATACCAATCCGGATTGAGTTTCCCGCATCCGGCAAGCATGCATCAATAATATCTTGCGCCATTTCCCGGTGTTCGGCTTTTGTACTTTCAACCAGCGTAATGGCCTGACTGAGAACAGTACGATCTCCATTTTTGATGCCTTCCACATAATTTTGGAGAGACAAAGGTTTGCCGCGATTTTTAAAGCGATCTAGTCCTTTGGTATTAATGGAATTGGCCTGTTCCACACCTTTTTTTACCGAGAGGGAGGAGTCGTTATTTTGTTTTTTATCAGACATATGTAGGTCGGGTTGCTAACCCGACACTTTTAAACCTTGATTCCATTTACTTTATCAAAAAACCTAAACTTAATTTTCATATAGCCTCTTATTAAGGTCTTTTATTGACGGGTTAGCAACCCATCTTACATTTACAAAAACTGTCTGTTTGACGGGCAAGATGCCGTCCTACATTTTCTTCCCATCAATCAGAATCTCCAAAATCTGTCGGGCAGCTGCCGAAATTACCGTTCCCGGACCGAAGATTCCTACCACACCTTTATCATATAGAAATTGATAATCCTGCTGCGGAATTACTCCGCCCACAATCACCATGATGTCATCCCGGCCTAATTTCTCCAGTTCATCGAGCACCTGCGGCACCAGTGTTTTGTGTCCTGCCGCAAGGCTTGAAACACCCAGAATGTGTACATCATTTTCTGCTGCCTGACGTGCCGCTTCTTCCGGCATTTGAAAGAGCGGGCCAATATCCACATCAAAGCCAAGGTCGGCGAAGCTGGTTGAGATTACTTTAGCACCGCGGTCATGCCCGTCCTGACCCATTTTGGCGACCATAATTCGCGGACGTCTTCCCGCAAGTTCGGCAAATTCATCAGCCAGTTCCTGAGCTTTTTTAAAACTGCTGTCTTTATCGATTTCTGAAGAATACACGCCTGATATTGATTTTACGGTTGCTTTATATCGCCCGAAAGCTTTTTCCATCGCATCGGATATTTCCCCGAGTGTTGCCCGCTTTCGCGCCGCTTCAACGGCCACTTCCAAGAGATTTCCATCACCAGAATCGGCCGCTTTAGTGATGCTTTCCAGTGCTGAGGTGACCTCATCTTCATTTCGTTCAGCCCGTAATTTCTCAAGCCGTTCAATCTGAGCATTTCGCACTTTGGCATTATCTACTTCAAGAATATCAATTGGGGCTTCTTTGTCAAGTCTATATTTGTTGATGCCAACAATAGTATCTTGACCGGAGTCGATCCGCGCCTGTTTTCGGGCAGCCGCTTCTTCAATCCGCATTTTAGGCAGTCCCGATTCTATAGCTTTAGTCATGCCGCCCAAATCTTCTACTTCTTCAATCAACTCCCATGCTCGATGAGCAATTTGGTCGGTCAGATACTCCACATAATACGAGCCCGCCCAGGGATCAACTGCTTTGGTGATACCGGTTTCCTCCTGCAAATAAAGCTGAGTATTTCGGGCAATGCGGGCCGAAAAATCAGTTGGCAGAGCGATGGCTTCATCCAGGGCGTTGGTGTGAAGTGATTGGGTATGTCCCAGCGCGGCAGCCATTGCTTCAATCGTTGTTCGGGCTATGTTATTGTAGGGATCCTGTTCAGTAAGGCTCCATCCGGAAGTTTGACAATGCGTACGAAGGGACATCGATTTAGGATTTTGCGGGTTGAACTGCTTCACCAATTTCGCCCAAAGCATTCGCGCGGCACGCATTTTGGCAATCTCCATAAAGTGATTCATTCCCGTAGCCCAGAAAAAGGAGATACGGGGTGCGAATTCATCAATATCAAGCCCCGCATTGATTCCCGTCCGCAGATATTCGAGCCCGTCTGCCAGCGTATATGCAAGCTCAATATCATTCGTAGCCCCTGCCTCCTGCATATGATAGCCGCTCACGCTGATCGAGTTGAATTTCGGCATATTCTTTGAAGTATATTCAAAAATATCACCGATGATGCGCATAGAAGGCTTGGGAGGATAGATATATGTATTACGCACCATGAATTCCTTGAGAATATCATTCTGAATGGTTCCGCTGAGCTGCTCATGGGAAACGCCCTGTTCTTCGGCAGTAACAATATAAAAGGCCATGATGGGAACAACAGCTCCGTTCATGGTCATGGAGACGGACATTTCACTCAACGGAATCTGGTTGAACAGCACTTTCATATCGAGAACAGAATCGATGGCAACGCCTGCTTTGCCGACATCACCCGAAACACGGGGGTGATCGGAATCATAACCACGGTGAGTAGCCAGATCGAAGGCTACAGAAAGCCCTTTTTGTCCCTGTGCCAGATTTCGACGATAGAAAGCGTTTGATTCTTCTGCAGTTGAAAATCCGGCATATTGACGAATCGTCCATGGACGAACGGCATACATCGTGGAATACGGTCCTCTCAAATAAGGGGGAATTCCGGCTGCATAATCCAGATGCTCCAGTTCTTCGATATCAGACGCATTGAAATGTGATTTGACCGAAATTTGCTCCGGTGTTTGCCACGATTTGCCATTTCTAATTGAATGATTCGAAGAATGATTGGGGTTAAATGCTATTTTAGAAAAATCAGGTCTCATTATTTCAATGAAGAATTAAGAATGAAAAATTAAAAATCGGGTATAATTTTAATTTTTCATTCATCATTTTTAATTATACCAAGTTTTGTTTGAAAATACTTTAAAGTCTCTAATGCGTTGCTCTTTGCATGGATAAATTCATCAATCCCGGCTTTGCGGAAAGCCGCCTCATTTTCTCTGGGATTACCCGCTAAAACGACCAAAGGTCGATTTTTAAGCTTATTGAGTTCATCACAAACAGCCGGAACCAGCTCTTCATATTCTTCATCTGAACCGCAAATTACGACAACATCGGGAGATTGATTTCCGGCGGTTTTGGCGGCTTCTTCAACCGATTCAAATCCAATGGGGTTTTCAATTTCATAACCCACGCTTCCAAAAAAGTTACCCGCAAAAGCGGAACGGGCTTTTCGCATTCGGGGATTTCCCATCGGCAGGCATAGCACTTTTGGCGTTGTTTCATGCTTTTCTGTAGCCATTCGCAGTTCATCAAAAGCCTGAGTGCCGCGATAGAATTCAAGCGGACGAATATTTTCTTTGCCGGTATCAAACAGGTAAGAAAGCAGGTCTCCAAGTTTGGCACCGTCAGCAAGTGCTTTGGCCAGCCCGGGGATAAAGCTTTCAATCTTAATATTCGATTTCAATTCGGATTCTTTCAGGGAAATGATGGCTTGTCCGGGCTGAAATTTCTCAGCCATCTCATCTTCCGGATTCGGATATTTATTCGTTCCCACAAAAACGCGTCCCCTCCTTGCGATAGCTTGATCACGTTTTTGCTGAGATTCTTCAATTGCTGCCTGTACAAAACGGTCCCTGGTTGCTTTAAGCATTCCACCCGCTTTTTCCACTTCCTGAAAAAATTGCCATGCTTCCCGCGCCATATCACTGGTAAGCTGCTCGATGTAATAAGAACCTGCCGCGGGGTCGGCCACTTTATCAAAGTAAGCCTCTTCGCTGAGAATGACTTGTGAATTACGGGCAATACGTTCGGAAAAATCATCGGGATGCCGGAAAGTTTCATCAAAAGGAAGTACGGTGATGGAATCGCAGCCCGCAATGGCGGCGGACATGCCTTCAGTGGTAGTCCGAAGCATATTCGTGTAGGGGTCGTAAAGCGTTTTATTCCACCGTGAAGTTTCGCCATGAATGTAAGGCTGAACCTTTTCCTCGTCACCGCCAAAAGCTTTAACCAAGTTTTGCCATAATAATCGAATGGCGCGAAATTTGGCGATTTCGAGGAAGTAATTCGAACCAATGGAGAATTTAAAATGGATTTGATTAGCTGCTTCTGCTGCATCAAAGCCTTCATCCGTGAGAAGATCGAGATACTCCGAAGCTGAAGCCAGCACAAAACCGAGTTCCTGAACAATCGTAGCTCCGCTGTTATGAAAAGTTCGGGCATCAACGCAAAACGGACGTACGCCGGGCAAATTCTGAACGGTAAAACCAGTCATTTGGATGATGTCTTTTTGAAAAGCTTTGACATCTTTGGGAAGCTGACCCTTTTGAAGAATGAATGAGAACGGATCATACGAAAAAGTGGACTGAACTTTCTCGGGATTCAGGTTTTGAGCCTGAACTTCATTCCACAACATCGCAAACAAAGCGGGGGAAGCCATTCCCGCATCAAAATGAATGGACGTTTTTTCGAGTGAAATATTTTGCAACAGCCGCCCAACATCTTCCTGGCTTTGAATGGAAGTCCCTTCCAGATCACCACCCAGCATACCTTCGGTGGGGAATACTTTTAGTCTAAATTCAAGGCTTTGAGTGCCATTATTTAGAGCGCGTAAAGACGCTTTATTCGCCGCTTCAATGTCCTGCTCAAAAATAGTTTCACGGATTTGCCACGAGTTATCCGATGTGTATTGCTTTAATGGTGGTCGCTGATCTGTATCTTCATGGCGGTAAAATGGCAGCGGACTAATTCCTTCACCCGTTTGCCAGCGGAGTTTGGTTTTATAACCGGCTCCTTTTAAATCTTTGGCAATAACTTTTTCCCATTCTTCGGTAGAAACAGGTGGAAATTCAGTGAAAAGGTTTTTTTGGGTCGTTTTTGAATCGCTCATAATAAAATTGTAATCAATTTGAAGCTTCTTAAAATAATGAGCTTAAGGTTACTTTGCTAACGGATTGACAGGTGTTTCCGTTTTTCATACCCCTAAATCCTCTAAAGGGGACTTTCGTCAAGCTATTTTATAGAAGATCAGCCAACTAAAAATTAAAATTGATATAATTTATGTTAGGAGTTGATAAGGAAAAATCAACTGGAATAAAGTCCCTTTTAGGGGATTTAGGGGTCGATGAAAGCAGGGCTTTTTAATACTGCCGGAGGTTCGGGTAACTTGTGACCTTCTAATTTTAAAAGGACACAGAGCGCCTGCCCTTTGTTCCGCCGCAGAGCGACGGTACGAGTGTATCCATAATATTCTTCACTCATTTTTAATGAGTAATTCCTATATTTAGACGAATTTTTCAAACTTAGGAACTTAGATAATCTATTCTATGGAACATGTAGATCAGCAAATGCCCGCGTTAACTATGTTGACCGAAGATGAAAAAATGCTAAAAAATGCGGCCAAAGATTTTGCCGAAAGCATCATTAAGCCGAAGGTGAATGAGATGGAAGAAGCCGCGAAACTTGATCCTGATATCGTTCGTCAGTGTTTTGAAATGGGACTGATGGGGATTGAGATTCCCGAAAAATTTGGAGGAGGAGGCGGTTCATTCTTTATGTCCATCGTTGCGATAGAGCAGATTTCCCGCGTTGATGCTTCGGTCGGTGTTTTTATGGATGTGCAAAATACGCTGGTAAATAATGCGGTGCTAAACTGGGGCAGTGATGATGTTAAAGAACGATATTTGCCGCAGCTGGCATCCGAAAAAGTAGGTGCCTATTGTCTCTCGGAAGCGGGTTCGGGAAGTGATGCTTTTGCATTGAAAGCAACGGCCACAGAAGAAGACGATCATTTTGTTCTGAACGGCTCCAAACTGTGGATTACTAATGCAAATGAAGCCGATATTTTCCTGGTATTTGCGAATATCAATCCTGATGAGGGGTATAAAGGCATTACCGCTTTTGTTGTGGAGCGTGATCTTGAAGGATTTTCGGTTTCCAAGAAGGAAAACAAGCTTGGCATTCGTGCCAGTTCAACCTGTGAAATCCTGCTTGAAAATTGTAAAGTGCCCAAAGAAAACGTGCTGGGTGAGGTGGGGAAAGGATATAAAGTAGCGATTGAAACGCTGAATGAAGGACGAATTGGGATTGGCGCTCAAATGATCGGTATCGCGCAAGGCGCACTTGATGCCGCTGTAGAATATACGAAGGAGCGCAAGCAGTTTAGTAAAAGCATTTCTGATTTTCAGGGAGTACAGTTTCAACTGGCAAGAATGGCGACTGATATTGAAACAGCACGTTTGCTGGTTTATAATTCAGCACGGCTCAAAGAAAATGGTGAAAGCTTTTTGAAAGAGGCGGCGATGGCTAAGCTTCATGCTTCTGAGGTGGCTGAACGGGTTAGTTCGCAAGCGGTAAATCTTTTCGGTGGCTATGGCTATGTAAAAGAATATCCTGTTGAAAAGTTTTGGAGGGATGCTAAAATCGGTCAGATTTATGAGGGAACTTCGAATATGCAGCTGAATACGATTTCAAAGTTGTTGCTGAAGTAAGTATTGGCAAAGCTTTAGGAAACTTTAGAAAGCTTCCTAAAGCTAACCAGTTTTCCAGTCCCCCTAAATCCCCCTTCTCTCCCGAAGGGATGCCTACGGCGCAAGGGGGACTTTTTCCTTGCCGTTTTAAGTTTCTGAACCTAAACTCTTTTCAGCAACTTTTGTAAACAACTTTGAGCATAATTTTGGTTTGGGTTTAATCTCCCCCTTAGCGAAGGGGGCCGGGGATTGATAGGTTTACTTTTCATTTTTGAAAGATTTTCAACTTCTTGCTATTCCAGAGGATCAACACACCGGAAACCTACATCATGAGCTCTGGCATCCATAAGCATACCCACACGCCAGTAAGTCGTGGCTATGTTAGCAGGTTCTCTAAAGCTTCCTCCCCGTAAAATACGTACGCCCGGTTGACCCATATCATTCCATTTTGGTTTTTCACCTTCTTCGGGATAAAACTGGTAATAGGCTCCAATCCATTCAAGCACATTGCCACTCATATCATAGAGTCCCGCAGCGTTTGGCTTTTTGAGTCCTACCTGAAAAGAATGGGGAGCACTATTGCTTTTTATGAATGCATAAATATGAAGGCTATCAATGCTATTGGTACCCGCAAATTTTACTTTTTTGCCTCCGCTGCGAGCTGCATATTCCCACTCCTGTTCGGTTGGCAAACGCCAGCCATGAAACCGGCAGAAAGCCCCGGCATTTTTCCAATCAACATAAACAACAGCACGATTACCTCTTCCAAGTGAATCTGCGGGGGGAAGGGTACGGCCTGTACGCCGGGCAAAAGCATCATACTGCCGGTAGGTAACTTCATACTTGCCTATTTCAAAATCCGGAAGTGTTACTGAATGAACCGGAAGAGCATCAGAGTTCCTGCCTTTGTATATATCACCCATTTTAAAGGTGCCACCTTTTATGAGCACCATTTCCGGTTTTGGAAAGTCGCCCGAAGATTTTTGGAAAATATAGCATCCTGATATGAATAGCAGGCCAAAGAGGATATATACAAATTGCTTAAAACTCATAAGCAGATATTTTTACTATCAAAATAGTATAAAAATAAGCAAAACTCAATTTTTGGGGAATGGTATCTCTTTGCGTTTTTGTTGAAACTGAGTGTCACATGGTATTATTCTTTTAGAGAATCATAAAAAATCATCTACAACGTAAAATAAAGCGCATTTTCAGTATGAAATTGAATGAATTAAATAGTTTAAAAAAGCTCAGCAAAGATGAACAGTCTTTTGACGAGTTAAAGAAGATTGTCAGCCACATCATCAAAGAAAGAGATCAGCAAGCAGAACAGTTGCTGTTACTGGAATCAGCAATTAGCAGTGACTTCGATGGTATTTTAATAACAGAGCTGGGTTTGGATGAACCGGGCCCAAAGATAGTTTATGCCAACGATGGGTTTTGCGAAATAACAGGCTATTCAAAGAATGAGCTAATTGGTAAAACGCCACGCATTTTGCAAGGGCCTAAAACAAATCACGACGTTTTGGATAAGCTTAAAAAACGGCTTGCAGAGGCCAAGCCTTTTTTCGGAAAGACCATCAACTACCGAAAAGACGGCAGCGAATTCGTTAATCAATGGGATATTCACCCGATGACGAATGATGAAGGCCGCATCACCCATTGGGTTTCTTATCATCATGATATATCAAGCCAAAAGTCTTCGAATGACTTTTCAGATGCACAAATGGAATTTGACAGTCCGCATGAAGAAGCAAACCGGACGGTGGTAGATGTGGATCTGAAGGGAAATATTATAAAGGCGAATCAGGCCTTTCGTGAACTGATCGGGTACGGAAAGGATGAGTTAAAAAACATCAAAATCTGGCATCTTTTTCCTAAAAAGCACATGGAAACGCTAAAAGGGCGTTTTGAGGATGACGGGGATGCCGCTTTTTTCGGCGGACAAGAATTTAAGGGCATTGCCAGGCATAAAAATGGCCTGCTGATTCAAGTGAAGGGCAAAACCAGTATTATTGATCAAAAGGGAGAGCAATTAATTCGCGCAGAAATCAAAAGCCTTTCCTTTCAAAAGCGTATAATAAAAACGTTGAAAAAACATCTGAATGCTCATTTCTCATAAGCCCTTTGGTGTGAATTGCGAGCAATTTGTTGTATTTTTGAAAGGAATTGAACACCAATAGAAAGTTATGGCAGATATTTTTGAAACCCAGCAAAGAATCATAAAGGAATTTCATTCACTCAGCGATTGGACAGAGCGTTACAAGCATATTATTAAACAGGGACGAGATCTTGAACCACTGGATGATAAGTATAAGACCGAAGAAAACTTAGTGCGCGGTTGCCAGTCGCAGGTATGGCTTCATACTAAGCTGGAAGATGGTAAAATTATTTTTGAAGCTGACAGTGACGCCGCTATTACCAAAGGGCTTGTCGCGCTCATGGTTCGACTGTATTCAGGGCAAGATCCTGATACCATTATCGCTACACCGCCGGAATTTATCAAGAAAATTGGTATGGAGCAGCATCTCTCCCCCACCCGCTCCAATGGATTGGCTTCTATGGTGAAGCAGATGAAGATTTATGCAATGGCTTATAAATCGAAATTAGCCGAAGGGCAGGCATAAAAAGAATTTAATTCTCCTCCCTCAAACACATCGCTCCGAATACTCGGGTAACATAACTTAACATTTATTTTGGCACTTATCCCGAGTATTCGAGACAGCATTTTGTGCCACCTGCTGAACAGAATGATGCATTCCTGCCCTTCCAGCCTCAAGCATTATTTTCTTCTAACAATCCGTAACTCTTTTCTCTTTTTCATTAATTTAAAAGTAGAAATTATAATCAGACTGGTAACTGCTTGCAATTGAGATTTTTATGCTCTCAATATCCTATTTAAAAAATATTGTTCTCGGTAAAAACAATACTCATCGAAAAGCCGAAAAAAGAAATAAAGAGCTTGTTGGCGAAGCACAAAGGCTGCGTAATGAGCTTAGACAAACAAAAGCAGAACTTGATAAAAAAACCCGGGCGCTGAAAAAATCAGAGCAAAGGGTTGAAAAAGAATTAAAATCTAAAACAGAATTCCTTTCTTCAATGAGTCATGAAGTTCGCACTCCTATGAATGCAATTGTAGGGATGACGAATTTATTAGTAAAAGGACAACCACGTTCAGATCAATTCGAACAGCTGGAAATTCTGGATTTTTCAGCAAAAACATTGCTGGCCTTGATTAATGATATGCTGGACTTCACCCGGATAGAAACCGGCAGCATTAAATTCGAAAAAGTAGCCTTTAATTTAAACCACCTGCTTGAGAGTGTCTTAGACAGCTTCTTGTTTACTGCTGATAAACATAATGTGCGTCTTTACGTTAACCTTGATGAAGATATACCTGAAACGATCATAGGAGATCCTAACCGGCTCACCCAAATTTTAAACAATTTAGTTAGCAATGCTATACAGTTTACCGAAAACGGAAGTGTAGGGATTACAGCAGAAAAGTTAGAGGCTAAGGGAAATCAGCTAAAACTTTTAATTGCCGTAAAAGATACCGGTACCGGCCTTTCAAAGAATCAAGGTGAGCTTTTTGATGTTTTTGCCCCCGAAGATACCGATACTTCCCAACCATTCCGGGGAACAGGATTCGGGCTGACAATCAGCCAAAAGCTGATTGAGTTTCAAGGCGGAGATATTTATGTTGAAAGCGAAAAAGGAAAGGGAACTACATTTTTCATAGAGATGGCTTTTGAGTTACAAACCGACAAAAATATTGACACTTCTTTAAATCGACACATCACTCCCCGAACGCTTGAGGGTTCAACGGTACTGGTGGTTGAAGATAATATCATTAATCAGAAAGTACTGGCGCGCTTTTTGGCAAAGTGGAAAGTTCGGGTGATTATTGCAGAAAACGGCAAACAGGCACTGGATGAAATAAAATCGAATTTGGTAAGCCTCGTATTAATGGATTTGCAAATGCCGGAGGTTGACGGTTATGAAGCCACCCGGCTAATTCGCGCGCTCAATGATACTCAAAAATCAAATATACCCATTATTGCCCTTACCGCTGCCGCACTGCAAGAAGTTAAAGAAAGGGTGTTATCAACCGGAATGGATGATTATCTGACCAAGCCTTTCGATCCGGATGAGCTCAAAAAAAAGCTTCAGTATTATATTCTCAATAAGAAGTAAAAATGACTAACGATCTAAGGTAAACCCAATCTTAAGGGTAACCTGCCATTGAGAAACATCATCACCGCTGATACTGCCCCTGGTTTCGATGACTTTAAACCAGCGCATATCGTTTACCGTTTTAGAAGCTCTCGCAATAGCATTTTCCACCGCGCCTTCCATAGATTCATCAGAAGTGCCGGTAATCTCGATTAATTTATAAGTATGATTTTCCATGAGTGATGTCTCTTCATTTTATTTGATCATTCTCAAAACAATCATCAAGAAAACATCAATCCATAAAAAAAGCACCATCCCGAAAGAAATGGTGCTGCAAATAAAATAACTTTACTATTTATGAGAGAAGAATAACTTCTTGCGCCTGCAAGCCTTTTTCACCCTCAGCAACAGTAAATTCAACTTGCTGGCCTTCTTCTAATTTTTTATAGCCTTCCATTGATATTTCACTAAAGTGAACGAAGATATCTTCGCCCTCTTCTCTGGTAATAAAACCATACCCTTTGCCATTATGAAACCATTTTACGGTTCCTACTTCACGTTCTGCCATGTTAAATCTCCAAGATAATTTACTTCGTGTGCTACTTAAATTGTCCATAACACCCTTTAAATGCACAATTTGGGCACCTGAACACCTAAGTATAGTATATTTTTTCGGGATTACCTACTAAAGGTAAAATTTGTGGCTACACTTTTTTCAACTATGGCTGAAAATGATTCTTTTTTTGATGTTTTACTCCTACTGGCGGAGGTGGGTTCGCGATTGAGATTCAAACGGTGCTTCGAAAGCCAATTCGACATCACCTGTCCTCCATGAGCAGCGAAAGGAGTTACTCCAAAGAGTAAACAGAGGCGTTATAAAGTTTTAATGTCCCTACCCTTGCAGGTTTCATTTATTATGCTAATTTGGGGCTAATATTTGCGACGGTCAGCGGGGCGGGGATTTCTGTCAGGAGACTTTTTAGGTTTTAGCTAAACCCCTCCCAAAAAATACTTACCCTTTTATAGTTAAATTAGGTGGGGGTGTAATGCTTACATACGGGGACGTAAAAAGTAATCCGGCTGAAAACCGGTTTAAGATTGACGTTAAACTAATCGGAGTTTTATCTGTATTTGCTCTTACCGGCATTATTTTACTGCTGGTGGTGATTGTAGCAGCTAACACTATTTCAGCATTAAGATCCTATGCTACCCTGCATACTCATTGGACGGGAGCTCGTAAGGAAGCGGTTATTGAACTGGAACGGTTTATCTATACCGGAGACCAAAGATTTTTTAACCAATTCAAAGATAAAATAGAAATTCTTGATAATGCCGAAAAAGCCAGGGTTGAGATTATAAGTGAGCAACCCGATCTGCAAAAAGTGACCCGTTTGTTTGCTCCCTTTCAGTTTGCAGATTCAGAGGTTCAGGATATGATTACGACTTATGAGAGGGTAGGATTTATGCCTGAATTTGCCAGTGCTATTGCCATCTGGAAAAAGGCAGGCCGGATAGTTGGCCGGTTAGATTCGCTGGGAAACGTTATCAATGAAAGTGGAACTTCGAAAGAGACTGCAAGCAGTGCAAAGGCAAAATGGATTCAGAAGACAGGAGCCATTGACAGTAGAATAAACGAATTACAATATGGGCTGGCTGCAGTTTTGGCACGAGGTACTGAGCGTCTTCAAAACGTTATATTTTGGACGTCAACCGGTATTGGTTTCATACTCTTTTTTATCGGATGCCTTATGGCGAGTCGTTTTTTAAAGAGCCTTCATCGCTGGGAGTATGCTTTAAATTTAAACAAACAAAGATACCAGTCTTTGTTTGATCATAATCCTGATGCGGTATGTTCATTCAATAAAAACGGGGAGTTTTTAGAAGGTAATAAAGCATTACATGAGCTGCTGGGGACTTCCGGAAAAGAAATAAAAGGGACGAACTCTGTGCAATTTATACATCCTTCCGACAGGGAAAGAGTTCGTGGTTTTTTTGAAAAAGCAGCCGGAGGTGAACCCCAAACTTACGAAACCTTAGGAATAGATACGGAAGGAGAAAAAATTCACATACAGATTACAAATTTACCTATATATGCTGCCGGCGAAATTGTAGGGGTGTACGGAATCATACAAGATATCAATGACCGGGTTATTGCAGAACAAAAAGTTCAAAAACAACTGAATGAAAAAACGGTTCTGCTGGAGGAGATTCATCACCGCGTAAAAAATAACCTGGCCCTCATCTCGGGACTTTTAATGTTACAGGAAGAAAAAGTAGAAAATGAGGAAGTCCTCATGCAGCTTAAAGAATCACAAAACCGCATTTTCTCGTTAGCCGAGGTCCACGAAATACTTTATGACACCGAAGATTTTTCGGAATTACCAATAGAACGGTATGCCAGGTCAATCATGGATCGAATTTGCAACTCTTTACTGAATGGAAAACAAATTGAGCATCATGTGAGAGGTGACGGAGTATGTTTAGATATAAATAAAGCCATTCCTTTTGGATTGATCACCAACGAACTTATTACCAACTCCTGCAAACATGCTTTTGATTTCAAAGAAAAGGGCTTTATTCAGCTAAACGCAAAAGCTAATTGCGAAACTGTAAGCGTAAGTTATATGGACGACGGCAAAGGACTTCCGCCAGATTTTAGTTTTGAAGAAGCGGCCCAAACATCCCTGGGCATGCAGTTGATCTATACTTTGCTGAAACAATTGGGAGCGGATTATAACCTTGAATTGGGTACGGAAAACTTTAGACTTGATTTTACTTTTAAGGTTTAAAGTCTTTCACCCAAAGCTGAGAGCGAGTTAAAATAAAAAAGCCGCCAACTGATTTTCAAACAATTGAACGGCTTTAAGTACGCCTGGAAGGATTCGAACCCTCAACCTCTTGATCCGTAATCAAGTGCTCTATCCAGTTGAGCTACAGGCGCAGGAAATTTATGATTTTCGAATGATGATTTATGATTGGATGATTAATCATCATTCATAAATCGAAAATTATAAATCCAAGGCTCCAATGATAAGGCTATCGCCATTTTTATTCAACTTAATATTTAATCAATTTTAATAAAATTGGCATAGCATCTTACACTAAACTTTCACAGATTTTTTGCGTAGGTATTTAAAGTGACTTTATTAAAGGAACGCTGATAGAAACGGATCAAGCGGGAATAGGCAGGTAAAAATTTTACAGAAACCTGCGGTATCTGCGTTCCACTATAACTTCAGGAGATTTCAACCACTTACTTATAAACTCAAAACCGATAATTATGAAACAAGCCTTAGCCATATTTGCGGCTGCCTTGCTTTTTATGGGATGCGCCTCATCTCAAAAGGCAACAACCAATGCACAATCAGCCGATAACAAAGAATCCGAGAAGGAGTATGCGAAGCTTATAAAAGACGCTGAAAAGTACGAAGGTTTTTTTGACCTGTATCAAAAAGACAGCAAACTGTACATTTCCGTACCCAAAGATATGCTCAATCAAAAATTCCTGATGAATTTTGAGCTTGCTACGGGTATCGGTTCGTCCGGCTTGTACGGCGGAAGTATGCTCACCTTTTTTGAAGGACTCCTCGTTTCCTTCGAAATGCATGAAGACAAAATATTCCTGATCCAACATCCGCACCGCTATACGGCCGAGGAAGGAACGCCTGAAGCCAGAGCTATAGAAGTTGCCTTTGGAGAATCGGTTGTAGAAACAGCCGAAATCGAAGCTTTTAATGCCGATAGTACAAGAATGCTTATCAATGTGTATAACTGGTTTGTAGGTGATTTGTCGGGCATTTCAACGAGAGTCAGTTTTGCGGTATCAAACAACGGACGCCCCGGACGCGTAAGCTTTGACCAAAGCCGCTCTCATCTCGAAGTTATTCAGGCATTCCCTGATAATGTGAATATTCAGGCCCGACTGACTTTCAAAAACTCGGAACTAAGGGCCCCCCGAACGGTTGCCGACGGACGGTATATTCCACTTTCTCTTTTCTATACCATGGTCAGACTGCCGAAAGATCCTATGGAACCCCGCCTGGCCGATGATCGTGTTGGCTACTTTATGACCGTTCACAAAGATTTCACCGATGATTCGGATACCTTCTTTCAGCGTTACATCAACCGCTGGCGGCTGGAATGTGCCGGCGAAGCAGGACCTGATGGGCTGTGTGAACCCAAAGAGCCCATCACTTATTACATCGGACGAACCGTGCCGGAAGAATATCGTGCCGCAATGATGGCAGGAGTTGAAGCATGGTCAGAAGCCTTTGAAGCAGCGGGATTCAAAAATGCCGTTCAGGCAAAAATGCTGCCCGAAGGGGTAATGGCTGAAGACATTCGCTATGCCACGCTTCGATGGAATACTTCCGATCAAGCGGGTTATGGCGCTATCGGCCCGTCAGTGGTAGATCCCCGAACCGGCGAAGTACTGGATGCTGATATTTTATTCGAGGCCAGTATGCTACTGGGCGATAAAGAAACATTCCGGCAAGTCGTAAAACCGCGTACTGCCATTGATGAAATATTCAATGTCAGCAGTAAAGAGTTGCGATTGATGAGCCATGGTGCGGAGATGAAATCCTTTTATACATCTATTAATGCTCAGTTTGATCTGGCTCAAAGCCTGCTGGTTGCAAGAGATCAGATTGCTCCCGGAGATCCCGTTCCTGAAGAATTTGTTAACCAGGTGCTAAAATGGGTGACAATGCACGAAGTCGGCCATACGCTCGGCTTGCGGCATAACTTCCGGTCATCCACTGACACTCCATTGGATAAGTTATACAGTAAATCATGGGCAGAAAAGAATGGTGTATTCAGTTCAGCAATGGAGTATCCCACCGTTAATATCAACCCTGAAAGCAAAGAAATGGATGGATATTATTATAATCCCGGGGTAGGTTCATACGATAAATGGGCGATTTCCTATGGTTATACTCCAAGTGATAACAAAGCGAAAGAGATTGCTCGCCAATCTGCTCAAGAAGGTCATGCTTATGGTACGGATGAAGACGCTCGCGGAGCCGGAGCCATCGATCCGCATATCAATGTATATGATTTAGGAGCCGATCCGCTGGAATGGGGCAAAAACCGGGCGGAACTATTGAGTGGATTGATTCCCCGAATTCCCGAAATAGCTTTAACTGATAATGAGCCCTATTACGAGGCCACAGAACTTTTTCAGAGTTATTTATACCAGTATGCACGAACTTTGGCCCCGGCAGTGAAATATATTGGCGGCCAGCACCAGTACCGCGATCATGTGGGTGATCCTGATGGACGTGCTCCATTTGTGCCCATTAGCAAAGAAAAACAGCAGGAAGCGCTGGGCATGATCATTAAGTTTGCTTTTGCTCCCAATGCCATGGCCCTGCCGCAAGAGGTTTACCAAAAACTGGGTGCAGATCGCTGGAGTCACTGGGGCAATCGCAATACTTATGCGGGACGGATTGATTATCCGCTGCATCGAACGCAGGTTGGTATTCAAAGTGCACTGCTCGAAGAGTTGCTTGATCCGGTGCGCCTGGCGCGAATTCGCGATACTGAGGTTAAATTCGGCACCGAAAATACATTGACCATTCCCGACTTGATGTCTCAGTTGTCAAGCGCAATTTGGAATGAAGTTTGGGCATCTCCGGGAGCTAACATCGAAAGCAACAGAAGGGATCTTCAGCGCGCATATCTCAATGAAATGATTAAGCTGGTTATTGATACTCCAAACCGTGCACCTGCGGATGCTCGTTCGGTTGCACGTCATCAGCTTACTGAGTTGAATGAAAAGATAACAGCGCGGTTAACTCCCCCAACCTATAATTTTGATGATTATACCCGTGCTCATCTGGAAGAATCAAAAGCACGGATTGAAGCTGCGCTCCAGGCAGAGCTGGAATACCAGAATTAGCAAAATAAAGACCTGACAAGCGCGCCGGTGATTCTTCCGGTTCCTGTGTGCATTAAATAGTTTGTTTTATACAAGCGATGTCATCACTCCTGATGGCATCGCTTTTTTATTTTAGCCGCGGATTCACACGGATTGAAGCGGATAAGGCAGATTACTTGGCCTTTCTTTGTGAACCTTTGTGCATCCTTAGCGCATCTTCGTATTACAACTATTACGCTAAGTTACACAAAGAAGACACAAAGGGACTCGAAGCAACTTTTATATAGAAGCCTTACAATTCTGCTGTAGGGTTTTCAGCACATGGGCAAAATCCGGCGGCAGGGGTGAATCGAATTCAACAAACTTTCCGGTTGTGGGGTGATCAAATCCCAGTGTTTTTGCATGAAGACACTGGCGTTCTAAAGTAGAAAAAAGATTATTGAACATTTGCTTCCGGCTGCCTGTATTGGGGCCGTATCGAACCGAATCACCGCCGTACTTTTGATCACCGAACACCCAGTGATGTTCATTGGCAAAATGAACACGAATTTGATGAGTTCGTCCTGTTTCAAGGCGTGTTTCTACCAGAGTGAGGTGATCAAAATACTCAAGTACTTTATAATGAGTTACAGCATGTTTCCCCTTTCCATCCGATACTACAGCCATCTTTTTGCGGTCGCTGCGGTTGCGCCCGATATCCCCGGTAATGGTACCTT
Source organism: Balneolaceae bacterium (assembly GCA_036381435.1). Classification (GTDB taxonomy): domain Bacteria; phylum Bacteroidota; class Rhodothermia; order Balneolales; family Balneolaceae; genus Fodinibius. The sequence continues at coordinate 166,244 of DASVCW010000043.1, read as the reverse complement.
CTTTTTCATCCGGTGTGCCCCAAATGATAGCCCAGTAGGTGCGTTCAATATCCTTAACTCGAAAATATTCGCTTAGCTTGCGGTGGGTTTCATCATTCTTAGCCACAACCACAATACCGCTGGTATCTTTATCAAGGCGATGGACGATACCGGGACGAACTGAATCAGTTTCAGTACCGGAAAGCTCATCGGCATACCACATCAAACCGTTCACCAGCGTGCCCGTCCAGTTGCCGTAAGCGGGATGCATCACCACACCTGCTTCTTTGTTTACAATGATCAAATCATCATCTTCATACACGATATTAAGGTCCATCTTCTCCGGCCGGGTTTCCGGTGGCTTGGGAATAGGCAGATGAATATCAATCACATCACCCGGCTCCATATTGTAAGATGATTTTTCCACTGCTCCGTTTACAGTTACATAACCGTCTTCAATGGCTTTTTGAACTTTGGTGCGTGAGGCATTTTGAACGAATGAAGTGATATACTTATCCAGCCGCGCACCGGAATGGTGTCCATCGGGAACTTTGAAGTGATATTCTTTGAATTCTGAGGCGTTTTTTGGGGACATTTTAGCGGTAAAAATTGGATTTCCGGCAAAATAAGCAGGAAAATACAATTTTTTAATTTTTTTTGTAAGGATTGGCCTTCTTATGGGTCTTACTTATAGACTGATCATTAAGGGGGATTTCTCAAGAGTTTGCAACCAGGCTTCCGTCAACTTTGGCGGAAGCCTTTTTTGATTCGCGGTTAGGTGCCAGGCACTTCAAAAAGTGCCTGGCACCTAAATTACAAAAGACTTTTTGTTCATCACTTTGTACATTAGGGTTGAATAACTTACAGGCAGGCTATGATACGATCACTCTACATCAAAGATTTTGCGCTTATTAATGAACTGGAAATCTCCTTTCAGAAAGGGTTAAATGTCCTTACAGGGCAAACCGGTGCCGGGAAGTCCATCATCATCGGTGCGCTCAATATGATTTTGGGCGAGCGGGCCGATACCGAAGTAATCCGTCAGGGTGCGGACAAAGCTATTGCCGAGGCGGTTATCAAAACCGGTGAAAACCCTGCAATACAAGCTTTATTAAAAGAAAATGCCGTGGAGCCGAGGCCTGAACTTATTCTACGGCGCGAAATCCGTTCAGCCGGCAGCCGGGCGTTCATTAATGACACGCCTGTAACCATTTCTGTACTTAAACAGGTGGGTGATTTTCTGGTTGACCTGCATGGACAACATGATCATCAGTTACTGCTGAAGGAAGAAAATCACCGGGATGTGATTGATGGCTTTTCAGAAGTTACTCCTGCGCTTATTGCTTATCAGGATTCATATGCCGGGATGGTTGAACTGCGAAAGGAGTTGCGGAAGCTGAAAAAGCGCGAAAGGGAGCTTGAAGAGAAAGTTGAGCTGTATCGCTTCCAGGTGAAAGAGCTGGAAGATGCGGAGCTTAAACCGGATGAAGAGGAAGAGCTCGAAGCGGAAATGCACCTGCTGGATAATGCTGAAGAACTTGATCAAAAAGCAGGGGCCATTGCAGAAATTGGTGCGGGCGATGAGATCAGCGTGATGGACCTGCTGAACCAAATCAAGCTGCATCTGGAAGATATTGCCCGCATCGAACCTGATTTTGCAAGTTACCGGGAAGAAATATCATCGGCACGCATCAGTATTCAGGAGACGGTGCAATTTGCAGAGCGATATCGAAGTAAGATTGAATTCAACCCGAAGCGGCTTGAAGAACTACGGCGGCGCCAGAATCAATTGAACAGTATCCGGAAAAAATATCATCGTGATATCCCCGAACTAATTGCCTATTTGCACGAAATTCGTAAGGAGTTGAGCCTGGCAGAAAACTTTGACCTGGAAATTGAAAAACTTGAAGTACAGATTGAAAATCAGGCAAAAGCATTAGCAAAAAAAGCGCAAAAGCTTCATGATACTCGCGAAAGAACAGGTAAAAGACTTTCAGCACAAATCGAAGAGGAACTCGCAAAGTTGGGCATTCCTCATTCCGGTTTTGAAGTACGGGTGGACTGGATGGTTTCATCCGAGAAGCAGGGCTGGATCACCATCAACAATCAGCCTATAGAATGCACCGAGTCTGGCTGTGACAATATTAGTCTTTACATTTCAACCAACAAAGGAGAAGAACCCAAACCGCTGGCTAAAATTGCATCGGGCGGTGAAGTAAGCCGGGTGATGCTGGCTCTGAAATCGATCATCGCGCGTGAGCAGAGTCTTCCGGTCATGATTTTTGATGAGATTGATACCGGTATCAGCGGAGATATTTCAGAAAAAGTGGGACGTAAAATGCGAAGCCTTTCTGATAGGTGCCAGATCATCGCTATCACTCACCAGCCGCAGATCGCGAGTCAGGCGCACAAGCATTATAAAGTGGTGAAAACGGAAGAAAACGGGCGAACGGTTTCAAAAATTCTGCCTTTGGATTCCGACGAACATATTCGTGAAGTAGCTACTTTGATGAGCGGTGAAGTGATTACTGATTCTGCCCTAAATAGTGCCCGGGAGTTGATCGAAAAGAGTTCCATTAAGACGAATTAGTCAGGGACACAAGATCAAGGAACTTGCTTCCGCCATCAATAGGGCGGGAATTAATTCCCGCCCTATTGATGCGGCTTATACATCTGTATCAATTCCAAAAAAAATCCCCCCTTTGCTGGCGCAACATCTCGCTTGTGCCTTCTTTATCGTAAGTAGCTTAAAAAGGTACGAGCGAGACGCTCGCACCAGTAACTAAATACACATCCGTTTAAATCCGCGTAGATCCGCGGCCAAATACTCCTTTTGAATGATAAACACGTTTTTATGATTATGTCATAGAGAGAGTAATAATACTATTCTGTGATGGAGAATTTCAGAGACGTGATGCAGGGATACTGGGAGCAATTCTTAGAATTTTCTCCTTTGTTTGTTTTGGGACTGCTGGTTATAGCGGTTTCCATTTTTTTTGCAATCTGGATTAGCGCATCCGTGTATAAAAGCCTTAGCAAGCGCATGGATGATCCACTGCTGGTTCACTTCCTTTCCAGGCTGATCAAAGGATTCCTGATTGTCATCGGTCTGTTTTTGGCTCTTCAGCTCATGGGTTTTGGAGGAATAGCAGCAGGTTTATTGGCCAGTGCCGGCCTGTCTGCTTTTGTGATCGGTTTCGCGCTTAAAGATATTATCGAAAATTTCCTGGCGGGAATTATCCTTTCCTTTGACCGGCCCTTCAACCTTAACGATACCATAAACGTCAATAATCTTCTGGGTAATGTTACATCACTCGACTTCCGCACCACTAAAATTAAAACCTTCGATGGCAAAGATGTTTTTATTCCCAATGCCACCATTTTAAAACAATCGCTCACTAATTACACCCGCGACGGGCTGGCACGTCTTGAACTCATGGTAGCTCTTAATCATGGTGATGATATTCAGCGGGCAAAGTTTCTTATCACCGCATCCCTTCTTAGCTTTGATGAGATACTTAAAAAGAATCCGCCATACGTTATCATAGATGAGTTCACAACCGATGCCATAAATTTGCGCGCCTTTTTTTGGACCAGCACCTTCGATTATAGAAAAGAGATCAATGTGCTAAAGGGAGAGGTAACTAATGCCATCAAAGAAGCGCTGCAAGCAGAGGGTTATAGCATACGAGGAGTTAAAAGTGCATAGTTTTTAAACGTGTATCAAAAATGGGCAAGCTGTGTAAGTCCGGCAGCTAAAAAAACCTCCATCTGAATGATAAATTAGCTTTTAGGTTTATATATCATAAAAAGTCAATAATACTCTTCTATTATGGAAAACTTCACGGATGTGATATACAACTACTGGGAGCGTTTTTTAGAGTTTGCTCCCTTGCTGGCTTTAGGGCTGCTAATTTTAATCATCTCCGTTTTTATTGCTGCATGGATCAGTGCTTCGCTCAATAAGTATCTTGGCAAACGAATGGATGATCCCTTACTGGTTCGTTTTATTTCGAGAATGGCAAAAGGCATATTAATTGTTATAGGTCTATTTCTAGCCCTTGAAATCATCGGCCTTGGCGGAATAGCAGCAGGTTTGCTGGCCAGTGCGGGGCTGTCTGCCTTTATTATCGGCTTCGCGTTTAAAGACATCGCCGAAAATTTCCTGGCCGGCATTATCCTGTCATTCGACCGTCCCTTCCATCTTAATGATACGGTATGCATTGTCGACTATGTGGGGCATGTTACCTCACTTGATTTTCGCACCACCAAAATTAAAACCTTCGATGGCAAAGATGTTTTTATTCCCAATGCCACTATTCTAAAAGAGCCGCTGGTCAACTATACCCGTGATGGCCTCATACGCATCGAATTTATAACAGGCATTGATTACGGGGATGACATTCAGCGGGCAACCGATCTTATTGTTAATACCCTTCTGAGCTTTGACGAAGTGATAAAAGATGATCCGCCCTATGCAATTGTAGATGAATTAGCCGCCAGCACTGTAAACTTGCGTATCTTTTTCTGGACTGCTACCAATGACTATAAAAAGGGGGTTAATTTGTTAAGAGGACATATAATCAGAACGGTAAAAGAAGCATTGCTGGATAAAGGTTTTGGCCTGCCTGCCAATATTCAGGAGCTAAAAATTTATAAGGCCGAGCATCCTTTCCCCGTTAAACTTTATCGAGAGAATGGGATGGAGCAAATTACCGAAAAGCCTTCGCAATAAGTTCTGCGGGGTGAAATGCTTTTCTCCCCGTTCCGTCATTGATTTGATGGCGACATGAAAATCCGGGAGCACAAATTAGGGTATCTTCCGGCAGGTTTCGGAGTGAAGGAAAAAGACGTAGCTCTCCAATATCCATTGAGACATTATAGTGATTGGCTTCATATCCAAAACTGCCTGCCATTCCGCAGCAACCAGTATCTAAAATTTCAGGATGATAACCCGCCTTTTCCAAAACATCATTTACAGCAATATCGCCAATTAAAGCCTTCGCGTGGCAGTGCCCGTGTACGTACACTTTCTGTTTAGAATGATTGAGTTGACTGACTTTTAAACCAGCTAAAACCTCTGCAGTAAATTCTTCGAAGGTAAAACTGTTTTCGGCTACCTTTTCGGCTGAATCAATCTGGCCTTCATCACACAGATCTAAATATTCATCCCGAAGCGTAAGGATTTCGGACGGTTCAAGCCCAATAACAGGAATACCTGCATCGGCAAAAACGCCTAACTTCGGCAAATTTTCATCCAGGATTTTCTTTGCCTGTCTCAGCATCCCTTTCGAAATCTGGGGACGTCCCAGTTCATAAAAATCCGGCACAAAAACTTCATATCCCATCGCTTCTAAAAACTGAACCGCAGCTTTCCCAATTTCGGGTTCATGATAATTGGTGAAAAGATCAACGAAAAGCACAACTCTTCGTCCGACCGCTGCACTTGTGGTCTGACGAATTCCCCTGCTCTTATTCTTAGCCGTCTGGCGAATTCCCCTCCTGGACCCACTCATCCGATCGCGAACCCAGCGATCGGATGAGAAACTACGTTTCCGAAACCATTTCATAAAGGGCTCATCCGCGAAAGCAGGCAAGGTTCGGTCCCAACTGATGTTAAAAAGCTGATATAGTACCTCCTTCACCGCCGGTTGTTTTAGCATCCGGTTAGAAAATCGGGGGAATTTACTTGCAAACGGATAGAAAGTAGCGGCTTGGGCAAAAAATCGTTCACCCAACGAAGTACCGTTTTCATCATGCCAGCCCTGCATAAATTCTGCTTTCATCCGGGCCATATCCACATTCGCGGGACACTCACTCTTGCAGCCTTTGCAACTTATGCACAAATCGAGCGCATCGCGAAGTTCTTCGGATTGAAAGGCATCTTTTTGCCGCCCTGAAAAAAGCTGCCGGAACAGGTTCGCGCGCCCTCGTGTGGAGTCTTTCTCTTCTTTGGTTACCATATACGAAGGGCACATTGTACCACCGCTTTCGGCCAGTTTTCGGCAGGCCCCTGCCCCGTTACAAAGCTCAACCGCATCGGCAAAAGTTTCTTCTTTTCGCCAGTTAAAATGAGTTTCAACTTTGGGAGGCCTATAAGCCGGCGAATAACGTAAATCATCCTCCATCGGCTTGGGATTAACAATCTTACCGGGATTGAAGATATTCTTTGGATCCCAAATCTTCTTTACCTGCTTAAGCAGCGGCATCATTTCACTGCCCAACACTTTTTCAATAAAAGGAGCTCGTGTTCGTCCGTCTCCATGTTCACCCGAAAGCGAGCCCCGATAACTCCGAACGAGGCCTGCAATTTCCTCCGCCATCGCCTTCATTTTGGCAATTCCCTCCGGCTCCTGCAGGTTGATGACCGGACGCAGATGCAATTCACCCACCGAAGCATGGGCATAGAACACGCATTTTGACTCGTATTTGTCTAATATTTTTTGAAAATCATCTACGTAATCCGGCAGGTCTTCAACTCGAACAGCGGTGTCTTCGCAAAAGGTAGGGGTGCGTCCTTCTGAACCGAGTCCCATCAGCAATCCCAGTCCCGCTTTTCGGAGGTGCCATACTCGCTCTACTTTTTCATTGTCGGTGATGATGGGAATTGAAGTGCTCAGGCCAAGACTATTCAGGCGATGGGCTAATTTTTGAGCTTGATCAAAGAGTGGTTCAGAATCCTGTCCGTCAAATTGAATGATGAGAATGTAGTTTGGTTCGCCATCCAGAAAAAAGCGGTTTTGCCGCTGCTCAATATTACGGCGGGTGGCATCCAGAATGATGTAATCGACCAGTTCTACCGCAGATGGATTCATTTTCACCGCTTCAACCGTGGCTTCCATCGCGCTTCGAAGGGATGAAAAATGAGGAACCAGCACCACTTTTTCGTGATCGACAGGTACCAGATTTACTTTGGCAGAAGCGGTGATGGCCAAGGTACCCTCACTGCCACAAAGCAGCTCGGCAAGGTTGAAGGGACGTCCGCCGGCGTTAAAAGGCTGCATTTCACAAAGCCGGTCGAGGGCGTAACCGGTGTTGCGGCGGGTGATATCAGGATGAGGATAATTTTCTAGAATCGATTCTCGATGCTCACGAATCAATGAAATCATCTCGCGGTAGATGTGCCCTTCGAGTGAATCAAGCTTCATCTTTTCACTAAGTTCCTGTTCGTTTAGCGGTTTAAAGATGGCAACAGATCCATCACTCAAAACAGCTTCAATTTCTAAAACATGTTCACGGGTAGTTTTATGTTTGATGGAAAACGAGCCACAGGAATTATTGCCGATCATTCCGCCCAACATGCAGCGACTGGTAGTGGCCGTATCGGGGCCAAAAAGTAAATTGTGTTTATATGCTTCGCGGTTAAGGGTATCACGTATCACCCCGGGCTGAACACGGGTAAAATGCTGATCAGGGTTGATTTCCAGAATCCGGTTCATCTTTCTGCCCAAATCCATCACTACTCCCCCGCCGGTTGCCTGTCCTGCCAAGCTGGTACCCGCCCCCCGAGCGGTGATGCTGAATTGCTCCTGATTTGCACGGCTTACCAATGCCCTGATTTCGGTAAGCGAGGCTGGAAAAGCAACTCCGAGCGGTAACTCTTCATAGCTGGAAGCGTCCTGGGCATAAAGACGGCGGGTTTGTTCGTCGGTATAGAGCACGGGTTAAGCGGATTAAGCAGATTGTATTGAATGAATTAGAATAAAGTATTCTTCAAATCTGTGCAAATCGCTTAACCGGTTTTATCCGTGTTCTTCTAAAGGATGGCTGATCAGATTAACGACAAAGCAAATAAAAATTGAGCAAGGAGAAAAATTGAAATATTTGAGTTAGAGGCAAGGAAATAATGATTTCATTGCTGTTAGATCAAAAAATGGCCTTTCTGCAAAGAGTATCACCCCCGGCCCCGCCACGTCGCTAAAGGCCTACTCCGCCGTAGTGGCTACGAAGGCCGGACTGTGAAGCGTCGGCGACTTACCTATCCAATAATCCCGAAGCGTCGGGACGGGACAAAGAGGGGAGGTTGCTGCTTCGTGAACTATTTTTCTTTTCGTCTGTTAAGCCCCTCCTTGCCACGAGGTTTGTGCGGTAGGGAGGGATTTCCCCGAAGGGATGCCTGTGGCAAGGGTCGGTTCCAATAGCAATGAAGCATAAAACACCATATTTCTTTGCCCCCAATTTAGATTAATTTTAGTTCGCCGCCCGAAGAGTTATAAAGCAGCTAAAAATCGGAACGGTATTCGCATCATCATATATTAATTTATTAGTTAAAATATTATTATTATTTAAATATTTATGTATTATTTAATTATAAATATTTTTATTTATTATATAATTTACTATTTGCATAAATTATGTAAGTAAATAAGAGAAATCCATTCTTGATTTATCAAGCTCAAAACAAATAACTGGGTTAAGAGGCTCTCTTGATTTGATGGAAGTAAAGCCTGCCCCTTCCCTACCATAAATGTCAAATGAGGACAGTGAGATGACTACTCTTAAAGCTCGTCTTTTGTCGCTTGCTGTTCTTCTATGTTTAGCTGCTACTATCGAGGCCCCTGCTCAAACGGGAACCATAAAAGGTAAGATAACAGAAGCTAACACAAACGAAGAACTGCCCGGTGCGAATGTAGTTTTAAAAGAACTACAAATGGGTGCTTCAACCGATGAAGAAGGAAATTACATAATCACAAATGTACCTTCTGGTACATATACTTTGGAAATTTCTTTCATCGGTTATAAGAAAGCCGAACAATCTATAGAGGTTGGTTCCGGCGAAATGATAGTTGATGTTGCTCTCCAGCCTGATTACTTAGGAATGGAGGAAATTTATGTAACGGCTTATGGCGTTCAAAAAACCAAAAACGAACTGGCATACTCCGCCCAAAAGGTCTCAGGTGAGGAGATAAGTCAGACCAGAAGCCAAAATTTTCTGCTGCCGCTGTCAGGAAGGGTAGCAGGTGTAAACATTAGCCATCAAAACGGTATGGGTGGTTCGACGAATATCGTAATGCGTGGTTATAAATCCATCACCGGAAATAATCAGGTGTTGTTTGTGGTGGATGGAGTTCCTTATGCCAATCATGAAACTAATACACGAAACCAGGAAACAGGTAGAGGAGGATACGATTACGGAAATACAGCTACTGATATTAATCCTGATAACATTGCTTCAATTAATGTACTCAAAGGTCCGGCAGCCGCAGCTTTATATGGTTCCAGGGCCGCAAACGGTGCGGTTGTTATTACTACCAAATCGGGTAGTGGACAACGCGGTATCGGAGTTACCCTTAACTCCAGTGTCGGTGTGGGAATGGTTGATAGATCAACCTTGCCGAATTACCAGCGCCTTTATGGAGCCGGTTATGGCCCGTTGGGTTATGGCTCACCGGATGGTTTTTTCTGGTATCTCGATGTGAATGGCGACGGATCGAATGATCTGGTTGCTCCTCTTACTGAGGATGCATCTTATGGAGCTCCGTTCGATCCTAATCGAATGGTGTACCAGTGGGATGCCTTTATTCCCAATCATCCAAACTTCGGACAACCGCGCCCATGGATGGCTGCTGAAAATGGTCCGGCCGAATTCTTTGAAAGTTCTACCACGTTTACCAATAGCTTGATGATTCAGGGTGAGATGGACAGGGGATTCTTCACTTTAGGATATAACCAGTCCAACCAAAGCGGGATTCTGCCCAATAGTTCACTCGATGAACATAAATTGAATGTTTCTACTACCTATGACATCACTGACAGACTTCAGGCAATGGCATCAATTAATTTTGTCCAAACTGAAGGCTTAGGCCGTTATGGAACCGGTTATGATGCAAAAAATATGATGACTTCGTTCCGCCAGTGGTGGCAGATGAATGTGGACATTGAAGAGATGAAGGAAGCTTACTTCCGTGACCAAACGAATGCAACCTGGAATTTGAATTCAGATCTAGCAGGACCGATTTATTGGGATAACCCCTATTGGGATCGTTATGAAAATTATCAAAATGACGCCCGTACCCGCAACTTTGGTTTTGTAAGTCTGCAATACGACTTGCTGGACTGGTTAAATATTATGGGCCGCGTTTCGGTTGATACCTATGATGAAATTCAGGAAGAACGTATTGCCCAGACCAGTATAGATGTCCCCGCATACTCTCGTTTCAACCAATCCTTTTCGGAATATAACTACGACCTGCTGTTAAACTACAGTAAACAGTTGACCGATGCCTTCGAAGTAAGCGGCGTATTGGGTACCAACATTCGCAGAAATCGAATTCAGTCAATTGATGCTTCAACCAATGGCGGGTTGCTGGTTCCGCGTTTTTACTCGCTTTCCAATACCCTGAATCCATTATTGGCCCCCGTGGAAGTGGATCAGAAACTGGGTGTGGATGGGTATTTTGCGAGCTTAAGCGTGGATTACCGGAACATGCTGATTCTGGATTTAACCGGCCGCAGGGATCAATCTTCAAGCTTACCGGAGGGAGAAAATGTGTATTATTATCCTTCTGCTTCCCTGGGATTTGTATTTACCGAACTGCTAAACGACCGGTTCGATTGGCTCAACTATGGAAAACTGCGTTTCAGTATCGCACAGGTAGGTAATACCGCTCCGGTGTACAGCATCTTCGATTCATATGATAAACCTGCACCTTTCGGTTCTATCCCGCTCTTTTCGATACCGGTAAATAAAAACAATCCCGAACTCAAACCGGAACTCACGGAAAGCTGGGAAGCCGGACTTGAAATGACCTTTGTACAAGATCGTATTGGTTTTGATGTAACCTATTATAAACAAAATACGATTGACCAAATCATTCCTATCGAAATTTCACGGGCTACCGGTTTTGTATCAAAATTCATCAATGCCGGTAACGTAGAAAACCGAGGAGTGGAAGTGACATTGAATGCCAGACCGGTGGTAAGTGGTCCGCTTATTTGGACATTAACCGCAAACTGGGCCAGAAATATTAATGAAGTTAAAGAGCTGGCACCCGGTATTCAAAATCTTCAACTTGCAAGTTTTCAGGGAGGCGTTTCCATCAATGCTGCACTGGGTGAGCCGTACGGAACGATTCGCGGTTCAGATTTTGTGTACCTGAACGGACAGCGGGTTGTGGGACCTGATGGATTCTATCTGAGAACGACTACTCAAAACGAGATCATTGGAAATATGAATCCCGACTGGTTTGGAGGATTGTACAATCTGATTCAGTATAGAAATATCGCTCTCAACTTCCTGATCGATGTCCGTTATGGCGGAGACATTTTCTCACTTGACCAATACTATGGTCAGGGAACAGGTTTATATGCCAACACAGCTGCCATTAACGAAAACGGTAAAAACGTGCGCGACCCTGTATCGGAAGGTGGAGGCATCGTACTTGAAGGCGTACAAGCCGACGGTACACCGAACACTGTACGAGCTGACGGAAGCAGCGTACTAGGTGCTTTTGGATATGTTAATAACCCCAATGCTGCCTTCGTATACGACGGAAGCTATGTAAAACTGCGGGAAGTCGGCATTTCTTATTCATTGCCACAAAACTTGATCAATCAAATTGGCGTGGTAAGAAATATTGATCTCTCACTGATTGGCCGCAATCTATGGATCATTCATAAAAACTTGCCGGACTCTGATCCCGAACAGTCGCTCAGCTCCGGTAATTTACAAGGGTACCAGGGAGGAGCATATCCATCCGTCCGGCACTTTGTATTCAACATCGAATTACAATTCTAACACTACGGCCATGAAAAAGTTAATATTGCCATTATTTGTATCTGCATTAATAGTTACATGTGAGGATCTTACAGAGATGAATGTAGATCCCAAAAGTCCCACTCAAGTAGAGGGAAACACTTTATTTACCAATGCAGAGAAAGAGTTGGTGGACTTTCTTGCCAGTACCGATGTGAATATAAATGTATTCAAAATGTATGCACAGTACTGGACCGAAACCACTTACACTGATGAAGCCAGGTATGATATGACCAACCGGGCTATTCCGGATAACGATTGGAGTATTCTGTATCGTGAAGTACTTAAAAATCTGGAGGAAGCTTCACAGCTTATTGAAGCTAATGAAGATTTAGACCCTGGTGTTAAACGAAATCAGTTGGCCAGTATTGAAGTGCTGAAAGTATTAACCTTTATGCATTTGGTTAACATTTTCGGTGACATCCCCTATACTGAAGCACTGGATTTTGAAAATCCGCAACCCGCTTACGATGATGACCGGACAATTTATGCCGATCTGTTTGTCAGACTGGATAGTGCAATATCCAATTTTGATGCGGCTGCAGCCGGATTTGGCGAAGCTGACCTGTTCTATGGAGGTGATGTCGCTTCCTGGATCAGATTTGCTAACGCTGTTAAATTGCGTATGGGAATTACCATAGCTGATGTCGATGATGCTGCCGCACGTGCAGCCATTGAATCTGCCGCAGCCAACACCTTTACTTCCAATGCCGATAATACACGAATGCTATATTTGGATTCTCCGCCAAATACCAATCCTATTTGGGTTGATTTGGTACAAAGCGGACGCCAGGATTTTGTAGCAGCCGAAACCATTATTGACGCAATGAACGCATTAGAAGATCCGCGAAGAGCTGAATACTTCACCTTAGGTCCAGATGGAGCTGCATATGTCGGCGGTGATTATGGAGCAAGCAACACATACTCCGAATTTTCACATGCCGGTGAGAGAGTAGTAGACCCTGCTTTCCCGGCGATAGTTATCGACTACGCTGAAGTAGAATTTATTCTGGCTGAAGCAGTAGAACGCGGCTATAATGTGGGAGGAACAGCCGAAGAACATTACAATGCCGCTATCACTGCTTCCATGGAAGACTGGGGCGTAGAACCACAGGCTATAGCTACGTATTTAGCTCAGCCGAGCGTTGCATATGCTACGGCAGAAGGCGATTTCCGGCAAAAAATCGGCACCCAGAAATGGATCGCTCTCTACCTGCGCGGATTGCAAGCCTGGACTGAATGGCGCCGGTTGGACTATCCTGTGCTAAACGTTCCACCGGGATTAACCTATGAAGATATTCCACTTCGTTTTACCTATCCCGTAACCGAACAAAACCTGAATACGGCACAATGGGAACAAGCCGCAAACAATATAGGCGGAGATGAAGTAAGCACTCCCATTTTCTGGGATGTAAACTGAAATTAATCGCCTTATACTTCGGCATTAAAAAGCAGCCTCATAACCGGGGCTGCTTTTTTTATTGGATTTGGCTCTATTAGAACGCGGATAGAACGGATTTGGCAGATTATCACAGATGAGAATAAAAAAAATTATCTGTGCAAATCACTTTCATCCGCTTAATCCGCGTTCCTATAGGAAAGCTTTCTCAGCTCGTTTTACAATTTCATCGCCAATGGCAAGTCCTGCGGTGGCGGCGGGACTCGGGGCGTTGAGCACGTGTATTTCATTCCGGGTAACTTCGAAATGAAAATCATCCAAAATTTCGCCATTCGGTTGAAGTGCCATTGCCCGCACGCCCGATGGCGCTCTTTTGAGATGAGCCGGCCTGATGGAAGGAATCAACTTCTGGAGCTGCTTTACAAACGCTTTCTTTGAAAATGACCGGTAATACTCATCAAGACCCATTTTCCAGTGTTCTTTTGCCAGATTCCAAAATCCCGGAAAATTGAGGGTTTCAATAGTTTCATTCAGATTGAAAGAGATTTTATCGTAGCCTTCACGCTTAAAAGCAAAAACGGCGTTGGGCCCGCATTCAATAGCGCCGCTAACCATCTTGGTAAAGTGAACTCCGAGAAACGGAAATTCAGGATTGGGCATGGGATAGATCAACCCTTTTACAAAACGGCGGGCTTCGGGCTTGAGTTCAAAATATTCCCCTCGAAATGGCACAATTTGAATATCCGGACGAACACCTGCCGATTGCGCTACCCGATCGCTGTAAAGCCCCGCGCAGTTGATCAAAAATTTAGTTTTGAAACGATCTCTTTTCGTATCAACCGTTAATTCGCCACTGTTTCGGGTGATGTTTTTGACTTCTTGCCCGCAGCTTACATTGTTTCCTTTTTCTTCAACCAGTCTTTTTAACTTTTCACAAACACCAACAAAATCAACGATGCCCGAACAAGGCACATAAATGGCTTCGACCCCGGCGGTATAAGGCTCAATTTCAGCAAGTTCCTTCGCATCAATTTTTTTGATGCCTTCAATTTTATTGATTTTTCCGGTCTCAAGAATTTCATTAAGCCTGGGAATGTCATTTGCTTCACCAGCGACAATCACTTTACCGCAAATCTCATAATCAACATCATGCTTATGGCAAAAATCAACAAGTTGATGACGGCCATCGACACAATTCTTAGCGCGGTAGCTATTGGGTTCGTAGTAAATTCCTGAATGTATCACCCCCGAATTGTTCCCCGTTTGGTGGGCCGCAATTTTGTTTTCCTTTTCAAGAACGAGAATATTTAAATCGGGAAAAGCAGCCGAAAGTTTGTAAGCCGTGGATAAACCCACAATACCTGCTCCGACTATGGTAAAATCGTATGTCATGCTTTGAAATTGCTAAAGTCAGTTATTGCCGCCTAAAATATAAAAAAAGCGACATCAATCAAGAGAATATGAATGAAATTTAAACTCGAAAGGGCAGATACTTCCTCATAAAATCATTATCTTGCGGCAATAAGAACAGGGTAAGAATGTTTGTATATTAACTTTCAAAATTAATCTCAGAAAAGGATGACAGCGAACCTATTAAAAAGATTTACGGTATTATTATTTGCTTGCATTTTATTTGCAGGATGTAACTCTTCTGAAACTCCTCCCGAAGAAGCACAGGCCAAAGAAAAACCGGTGCCGAACACCCCCGCAGAATTTGTTGAACAAGCAGTATTTACCGATCTCGAAGGAAATCCGGTTCCTATTTCTGATTTTAAAGGCAAGGTAGTGATGATTGATTTTTGGGAAACCTGGTGTAAGCCCTGCCTGGCAAGTTTCCCGACTCTTCAAAAATTGCAGGAAGCCTATCCCGATAAATTTGTAGTGCTGGCCGTTACTCCCGGCTTTACTGATACGGTAGAAGATGCGCGGTCTTTTGCCAGCGAGCATGATTATGATTTTATCTGGCTTATGGATTCCGACGATCTTCACAAAAAGTTAGGCGTGCAGGGAATTCCATATAAAGTTTTTGTTGATGCTGAAGGAAACTTCATCAAGAAGTCGATGGGCACTGCAGGGCCCCAGGCAGACTATAAAATGATCAAACAGATCATTGAAGAGCATGCAGACGTGAGGAGTGAGACGTGAAACACCTCTGATATCTCAGGTCTCACGTTTGAAGTGGAACGAAGTTATTTAAAACCGTATTTTAGAATTGAAATTTAACATAGTTAAAAACTGATTTTATGGCACAGAAGGTAAAAGAAAAGTTACCGTATAAAGTAAAAGATATTGGACTGGCTGATTACGGCCGAAAAGAAATTCATCTGGCTGAAGCTGAAATGCCCGGACTGATGGCGCTTCGTGAAGAATATGCTGATCAGCAGCCTCTGAAAGGAGCGCGAATTGCGGGCTGCCTACACATGACCATTCAAACGGCCGTGCTCATTGAAACACTGGTTGAGCTCGGAGCCGAAGTACAATGGTCATCGTGCAATATTTTTTCAACTCAAGATCATGCTGCCGCTGCCATTGCCGAGGCAGGTGTTCCCGTTTATGCCTGGAAGGGGGAAACCGAGGAAGAGTACATCTGGTGTATTGAACAAACCCTCATTTTCGAAGATGATAAGCCGCTTAACATGATTTTGGATGACGGCGGAGACCTCACCCAGCTGGTTCATGAAAAGTATCCCGAACTGCTGAAGGGGATCAACGGTATTTCTGAGGAAACTACCACCGGCGTTAATCGTCTCTATAAAATGGCCAAAGAAGGCACATTAGGCGCACCCGCTATCAATGTGAATGATTCTGTAACCAAATCGAAGTTCGATAATAAATATGGCTGCCGCGAATCTTGCTCAGATGCCATTCGTCGTGCTACCGATGTTATGATGGCCGGGAAAGTAGCCGTTGTAGCAGGTTATGGTGATGTGGGTAAAGGTTCAGCCGCTTCACTCCGCGGTGCCGGTGCACGAGTGATTGTTACGGAAATCGATCCTATTTGTGCATTGCAAGCTGCCATGGAGGGCTATGAAGTGAAGAAAATGGATGATGCGATTAAAGAAGCCGATATGGTGGTTACGGCTACGGGAAATAAAGATATCATTAAAGGCCGTCATTTTAAGATGATGAAAGACAAAACGATTGTCGGTAATATCGGTCACTTCGATAATGAGATTGATGTCGCCTGGCTGAAAGAAAATTCCAGTCGCGATACTATCAAGCCGCAGGTTGATGTGTTTACACTAGAAGATGGTAAAGAAATCATCCTGCTTTCGGAAGGACGTTTGATGAATCTCGGTAACGCCACCGGGCACCCGTCATTCGTAATGTCTAACAGTTTCACTAATCAAACATTGGCACAAATCGCTCTTTGGAATCGTCCTGAAGATTTCGATCTCGACGTAAGCGTGCTGCCCAAAGATCTGGATGAAAAAGTAGCCCGCCTTCACCTCTCCAAAATAGGTGTGGAACTTGAAGAACTGAGCGATGAACAAGCTGAGTATATTGATGTACCCAAAGGCGGTCCTTACAAGCCGGCGCATTATCGGTATTAATGTAAAGTGAACCGCAGAGAGCGCGAAGAATACGCAGGATAAAATATCCAATTTCTCTGCGTCCCTTGCGTAACCCTGCGCCTTAGCGGTTAATTGAACAATATAATTAATGGCAAAAAACCTTAAATTTAAAAGCCTCAATCGCTAACCGGTTGGGGCTTTTTTATAACAGTTGTAGCCCGATATTCATGTCGAGAAAAAAGGTTGCTTATCGAGATAATCTCGATCTACATAAAGCAGGATTTTAACTCCCTTTTAAACCATGTGATTTACACATTAGACAAAAGTTTTTAAGAAAAATTTATGAGCAAAAAGAAAAAAGATATCAATATTACAGTCGAATTAGATGAAAAAGATGTTCCGACATCTATCGACTGGAACGCGACAGATAAAGACGGACAAGGAATCGCCAACTGCAGGGCGATGCTGCTATCTATGTGGGACCCCGAAAAACAAGATACCCTGCGACTGGATTTGTGGACCAAAGAAATGACACGGGATGAAATGAAGATTTTCTTCCATCAAACCCTGTTAACAATGGCCGATACCTTTCAGAACGCTACTGAAGAAGAAGGCATGGCCGAAGATCTTCGCGATTTCACTTCATACTTCGCTGAAAAAATGCAGATCATTTAGTGGCGATTCATCCATCACATTTTATTCCCCATCTTTAGTCCCTGATAAATCAGAGCGTTAAAATTTTAAAGCTTGTTTAAATAAGCTTCGATAATGTAGGTGTAATGATTTATCATCGCTTACTGGCAAGGGTAATGAAGTAACAGGTAATGCATTCTTTTATTCCAAAATTAATGTACGCTTACTATAACCGCCTATCCTTTAATGTCAAAAATACGATCATACATTAATTTTTAATATTTTTAATGTACCTTTGATAAAAAAACGTTATGTTGGGGTCAAAACCGTAGTCAAACATTAAAAGTGGAATTATTTAATGCCTGTCAAACCGCTTTATACAGTCAACCCTGATCGCAATGTACCATGGAATGACCTGCCGCTTCTGCCTCTTAATGAAGAACTGTACAAGACAGTTGAAATCTATGAGCAGTTAGGGAAAGCGAAAGAAGCTCTGGCGCTGTTGGCGGGACGCAGTGTGGCCATTCCTAATCCGGCATTACTGGTTAACGCGATTACATTGCAGGAGGCTAAAGATTCGAGTGCCATCGAAAACGTGTTTACCACCGATGATGATCTGTACCAGGCATTCAGCGACCACAAATTTGATGATACCGTCTCCGGCTCTACTAAAGAAGTGTTACGTTACCGCGAAGCTATCTGGCGGGGCTATGAATATCTACAAAATAACGGGCAGTTTGATATCGATTATTTTGTAAAGCTTTACCGGGAAATTAAGGAAACGCTTGATGGCATTCGTCCCCCTTTTGCCCAAACCTATATTCGACAGGGCGGCAGCGGGCCTAACGCCGGGAAACGAATTTATACTCCGCCAAAGGGTAAGGATGTACTCAAAAGCAAGCTCAGTAACCTTATTGAGTTTTTGAATGATGATTCCATCCCACCCGCCGAACCTTTGCTAAAAATGGCGATTGCCCATTTTCAGTTCGAGGCCATCCACCCTTTCCGGGATGGAAACGGGCGCACAGGACGAATTATGAATATCCATTACATCACCCAATCGGGACTGCTTGAACTGCCCATTTTGTATCTGAGCCGATATATCATCGAACATAAAAATGAGTATTACGACCGGCTGGCGGCCATTTCGCAACGAGGCGACTGGCAAGGGTGGCTACTCTATATGTTGAGGGCTGTAGAATCAACAGCGCGACTGACCTATCAAAAAGTGAATGATTTACTTGCTGCCAAAGAGGCCGTCTTGGAAGCAGTAGAGACTGAGAAGAATTTCCAGCGGCCCGGACAGTTAATAGATACCATTTTCACCCAGCCATTTACGAAAGTAAGTCACTTAACAACGGCAGGAATTTATGCGGAAAACACGGCACGAAATTATCTGAATGAGTTAACAGAAATGGGTGTACTTGAAAAGAAGCAGATTAAGGGGCGGCATTATTATCAAAACCGGGAACTGGAACAGATTTTGGCTTTTTAAGCCTTAGTCATCTGGATGTTAAGTTTTTACGGCACGGGACAATGGCCAAGGCTCATTTGCAGAAAGAATGAACCGATAACCAACAATACAATAACTATAAAAAAGATGGCTCTTAAGGGCGAAGCTGTTTGATTGTCGGATTCCATTCGAAAAAGTTTCATCATAGTTCAGTTGGTTTTTATGAAAAAGTGAATACTTCAACGGTGTAGCTTAATTAAAATTTCAAGCTGAAAAAGTGTTCCCCTTTCGACAAGCCGACCTAGATTTTCTTTTTTAAATATTAAAATCTTAGGTTTTTCGCTGTGCCTCCTTTGTGTAACTTTGTGCAATAACAGGCTTATTTTTTGATTAAATATTGAAGTGAAAACCATCCTTTCTCATCCGTCCAAACTTTTCCTACCGAAAACCATTCGCTTACCAGTTTTTTAAAATCATCCAGGGAATATTTGTAGGAATTTTCGGTGTGAATAGATTCTCCTTCTGTGAAGTGAAAAGATTCATCCCCTATTTGGACTTCCTGTTCTTTTTTTGAAAAGAGATGCATTTCAATCCGTCCCTCTCCTTCATTATAAAACGCGCGATGCCGAAAACTATCGACATCAAAATCAGCACCTATCTCCCGGTTTAACCGTAGCAATATATTTTTATTAAAAGCTGCTGTGATACCTTTAGCATCGTTATAAGCTGCTTCGAGCACTTGTTTGTCTTTTTTGAGATCAACCCCGATGAGCATTGCAGCATCTTTTTCAGTCAGTGACGCTATAGTCTTTAAAAACTCGCGGGCCTTATCGGGATGAAAATTACCGATAGTTGAACCGGGATAAAAAACAAGCTCTCTTTTATAATCAGCATCAATCGGCGGCAGGCTGAAATGCTTAGTATAGTCGGCATAAACCGGCTTGATAAACAAATCGGGAAAATCTGTCTGCAGTTGCCGGGCTGCCTTTCTTAAATAGCTTTGGGAGATATCAACCGGCACATAGGCTGCCAGTTCAGGCAATGACTTTAACAGGAGCCGGATTTTTGTACTGCTTCCGCTGCCCAGCTCGATGAGCATGGCTTTGGGACCAATTAAATCTGAAATTTCACCCAGATTATTCTTTAGAATCATCATTTCGGTGCGGGTTGGATAATACTCTTTCAACCCTGTAATTTTTTCAAACAGCTCAGAACCCCGTTCATCATAAAAAAATTTACTGGATAACTGCTTTTGCGGTTGATGAAGACCGTAAAGAACTTCATCCAGTATCGACTGCTTTACAACGGGCGGCTGATTTTCCATAAAAATAGTTAAGATTGTTGGAGAATTACTACAAGGAGTCCTTGAAAAACTGCTTCCTACAGGTCTATAAATAAAAAAACCTGTGAAAAGATTTCCACAGGTTTTCATTCAATCCCTTTTTAGACGCAATTACTGTATTTCATAAAACTGCTGGTAAACGTAATCCCAAAAATCAGCTAAATTCGATCCTTTATTATGGGGATTTTTTGATTGTGATGATTTCATTGCGTCCAAACAAGCCTTTTCTTTGGCATCGTAATACGACTTTAACTGATGAGCCGTAGGGTTTTCTATCATTTCTTCGAACTTCTTAACTTTTTCAGCCATAACACCGTGTTTTTATATTCCCTTTTGTTACATAACGTAACAAACATCCAAAAAATTCTGTTAAAATTAAAGAAATTTAAGCAGGCGGACCAACTTACCTCGTTTTAATGGGAATCTCCCTAATTTTCTTTGGAAACGAACTTCAGAGAAATAGAATTAACACAATGCCTGATGTTCTTGTCTGTTAGATACTCTCCTTCAAAAACATGTCCTAAATGAGCCTTGCAGTTCGCACAGATAATTTCCGTTCGTCTGCCGTCTGCATCGGGAACACGCTCTACAGCTCCCTCAATCTCATCGTCAAAGCTTGGCCATCCGCAATGAGATTGAAACTTATCCTGTGATTTATACAAAGGCGCATCACACCTTTTACACAAATAAAGCCCGGCCTCTTTATTGTCGTTATATTTTCCTGAAAAAGGCGCTTCGGTGCCTTTATGGATGATGACTCTCTCTTCTTCGGGAGTGAGTGAATTATATTCTGACTTTTCTTTTACTTGCTTCATCAGTAATAAGTTTTTTATTATATAGAGTTTAACTCAGTTCATAAACGGATTTTGCCACCCGTTGTTGTATCGACTGCTTTGAATGCTATAAGGAAACTTTATCTTCTGCCCAATGGCAAAAGCTTAAAAAATCATTTTCCCCAATTAACTCTATTTTATGTCCCTTCCTCAATAGTTTTTCTGCTTTCTTGAGTTTATTAGTTTTATAGCCTTCTCCATATTTTTCGATATCTGCCTCTCCGACAATAAGTATATCAACTTTTTTACTTACTGAAGTCTTAGTTATACCTCCACATCTCTCCACTAATTTTTTTGCTCTTTTTCGTGTTAAATAACCTAATGCACCCGTAAAAACAATGGTTTTATTTTTAAAAGGATTATTGCCATCGTTCACCTCTAATTGAGGCTCTTCTATATCATCTATAATTTTTTTAATCTGTGGTGTTATATAACTCCTTTCATACACTGATCCTGGTCTTAGGCATAATTTTTCTTGAAGCTCCTTATAATTTGAAACATTTAAAGCCTCCATTCCCCTCAATAAAATTTTACCAGCAGCTATAGCATCTGAAAGAGCATCATGATGATTGAGATCAATTTTAAATATTTTAGCTAAATAACTCAATTTATAGGAAAGAAGATCATTCCAAATATTTTTAGCCAACAAATAACTGCATATATAATCTAAGGTAGGATATCTTATTGAATGAATATCCAATACATGTCGTAAAACACTGATATCAAAACTTGCATTATGAGCAATGATCAGTGAATTATTAATGTAATTGTTTACTTCTGGCCAAATATCATTCCAAGAAGGAGAATTAACGACATGTTGTTCTGTGATACCATGAATATGTTTATTGATATCATCAAAATAATTATTGTAAGGCTTAATTAACCAAGATTTTGATTCAACCAACGAACCCTTTTCAAATATTGCTAAACCTACTTGACAAACGCTTCCACGTTCTCTGTTAGCAGTTTCAAAATCTAATGATATAAACCTCATACTACCCCCGCCCCCAACAGAAATTTAAACTAACTTATTCATTAAAAGTTACTTACTACTAGTTATTTACAAGAGAGAAATCTATTCTTTCAAACTGTTTAGCCTTCACATCATCATCAACTAAAAGATTATCTTCAATATATTTGAACAAAAAGCTTTCTGGAAGAATAAAAGTATTGGGAATTAAATTTGATGTTCTACCCGTTTGCTCATCCTTTACCTCTAATTTAGAGATTAGCTCTTTAGTTATTTCATCACATTCATTTTCAAGTACACGCTGCCATGATGCAAAAGGAATCACACAAATATCAATTTCACTGGTTAATTTGGTGAAAGAACAAAAGGCTCCTAAGTACCCTAAAAGTTGATTTCGCTCATATTTTGGGCCTACACACTCGTCAAAAAAGAACAACTTTTTACCATAAATAGGGTTTGGCACATTAGATAGCTTTAAATTTTCAATGCTTTTGTTTATAACTTCGGTTAAATCTACTTTTTCTTCCATTTTCCCTGCTTTTAGTTTTTGTCAAACTTGTACATCTACTCGAAAAAAAACAAAAAATATTTTGTATGTGCCTTAATAATAGAAGCTCTATACTCCATAAAACAAAAAAAGGACAGTTCCTTTCGAAACTGTCCTTCTGATTTTCTGTGGGTGGTATAGGATTCGAACCTATGACCCCCTGCTTGTAAGGCAGGTGCTCTGAACCAACTGAGCTAACCACCCATTTTAAGAGAGCACAAATATACGGATATTCTCTTTTCACACAAAACATTTCTGCCTTTAATTTTTATTGAATTGTAATGAATTTTTTATGTAGGTTAACACTGTTAACTTTATCTTGACTTATCTGTTGTTTTCAATCATCTTTATAGTAATTCAACATTAAAATACTGTTGCTATGGCTGATAAATCGACAAATAAATTGAATGAAGCGGTAATTGTTGATGGCGGCCGCTTGCCTTTCCAGCGCTCCGGTACGGGTTACAAAAACCTTATGGCTTATGATTTGGGAAGGATGGCCATCCAGGGATTGATAGGACGCTCGCCCATTAACGGTGATGATCTTGACCGCGTCATTTTCGGGAATGTCATTCAGGATGTGAATACCAGCAATGTAGCTCGTGAATCGGCACTCGGAGCAGGCATTCCCAACTCTGTACCCGCTCACACCATAGCTATGGCCTGCATTTCATCCAATCAAGCCATCACCAGTGCAATTGATCTGATTCGATTGGGGCAGGCAAAGATCATCTTAGCCGGAGGAACGGAAACGATGTCTGATATTCCCATCCGTTTTCGAAAACGCTTTCGTAAAAAACTGTTGGAGACTCGTAAGTATAAATCTCCCACTGATTATCTCCGCTTTTTTAAAGGGTTGCGTCCCTCTGATTTGCTTCCGGAAATTCCTTCCATATCTGAATTTTCTACCAAAGAAACCATGGGCGAAAGTGCCGACCGCATGGCAGCCCACTTCGGAATCACCCGCAAAGAACAGGATGAATATGCACTGCGCTCGCATCATTTAGCCGCCAAAGCTACCAATGAGGGACTGCTTGATGATGAATTATTACCGGCTGCCGTGCCCCCGGGTTTTGATGCTATCACCCGTGATAATGTATTTCGCGAAGATACCTCCATGGAAAAGCTGGCCAAACTGAAACCCGCTTTCATTAAACCACATGGAACTGTTACGGCAGGAAATTCATCCGCTTTGACCGACGGCGCCTCAGCTTCATTGATTATGGAAAAGCAAACGGCTTTAAATTTAGGGTTAAAGCCCAAAGCGTATCTACGCAAGTATACTTACGTTGCCCAAGACCCGGAAAATGAGTTGCTGCTGGGCCCTGCCTACGCTACGCCAAAAGTACTTGATATGATGGGATTGAAGCTTTCCGATATTGATGTTTTTGAATTTCACGAAGCCTTCGCGGGACAAATTCTGTCAGTGCTTAAAGCCCTGAATTCAGATAAATTCGCCAAAGAACATCTAGCCCGCGATAAAAAAGTAGGTGAAGTACCAATGGATAAATTCAATCTTTGGGGCGGGTCACTGTCGCTTGGGCATCCGTTTGGGTCCACTGGTGTGCGGATCGTAACTACCGCCGCAAACCGGCTGCATCACGAAGACGGGAACCTTGCCCTGGTTACAGCTTGTGCCGCCGGCGGACAGGGGCATGCAATTGTTCTGGAGCGATTCTGATACTGAATCGAAGAAGGTCCAAGGCCATCCCCCGAACCCCTTCGAAGGGGGACACTTATTGAATTATTTTCAATAATTCAGAACTTGTTTTCACGGCCATCTAAATCCATCTACACAGTTTTAACAGACTATAGCTAAATCCGATGATTTCATCAGCGGAATAATATTCCCCCTTTGAAGGGGGCGCAGGGGATGGCTACAGACATAACCAAAAACAGAAATAAAACTATGAACTACTTATCAACCGAAACAGAAGACAACATTTTAATCGTCACTCTCGACCAGCCCGGGGAAAAAGTGAACAAGCTGAATGAAATGCTCATCACTGAATTTGAAGAACTGCTTCAAGAGACGTACAAAAATTCGGTTGAAGGAATTATTCTTATCAGCGGCAAAGAGAATAATTTTATTGCCGGAGCTGATGTGGAGATGCTCAAAAATAAAAAAGCACCTGATGAAATTCAGGAGTTGAGTCAAACCGGCAATGAACTGTTGCTGAATCTGGAATATTTAAATATTCCCGTAATCGCAGCTATTCACGGTTCATGTCTCGGCGGAGGGCTCGAAGTTGCTATGGCCTGTCATTATCGCGTAGCTTCAGAACATCCTAAAACGGTGATGGGCCAGCCCGAAGTACAGCTGGGACTTCTGCCCGGCGGTGGAGGCACTCAGCGTTTGCCACGCCTGATCGGCATTCAAAACGCCCTCACCTATATACTGACGGGAAAGAACATTTATCCGCGAAAAGCTTACAAACTGGGGCTTGTTGATGAATTGGTTCACAAAGATGCCCTTCTTACCGCCGCTAAATCGGCTATTCGCAAAATAAAGGAAGGCCGGTTCAAGCGGAAAGATAAACGAAGCATGACTCAAAAATTACTTGAAAGTACAGGTACGGGACGGAGTATTATTTTTTCCCAAGCCCGAAAACGCGCCGCATCGAAATCAAAAGGCAACTATCCCGCTCCGGCTAAAATTATTGATTGTGTGGAAGAAGGCTACAAAAAAGGACTGAGTGCCGGGCTTGCCCTCGAATCGATAAATTTCGGAAAACTAGCTGCTACGAAAGAATCCAAAGCGATGGTGAATTTGTTTTTTGCCATGCAGGCAGCTAAGAAAAATCCGCTAAAGGATAAAGCCGTTGAGGTTAAAAAAATCGGGGTACTGGGTGCGGGGTTGATGGGTTCCGGTATTGCTGATGTCAGCGCCAACAATGGCTATCGGGTTTTACTGAAAGATCAGGACCTAGAGGCAGCGGCGGGCGGCAAAAAGAGCATCTGGAATAACCTTGAAAACAAGAGAAGAAAGCGAATTATATCTTCTTTTGAGCGTGATCGTACTGCCGGACTCGTGACACCTGCAGCCAATTATGATAGCTTTAAAAATGTGGATTTAGTGATTGAAGCAGTCTTCGAAGACCTGAATATCAAACAATCCGTCATCAAAGAAGTGGAAAAAGCCATTCCCGAAAAGTGTATTTTTGCTACCAATACATCATCCCTGCCCATTCACAAAATTGCAGAAGCTTCCGCCCGCCCGGAGCAGGTGGTGGGAATGCATTACTTCTCACCAGTCCCAAAAATGCCGCTGCTCGAAATCATTGTCACCGATCAAACCGCTGACTGGGTTACAGCTACCGCTCGCGAAGTAGGTATTCGGCAAGGCAAGTATGTTATTGTAGTCAATGATGGCCCCGGTTTTTACACTACCCGCATTCTAGCCCCTTTTATGAATGAAGCGCTGATGCTGCTGGAAGAAGGAATTTCAATCGAGGAGCTGGATGAGTACATGAAACAGTTCGGCTTTCCTGTGGGACCGGCGGCTCTTTTTGATGAAGTGGGTATTGACGTTGCAGCTCATATCACAGAAGTGCTGAGTGATCTTTTTGCTGGGCGCGGGGTAAATCCCAACCGAAAACCAACTGAACTTCTTGAAAACGGCTACAAAGGCAAAAAGAACAAGAAAGGATTTTACCGGTATGAACAGGAAGGCTCAAAAACGAAGAAAAAAGAGCCGAATAAAGAGATTTATAAGTTCTTTGGCGGGTCCGACCGAAAGTTATTCAAACCCAAAACAGTGCAGCAACGGATGGTTTTGACGATGGTGAATGAAGCGGCTTGGTGCTTGCAGGAAGAAATCTTGCAAAATCCGACAGACGGTGATTTGGGAGCTGTACTTGGACTCGGTTTCCCGCCTTTTCTCGGCGGTCCGTTTCGATATATTGAGCAGGAAGGAACGGATGAGATTGTCCGACAGCTGGAAGATTATGAGCAAAAGTACGGGCCTCGATTTAAGGTTGCTGAGATCCTGAAGGATTATGCTTCATCGGGAAAGAGGTTTCATAGAGAATAGTTAAATTAACAATTTGAGTTGATGTAAGGATTGATCCAACTATTTCACAGAGTTGCACGAAGGGGGACACGGAGAAAACCTTCCAGCTCTGTTCCGAACCCTTCGGGGGTGCCCCGAAGGGATATCTATGGCACAACTCCCTCACAGCAAAGCCTTTTATAATAGATAATCCCTTTGGCAATCCCCTAAATCCCCTTCGCCAAGAGGACTTTTATATAGAATCACAGAATATCGGGCAAGAAATGATGAATTACGAAGTCTGGCCTTTCATCATTCGAAATTCTAAACAATTGTTCTGTAAAAATGGTATCTTTAGAAGCTATTTTAATGTAAGGAGCCTTTGAAAAAAGACATGTCATCCTGAATTTATTTCAGGGTCTGTAAGCAGAAAACTTATTAACTGCTTTTAAAGAACAATCAACTAAAGATGCTGAAACAAGTTCAGCATGACATAATAGTTTTTTTCGTAGACTCAGTAACTTAATTTTATTATTTCATGTTTAATTCAGCACTTTTTTTAATGGGATCCCCTGAACAGGCAGGATGGATGAACCTGATTTTTCTGGGAGCCATTTTTGGCATCTTTTATTTTTTCATTATTCGTCCCCAAAAGCAGCGTCAGAAAGAAATCCAAACCATGGTTGATAACCTCAAAAAGGGTGACAAAATCGTCACATCGGGAGGAATGATTGCCCAGGTTAAAACAGTTGACGATGACACTGTACTTGCGGAAATCGACAGCGGCGTGAAGGCGCGTTTTAAGAAAAGTGCTATTACGGATGTAAATCCTAATCAAAAATAGACAATTTTAAATTCTTTTTATGTCCGCAGAAATTCGTTTTGATAGTATTGAATCGGCTATTGAAGACATCAAGCAGGGCCGCATAGTTATTGTCGCCGATGATGAAGACCGCGAGAATGAAGGCGACTTTGTAATGGCGGCCGAAAAGGCAACACCCGAAGCTATCAACCTGATGGCAAAGTACGGGCGCGGTCTGATCTGTGTTCCCATCACCCGTGAAAAAGCTTATTCACTGAACCTCGACTACATGGTTACCGACGGTGCTGATCCTGATGAGGCGGCCTTTACGGTTTCTGTCGATCATAAGGAATTGACCACCACGGGCATTTCTGCGGCTGATCGTTCCAACACCATCACCGAGCTTATTAAAAAAGAGTCTTTACCGGGTGATTTCCGTCGCCCGGGACATGTTTTCCCGCTTATCGGAACTAACGGCGGCGTACTTCGTCGCGCGGGACATACTGAAGCGGCTATCGATTTAGCGCGTCTTGCGGGACTAAAACCGGCGGGCATTATCTGCGAGATCATGAAAGATAACGGTGCGATGGCGCGCGTACCCGATCTTGTGAAGATTGCCGAAGAGTTTAATATGAAGTTCATCACCATCAAAGACCTCATTGCCTACCGAATGAAAAATGAGTCGCTGGTGCGTAAGCTTGTAACTGTAAATCTGCCTACTATTTATGGCGATTTTACCCTGCATGCTTTTGAAGAACGCCTCACCGGAGATCACCATCTGGCGCTGGTCAAGGGTGAATGGAATGAAGATGATCCCGTACTGGTACGTGTTCACTCATCCTGTCTTACAGGAGATATTTTTGGTTCCAAACGGTGTGATTGCGGAGAACAATTGCATCAAGCGTTGTTGCATGTTGAAAAAGAAGGCAAAGGTGTGGTGCTGTACATGAACCAGGAAGGCCGCGGTATCGGGTTAGTCAACAAGCTTAAAGCTTATAAATTACAGGAAAAAGGCATGGATACGGTTGAAGCCAACGAAGCTCTCGGCTTTGAACCCGATCACCGTGATTATGGTGTAGGCGCTCAGATTTTGCGTAACCTGGGGATTTCTAAGATGCGTTTAATGACAAACAACCCGGTTAAACGCGTAGGGCTCAAAAGCTTTGGACTCGAAATGGTTGAGCGCGTTCCTATCGAAGTGGGTGCTTATCCCGAAAATGTTCGCTACTTAAAAACCAAGCGTGATAAGTTGGGACACGAACTGGAGCTGGATGAACTTGATCCCCACAGCCCCAAGTTTTTAGATAGTATTATTGAGGAGTGATGACTTGTAGGTCGGGCATCTTGCCCGACAGGGAGAAGATCTAAGCCTGACAGCTTACCACAATGAGGAAGGTGGTGATTTAAGAGCAAGGATTAACGATTTGAGATCTAGGATGTAAAAGGGCAATCAGATCTAAAATCTTCAATCGTTAATCCTTGTTCTGCAATGAGTGGATCAGATGATAATTCTCTTTATTTT
This sequence comes from Balneolaceae bacterium, assembly GCA_036381435.1. Classification (GTDB taxonomy): domain Bacteria; phylum Bacteroidota; class Rhodothermia; order Balneolales; family Balneolaceae; genus Fodinibius. Next base: position 137,503 of record DASVCW010000043.1, on the reverse strand, counting down.
TTTCAGTACCCTTCCTTTATCACTTTTGACTCGATCAGCCCAGTAGGCGCTGAACTTGTCCAAAAGTAACCAAAGATCAAGACGGATTTAACTTGTTCATTCTTTAAGGAAATTAGCGCTGAAACAGAATCAGGAATATTCTCTTAACTTTTAAAATCACAGTCGTTTTTAAATCCTACGAAACGGGCAAGATGCCCGTCCTACATTATTTCCTTTCTGTTACTTAGCCTCTTCAAGGTCTCAAATTCGTCTCTCTTTCCTCCTTTTCCCCGGCTTTCTCGCTCTCGAAAGGCATAATCCTTTTATGAAAGATCAGCATAGAGATGATGGCTACACTTATGGCTATATCCGCAACATTAAAAATATAGGGGAAAACAGGCCAACCGTTTATATTGAGAGTAAAATGAATAAAATCAATTACATGCCCTTCTAAAACGCCACCATATTCGCCTATTTTGGCCATCACCAGGCGGTCGATAATATTTCCGAGGGCACCTCCCAATACCAGTCCCATACAAGTCAAATACCCAACCGTGGCTTCTTCCCGGTTATACATCACATAGGTAAAAATGCCCAGCGTAGCAACGATAGCTACTACGCTAATTACTTCGGTCGAAGCCCATTGCATGCCCAGTGCCATACCCGGATTTTGAGTATAGTGAAAAGCCAGCCAGCCGGGAATAATCTCCCAATCTTGCAAGTCTGGAGAAAGACGAATCCAATGTTTGGTGATCTGGTCTAAGATGACTACAATAATAATTGGAAGTGCAAGAGCCGTAATTTTTTTACTATTCAACGAAATGTTCGGTTTATAGGAAAATTAATTGACTTAACGACGCTTCAGTTTCGCTTCAATACTTAATTGCGTATGCGGAACAGCCTCTAAACGGCCTTTAGAAATTTTCTTCCCGGTCACCTTACACACACCGTATGTTTTATTATCAATACGCTTGAGAGCGTCATTCAGGTAACGAATAAACTTTTTCGTCCGGTTAAAGAGCATATACGTTTTTTCACGCTCCTGGGCATCGGTACCGGCATCGGCCATATGAAACGAATAAGCCGACTCATCCGTAGCATTTTCCATACTGTCCCGTAATGAATTCTGGAGTGATTCCAGTTCCTGTTCTGCCTCTTCACGTTTTTTTAGAATAATGGAACGGAAATATTCCAGTTCCTCATCAGAATATGGAGAAACACGATCTCCATTTGTAGGATTTTTCTTTACTGCTGCCATATTAGTTCATTTTCTTAATTAGGGTTTCTTCGAATAGAAATAGTGGATTCTCCATCACCTATTTCCCAGGTTTTCACAAAATCTGATACTTCAAGTTCATGTGTTGCAATTTCTTCGGCCAGCGTTTCACTCTTGATATATTCCTCCATATTACCAACAGCTTCTTCAAGTAATTCTGAGCCTTTAAAGCCAATCGTAATACGATCAACAACATCAAAATCGGCCTCTTTACGCATGTTTTGGATACGATTCACAAACTCACGCGCTAAGCCTTCCTGAACGAGTTGTGGACTCAGTTCAGTATCCAAAGCTACGCTTAAACCGTTTTCGGTTTCAACCGACCAGCCCTCAAGTCCGGTTCGATTGATATCAAGTCCATTACGATCCAAGCGAACTTTTCCATCATCACCCAAATCCAGTTCGATAGAACCGGTTTGTTCGAATTTAGTAATTTCTTCGGTTGTTAACTCTCTGACTTTCGAAGCCACGGCCTTCATTTTACTACCCAGCTTCTTGCCAAGTACAGGAAAATTTGGTTTGGCTGATTTGCGGACGACACCCGAATCATCATCCACAAATTGAATCTCCTTAACATTAACTTCATCCAAAATAATTTCCTCAACCGATTCAATAGCCTGACGTTCCCCATCATTGTTGACTGGTAAAATGATTCGCGCCAAAGGCTGACGAACATTAATTTCAATCTTATTGCGCAGACTCAAAACCATGGAGGAAATTTGCCGCGCCAGTTTCATCCGGTGCTCAAGCTGCTTATCGATGGCAGTTTCTTCAACCGTAGGATAGAATGAAATATGTACCGATTCTTCATCCTGTCCCGTCACCTCATTCAACCGTTGATGAAGCCACTCACTCAAAAACGGTGCAATAGGGCTCATCAATTTCGCCAGGTCAACCAGACACTCATATAGTGTTTGATAAGCTTCGGTTTTGCTCAGACTTTTGCCTTCTTTCCAGAAACGGCGGCGGCTTCTTCGCACGTACCAGTTGCTCAATTCTTCTACAAATTCTTCAATCGCGCGGGCCGCTTTCGTGGGTTCGTACTCATCCAAATATTCATCTACCAGCTTCACGGTGGTATTGAGACGTGAAATCACCCAGCGATCCATTTCCGTTCGATCAGTACAGGGAAATGAAGTGCCCGAATACGTGAACTCATCGATGTTCGAGTACATAGCAAAAAACGAATAGGTATTCACAATAGTGTTAAAAAACTTGCGCTGTGTTTCCTGAAGGCCTGTTTCACTGAATTTCAAGTTCTCCCAAGGCGACGAATTGCTCATCATATACCAGCGCACCGTATCGGCCCCGTATTTCTGAATTACTTCAAACGGTTCAACAGCATTGCCTTTAGACTTGCTCATTTTGTTGCCGTTTTCATCTAACACAAGACCGTTAGAAACAACGTTTTTGTAGGCCGGCTGATCAAAAAGCATCGTCCCCAACGCGTGCAATGTATAAAACCAACCACGAGTTTGATCTACGCCTTCGGCAATAAAATCGGCCGGAAAATTAGTTTTGAACTTGTCTTTATTTTCAAAAGGATAGTGCCATTGGGCAAATGGCATGGAACCTGAATCGAACCAGACATCCAGCAGGTCAGGAATGCGCCGCATCGTTCCACCATCAGGACCTTCCCACGTAATTTCATCAATATACGGCCGATGCAGGTCGATTTCTTCATCATCCGAAAGGCCTGCTTTTTTCTTCAGCTCTTCAATACTGCCGATCACCTCAATATGTTCCGGATTTTTATCACTAATCCAAAGCGGGATGGGCGAGCCCCAATAACGCTGACGCGAAATTGCCCAGTCCACGTTATTTTCGAGCCAGGTCCCGAATCGGCCCGAGCCGGTGCTTTCCGGCTTCCAGTTAATGTCTTTATTGAAGCTGACCATTTTGTCCTTCACATCGGTGGTTTTGATGAACCACGACTCTACCGGGAACTGCATCAGTGGAGTGCCTTTTCGCCAGTCGAAAGGATAATTGTGAATGAAGGTTTCATGCTTGTACATCAGGTTTTTATCCTTAATGGCACGCGAAATTCCTTTGTCCGCATCTTTAAACCATTCGCCAGCAAATTCCTCAATTTCATCCGTAAATCTTCCGTCCCGGTCAATAGGGTTAAACAACGGAATACCTTTATCAATAGCGTTTTCATAATCTTCGGCACCAAAAGCCGGGGCGATGTGAACCACCCCGGTACCGTCTTCCGTGGTCACATAATCAGCGGGAATCACTTTCCAGGCTTCCGATTTGTCAAATTCTTCCAGTGCATAGTCAAAAACAGGCTCATAGGTCCGGCCAAGCAAATCTTCGCCTTTGTATTCCTCTACGATTTCGTATTCGTGATCGATTGCATCTTCAATACAATCTCTGGCCATGATGTAATACTCCGTTCTGCCGTCTTCAGAGATCTTAACCTTAACGTAATCCAGCGCAGGATTCACAGCCAGCGCCATATTTGAGATAATGGTCCATGGTGTAGTAGTCCACGCCAGGAAATAAACATCATCGGCTGTATCAAGCTTGAATTTTACAAAGATGGAAGGATCCTGTACTTCTTCATAACCCAAACTCACTTCATGTGATGACAAAACCGTATTGCTGCCCGGTGAATACCACTGAATTTTGTATCCTTTATAAACCAGTCCCTTTTCATACAGCGTCTTGAACGCCCACCAAACGGATTCAATGTAATCATTTTTAAAAGTGATATAGGGATCGTCCAAGTCAACCCAATAGGCCATGCGGCGTGTGAGCTTATCCCACAGATCCTTGTACTTCAGCACACTGTTGCGGCATTTTTCGTTGTATTCGGCAACGCCAAACTCTTCGACCTGCTCACGTCCCTCGAGCCCCAGTTCTTTTTCTACCTCAATTTCAACGGGCAGACCGTGAGTATCCCAGCCTGCTTTCCGTTCAACACGAAAACCTTTCAAGGTTTTATACCGGCAGAACATATCTTTTACCGTCCGGGCCATCACGTGGTGAATACCCGGTTTGCCGTTGGCCGTAGGCGGACCTTCATAAAAGGTGAACGGAATACCCTCCTCGCGGCTGGAAACGCTTTTTTCAAAGATGTTATTCTTTTTCCACCACTTTAGGGTTTCGACTTCAATCTTCGAAAAATTTAATTGTCTTACTTCTTCAAACTTTTTGCTCATAAAGGCCGTTTTGATACTCAATTGGCTTTTGTAAAGTTTTAAATATACCACTTTTTACCGACTTTACGGCAGCCAAGCTTTCATAAATAATCTGTCAGTCAAAAATAAATGAGCACCAAATATACGACTCTTAACGCATCAATTCACATTTTGCGGCTGAGTTTTACATTGTTGACGAAATTCTAAGAATAGTGACTGAATAACTTGAAACTTTATTTAGTCAACCTCTTACTAAGACGCTTTAATAAAGCATCTCTTTCTTTTATTTTAGGGGGAAGAACTATTGATGTTAACTCAGAGCAAAAAATTATGTTTATAACTGTTGATCAACCCATCACCACAGAAAATCATTATAAAATTTGTTTTGTTTGCCTCGGTAATATTTGCAGGAGCCCTACGGCCGAAGGTGTTTTTCAACATTTAGTGAATGAACGCGGGCTGGAAGCCTATTTTGAGGTTGATTCGGCGGGTACCTCGGCCTATCACAGTGGGCAGTCGGCTAATCGTCATAGTCAAAGTACAGCAAACAGGAATGGCATTACCCTTCACTCAAAAGCCCGCCAGCTTAAAACTTTTGATCTGGATTATTTTGATATGATCGTCGCTATGGACAATCAGAATTTGGCGAATATCAACCAACTGGTTTCGGGTGATGGACACGGGCAGAAAGTGCGACAGTTACGCGAGTTTGACCCTGAACCCGAACACGGAGAAGTTCCCGACCCTTACGCCGGCGGACAGAAAGGTTTCGAAAACGTCTTTAGAATCGTAAAGCGAAGCTGCGAGCATCTGCTTGATGAACTTGAAACTCATATCAAATAAAGATAATGATACCTGATGAAGTTCAGCAGCAAGTTCAGCAATCTCTGGGAATAAGCATCGAATCCGTAAGGAGCGTTTCAGGCGGCAGTATCAACGAAGCGGCCAGAATTAAACTCAAAGACGGCCAAAACCGTTTTTTGAAATGGAATCAAATGGCCGGTGCCGAAATGTTTTCAAAAGAGGAACGGGGACTAAAACTGCTAAAAAGGGCAGATAGCGAACTGAGAATTCCTGAAGTTTTTGCAACGGGTGAAACCGAAACCGGAATTGGCTTCCTGGTTCAGGAGTTTATTGAGCAGGGACAACCTAAACAAAGTTCTGCCCCGAAATTTGGAGAGGCTTTGGCTGAACTGCACAGACATCATGGAAAACAGTTCGGACTTGATCACGACAATTATATCGGACGCCTTTCACAGTCGAACACATGGCACGAAAAGTGGATTGGTTTTTTTATTGAAGAGCGGATACAGCCGCAGTTAAAGATGGCGGTGAATTCAAAAAAGCTGGGAGAAAACACTGTTGCTCATTTTGAATCGCTGTATGAGTTGCTGCCGGAAATTTTTCCCGAAGAACCGCCAAGCCTACTCCACGGCGATCTATGGAGTGGCAATTATCTTTATGATGAAAACGGGAGAGCCACTGTTTATGATCCCGCCGTTTATTATGGACATCGCGAAATCGAACTCGCCTTTACACACCTATTCGGCGGTTTTTCAAATAAATTTTACCGGGCTTACGAATCGGCTTATCCCTTACAACCGGGATTTACTAAACGAAAGGATATCTACAACTTATATCCGCTGCTGGTGCATACGAACCTTTTCGGCGGTAGTTATGGGCGTCAGGTGAAATCGATCGTGAAGCAGTTTTGAAATATTAGGTAACTATAGCACTAAGGACCGCAAAGAAGCGCGAAGTTTCACTAAGGGGTCTTGTGTATCTTCGTGTCTTCTTTGTGTAACTTGGTGAAACTGGTGTTTAAATTTATTTTTTCATCCATTAATTAAACTAATAAATGCCAAATTACAATCGCATCATAAGCCTTGTGCCAAGCCTTACAGAATTGCTTATTGATCTGGGACTACAAGAGCAAGTCGCGGGACGAACGCGATTTTGTATTCACCCCAAAGATGAAGTGCAGAAAATTCCCATCGTAGGAGGGACAAAAAATCCGCGCTTAGATAAGATTCATGATGCTGATCCCGATCTCATCATAGCAAATAAAGAAGAAAACCGGCAGCAGGATATTGAAATGCTGGGGGATGATTTTGAAATTGAGCTGACTGAAATTGAAACCATTGAAGATGCACTCATCACCATTCATGAAATTGGTGAAAAGCTGAATGTTGCGAAGCAGGCCGACCGCCTCATCACCCGAATACAAAAACGGCTGGATGAGCGTCCCCATACCAAAAAACTAGAGGCCGTTTATATGATATGGAGAGATCCGTGGATGACAATTGGCAATGATACGTACATTCATGATGTAATGAGGCACTGGAACTTAGTTAATGTTTTTGGCGATCAAAATCGTTATCCTACTTTTGAATTGGATGAGTTGAAAACATTCAATCCTGATCTCATTCTGCTCAGCAGCGAGCCTTATCCCTTTAAGGAGAAACATATTCGTGAGGTGGAGGAAGCCTGTCCCTCAGCACGAGTATTGCTGGTTGAGGGTGAATGGTTCAGCTGGTACGGCTCACATATGGAGCACGCTTTCGGGCGACTGAACGCCTGGCGGAAAGCCATTGACTGATTTTTTGCCCTTCGCCACAAATAAAAAAAGCTCGTACTCGTTTTTAATTTAAAAAAATGCTTTATGGATAAAATAAGCTTAAATTACTTTTTATAAGAGAATAGTTTTATTACTCTTATGTTACCAAAGGCATAGTTCAAGCTGATATATCTCCGGGCATATCTCAGGGAACCCTCGGGATTCCACCTGCCTGCATCTGGATGATTTTATCAGCAGATACCATAAAAGGCTCAATGCATTTAAAAAGTTCACCACATTTTTTACGATTTTGCTTCTTGTTGTTGAGTATCACTCTTTACTCCTGCTCGACATCTAAAAAGCTGGCTAATCAAAGTTATCAGCCTGCCGGTATTGATGCCGCATCGATTGTCAGTAAAATCCCTGATAACAAGGATCAGCTTTATTCTGTGAAGGGAGAAGGGCGGGCCATTGTGAGTGAACCCGGAAATACTGAGCGGGTAACGCTTTTATTTGCAAGCAACCGGCAAAAAAGTCTGGTAACTATTCGCAACGGCATCGGTATCGAGGGCGGGCAATTGCTGACCGACGGCGATACGTTGCTGATCTACAACAAAATTGACAAATACGCGAGGAAAATCCCGATTCACGGCAGCAATCTGGATCACATAAACCGGTTGGCAGCACTCAATATTTTAGATATTATCAGCTATTCGTTTTCGGCTGGTGAAGTTCAAGAAATTCTGGAAAATGATGAAACTTATAAGCTAATTTTAGCTGCCGGTGCCAAGGTCTATATAGATAAGCAATCGTATCTGGTGCAAAAAGTAGTTCAACCCGAGTATTCGCAGTTGCCTTATTCAAAAATAACTTACGATGCTTACGGTTCGCTCAACGGATTCACCCTTCCCCGAAGAATTACTATCTTTGGGGCGGAGGAGAAGTCTAAAATAGCACTACAATTGACAGCACTGAAACTTAATCCTGACTTAAACTCCCTTACCATTAATCTTCCGAACGATATTCCTGTTTATTATCGATGAAAAAACTTTGCTTTCTCATACCGTTGGCTTTTTATTTATGGCTCCAACCTAATTCTGCATTTGCCCAAAATTATGAGCAAATGCGTCAACAGCTGATTGAAAAGCAGAAAAACACGCGCTCTGAAATCGAAGAGATAAACGAGCAGATTCAGCGGTTCGAAGAACAGCTAAAACTGGCAGAAAAAAAGTATGAAGCGCTGTTTACACAGTACGAAAACCTGCAACGACTGATCGCGCTCCAGGACGAAAAGCTCTCTAAACTGGAAGAAGAGCAATCCCATATTGAGGATGAAATTTCAGTAACCGCAAAGTTGCTGCAAAAAAAACGGGAAGAACTCGAGCAGCTGGTTGAAGATTATAAAAAAACGCTCAGTTATTTGTATAAATTCGGACGAACTTCGCAGCTGGCGCTGATATTTTCATCATCATCTATAAATCAGATGTTGGTGCGAGCCTTCTATCTTGATAAGTTTAACACTTTTAGGGAAAACCAGGTCGCGGATATTCGTGAAACCGAACAGGAGCTGGAACAAACAAAGCATCAGCTTGAAGAAGCCCGCACAAAGAATAGCGAGTTGCTTGCGCAAATTCAGGAAGAGAAAAAAGCCCTTGCCAAAAGAAAAGAGCAGCAAGAGAAGAATGTTGCTTTGTTACGCCAGCACAGAGAACAAATTCAAAAGGAGCTTAATGAATTTCAACAGCAGAAAAAGGAATTAAATGAAACGCTTGCCCGGCTTTTTGCCGAAGAAGAACGCATTCGTCAAGCCCAGGCAAGACGCGTTCGCCGCCTTGAACAGGAGCGGAAACGAAATTTGGCTAACGCTAAAAAGATAGAAGATGATCTTGAGCGTGCTCGCGAAATTGCCCGTTATTCGCAGCCTGTAGAATCTGAAGATTATATGAGTTCGGAAACGCTTAACGCAATAAGCAAAAGTTTCGCCAACAGTAAAGGAAGTTTGCCCTGGCCTGTAAAAAGTCAGACCGTTTCAGAACATTTTGGAAGACAGCGTCATCCCGTATATGGCACTGTCACGCCAAATTTGGGTATAGAAATTGTAGCTGATCCCGGTACGCCCATTCATGTGGTTCATGATGGCTATGTGGTTAACATTCTTCCATTTCGCGGATATGGAGATGTGGTGGTGGTGAAGCACGGACGATTCATGACCGCTTACGGTAATTTGAGTGAAATTTTGGTACGTAAAAATCAGGTTTTGCAGCAGGGTGATGTTATTGGCCTTTCAGGAGATCAAAACTCGGTTATGGGTGAAAGCCTTTTCTTCTTAATTCGCGAAAATAATAATAATCTTGATCCCGAAAAATGGCTGGCTTCAGAACCGATATCGGGTAAATATTAGTTTGGCTTCACCCCCTATTTGTTGGTATTTTTCGGCTTCAATTTAAAACCCTCATCTTTGATTTTTCATGTACAACTGGCAACGCATTTTTGCATTCATCACCGGCTCCCTGGTCTTTGGACTCCTGATTATTCTGGTCTCCCGCAATTTTATTCAATACACAGCCCGTGAAGGTGCTACCGGCTACCTGTTTTTGTTAGGATTTGCGCTCATTTATCTTAATGTCAATTTTGGTATCAGCCGCCGGTTTGTTATTAAAGCAGTAGATTCAAAATGGGTATGCTATTTAATGACATTTCTAACCATCATTCCTACCCTCTTTTGGATTTTTAGCAAAGATGTGGGACTTGAGGGCATGAAAAGCTTATTCACAATGGTGGTTATTATATCGGCTTTCTTCGGAAGTTACCTAGGTATCTGGCGAGGCAACGTTAAGCGTGAAAAATATATCCAACAACTGAGAGAAGAAAAACGCGACCTGCCCGATGAATTAAAGCGGCCGCATGATGATCTGAGTAAGAATTAGGTATAGGGGTATAAGGGAATAGGGTATAAGAATCTCGTTCCGCTCGCTCTGCGGCGGAACGAACTCTCCTTTATACCCGCTACAGCTTAACTTTAAAACCTAAGCTTAGCGCTATATCTTCGATCCATTTTGTTTCGGAAAAAAACGTTGTTTGTCCATTGGAATCCGTTATACTCCACAAATAATCTTCGCGACGAGATTGAAATCCAAGTTTTGTTTCAATAGCGATCTGCTCACCCACGGGAAATAAAAAACCTGTTCCAATCTGGTAGCCAAAATTATAATCGGTTCCGGTATCGAAGGAGCTTTCTATCTGGTACCGGCTTCGCAACCAGTTCACTCCGGCATCAACAAAAAACAAGGCGTTACCGGAAGAAGGCCAACCGAACAGTTCATTCGCAGAAGTGTACCAGCCTGCTTTGGCTCCAAATTTGAATTGCCAGCTTCGGGTATCTATATCTCGGAGTCCAGAAACCGGAGGCGTGGGAACCAAATCACGGTAAACAAATTCATATCCAAACAAAGGGCCAATTCCCAGATGGTCACTCAAAAAATACAAACCATCCAGATTTATTAGCAATTGGCTGATTTCCCGGGCGGATTCCTGATTAAAACTTTCGCGAGAAGCATTAGTAAAACTGATTGAAAAACCGGTTAAGAATTTACCTTGTTCAATAAAAGCTTGTTCAGAATCTTCGTCCTCAACTTGCTGTGCTTTCAGTGGAAGCACTATCAAACCAAACACAGCGATAAGTAAAACAGCAAATTTTTGGTGAAAAGTTTTCATAATAATTTATAAAGGAGTTGAATTAGTTGAAGAGAAATAGCTGAATACCGAAGTCAACCTGAAGAGCATGAGCATCTAACGAAAAGCCGGAGTCATATTCCCAGGTAGGGCCTGCTTCTAAAAAAATGCCGAAAGCGTTAGTTACTTTATAGGTTAACCCTGCCCGCAAAGCTGTTCTGAACCCAACACCCTCTCCCGTATTGGCGCCAAGAGCATCGGCGAGCGCCAAATTATAACCGATTAATGCACTTCCCTGTAAGTAAGGCTGCCAGCGGGTAGTTTCAAGGAGATAGTAACGCAGCATAGGCCCGATCGCGGCCGCATCGATGCCTGCCCCTTCAAAAAATCCAGTCATATAAACACTAGCAAATGCCTTATAACCCACACCCACATGAGAACTTAGCATTCGTATATTTCTGAATTGGAGTTCCAGTTCAGTATTGGAATTCATCTCGTCTTGAAAAGGAGAGTAAAAATTATACCAGTGAAGTTTCGCACTGAGCCCTACAATACCTACATCAGACCTAAGAGGTTTAAACTGTTCGTCTTCGGGTGGCTGTTGAGCCTTTACCGGTGATGTGCTAACTGCCAGCGAAAACATTGCTAAGCAGACTATTCCTAATAACTTCGAATGCAAAGGATGTAGCTTTTGAATCATATTTATCATTTAATGGAGTTTAAAATTCTAATCTCTACAATAGGAAACGATACCTTTTTTTACAAACCCGATTAAAATTAAAACTACCAACTTTCAATTTTGCTGTATTGGAAGAATAGAATTTAATCTAAAGGACACAGGTTTAGTAAAAACTGCTAAAATCAGATAAATTCGCTTAACCAACGTTCCCTACTTCGACTTATCCTTCTGATGCGTCGCGTCATTCTGCTGTGATATTTTAAGCCGGATTTCCCGGCGTCCTTCGGCTTGCTGGTAACGTTCTTTCTCAAAAGCCGTTTCAGGGATGATTTTAGGCACGGAAACAGGTTTTCCGTCTCCGTCAACAGCCACAAAGGTATAGAATGAGGTGGTGCACAAACGCCGCTCGCCGGTGCGCAGGTTTTCTGCCCATACTTCCATCGCAATTTCCATTGATGAAGTAAAAGTACGCGTTACTTCGCCTTCAACCACAACTACTTCGCCAAGTTGAATAGCATTTTTGAATTCGATACTGTCTGCCGCTACCGTTACTACATTTCGATTACAGTGACGCTGTGCCGAAATAGCCGAGCAGATGTCCATCCACTGCATCAGCCGTCCGCCCATTAAGTTTCCCAGCGGATTAGTATCATTGGGCATCACGAGCTCGTTCATGCGAACGCGCGAAGCAGAAACGGTTTTTTTGTGAGAATCGGTGTTTACAAGCGGAGTATGTTCGAAACGGGTCATAACTTTTGCTGTGATCAGAATTTTTTCTAAAGATAATCATAGAGTGGCTGAGATAAAATGTAGACCTGACAGCGTACCAGTGCCTTTCTGGTTCCTGTCAGCGTCGACGTCACCAACGCTGTAGGGCCTGTGGACGCTTACAGGTTTGGTTCTAACTCAATACCAAAAGGTTAAGATAACGATTATTTAAAAGGATTTTAGGAATTCTCCTTGGGCTGATGTTCCTCATTCTTAATGAATATTAGATGAAACTATTTGAACGGAATTTGTATTGAAAGCGATAATCTATGGATTCCCGCCTCCTGTGGGCAGGACGACAATATTTTTCACATTCAATTCATCCTTTTATAGTATAATTTTTGCAGTTAATCATTCAAAAAATCATTCTTATTTATGGTCATTATTGTAGGTGCAGGCCCCATAGGTCTGGCAACGGCTATTGAATTAAAAAGAAATGGTATCAAATCTAAAATTATTGACCGGGGCGGCATTGTAAACAGCATTTTTAACTACCCTAAAGATATGACGTTTTTCTCCACTTCTGAACGCCTGGAAATCGGAGATGTTCCCTTCATTTCGCACGGTCCCAAGCCAACCCGCCGCGAGGCCCTGGAATACTACCGGCGCGCCGCCGAAAGCTATAATTTGGATATAAACCTTTATGAAGAGGTGCATGAAATCAAGGGAAAAGATGGCGCTTTTATCGTTCGAACGGATAAAAATCAATATGAAGCATCCAAAGTAGTCGTGGCAACCGGTTTTTATGATATCCCTAAAATGATGAATATTCCCGGCGAAGATCTGCCCAAAGTAAAGCATTATTATGATGAAGCTCATGCCTATGCCTGGCAAAATGTTTTAGTAATCGGCGGGGGAAATTCAGCCGTTGATGCTGCCTTGGAAACCTACCGCGCTCATGCCAACGTAACAATGGCCGTGCGAAAACCGGCACTTAAAGAATCGATTAAATACTGGGTGAAGCCGGATATTGAAAACCGCATTAAAAACGGGGAAATCACCGCCTATTTTAATACGAATGTGAAAGAGGTCAAGCCGAAAGAAGTGATTTTAGAAACGCCGGAAGGAATAAAAAGCATTCCCAACGATTTTGTACTGGCTATGACCGGCTACCGGCCAAATTTTGAACTCATGAAAAAATTCGGAATTGATTTAACGAATGACGGCAACAAAATGCCGGTTTATGACGAGAAATCACTCGAAACCAACAGAAAGGGCGTTTATGTAGCGGGCGTTGTTTGTGGCGGGATGGATACCAGCAGCTTGTTCATCGAGAATACTCGTGTCCACGCAGAACACATTGCGCAGGACATAGAACGTAGATCGTAGCTCGAAATTTATTTCGAGAAGCAACAAAACAACTTATCGAGATAAATCTCGATCTACAAATAAAGAAAGGGTGAGCAACCTGCATCACACCGCTACGACCTCCTACCGCTGCTACCTTCCGGTCCTCACGGAGTTAAGAGGGAGCTGGCTGCGCAGGGCCCACCCTCGAAATGCAAAGATACGGTTTATATCGGGTGAAAGGCAAACAAAAATGATTCTCATTTTATCGGATACCATTCTATAAACACTAATTTGAAGCATTTTCTCTTGATGTAATAACTTTTCTTACATTGTTCGGAACAACTACTACGTGTTCTTGTATAAAGATACGGCTAAAAAAATATGGAAATGTGAAATTAAAAAGTGGAGCTACGGGGACTCGAACCCCGGACCTTCGCGCTGCCAGCGCGACGCTCTAGCCAACTGAGCTATAGCCCCAATGGGCACAAAATATAGGGGTATTATTAAATTAATGCTAACATTTTTGGCTTTTTTGTTTGATTTCTGGCATAACATTATTTTATTAGTTTCATAAGATGCGTATAATACGCGCGTACAAGAAAATGACCTTAATTATCACTCTACTTTAATCATAAACCTTACAGGAGTAACATTACAATGAAAAGAACGCTCAATTTATTTCTCGTATCACTCTTGCTTTTCGGTGGTGCTGCTATACAATACGGCTGTAGCTCCAGCGATGAAGCGACTCAACAACAAGTAGACACCGACGGCGACGGCTTAACCGATGCCGAAGAAATGGAACTGGGTACTGATCCCAATACAGCAGATACTGACGGCGACGGCCTTGTTGACGGTGCCGAAGTAAATGAATATGACACTGATCCGCTTACCGCTGACACCGATGGTGACGGCCTTAACGATGGTGATGAGGTAAATTCATACAATACCGATCCCACTGAAGCTGATACCGACGGCGACGGCCTCAACGACGGTGAAGAAGTGAACGAATATCGCACCGATCCTACTTCCGCCGATTCTGACAATGACGGATTGAACGACTATGAGGAAGTAATGGAACATAATACAGATCCTAACAATGCTGACTCTGACAGCGACGGCTTTACCGACTCTCAGGAAATTGAGATGGGCACCGACCCTAATGACAGCCAGGATCCTGCTTATATTGAAGAAGGCGAGCTGGGAACTATTCACTTTGAGTTTGACCAGTCGGATATTGAAGAAGCCGCTGCACAAATTCTTCGTGAAAATGTTCAAAAATTGATGAATGCACCTAACTTTGAAGTACGTATTGATGCTTTCACCGATCACGTTGGCGGCGATCAATATAACCTTCGCTTAAGTAAACGTCGTGCACAGTCTGTAAGCGAATTCTACATCGAGCATGGTATTGATGAGAATCGCATTGAAGCTCGCGGTCTGGGTAAGGCACCTAACCCTTGCATGATGAAAACAGAAGACCAAGGCTGCCGTAAAAACCGACGTGCAGAATCTCATCCCATCAGTCCTTACCAGTACCAGCCTAACAGCTAAGGTTTGACTGACACTTATTTTAAAAGGCGATCTCGAAAGGGGTCGCCTTTTTTTATTTGTCTGAACAAAAAAGTCCCCCTTGGAGAAGGGGGATTTAGGGGGATTGAAAAGCCATACCTGTGGCAAAAAAATAGTTTTAGAAGCAAATTTTAGTCATTCTAAAAATTTTCATAAAGAAAACATTAGATCCATCAATCCTCCTTCTCTAAGGGGAAATAAAACCTCAACCTGTATTTATAGCTGGTTTATAAATATTTGGGAATATGATCAAAACAGGAAAAACCATTAACTCTTCCTTAGAGCACTATTTCAAAAAACTTTTCCAAAAACTCAATTCCCCGAAAGGCTCACATATTGCAGCGCTTTCACCCCTTCCAGATCAAGAACAGGTTTTAACTCGCTTTCGGTTAGCTTCTTATCAACACAAACAGCTGTGATGGCATTTGAACCTTTTTTAGTGCGTCCCAGGCTCAAGGCCGCAATATTGATATCCTGCTTAGCCAAAGCACCGCTTACACCGGCCAGCATCCCCGGCTTATCCACATTTTGATACATAATGATATCGCCTTCGAGCCGCAGTTCTATGCCATAACCGTCGATCTCCACAATACGAAAATCATCCTTACCAAAAACCGCTCCTGATATTTTTTGATAATCTGCGTCTTTCCCGAGCTTAATAGTAATCAAATCGGTAAATGTTTTTGAGGCACTAGCCGTTATTTCACGAATTTTAAATCCCCGTTCATTAGCATAATGACGGGCGTTAATTAAATTGACCGCTTCACTGACTTGTTGTGAAAGAATGCCTTTAAGAATTGAATCGGTAAGCACATCGGCAAACTTAGCGGCGGTTCCACTGTATTCAAAAGAAAACTCACTTGCATGTTCAGGAGCCAGTTGAATAGCCACACTTCCCAGCGTCTCAGCCAGCTTCAGGTAGGGCTGAACTTCTTTATTTGTGATTAATGAAATAGATTTGCCGTTCAAACTTCCTTTAAAGCTTTTTTGCTCCAGTGCGTCTGTCATTTGTCCCGCAATCTGTTCGGCTACTTTTTCCTGTGCCTCGCCGGTTGAGGCTCCCAAATGCGGGGTACAAATAATACCGGGATGCTTCAAAACTTCGTATAGGGCTTCCGATGGCGGCTCTTCGGAATAAACATCCAGCGCTATGCCCGATACAAAACCCTGATCCAATAACTCGGTAAGATCATCTTCTTTATAAATGCCACCCCGGGCACAATTTACCAAAAACATGCCCTTTTTCAACTTATCCGCATTTTCCATGGAAATCAGGCCTTTAGTTTTTTCAGTGAGCGGAGTATGAACGGTTAAAAAATCTGCTGTTCCTATGAGTTCATCCAGCTCTACCAGTTCTACATCAAGGCTCTGTGCTTTTTCTACCGAGGCAAAAGGATCATAAGCTTTTACATCCATACTGAATTCCTGCATTCGTTTGGCAACTTCAGCCCCTATTTTTCCCAAACCTACAATACCAAGCGTTTTACTGTGGACTTCCGTACCCATAAATTTCTTCCGGTCCCAACCACCATTTTTCACCTTTTCTACAGCCTGGGGAATATTTCGTGCAAGCGCGAGAATCATTCCACAAGTATGCTCAGCGGTTGAAATAGTATTG
The DNA here is from genome assembly GCA_036381435.1 of Balneolaceae bacterium. Lineage (GTDB taxonomy): Bacteria > Bacteroidota > Rhodothermia > Balneolales > Balneolaceae > Fodinibius. The sequence continues at coordinate 120,946 of DASVCW010000043.1, read as the reverse complement.
CCGTCAGGCGTATTCATTACCAGAATGCCGCGGGACGTAGCTGATTTAATGTCAATATTATCAACTCCCACACCTGCGCGGCCTACTACTTTTAAATTTTCGCCTGCCCGCAACACATCATCCGTTACCTTGGTAGCACTGCGGACAACAATACCGTCATAATCTTTAATTTCCCGATATAATTCTTCGCCACTCAGGTTATGATTGCGCACGACTTCAATACCGCGTTCTTCAAATACTTTTTCGCAGACAGGATCGACATTATCAAGTAATAATACTTTAAAAGACATTGAGATTGAGACTAAGGATTAAAGTTGAGGGTTAGTTTTGCCTTTCACTTCTGCCTTTTGCAGTCAAACAAACCCGGAAATCATTTCTTTAATTTCATCAACTCCGAACTTATCTTCCGCTGAGCTAACAATAATAGGCACTTCAATATTCATTTCATCTAAAATTCGTTTCACCCGTGCTTTAGATTGCTGCCTTTTGTTGTGAGAAATTTTATCACCCTTAGTGAGTGCAATGATAAAAGGCATGCAATTAACACCAAGCCAGTAGAAAAACTCTTCATCCAGTTTTGAAGGCCCATGCCGGATATCCACTAAATGAATCACGAGTTGTAAAGTAGACCGATTTAGTAAATAATTCCGGATATCACGGCCCCATCGCTCACGTTCTTTTTTAGAAACTTTGGCGTAACCGAAGCCCGGCAGATCAACCAAAAACAGGTGCTCATCAACCAGGTAATAATTCATCTCTTGAGTTTTGCCCGGGCGATTACTGGTTCTCGCCAGTCCTTTATGATTTACGAGTGCATTGATGAGTGATGATTTACCCACATTTGAACGTCCTGCAAAGCAAATTTCAGGATGATTCGGTTTGGGGCATAAGTCCAACGAAGGAGCACCGGTTACAAAGTGAGCCTTTTTGAACTCCATCAAACAATCTCGTTCTCTTCTTTCACGATGCCGAAATTGACGGGAACAGGATAATTCTCGGTAAAGCAGGCGGTACAGTAACCATTGGGTGAGACGTTCGCCTCTTTAACAGCCTCAACCAACCCTTTTGCGGATAAATATCGTAGGCTGTCGACTCCGATTTCTTTAGCCATTTTATCAATATCACGGTCAAAACGGTTGGCGATCAGTTCTTTGGGGGTGGGAAAGTCGAGTCCGTAATAACAGGGGCTGATCACCGGCGGTGAGCTTACTAAAAAGTGAACTTCGGCGGGATTTGCTTCCCGTAACATTTCAACTAAATACTGTGAGGTCGTTCCGCGCACAATCGAGTCATCGACAATGATCACCGAGCGGCCTTCAATCACTCCTTTTACGGTGTTAAATTTGGTTCGCACTTTCTGTTCGCGGGATTTTTGTCCGGGAGAGATGAATGTTCGTCCTACATAATGATTCCGAATCAGCCCGATTTCATATTTGCAATCGTAGCCCAACTTCTGATTTTCATGCACATAACCGAGTGCCGCGGTATTACTTGAATCAGGAACCGAAATTACGATGGGTTTGGTACCAGAATTTTCATCATACTTTTGAAGCACTTCATTGAGCGGATGCTCTTTCGCTAAATACTTGCCCAAATTACGTCGCACTTTATCCACATTTTCGCCAAAAATTTTGCTGTCGGGGCGAGAAAAATAAACGTATTCAAAAATGCACTGGCTGGTGCCGTATTTCGATTTGAGGTGATACGACTCGGGTTCGGAATCAGCATCAGCCGCCTGATCAATTACCAGCACTTCACCCGGTTCAATATCACGAATATATTCAGCGTCAATAATATCAAAAGCACAGGTTTCACTGGCTACGCAGTATGATCCGTCCACCTTGCCAAGTGCCAAAGGACGAAAACCGTTGGGATCGCGGAGGGCGATGAGCTTATCATCCGTGAGTATCACCAGGCTGTAGGCTCCCTCTATCTGCTCCAGCGCTTCCAGAATCTGCTCCATCTGGGTTTCTTTTTTACTGTGTGAAATCAGATGGAGAATCAGCTCTGTGTCCGAAGTGGTTTGAAATAACACTCCTTCTTCACGAAACCTGTCACGAAGTTGCTTAGCGTTCGCTAAATTTCCATTGTGGCCAATGGCGATATTTCCTTTGTTATATTGTACTCGAAAAGGCTGAATATTAGCGGGGTTTTTGGATGAACCGGACGTTGAATAACGGTTATGCCCGATTGATGCATGGCCCTTTAGCTCATTATTAAATATTTCCTGATCATCGAAAACATTTAGCACCAGTCCAAAATCACGATACATAGGCATCACCCAGCGGTCTTTCTCTTCATCAAAAAAAGACGTTACAATGCCTGCCGATTCTTGTCCACGATGCTGCAGGGCGTGCAAGCCGTAATAGGTGAGGAGCGCTGCATCAGGGTGATTTTGCATACCAAAAATACCGCAATAGTCGCGTGGCTTGTCAATCATGAGCTTTGAAAATGATAGATGATTCGCATTATTTGCAAAGTTGCTATTGGAGTTGGGCTCCTGACATTAAAGCGGGAATCAACTCCGTTTAAACATTAAAGTTAAGAAAATCAGCCGCTAATTAGTAACAAAATTAATTAAAGATGAGAGTCCCCATCCGCAGCTGGGTTTGCGTCCGACGGGTTGAAATGAAGTCAGGGATAACTGATAACTACCTTTGAACCCATAGCCGGTGAGGGAGTTGTACTTCTGAACATTAAGCGGGAATATAACTCTTTGAGCATTATTTGAGCATTAGGATAAACGATGTAGAGACGCTTCGAATGCGTCTCCCTGTTATAGTTAATTCCATAAGACGGATGCCATCCGTCTCTACAGGTAATTATCTACAAAAGTTTGTATTTTAAGCGGCATGAAAAGTCTGTCCCAAATACCGGCTTTATTTTTAGTTATCCTGTTGGCCCTTAGCTCAATTAGCAAGGCAAATCCTGTAAACAATACTAACGGGCATACCCGCGAAAAAACAACATCCATTCATCCGGCAGATACTCCAAACCTATTTGCCATTAGACATCAGGAAAAAACAGAAGTAAACTTATTAGACAGACTCCCAAGATCTAATTCAACAGATTACTCAAAGAACTATTCTTTTGGATTTCAGTTTGCTAAATCGTGCTTGCAAAGACGGGCAGCAATTTTTCTTTGGTTTTATAAAGCCATAGATCGCAGTTTAACCGTTAAAAAATTAATATTCCCTTTCCATTCTCACTGGTAATCATCTTGGCTGGCTGGTTGATTAGCTTTCAACCAGTATTAATCTCCTCTTTTTTAAAGACCATACCATTAAACTAAGTTCAGCCTTAGTCAACCTCGGTGTGGTATATCTTTCATATTAAAAAATATACCAAGATGAATATTGATTTAACTTCCATAATCATTGCTATAATAGGGCTATCATTTTTTTTAGTCCCTGTTGCTTTGGATTATTTATTAAAGAAAAAAAGTTCAAAAAAAATTGAAAAAGAACTCTTTCGTTTAGCGAAAAGTAAAAATGCAAGAATCACAAAGTGTGATGTATGGCGTGATTCATATGCAATAGGTATAGGTAGTGATTCTCGAAAATTATTTTACCTCAAGAAACAACAAGACAAAAATGAGGAAATCATGATTAATCTTGCGGAGGTAAAAAAATGCAGTATCTCGAAGACGAACGGAAGTATCAAAGGGCAACATAACAGAATGAATGTTAATCAGGTAAGTCTGATACTAACATTCCTGGACTCTGATAAGCCCGAAAAAAAGTTAGCGTTTTATCGTAAAGATCAGGATCAAAATCTTCAGGGAGAAATTGATCTTGCTGAAAAATGGGTCAGCATTATAAATTTAAAGCTGCTGTAATTAAATAAAATCCACTACCCCAGTTATAGTTCGTATTGCGTATTTCATATTGATTCTCTCACTAATATGGAATACGTAATACCAATATGGAGCCCTATGGGACATCCCTTTTCCGCTTCTCCCCTTTAGGATAATCGCCCTCTTTTTGAGTATCTACGGGACCTGTACGTTGGGGCTGGCCTTCCAGATGGAACCGGAGATCTTCGCCATAAGCTTCAGGTTCTTTATCTTCTTTGAGATATGAACCATATTCAACCGAAGGAAACATATAAGCCAGCGGATAAGTATGGTACTCATCCACCTTCTTATGGATATATGAACGGTTTAGCTTGGTGAGGTCTTCTAAACCGGCAGCTGCAAGTAAAGACATGGCACTGCTTACCGTTTCATCGTGATAGTTATAAAGACGAACAGCCTTGTCCGCCGGATCAAGCCCTTTTTGCAAATCTTTTCTTTGAGTAGTGATACCGACAGGACAATTATTCGTATCACACTCAAGTGCCTGAATGCACCCTATGGCAAACATCATGCTTCGGGCACCGTTGCAGGCATCAGCACCTATACACATGGCACGTATTATATCAAAGCCGGTTAAAATTTTACTGGTAGCAATAACTTTCAAATCTTTTTTTAAACCGTAACCATTAAGCGTGTCACATACGAATACAAGGCCTTCGTTGAGAGGCATTCCTACACTATCTGAAAATTCAATGGGTGCGGCGCCTGTCCCCCCTTCACCACCATCTACAGTGATAAAATCGGGACGAATGCCGGTTGTAAGCATCGCTTTACAGATATTGATAAACTCCTGCCGGCTGCCGATACATAACTTAAAACCCACCGGTTTGCCGCCTGATAATTCACGCAGTTTACTTACAAAATGAAGCAGTCCCTTAGCATCAGAAAAAGCATGATGGCCGGGAGGAGAATGTACCATTTTGTAAGGTTTGATACCGCGTATTGCCGCTATCTCCGGCGTATTCTTTTCTGCCGGAAGCAAACCGCCTAACCCCGGTTTAGCCCCCTGGGATAGTTTTACCTCTATCATCTTTACATTCGGGTGATTAGATTTCTCTTTAAAATCTTCTTCAGAAAACGTACCGTCTGCTTTTCGGCAACCAAAGTAAGCGGTACCGATTTGCCATACCAGATCACCACCACCTTCTAAATGATAAGGAGAAATCCCTCCTTCACCGGTATTCACATAAAAATCACCCATTTTTGCCCCCCTGCTAAGGGCTCTTACTGCATTCTTTCCTAAAGAGCCGTAACTCATAGCAGAAACATTAAAAATACTGGCGCTATAAGGCTTGGTACATTCACTGCCTCCAAATTTGATTCGAATCGGTTCATCCATTTCCTCACGAGGATACATTGAATGTGCCATCCAATAATAGCCCGGGACTGTTGCATCAAGTTCAGTGCCAAAAGGATGAGTTTCAAGCGTATTTTTAGCTCTCTGATATACAAAGTTTCGCTGAAGGCGAGTGAAGGGACGTCCCTCAGTATTCGATTCCTCAAAATACTGACGCAATTTAGGAGCATGAGCTTCAGAAATGTATCTCAAATGCCCGACAATGGGAAAGTTTCGCAGAATGGCATGACTTTTCTGGATCATATCGTAAATACCCAGGAGTATTAATGGCGCTACAATTAGAAAAAGCCACCAAAGGCCGGGGTTGAAGGAAACAATTATTGCCAGTGCAAGTACTACTAAAACCGAAGATGCGACAAATATCTTTCTCATAATACCACTCGAAATTAATAATATCGCTCTCTTAACAGATTCTTTAACTTATTGGTTTCAAAAGCAGCAAAGCGGAGCATATATAGAAATTTAACAGCCCAATCCTACGGCCACAGAGCAACCGGTGCGAGAGGGTAGGTTAGGCAGACTTTCTTAAAAAATGTTGATGTACTCTCGCGCCAGTTTATAAATTTGTTGATCCCCTCTCCACTCGTTCCGTCGCTCCGCGGCGGAATGCTACCTTGGCGCTCCGCGTCCCTGATACAGATCAACTGGAATTATCCCTCCCATACCAAAATAATTCCTCGCTGATGAATATCGCCAGTGAATAACTTCATCTACATATCCTTTTTTTACCGGATTAGCATGAATATATTCAATCTTTTGTATCATCATATTATCACTGACAATTTGTTTCGGATGGAATCCCTCCTGCCAAAGCTGATGCACTTGATCAATTTTATGGGTTTTTTTGGACTTCCTCAGTCGTGTAAGGATGCGCTTTCGGCCCATTTGCTGAAATAAATTAATAATTTCATGAGCAGTAAATGATTTAAAACTGCCTATCTTTACAGCAAGATTTCTTCCCTGTAAAATTGCATGAAAATGATCTTCCATTATAACATAAGCTATAACTTTTACATCTCTTTCTGTTCGGAGAAATTCTAAAGAGTTTAACACTATATCTGCAGCTTTAGGAATTCCAAACAGAGGCAAGCCACTGTTTATTGATGATGTGATAAAGTAGGGATATTCCTCTTCATATATTTTATATCGACTTCTTGCCATGGTCTTTTTAAGTAAGACCCTTTTCAAACCAAATCCTTACAAACTTTTTTAATTATCCCCACTCCTTGCGCACGCGCCGCAGAACGACGGTGCGAGGGGGTAGGTTAGGAAGGTTTTCCAAAAAGATAGAGGTACTCTCGCACTGGTTTATGACTGTTGATTCTCTCTCATACTCGTTACTCGTTCCGTCGCTCTGCGGCGGAATGCTACCTTGGCGCTCCGCGTCCTTGATAAAACATCCCCAAACAAAAAAAGCCTCTGCAATAACTGCAAAGGCTTTACTTTTGAGCGGGAAACGAGATTTCCCGAAGCATCGGGACGACCCGCCGTGATAGCTTTTAACTATATTCATTCTCAGATGAGTTAACCAATTTCTCAATAAAACGGCGGCTTTTCTGTTGCTTAATGAAATTCTCCCACTTAATAGCTTCTCTCTTTGAATCAAACCCTTTATAGTACTTCAGTTCCCAGGGAATTCCGGATTTTGTGGAACGAGTCCAGCCATTGTTATGTCTCTCAATGCGTTTTTTAACCCCTACAGTAGTATGCCCGGTATAATAACGGTCTATTGATTGGCTATAAATGATATACGTATAAAACATATTCCTAACAAAAAAGCCTCTGCAATAACTGCAAAGGCTTTACTTTTGAGCGGGAAACGAGATTCGAACTCGCGACCCCCACCTTGGCAAGGTGATGCTCTACCACTGAGCTATTCCCGCTTTAAGAGTTCCAAATATAAGATACTTAAGGCTAACTTTTCAACAGTAATTTGAAATAATCTTAAGATAAGATGTAGTACACCTTGAAGGTGTGCTACATCCTGAACATCAAACCAAAATCGTTTCAGAACGTTTTGGCCCCTTCGATAAAATCGTTAAATCAACATTCAGGCAATCCTGAATAAATTGTAAATACTTTTTGGCCTCGGAAGGTAGTTCATCAAAGTCATTGCAGTTTTCTAATGACTTCTGCCAGCCCGGCATTGCCTTATACTTTGGCCTTATTGAATCAATATCAGACAGGTCTGTTGGAAACACATCGGTAGAATCTCCATCAATTTCATATTCCGTACAAAGCTTTATCTCTTCAAAGTTATTGAGCACATCGAGCTTGGTAATAGTGAGCTCATTAACTCCGTTAACCCGAATGGCATATTTGAGGGCTACTAAATCAATCCAGCCACAGCGGCGGGGACGTCCCGTTGTAGCACCAAATTCATGGCCTTCGGCCCGCAATTTTTCTCCCGCTTCATCATCCAGCTCTGTAGGAAAAGGCCCATTACCGACTCGAGTACAATAGGCTTTGGATATACCCATCACTTTATCAATAGCCGTTGGGGGTATGCCTGAGCCGGTACAAGCTCCTCCTGCTGTAGGGCATGATGAGGTTACAAAAGGGTATGTTCCGTGATCAACGTCAAGCAGGCTTCCCTGGGCGCCTTCGAGCAAAATTTCTTCACCCCTTTCAATCGCATTGTGTAGTAGCGAAGCAGTATTGGTGATATAGGGACAAAGCCGATCAGCAGCTTTTAGCAAACCATCCAAAATGGGCTGAGCGTCAATAGTTTCTTCTTTATACACATGCTGAAGCGCTTCATTAATGTCAGCGATGTTCTGCTCAAGCTTTTCTTTCAGCTTTTCAGGGTGAAACAAATCAGACATTCGAATCCCGACCCTTGAAACTTTACTTACATAAGCCGGGCCGATGCCCCTCCCCGTTGTGCCAATGGCATCATCACCCCGGTGTTTTTCCTTAATTTTATCCAGTAACTGGTGATAAGGCAGGATGACATGCGCAGTATTGCTGATTTTAAGCCTATCTTTGAGGTTAGCTCCCAACGCTTCAACCTCTTTGATTTCATCAAGCAAAGCGTGGGGGTCGATAACTACACCGTTACCGATCACACATGTTGCATCACCATTAAATATCCCGGATGGAATGAGATGAAGCACAATTTTTTTATCATCAAACTCAAGAGTATGCCCTGCATTGGCTCCGCCCTGATAGCGAACCACATAGGCGGCATCCTTACTTAAAAGGTCCACAATTTTACCTTTCCCTTCATCACCCCATTGGGCACCTACAACAACTCGGATTGACATAAACTGTTTTTTCGATTGAATTTGAATAAAAAATGCCTATAGAGATGAATCTCGATCTACATAACAAGCACAAAAAAAGGGGTGAAATTCACCCCTCTTTTTTTTAACTAAGAGTAGTGAATTTACTTCTCAGAATAAGATTTTACCGCTTCATCAACCGTTTTAAAATGTTTAAATACGGTAATAAGTTTGGTAATAACCAGCAGGCTTTCAATTTTATCACTGGCATTGGCGATGCGAAGGTCGCCTCCTGCTTTACGCATGGTTGTGAGTCCACCGATGAGCATGCCAAGCCCTGAAGAATTCATAAAGTTAACCTTGCCTAAACCTACAACAACATTCACTTTATCGTCTTCTATAAGCTCGTGCAGCTTTTCATTTAGTTTTACGGCATCGGGCCCGCCCATCACCTTGCCTTTAAAATCAATAACTACACAGTTGTAACGCTCTGATACATTGAAATTCATAATTCTCCCCGCTTATTTGTTAATAATGTTAATGTTACGCGTTTTGTGTCTTTTGCTCAAGGTCGATAGTTATTGCGGTAGCTACAAATATTGAACTGTATGTACCGAATATAATACCTAACATAAGAGCAAACGAAAATCCTTTAAGTGTTTCTCCGCCAAATATAAAGAGCACCAGCACAGAAAAAAAGGTAGTTAATGCAGTAATAGCGGTACGGCTTAATGTATCGTTGATACCCCGGTTCATTACCTTTTCAAAATCCTTTCCTTTGTGGGTTAATAACCTTTCACGAACACGGTCATAAACAATTACAGTATCATTAATAGAATACCCTAAGATTGTTAACAGGGCCGCGATAAGCGTTTGATCAACCTCCATACTAAAAGGAGCTATTCCCGCAAAGATGGTAAAAATACCTAATACCACGATAATATCATGTGCCAGGGCCGCTACCGCACCCAGTGAATATGTCCAGTTTTTAAACCGGATTAAAATGTAGATAAAAATAACAATAATACCGAATATGATGGCATTTAAAGCACCTGATTTTAAATCTTCGGCAAAACGGGCCCCTACAATACTTGTTTTTACTACCGTTACCGGGTTATCAGAGTACAACTGCTGTAAAGCAGATGTGATGTCTTCTTGCACCTCACTTACTTCTCCCTCCGCATCTGTGCGGATGAGAACATCAGTAGGGCTGCCAAATAATTTTACGGTTGGCGTGCCATCAAGGGGACCTTCTAATGCATCCCTTACTTCGGCTACTTCTATCGGCTGTTCGAATTCCAAAACAAATTCTTTACCGCCTGTAAAGTCAATACCAAATTGCGGGCCTTTAAATATAATGGCAATTAATGATGCTGTAATCATAATGCCCGAAATCACATAGGCCACCTTTCGGTTACTTACAAAATCGTAATTTACGTTATCGAACCATCTCATACTATTTTTGTCCTCTTACTTAGTTATAAAATTTTTGAAAGTTAATCAACGCTTTCAGCGTCCATAGGTCTGAAAACGTTGATTGCATAGACACTGACAGGTTTTATCCAAAGCTAATTTCTTTCGATTTATCACGGCTTAAATAATCAACCAGCACACGGGTAATGACAATCGCGCTAAAGAGTGAAGCAGCGATACCGGCCATCAGCGTAACGGCAAAACCTTTAATGGGCCCTACTCCAAAACTGAATAGAATAATACCCACAAAAAAGGTGGTAACATTACCATCGATAATAGCACTCATGGCATGGCTGTAACCGGCATCAATAGCGGCGACCGTCGTTTTTCCTGTACGCATTTCTTCCTGAATGCGGTCAAAAATCAGTACGTTTGCATCTACAGCCATACCGATGGTAAGCACAATACCGCCAATACCCGGCAGAGTCAGGGTAGCTTTAAATGAAGCCAGAATACCCAAAATAAAGATGATATTAAAAACGAGGGCAAGATCCGCAATGGCCCCACCACTTCGGTAATAAATGATCATGAAAATAGCTACAATTACGAATGCCACCATCAGGGAACTAAACCCGGCCTGGATTGATTCTTCACCCAGTGTTGCCCCTACTGTTCGCTCGCCAATGATTTCGAGTGGTGCGGGAAGCGCACCGGAAAGCAGAATATTCACCAAATCTTCGGCTTCGGCAACATTTTCAAGGCCGGAAATAGATGAGCGTCCGTTAGAAATTTTGCTCTCCACATTGGGATAGGAATAAACATAACCGTCAAGCACAATAGCTATAGGCTCGCCGATATTCGCTCCGGTAATGCGACTCCACTGCCGGGCCCCCTGCGAATTCATATTCATAGAAACCTGCGGGCGGTTTGTAACAGGATCAAAACTTACACTCGCATCTACGATCACTTCACCCGTCATTTCAACATCCGAACTCACACCTATAAGCTCATAAAGCTCCTGTCCGTTTTGAGTGGTTGAAAAAGGACTTGCCCCCCACATCAAGGTAACATTTCGAGCCAGAAGATCCTGTACTTCGGGTCTTTGAAGCAATTCATTCACTCTTGCTGTATCGCTTGCTAAGGCATAGCCGAACGAATAAGGATTTCGACCGCGAACGCTTAATACCTGAAGTAATGGATTTTCTGCCTGTGCCACATTCTGAGTTGTATCAGAAGTGTCGGATGAAGTCTGCCGGCTGTAATAATTAACAATTCGCTCTCTCGACAGCCTTATCTGATCCGGCTGAGCGACAAGACGGAATTCAAGCTGGGCTGTTCCTTTCAGGAGGCCTCGAACACGTTCCTTATTGGCAACCCCGGGAAGTTCAACTACTACCCGGCTTTCGCCTTGTTTGAAAATCGCCGGTTCTGTTACTCCATAGCGGTTTACACGCGTTCTGATAATTTCTATAGCGCGATCAACGGCTTCAGCCCGCTGTTGCCGTAAATAAGCAGCAATTTCTTCATTTGTTGACCGCCGGGTGATGTTATCGGATTCAGCACGATAATATCGGCTCAGCCGTCCGTTGGGATAGCGTTGCTCAAACTCCTCAATCATTTCTGTAATGATATCAGAATCGTTTTGCAATGACTGGCGTCGGGCTGTTTCAATAACATCAAGCAGTGCTTCATCGGCGTTATTGCCGGCTAATGCTTGGAGCAACTGCGCGGTTTCGAGTTGCAAAGTAACGTGCATACCACCTTGCAGGTCAAGCCCCAGTGACAAAGAGTTTATTCTTAGATCTTGCAGGTGTTGTGCGTTTTCTTCAATATAAGCGGCTTGTTCTGCCTCCGGTAAATCTTCTATATAATTTCGTTCCAATACCAGGGCTACTGTCGGCCACAAGTAATAAATTGAGACTGCCAGAAAGGCTATAACAAAGCCAATTTTAGTTCCATTACCTTTCATAATAAAATGGGTTGAAAAATTTTAGAATTGTATTTAAAAAAAGAAAAGAGTAGAAAAGGAAAGAGAAAGCTACGGTGCACAAATGGCTATGCCACTACTCATAGGAGCCACCAAAGGGGTATAATTCGTTTGTTGAACCTTGACTAAATTTTGTGCTCTAAATGTCAGTCGTGAATCCGAAAAACCTTGAGTGATAGCTCCGAAAACCCCTAAAGTGTCAAAATTAAGGGGTGATATAAGCTTTACATTCGGCTGAGCTGGAATGCCGGCCATTTCATTTCCCGTCTGAAACTGGCTCCATTCAATCAGCAGTAACTGGTAGACGTGCTGTGTAGCAGCTGATTCTGTAAAAGGGAAGCTAAATTCATCATCATAGCGGCTCACAATTTGTGATGCTTTGGCAATTAGCTCGTCTAATTGACCGTCGATTTTAATCAGATCATTAAGCTCTTGTTGCAGTCCAACCCCGTTAGTCGATTTAGCCATAGTGCCAAACCACCGGGTAAAAGACTGCGATGATTGTTCAGCCTGAGCAGGACGAGCCATGTATAAGCTGAAACCTGCGCAAAGCAAAACAATAACGGTAAGCCGCGCCGTATGTGAACGAAGTTTATTCATAGACGCGGAAAATAATCAGAATGTAAGTGCAGGACAAACGGTTTTTTTAAGTTTTAACTTTGAAGAATTTAACTCAAAGAGCCTTTCCAAACCTATGTCATCCTGTTCCCAGCCAGCGGATCAGATCTATAAGCAAAAATCATGTTAATAGCTTCTAAAGAGCTATCAGCTACAGATGCTGATCCCGAAGTTTTCGGTACAGCATGACACATATAGGTAGTTTTTCAAAATCCCTCTCAAATTCATTCCCTTGAATAAGCGATGCTGCCATAAGTTACGGCGCTTTCGCGTTCGGTTTCATCCCATAAATCATAGCTCAGAATTTTGCCTTTCAAATCGGGCATACTTTGCAGAAAGGAATAGAGAGGCGGAAAGCCGCAAATGCGGTAAGGGTCCAATTCTTCTTTCATAAGCGACAGAAGCTTTACCGGCTGATTTTTTGATGCACGGTCTAAGAACTTCCGATCGAAGGACTGTACATCATCAAACAACGTTGATGCGGCATCAGCATCACCAAACTTTTTGCCGAAGTGGGCCAAATCACCGCTGATTAAAAAGAACGTTTCATCATCATTCCCGAACTGACTGTTTAAGAGTTGTGAAAAATGCTTCATTTGCTTCCCCAGGGCACCGTTTTTCAGGTAGTACAGGTCATCCAGCCCCCGCACTAAAAAAGGAATAATCTCAAATTCATGCTGCCACAGGTAGCTCAAAAACAGCAAATGCAGTTCGATGCTGTGTTCCATACGGTGGGCTCGGTCATGGCTTGATATGCCTGCTTGCTCCCCCGCCTGCAACAGTTCATTAATTACCATCTGATCTCGCTTAATGGTTCCTAAAGGCATTTCAAAATCTTTATTTACGAGAATAAAGGGGCTGTTTTGATAGGTTTTTGGATGAAGCCCCGCGTAATGGGAGGTGGCTAAAACCACCACTCGCTTGGGTTTTAAATGTCGGATGGGTGAAAAAGCCTTCACATAGCTTTGTAGTCCCACTCTGGGATCAATGTGTGGAGCGTACAGCGCTTTAACCGAATCAACAGAAACTTTACTTTCATATTGTGCAAAACTCTCATCAAGGTATTTTTTCAGTTCAAGCGGATCAGCCGGGTAAGAAGAACCGGCAGTTACGGATTGATGCACTGTTGACTGCTCGTATTCTTCTTCCGTCTTACGGGCATATTCTCGAAAAAAATCAGAAGCCAGAAGCCGGTTCTTATCCAGAAACTGAACAAACTCAAGCACTTGTTCTTTACTGACACCCTCTCCCAGATAAGGTTCCAGATCGTTGATGCTTTTGCGTCCATCGACCAGCGAAAGCAGGGTTTCTACCTGTGGATGCAGCGCCAGATTAGGAGTAGAATATCCGCGCACATCATGAAAATAAATAAATGAACTGCCGTTTTGTTGGACGTTAATAATTTCTATATCTCTCCGAACAGATGGAATTTTCTCGCTTGTTGAATTAAATAATTCGATATCACTCATTTTTTCTTTGTTATAAAATTAAGGGTGTAAAGGTATAAGGAAATAAGGAATAAGGCTGTTCTTCCTTATGCTTTAATACTCTATTCCCTATACCAAACATTTCAACTATTCTGCTGCTTCTCTCATTTCATGACACTTACATTCAATTCCATATTTACGACAAACAGGGTGATCGGGCGGTTCAGAAATTCGAGCTTTACAGACATTTCTTCCGTGATGAATCATCAGATGGGAAAGGTCAGTCCAGCTTTCACGGGGAAAGAGAGCCATCAGATCGCGTTCAATCTTATTGGTGTTTTTTTCTTCTTCAGTCAGCGCATAACGATTGGCAAAACGGCGCACGTGCGTATCAACCACCACACCGTTGTTGATGCTAAAAGCATTTCCCAAAACCACGTTTGCGGTTTTTCGCGCCACACCGTGCAGATTCAGCAGTTCATCCATGGTTTGCGGAACTTCCCCGTCATGTTTTTCAACAATAGCCTGCGATGATTCTTTTAGCGCCTTGGTTTTATTCCGGTAAAATCCGGTTGAACGCACCAGTTCTTCCAATTCCTGAACAGGTGCCTCAGCCATAGCTTCAGGAGTGGGATAGGCTTCAAATAAATCCGGAGTGACTTTATTGACACGAACATCGGTACACTGGGCACTTAAAATCGTGGCACAGAGAAGTTCAAACGGATTACGATGATTCAACTCACAGTGCGGATTTGGATAGTATTTGTACAGCGCTTCCAAAATTTGTGCCGCCCATTCTCTTTGTTCATCTGTTTTCTCAGGAAGTTTTGGAAGATCATCATACAGCTTCACTTTAGCCATAAAAGGATTGTTTTGAGTGTTAATAATAGAATTTTTACAAGCTTTTTGCCGGTTTTTATTCAACTGCTTTAGTCATCCCCCTGCGCCCCTTCAAAGGGGGACTTAAGCTGAATTATTTGCAATAATTCAGCTATTATTTTTTATGTAAAGTAATAGGAATACGAGACTTATCCGCTGATGAAATCAGCGGAGCATCTTTCCCCCTTTGAAGGGGGCGCAGGGGGATGGCCTTTTGAAAAAGTTATTTTTTCAGAATCTAACAATAAATTTCTCATCCAGGTAGATTTCAACCGTCAAATTCTGCTACCTTAAGCCACACGAAAATAGCCAAATTCAATCAGAATGTCTTTAACGAAACAACAAGCCAAAAAATTGGTTTCCAGCCCATATGCCTGGCTTGTACTCGGACTGCTTACGCTCATCTACATATCCAGCTTCGTGGACCGGCAGATCATCGCCGTTTTAGCGCCCCGCATTCAGCAAGAATTGTCGCTCAACAATTTTCAGATCGGCTTACTCTACGGCCCCGCCTTTTCATTCATTTATGCCCTTTGCGGTATCCCGATGGGACGCCTGGCCGATCTCTATTCACGAAAATGGATGATTATCATCGGGCTTATAGTTTGGAGCTTAATGACGATCGTCAGTGGTTTCGCAAGCTCTCTCGCTTTTTTGGTGACAGCACGGTTTTTCGTAGGCATAAGCGAATCCGCCTTAAGTCCCGCCGTTTACTCACTGCTTTCCGATTATTTTCATCCCCGTCAGCGTGCCACCGTATTTTCTATTTATGCCGCCGGTATTTTCGTAGGCATCGGCGTGGCTTTTCTGGCAGGAGGCAACATCGCCCAGGCCACAAATTGGCGCACTGCGATGATCGCCGTAGGACTGCCGGGCATTATTATCGCCTTCATCGCTTTTTGGGTGATACGTGAGTTGCCCCGGGGAATCACTCAGCAAAATTCCGGGTATGAGCTGAAATCAAGTTTTGGGGAAGTTATCAGCTACATTTTGAGAAAAAAAACCGTGTTGTTGCACTTGGCGGGATTTTCCTTCCTGGCCTTTACCGGGTACACTATTTTGGGATTTGTCGGCATTGTATTAACAGATATTCACGGCGCAGCATCGCTCATCCCCCAATATGGTTGGTTCATGATGGCAACAGGAATCAGCGTGATGGCTTCTGGTCAGGCCGCTGACTGGCTGGCAAACCGTTTCGGTGATTCCCGGCGTTTTGTGATGGGTATGGTTGCGGGACTGGCTTGCCTGCCGCTTTACTATTTCGGACTTTTTGCTGAAACCGGTACCACAGCCCTCATTTTAATAGGCTTTGCCAATGTAATTTCCTCATCCTATAACGGCGTCGCTGCTGCCATTTTGCAATATTTGGTGAAGCCCAACATGCGCGCTTTAGCGGGTGGATTGTATTTGTTTGTCATCAGTGTGGTAGGCTTCGGCATTGGCCCGCCCCTCACCGGCTGGCTTATGGATCACGTTTTTACCGGAACCTACGGTGCCGCAAAATCCCTGATGCTGGTGATTACCTGTTGCGGAATTTTCAGCAGTTTATGCTTTTTAGGAGCGATGAAAACCTATGAACAAGATGCGGAGGTTGATTGAGCCACAGATCAGCACAGAAAAACGCAGATTTTTTATCAGTTGAAATCAGTGCAAATCGCTTCCTGCCACAAGTTACAAACTTGCGGTATTAGGTAATGTTATTTCTTTTCTTTTTCTTCAGTAGATTTTTTTGAACTATAAGTCATTCCACCCATAAGGGCTACAAAAATAGCAAGATAAGTTGCGATCTGATCTTCATTACCTTCTGATAAAATGAAGTCATCGGGATAGAAGAAGAACAGGAAAAGTTCGAAGATCAGGAAGCCTGTTAACAGGCCTAAACCATTTTTAATGATATTTTTAGACATAATTAGAATTACCTTTCAATTTATCATAGCCTTTTGCTCATAAAAATCCGTTTCAATCCGTGAAAATCTGCGGCCTAAATTTATACCTCATTCAAAGCCTGGCTCAAACTTTGCAGCGATTTCTTTGCGTCTCCGAAAAACATTTGGTTGCTTTCCTCATAAAACAGCTCATTGTCAATACCGGCAAACCCGGGGCTTAAACTTCGTTTAAAAATAATCGTTCGTTTCGCTTCATCCACATTTAAAATAGGCATTCCGTAAATAGGGCTTCCCGGTGCTGTTTTTGCGGCCGGATTTACCACGTCATTCGCTCCGATGATCAGCACCACATCCGTTGATTTAAACTCCGGATTGATCTGCTCCATATCATAAAGCTGATCATAGGGTACGTCCGCTTCAGCCAGCAAAACATTCATATGCCCCGGCATTCGCCCCGCCACAGGATGAATGCCGTACTTCACTTCCACTCCGCGTTTTTCCAGTTTATTGGCTACTTCTTTAAGTACATGCTGAGCCTGGGCAACCGCCAATCCATAGCCGGGAACAATCACCACTTTTTGAGCATAAGCGCATTGAAGAGCGACATCATCAGCGGTAGTTTCACGGACTGTTTTATCGGTATCGTCAGCCGGACCTGCTCCCGTAGAATCACTTCCCCCGAAAGCACCGAAAAGCACATTGCCAAGCGTCCGATTCATCGCTTTGCACATAATATTGGTAAGAATAAGTCCCGCAGCACCTACCAGCGCCCCACTGATAATGAGCAGATTGTTGCTGATGACAAATCCCGTCATAGCGGCAGCTAAGCCTGAGTAGGAGTTGAGCAATGAAATAACCACCGGCATATCAGCGCCGCCAATGGGTAACACAGTGAGAACGCCAAGCAGGAGCGCGAGTCCGAATATCAGCCAGAAAATAAGTTGATTAGCAGGGTCAAAAGCTAACCAGGCTACTAAACCTAAAGTAGCGGCGGTAAGCAGGGCGTTAAAAATATTTTGAGCCGGAAAAGTGATGGGATTTCCGCTTATAAAACCTTGTAGTTTACCGAAGGCAATAAAACTGCCGGTAAAAGTGACCGCGCCGATAAGGATGCTGAGCCCGATAGTAATCAAATCCTGGGTGGCAAAAAGAGCGGGTTCAACCCGGATAAATTCACCCCATGCCACCAATGCTGAAGCTCCGCCCCCGAATCCGTTAAAAATAGCTACCATTTCGGGCATCGCCGTCATTTCTACTTTCTTTGCAGCAATTACACCGATAGCCGAACCCACAATAACACCGGCAACGATGTATTCAAAAGAAACAATCTGTTGATCAAATAAAGTAACAATCACCCCGAGTAACATACCAAGCGCGGCAAGCTGATTTCCCGAACGTGCGGTAGCGGGAGAACCAAGCCGTTTAATGCCAACGATAAAGATTCCTGTCGCCAGCAGATAAACGAGCTGAATAATGTAAGGCAAAAACATAATCGCAGATTAAAGGTGATTTATTTGATTCCGCTGATTTTAAAAAGAGCAGCCAAAGGCTACTCTACTTCATCAGCGAGATCAGATAAATCTGCTTAATCAGCGTTTTTTGAACATTTCGAGCATTCGGTCGGTTACCATAAATCCGCCAACTACATTAATGGTCGCAAAAACAATAGCCACAAACCCGATTATTTGAGCAAATTCATCGCCCGCTTGTCCCGCTACGATCAACGCCCCCAGGATCGTAATACCCGAAATAGCATTGGCACCGGACATCAGCGGTGTATGCAGGTTGGGCGGCACTTTGGAAATCAGTTCAAAACCTACAAAAGAGGCGAGAACGAAAATGAATAAATTGAAAATAAGTGCAGACATAGTAGTTGAATTTTCTAAACTCGAAATCCGAATGTTCGAAACAGCAAGCGTTTCGAATTTTAGTCATTCGGATTTTGAGTTTTCTTTAAGCATTGGACTGATAATTTTGCCTTCATGCGTAATGGTAGTGCTACGCGTAATTTCATCTTCAAAGTTAAATTCCGGCTTGCCGTCTTTTAACAAGTGATTCAGCAATGCCAGCATATTTTTAGAATACAATTGGCTGGCATGATGTGCCAGTTGACTCGGCAAATTAAGCGGACCGAGGATTTTTACTCCATTTAGAACCATTGCCTTACCGGGTTCGGTAAGCTCACAATTTCCACCCTGCTCGGCAGCCAGATCAACAATCACAGCGCCCGGATGCATGTCCCGCACCATTTCTTTGGTGATCAGCAAGGGAGCAGGTTTGCCCGGAATGAGTGCCGTGGTGATGATAATATCCGACTTTTTAGCATGTTCGTGAATCACCTGCCGCTGGCGTTCTTGTTTATCTTCGGAGAGTTCTTTAGCATAGCCTCCCTTGGTTTCGGAATCTTCATCCAGGTCAGGAACTTCTACAAATTTGGCGCCGAGGCTTTCAACCTGTTCTTTCACTACGGGGCGAACATCAAAGGCTTCAACCACCGCTCCGAGCCTTTTTGAAGTAGCGATGGCCTGAAGTCCCGCAACTCCGGCTCCCAGAACCAGCACTTTAGATGGAGCGATGGTTCCGGCGGCGGTCATCATCATAGGCAGATAGCGGTCTAACTCATTGGCACCGATCAACGCGGCTTTATAGCCCGAAATGGAACTCATGGATGAAAGAGCATCCATATTTTGAGCGCGGGAAATTCGGGGAACAGCATCCATTCCCAGAGCAGTAATTTTCTTTTCTTGAAGAAGATGAACGATTTTTTCATTCTGAAGCGCCCAAAGAAAACAGATGAGGATACTTCCCGGCTTCATCCGTTTCAGATCTTCTTCATTCGGCGCCTGGATGCTAATGAGAATATCAGCTTCGGTAAAGAGCTTATCCCGATCAGGCTGAATTTGAGCTCCGGCTTCTTCGTAAGCAGAATCAGGATAATTTGAAGAGTGTCCTGCATTCGCTTCAACCCGGACTTCGAGTCCCTTTTCAGTCAGCTTAGCCACCGTCTCCGGGACCAGTGCCACCCGCCGCTCATGCTCAGCCGTTTCTTTTGGAATTGCAATAATCACCATACTCCCAATACTTTAGTTACAAAATAAACATAGAGAAAAAAGGGGTGATTGCAAATGGAAAAATTTTTGTTTTCAATTTCGTCATTTTCTTAAGCCGCTCATATGGAATCTCTTACTGCTTTTATTAGTTGAGTAAAGGGATCGGAAGTGTCCCGAGGAATGCTTATGCACCACTCCCTTTAAGCCTGAAAAGTGGAGTAAACTACTAAAGAAAAAGAGAGATGCGATTTTTCATTCAACTCAGTTTAATACTATCCATAGCTTTTTTAACAGCTTGTGGACGATATCCTCAAGACGCACGGGGCACTTTAGAAGAAGCGCTTAATGACACCTTAAAAGTGGGAGTAGCGATACATGAAGGCTGGGTGATGATACAAAACGACGAGCCGAAGGGAAGAGAGGTATTACTTACAAAAGCTTTTGCTAAAGAGCTAAACGCGACCATTGAATGGTTTGTAGCTGATGAAAGTGAACTTGTTCCCCTGTTAGAAAAGGGAGAAATCCACATGCTTATTGGCGGTTTTACCAAAAATTCACCCTGGAAAAAGCATGTAGGCTTTACAAATCCCTATATAAAAGTGGATAATAAACAGCATGTTATTGCCATACCTCCCGGCGAGAATGCCTTTCTTATGCGGCTGGAGCAATTTCTGAATGAATACCAAAATATAAAAGAATGATTACCACCGGAGATTTTGAATTTCCTGAAAAGCTGCAAAAAACCTTCAAAAGAACCATTTGGCTGGAATGGATAACGGTGGGATATCTAATATCAGTTGTAGTAGTGATGTATTTGAGTATGGGTAATTCCCAGGCCATGAAAGCCGCATGGCTCGAAGATTTGCTGAGCTTAGTTCCCGCCATATCGTTTCTTGTGGCATCTCGCTTCTATAATAAACCGGCTACTAAAAAATTCCTCTATGGCTACCACCGGGTTTATAGTATAGCATTTCTTTGCGGATCAGTAGCCCTGTTTGGAATGGGCATTTTTTTGATTGTTGATTCAACCATCGCATTGGTAAAAGCAGAACATCCTACCATCGGAGCCATCACCCTTTTCGGCAATACCATCTGGATGGGATGGGTGATGATCGCCGCGCTTACCTACAGTGCCGTTCCCGCAGTCATTTTGGGACGCAAGAAGCTGCCTCTATCCGAAAAGCTGCACAACAAAATACTGCATACCGATGCTCAGGCCCAAAAAGCCGACTGGATGACTGCTGTCGCCGCCATTGTCGGGATTATCGGTATCGGTTTCGGCCTTTGGTGGATGGACGCCGCAGCTGCTATTTTTATTAGCATTTCAGTTTTAAAAGACGGCATTAACAGCTTAAAAGACAGCGTCACCGGCCTTATGGATGAAATACCAACAACCATCGACAAGCAAAAGGAAGAACCTATAATGGCAAAGCTCCATGAAAGCATTATAGAGCTGGACTGGGTGGATGATGTCCGAATCAGACTTCGCGAAGCGGGGAATGTTTTTTTCGGCGAGGCTTTCATCATTCCCAAAAAAGATGCAAACATTCTGGACAACATTGAAAAAACCCGCCAAAGGGTACTTCAGATAGACTGGAAACTACATGATTTGGTTATTACAGTAGTGAAGGAGCTGCCGGAAGAGAATGGTGGATAGAATATAACCATCATATTCCTGAAGAGCTTTTCCTCCAGCCAGTTCTGATAGCTGGTCCTGCATTTGTGCAAAAAATAGGCACTTTTACTCCCCTTTTAACATAATTAAGAAGAAAAGTGTATGTTTGTAATTTATTTTTTACTATTACCATAGTTGTTATTAATCACTTCTCAGTTTTATTGTTATGAAAAAGAAGTATTTACTTCCGGGCGGGCTTTTAGTGTTGGTTTTAATTTTTTGGATGGCTTTCGGGACAGAAAGCTCTGGAAATACCGCTATTCTTGTTTCTCCCAGACAAGGTGAATTTAACATTACCGTTACTACCACCGGTGAACTGCGCGCTCAGAAATCTATCGAAATTATGGGTCCGCGAGGTATTCGGGAAATCGAGCTTTACAGGGTAGAAATACAAAAATTGGTACCGGAAGGTACAATCGTTGAAAAGGGTGATTTTGTTGCTGAACTAAACCGTTCTGAAATAATGACCAAGTTAAAAACTGCACAACTTGATCTCGACCAAGTGCAGTCACAGGTGATACAAGCCAGGCTGGATAGTTCACTTACACTTTCGGAAGCACGTAATGAAATTATAAATCTGCGGTATGCGATGGAAGAGGCGCAACTGGCGGTAAAGCAGTCAAAGTATGAATCCCCGGCAGTGCAGCGGCAGCGGCAAATCGATTATGAACAGGCAAAACGTCAGTACAATCAAGCCAAAGAAAATTATATTACCCGGCAAAAGCAGGCAGAGGCTGAACTGAGAGAAGTGGAAGCCGAACTTCAAAAGAAGAAAAATGATGTTCAAAAAATTCAAAACTTAATGAAGGATTTTACCATTTATGCTCCCGAAAGCGGTATGGTAATTTATGAACGCGATTGGAACGGGCGTAAACAGGTTGAGGGCAGTACGATAAGTGCCTGGAATCCGGTAGTAGCTGAATTACCTGATTTCAACGTGATGGAATCGATCACCTATGTAAATGAAGTGGATATCCAACAAATTGAAGAGGGACAGCGCGTAGATGTAGGTTTGGATGCTATGCCTGAAAAAAACTTAACAGGCGTTGTAACGGATGTAGCGAATATTGGCATACAAAGACCCAATTCTGATGCAAAGGTGTATGAAGTGATTATTGAAATTCAAGAATCAGATTCCACACTTCGCCCTGCAATGACAACAAGTAATGTAATCCATATTAACTCCTTTCCCAATACCCTGTATCTGCCCCTTGAAGCCGTACATGTGCAAGATTCAATGAGCTTTATTTACACAAAAGAAGATGGCAGCCCCGTTATGCGGCAAGTAGTTATAGGAAAAATGAATAGTAACAACGTAGTAATTTTAGAGGGAGTGAAATCAAATTATAAAGTATATCTGTCGATACCGGCTGATACATCGGGGATTGAATACATCTACTTGCCTGAGAAAGTGGTACTAAAATACCAGGATGATGAAAAACAGAAGCAGGCTTCTAAAGCTGTATTGAAGGCCGGGATGAATGCAAAAGGCAGTATGAAACAGGGACAGTAGCGCCAAAAAAATCATCTTGTTTAATTCTTAACAAGCTCGTTTTGCTTCAAATAATTATCTACAATTTTGATATTGCCTTAGATGCAATTCAGCAAAATAAGATGCGTTCACTGCTGACTTCACTGGGAATTATTTTCGGTGTGGCCTCAGTAATAGCAATGTTAGCTATTGGGCAGGGTGCTCAGCAAGAGGTGTTGCAGCAAATGAAGTTACTGGGAACGAATAATATTATTGTTAAATCGGTACAGGATCAAAAAGAGGGCGAAGTACAAAGCGAACAAGCACAGGCCAAAAAGAAATCGACACCTTTCTCCCCCGGCCTTACGCTTGCCGATATGAGGAGTATTAAAAAAATTGTTCCAAAAGTTAAATATGTAAGCCCTGAAGTGATTTATGAAACATCATTTATTCGTTCAGGAAGAATGCGGACAGGAAAGCTGGTAGGCGTAAACCCTGGCTATTTTGAAATAAACAATTTCTCTTTTTTGAGCGGAAGCCCTTTCACTAAACTTCAAACAAAACAGAAAGAACCGGTTTGTATAATTGGTTACGATATACGCACAAAATTTTTTGCAGGGGTAAATCCGATAGGAAAACGCATTAAAGCCGGAGATTTATGGCTGACTGTTATAGGCGTTTTAAATGAAAGACAGCTTTCAACCGAAAGTATTAAAAGCTTAGGTATTCGTAATTATAATCTGGATATCTATATTCCGATTACTACGGCATTACTTCGATACAAAGATCGAAGTGTGGTTACTCAACAAGATATTGAAGAGTCGCAGCAAGGAAGTTTTGTAGTATTCAGTGGAGGCGGAGTCATAGCCGGCGGAGGAGGCAATCAAGGTGAGAATGGTAATATTCAGCAATTGGATAAGCTGATCGTTCAGGTTAGCAATAACAAATACAGCATAGTAATTGCCGATATTTTACAAAGAATGCTTAAACGGCGCCATAATGGTGTGGTGGATTTCGAAATAGTTGTACCCGAACTGCTATTGCAGCAAGAAAGACGCACCAAACAAATTTTTAACATTGTACTCGCCTGTATTGCTTCCATATCGCTAATCATAGGCGGTATTGGCATTATGAATATTATGCTTGCTTCAATTGTGGAACGCTATAAGGAGATAGGCGTGCGCCGCGCAGTTGGTGCCGAGCAGCGTGATATTCAACTTCAATTTTTAACGGAAGCACTGACCCTGAGTATAAGCGGTGGATTTTTAGGTGTGATTTTAGGCATCGCTTTCAGTTATATCATCGAAATTTCAGCGGGGGTGATAACCGTTGTAACACTCTGGTCTATCGTTCTTTCATTTAGCGTTGCAATGATTACAGGCGTTATTTTTGGCTATTTCCCCGCACTAAAAGCAGCAAGAAAAGACCCTGTTGAGGCTTTACACCATGAATAAATTTTTTACTTTCGCAATAGCTGTCACTTTAATATTCATTTCAGCTACGGATAGCTTTGCCCAAGAAAATATGGGTTCTTTATCTCTTGGAGAAGCGATAGAAATTGCTCATGAACAAAGTGCTATAGCCGATGCCGCCCGCTATGCACTTCTTTCCAGTAAATACCAGTACGAGTCTTTTCAGGCAGATTTGCTGCCCCGGCTGGTATTGAGCGGGAATGCGCCCAATTATCGCAAAAATATTTTTACCAATACATTAGATAACGGTACGATTGTATTTTCATCGCAAAGGCAATCAACCGCGGATGCTTTTTTATCGGTTGAACAAAATGTACTCCTTACCGGCGGCACGCTTTCTTTATCTACCGGGCTTACCAGGCTTGGCATTTTTTTCGGTGAAGACAACTATTTTTGGCAAAGCACACCATTAGTAATCGGTATTGAGCAGCCCATTTTTCAGTTCAACCGGTTAAAGTGGCAAAACAAGATTGAGCCTCTTCAATATGAAATTTCCAAGAAAGAGTTCATTGAAAATATGGAGGGTTTATCAATCCAGGTAACACAGTCATTTTTTGATGCTTATCTGGCTAAAGCCGATTTTGAAAATGCCCAATTTAATGTAGCCCGTAATGATTCTATTTATAACATATCTCAGGGCCGGTACCGGCTGGGGACAATTGCAGAAAACGATTTGCTGCAATCGGAACTTGCCTTAAAAAATGCGAGGGCAGCGCTGGTTCGTTCCCGAATTGAATATGAGAGGAGCATCAACAATTTGAAAATACTTTTGGGATATTCAACGGATGTTAAATTTACCCTGGAGGTTCCAGACAATCTGCCCGAAGTATATGTAAATATCCAAAAAGCAAAACGGTTGGCCCTTGAAAATAACAGCGAAGCACTCAGCTACCGGCTTAGCGAACTTCAGGCCAACCGCAATCTGGCGCGGGTGAAAGGCCAGGGTGGCCTCTCGGCCACTTTGCAAGCCAATTACGGGTTGAATAATAGCGCTCCTGATTTTGCCGATCTTTATACCGACCCTGAAAGCAGGCAGTTTTTTACCATCGGTTTTAATTTACCCATATTTAACTGGGGCAAACAAGATGCGCAGGTCAGCGCTGCTCGTAACCGTCAGCGTGAGGTGGCTAACAATATTCAGTTTCAGCGGCGCCAGTTTTTACAAGCGGTTGATTATCGGGTAAATCAGTTTTTACAGCTCAAAGATCAAGTGAGGCTGGCAGCCCAGGCGGATACCATTGCCCAGCGACGCTATTTTGTAGCCCAGCAACGCTACTTAATCGGTAAAATTGACATCACCAATCTGTTTATAGCCCAGGAGCAAAAAGATGCTGCCCGTTTGGCTTACATCAGGGCCCTGCGTGAATTTTGGACGGGGTTGCATTCACTGCGCCAGCTTACCTTATATAATTTCAGGGAAAATAAACCTATTACCTACGATTTGTAAGATGTGAATTATAATGGAACCTGTACTTGGAATCCAAGCGCCTGCTTGGGTAGGAGTAACATTAGTACAGAAGCAAACTGATGAAATAGACAATTTGAGCTATATAATCAAGACGTAGAGCAGCGCTCAGCGCTTGTTATTCGGAGCATCTCTTTATACCCCTATACCTTACCCCTTCCCCTCCACCTATCAACCTAATAGAAAATCCCAACCAATCTTTACCGCTATTTTTTGTATTTTTAATTAAAATCAAATCAGTCTTAATTTTTAGAAGATATAATGAAAGATATTATAGGAAAAACGTTTGATGTAGTGATTATTGGAAGTGGTCCGGCGGGACTTACGGCAGCACTTTACGCAGCACGGGCTGATTTGAACCCACTGGTTTTGGAAGGCCCTGAACCGGGGGGACAGCTCATGCAAACTACGGATGTGGAGAATTATCCCGGTTATCCCGAAGGCGTGATGGGTCCTAAAATGATGCAGGATTTTCGGGAGCAGGCACAACAATTCGGTGCTGATTGCCGCTATGCAGTGGTCTCAAATATTGACTTTGGAAAACGTCCGTATAAACTTACGATTGATGAAGAACATACCATTCATGCCAAATCCATCATCATTTCAACCGGTGCATCTGCTAAATGGCTACAACTTCCCAGTGAACAGAAGTTGCGTGGAAAAGGCGTTTCTGCCTGTGCTACCTGCGATGGTGCCTTTTTTCGAAATCAACATGTAGTCGTGGTTGGCGGTGGTGATACAGCCATGGAAGAAGCTACATTTCTGACCAAATTCGCCGAAAAGGTGACCGTATTGCATCGTCGTAAAGAACTTCGCGCTTCTAAAGCCATGCAGACCCGCGCTTTTAATGATGAAAAAATTGAATTTCTTTGGAATACCGAACTTCATGAAGTGCTGGGTGATGAAGTGGTTGAAGGGGTAAAGGTCATCAACAATGAAACACAAGAAGTTACTACTCTTGATGATGTGACCGGCGTCTTCGTTGCTATTGGACACAAACCCAATACCGATCTCTTCAAAGGTGTTCTCAAAATGGATGATGTTGGTTATCTGGAAACCGAAGGACAATCAACCAAAACAGCCCTGCCTGGTATTTTCGCGGCGGGTGATGCGATGGATCCCACCTATCGACAGGCCGTAACGGCGGCAGGAACCGGATGTCGTGCTGCATTGGATGCCGAGCGATTCCTGGCACATTACGAAATCAGCGAAGAAGCCATCGCCGAAGAACACTGGAAATAGTTCAGTAGCAGTAGGCAGCGGCAGGAGGCAGTACTGCCCACTGCTACTGCATCCTGCCTCCTGACTAATCTGCCCAAGCTTGCGCATCCTCGTACACTTCAGCAAATTCAATGTTGCTACCGTCTTTGCTGAGGGTAGCTTCATAGTTAGCAGGCCCTTCATCCTCGCGCTGAATAAGTTTTGAAGCCATTTTATTGACGATCTGAGTCTGAATCAGGCGCTTCAACGGACGTGCCCCGTAAACAGGATCATAACCACGGTCAGCCAGCCAGTTTTTCACATTATCGGTGATGTGAAGCGAGATGTCCCTTCTCTGCAGCATTTTATACACTCCTTGCAGTTGAATATCAACAATTTCACGAATATGTTCTTTAGTAAGCGGGTGAAAGATGATGAAATCATCCACGCGGTTGATAAACTCAGGACGAATAGATTTTTTCAGTCGGTCAAGGAGTTTCGCCTGTAACTCATCATAAACCTCATCGGTGAAATCTCCATCGGTTTCTTCGATTTTTTCCTGAATCAGGTTTGAACCGATATTACTTGTCATGATGATGATGGTATTGGTGAAATCAACCGTAACGCCTTTGTTGTCGGTCAGGCGGCCTTCATCCAGTACCTGGAGCAAAATATTGAAGACATCACCGTGTGCCTTTTCGATTTCATCCAGCAAAACGACAGAATAAGGATGACGACGTACCGCTTCGGTAAGTTGGCCGCCTTCGTCATAGCCTACATAGCCCGGAGGCGCGCCGACCAAACGGCTTACGCTGTGGCGTTCCATGTATTCACTCATGTCGATCCGGACCATCGCGTCTTCGTCATTGAAAAGGAAATCAGCCAGTGAACGGGCAAGTTCGGTTTTACCCACTCCGGTTGAACCGAGAAAGAAGAATGAACCGATGGGGCGGTTTTCATCCTGGAGTCCCGCACGTGCCCGGCGAACGGCGTTTGATACCGCTTCGATGGCCGGATCTTGACCCACTACCCTTTTGTGCAATTCTTTTTCAAGACGAACCAGTTTTTGACGTTCAGTTTTCAGCATTTTGGTAACGGGAATACCGGTCCACCGCGAAACAATATCAGCAATATCTTCAGCTTCAACTTCTTCTTTCAGCATCGCCCGTCCTTCTTGGATTTCAGCCAGTTTCTGTTCGGTTTCCTCACGGTCTTTTTCCAGCTGGTTGATGGTTCCGTAGCGCAATTCAGCCACTTTTTCGTAGTCGCCTTCACGTTCGGCTTTTTCAGCCTGATTGCGTGCCGTTTCAACGGCCTTTTTCAGATCACGCGTTTTTGTAATGAGCTCGCGCTCCCGGTCCCACTGGCCACGCATAGATTGACGCTGCTCCTCTAAATCGGCAATTTCTTTGTTTATATTTTCAATTTTCGAGGTTTCCTGCTCGCGCTTTAAAGCCTCGCGTTCAATTTCCAACTGACGAATTTGGCGCTCGATGCTGTCCAGTTCTTCGGGCATGGAATCAATTTCCAGACGGAGGCGGGAGGCTGCTTCATCGATCAAATCGATGGCTTTATCCGGCAGAAAACGCTCGGCAATATAGCGGTGAGAAAGCTCAGCGGCAGCCACAATAGCGGCATCGGTAATACGAACGCCGTGGTGAAGTTCATACCGCTCCTGCAAACCGCGTAGAATTGAAACCGTATCTTCGATGGACGGTTCTTCAATTAATACCGTTTGAAGTCGTCGTTCAAGCGCTTTATCCTTTTCAATGTACTTTCTGTATTCAGCAAGGGTGGTTGCACCGATAGCGTGCAATTCACCCCGGGCGAGTGAAGGTTTTAAAATATTGGCGGCATCAACCGCACCTTCGGCTGCACCGGCCCCTACCAAGGTGTGGATTTCATCAATAAACAGAATAATTTCTCCCGCTGATTCATTAACTTCGTTGATGATGGCTTTGAGACGTTCCTCAAATTCTCCGCGAAATTTTGTGCCGGCCATGAGGGCGCCCATATCGAGAGCTACGATGCGTTTGGTTTTTAGTCCCTCGGGCACATCACCCCGGTTGATTCTCAGAGCCAAACCTTCCGCAATAGCAGTTTTACCTACGCCCGGCTCGCCAATCAAAACAGGGTTATTCTTCGTACGCCGCGTTAGAATCTGCATAACACGACGAATTTCATGATCACGACCGATAACCGGATCAAGCTTATTCTTTTCGGCCAGTTCATTCAGGTCACGGGCATATTTTTTCAATGCATTGTAGCGGCTCTCGGCATTGGGATCATCCACTTTCTGTCCGCCGCGCACATCTTTCAGAATGGCAAGAACATCATCCTTTTTAATATTTTGGCTTTGCAGGAGTGATGCCGTTTCGCCCTTGCTGTCGAGCATTCCGATCAAAATATGTTCGGAGCTGATGTATTCATCACCCCAGTCTTTGGCTGATTTTTGGGCTTTATCAAAAACTTCGTTCGAAGCGTTTGACAGGTATTGCCCGGATACTGAAGCCCCTTTTACTACGGGAAGTTTATGAATGCGTTCATCCAGCTTTCCTTTGAGTTGGGGCAGGCGTGCTCCCGCTTTGCTGAGAATGGTGCTCACGATGTTGTCATCATCCGAAAGCAGGGCCATCAAAATATGGGCAGGCTCAACAGCCTGGTGATTATTTTTAGAGGCGATTTCTACCGCAGCCTGAACCGCCTCTTGTGCCTTAAGCGTAAATTTATTCAAGTTCATAAGTCAATAATTTCTAATACCTTGTTTAATTTTTCTACTTGAATAGTGACCAATATCATACCGAATTGTAAAACCTGACGTAATGGCGGAGTGGTTCAAAAATTGTCAGTTGTTAGCCGCAGATCAGCGCGGATTTTAACGGATGGAGAAACCATTTGCTAAAGCATCTCATCCTGAACTTGTTTCAGGATCTTTTGGAACTGCGGCCTTCAACGCTCAATTTGATTTTTGTGTTAGATAAAAGTAACAGAGGGTAAAACAAAAGTTATTATGAAAGAAGTAACTATAGAATCAACCAGAATTGAATTAAAAAAGGGAGACATAACCAGACAGGATGATATACAGGCAGTGGTGAATGCAGCTAATGCGGAGTTGCGAACCGGCGGCGGCGTTGCGGGAGCGATTCATCGGGCGGCAGGCTCAGAATTAGCTCAGGGGACTTCATCAATGGCGCCCATCAATCCCGGTGAGGCTGTTATTTCACAAGCGTATAACTTGCCGAATGATTATGTAATTCACTGCCTCGGCCCTGTCTATGGACGTGATAAGCCGGAAGAAGAATTGCTGGCGAATTGTTATCGAAATGCGCTGAATCTGACGGATAAAAATGAGATTGAAAGTATCGCTTTCCCGGCTATTTCAACGGGTGCTTTCGGTTACCCGGTAAAAGGGGCAGCAACGGTGGCTTTTATGGCTATCAAAGCTATAGCAGATCGCTTAAAAACGGTAAAACTTATTCGTTTTGTAATTTGGGGTGATGAAAAACTGCGAATCCACGAAGAGGTGATGGATGAAGTGTTTGGATAGGTTCACGCAGAGGCGCTAAGGCGCAAAGAAGTTTAGTTATTACCCCTACACATTTTTCCTTTGCGGCTTTGCGTGAAAATTCATCCGTAAATTTCATTTAAAACTCCTGCAAGGCGCACGCCTCCTTTCAGAAGCTGCCGGTTAAGTAAGTCGTGATGCTTGTACTGATATTCATAACCCAATCGTCTGTCCGGTAAATCGTACACCTCATCACGCAGTTTCATAGCTTCGTAAGCCCAATCCAATACGGTAGCATTTTGCCATTTCTTGATCTGCTTTTTTGCAGGGTGATTGATAGCAGCAGAATACTCAGTATAGCTTAGTTTTGTAAAATCAATCATATCACTGTCCCAAACCCGGTGCATATTTGAAGATTCGCCAAACCATGCCACATAAGTCCTGTTGCCCCCCATGTCCTTGCCTGTGCCCACATGCAGCGGTTGATGAATATCACCCACTAAATGGATGAGCATTTTTAACTTTCTTTCTTCTTTTTTGGATGGAAGCTCTCCGCTTTTAAGATCATCAATAATGGTTTGAATAGCCCAAATGATATCTCCATTGGGATTTTTCTCTGTTTCGGCATAAGTCATTCCTTCGGGAATCGTTACCCAGTGCCAGTCATGTGTATAATCATATTTTGGGTTTGACCTGATCTGATCCATCCAGATACTCGCGATGGCCATTGACTCATGCCCCAGTACCCGATTTACCGCTTTTTGTGCTTTTGGAGTAAGGTAATGTGCGGCGACTTCACCCACAATTCGATGCCCCGTTTTACCCCATTTTCGGGTGTTATGGGATTCTCCTGAAGGTATAAGAAACAGGACGGAAAGAAGGATGATAAAAAACATACAAATTTTTCGTTGAGATAATGATTTAAAAACGAAGGTAATATCTGTACTTTAAAATAAAAAGGTAAATTAATTTATTCATTTCTTGCCATGCATGCCTTTTTAAATCTCTTTTTCTTTGTCTTTCACACTGTTTTAATTCTGTTCAATTTGTTTGGGTGGATCTGGGAAAGCACTCGAAAGTTAAATCTGATTACCTTATCGCTAACAGCCTTCTCCTGGTTTATCTTAGGTATCTGGTATGGATTCGGTTATTGTCCCAGCACACATTGGCATTGGTTGGTTCGCCAAAAGCTCGGATATACAGATATGCCAAACTCCTACATTAAATTCTTGACGAATGAATTGACAGGTATTGAGATACCCGCCCAAATTGTAGATACTGCTACAGTTATTCTTTTTATCGGTGCTTTTATTTGTTCACTTGCGGCGAATTTTAAATTCAATCAAAAAAGGTAACCTTTATCTCATATTAGATAAATAAGCTGTGAAGGAAGTTATACTCCTGAACTTAAAAACCGGGGTACAACTCTATTTAAGCATTGTTGCGGAATTATCCTTTCGCCAACTGCTTAAACAGCTCTTTCTCTTCATCCGATAAGTTTTTCGGTACCTGGATCTGAATGCGTACAAAGAAGTCTCCTTTTTGGGATGCATTACGAAACTTCGGCATTCCAAGTCCGCCGAGCCTAAAAGTGCTGCCGCCTGAAGTACCTGCCGGAACGGTAACTTTTACTTTTCCTTTAAAGGTTTCGACGAGGGTTTCACCTCCAAGAACTGCTGTATAGAGATCAAGCTTGTGATTATAGTAAATGTTATTGCCTTTTCGCTCGTAGCCCTCGGGAACATCAACCCGAACAGTAAAAAATAAATCACCGCGGGGACCGCCGGGTATATTGGCATGACCTTTACCTTTTATTTTCAGGCGTTGTCCGTCTTCAATACCTGCAGGGATTTTAACTTTCATTTTCTCTCCATTCACCCGTAATGTGCGTGATGTGCCTTCAAAAGCCTCATGCAGTGTTACACTGACTTCAGCGGTTATATTTTTTTGACCATTTTTAGTTTCCTCCCTGCTTCGCTGATTGTAAGCTTGTCCTTGCCCGAAAGGGTTTCCTCCACCCCCGAAAATCGTTTCAAAAAAGCTTGAGAATCCCCCGCCGCGGCCGCCAAAAATATCATTAGCATCAAAGCCCTGCCGGCCTTGCCTGCTGTAACTGCCTCCCCGATTCTGATTCGCATAATTCGACCAGTTAAAATGATCGGCGTCACCGCCTGCCCGTTGATACTGCTTCCAGTCTTTGCCTACTCTATTGTATAATTTGCGTTTTTCGGGGTCTTTTAACACTTCATAAGCTTCACCCAACTCTTTAAATTTTTCTACAGCCGAGGGATCGTCAGGGTTTTTATCGGGGTGATATTTAGCCGCTAATTTGCGATATGCCTTTTTGATTTCATTCTGTGAGGCATTTTTGTTTACACCTAATATGTCGTAATAATTTTTGTATTCCATGGTTTAATTATTCACTACCTTCGAAAAACCTGTGTCACTCTAAATTTACTTCAAAGTCTTTTGTGAGAACATATTTAGCAGCTTTAAAAAAACATTGCTGCAGATACTGAAACTCCCGAAGGGATACTTACGGTAAAGTTCAGCATGACACAAAAGGTTTTTGCAGCCCTTTGTGGTACAATATATGTAAAAAGTATGCAAATAAAGTGCCATAGCTCAAAAGCTAACGTTTTGTCAAAAGCAGCTATATTTATCGACAGCTTGTCATAAAAAAAGCCCCTGCTTTTACACAGAGGCTTAATTTTAAGGGAATATTTTCCACTACTTCAGATTTCAAAGGCAATTAAACGATTATAACCATTTCGAATAACATTTAGCAGTACGATTTGGTCTTCACTTTCAATAACGTCACGGATAATGGCATTGAAATCAGACACATCAGAAACAGATTGCCGGTTGACTTCTGTAATTACATCACCCTGTTGCAGTCCTTGACGATAGGCCGAGCTGCTGCGGGAAATACCGGTAACAACAACACCTTTCAGACTTGGATTTAAACCTAACTGCTGGGCAATATCAGGAGAAACATCACGCACATGAAAACCAATTTCTTCTTCTATACTTTCATTTTGGAATTGGTTTTGATCGGAAACCAGATCCTGTGGTAATTCGCCTAAGGTAACCCTAACTGTTTTTTCTTCTCCGTCACGAACTATACCAAGTTCGATTTCCGTTCCCGGACTAGAAGTAGCAACAGCAGTTCGAAAAGCGGCCCAGCTTTCAATAGGTGAACCATTAATGCTTTGGATTACATCATCGGCCTGAAGCCCGGCTTCGTCCGCAGGTGAATCTTCAGTAACAGTTCCTACCACAACACCTTGCGCTTTATCAAGACCTAAGGCACGAGCCATTACTGCATCGACTTGGGCACCAAGAGTGATACCAAGATAGCCGCGAATAACGCGTCCGTGTTCGATGATGGATTGCATCACTCGTTTCGCAATGCTTATGGGAACAGCAAAACCAATTCCATTACTTCCGCCCGATTGCGATGCAATGGCTGTGTTAATGCCCACCACTTCGCCATCCATATTCACCA
The DNA here is from genome assembly GCA_036381435.1 of Balneolaceae bacterium. Taxonomy (GTDB): domain Bacteria; phylum Bacteroidota; class Rhodothermia; order Balneolales; family Balneolaceae; genus Fodinibius. The sequence goes on along the minus strand of DASVCW010000043.1, from coordinate 86,953 downwards.
GCGGGCCTCCGGAATTACCGGGATTGATAGCCGCGTCGGTTTGAATGAAATTCTCATAGCCCGCATCTTCGGCCAGAATTCCGATAGATCGTCCTTTAGCAGAAACGATACCCATAGAAACGGAGTGAGCCAGGTTTGCACCCAGCGGACTACCAATAGCCAGTACTAATTCCCCGACTTGCAACTGCTGACTATTCCCGAGTTCAATCGCCTCCAAATTTTCAGCATCAACTTTGAGAACAGCTATATCGGTACGGGGGTCACTGCCGACAACTTCGGCATCGTACTTCATATCGTTATAAAGCTCGACCTCTACCTCATCAGCATTTTCTACAACGTGATTGTTGGTAAGAATATATCCTTCTTCAGAAACGATTACACCCGATCCGAGTCCCCGGCGCATAAATTCACGCGGCTCACCCTGAGGGTTTCCAAAAAACAGTGATAAAGGACTCCGTTGTGCTTCAACTGTTTTAGTAACAGTTACCGTTACTACGGTAGGGCTTACTTCATCAACAATTTCAACAATAGCATTATTGAATTCTTCAAGTGTTGGCGCAGCCACATTTTCCGCCTCTTCTACATCGGTAGTGCCCGTAAGACTTGACACTGAAAATATTGAGGCCCGGCTGGACTCAAAATCAAGGGTATAAAAACCCACCAGCAGAACTGCAACCACAGCCCATAACAAATAAGATGAATAATTATCTTTCATATTTAAACTCCACAAAAATTGTAATAATTTAGAATTTTAATAAGGTTAATAAACAGCTTTCAGCCGATTATTATTGTATCTCTCGCGCATAAAATAAAAGCGGGAACTACTTTTAGGCAGTTCCCGCTTTAACAGGAATAATAGTGCTAATTGTTAACTAATTTCGATCTGTTTTTTTACCTTATCGGCATTTTTATCGAGCGAAATGTTCAGTAATCCATTCTCGTAAGTTGCCTTAACGCTTTCTTCATCAACATTATCAGGCAATTGTAAAGAACGACTGAAAGATCCGTAATGGGTTTCTACATGATGATAAGTTTCCCCATCTTCTTCATTTTTAAAACTGCGCTCGCCACTAATAGTAAGCCGGTTATTTTCCAGATCGACTTTAATATCCTCTTTCTTCATGCCCGGCAATTCTGCTGAAATATGAAATTGATTATCCGTTTCAGAAATATCAATGCCCGGCACAAAACTTTCCTGACGACTGCTTACCGCGTCATTGAAAAATTCATCCATGATATCAGAAAATCGCTTAGACATCAGGTTGTTATTCGGTCGGGAATATCGCATAAGTGTCATGATAGTACCTCTAAAAACTTTGGTTAATTGTTGCGTTAATTCCCTTTCATATGAGCAACACTCATGCCAACTGTTTTTAGGGGTCATGTTCTGACATTCGGCCAATAAGAACCTGATGTTTTTTCAGAAGATGGGAAAAGAAATATCAAACTGTCATTGCATGGAGCAAAAGCGTCAGTCCGGGGAGCATTTTGACAGGATGCAAACAGCAGACGTGAGACATGAGAAACTGCCTCCCGCCACTGCTACTGCCTCCTGATCATCCATAGCTTTCGTTCCACTCCTTAGCAATCAAGAAGGCCATTTCGAGGCTTTGCTGATAATTGAGGCGGGGATCACAATAGGTCTTGTAATTTTTGTGCAATTCGCCTTCATGCAAGCCATTAGCTCCGCCCACACATTCGGTCACATTATCGCCAGTAAGCTCTAAGTGAACGCCGCCAAGATAACTGCCCTGGCTGCGGTGAATTGCGAACGTCTTGCGAATTTCACTGATGATGTCATCAAAATTGCGCGTTTTGATTTTGGTGTCGGTAGCAAAAGTGTTTCCATGCATTGGATCACAGCTCCAGACTACCGGCATTCCTTCATGCTTGATATTTTTAATCAAATCCGGCAGGCCGCTTTCAATTTCATCTTTCCCAAAGCGGGTGATGAGTACAATCTTTCCCTGCTCATGAACGGGATTCAGCCGGTCGATAAGTTTCAAGGTATGATCCATATCATAATTTGGACCAATCTTAATGCCGATGGGATTTCGAATACCGCGGAGATATTCTACATGAGCGCCGTCCAAATCGCGGGTTCGGTTGCCCAACCAAACCATGTGAGCACTGAGATTATACCAGCCTTTTCGCCGTGGCACGCGCTGGGTTTGTGCAGCATCATAATACAAATTCAGTCCCTCGTGAGAAGTATAGAGCGTAATTTTTTGGAGCGAATTAAAGTTATTCGGGGTGATGGTTTCCATGAAATTAACGGCCTTCTGAATAGAATTGACCATCGCCTCGTAATCTTTGTAGTACTCGTTCTCTCTCATAAAATCCAGCTCCCAGTACTCCGGGTGATGCAGATCCGAGAAACCTTCATCAGCCAATGCACGTAAAAAATTGAGCGTCAATGCCGCTTTATTATAGCCGGTAAGCAATCGCTGTGGGTCGGCAATGCGGCCTTTTGCATCCGGCTTTATGCTATTGATCAAATCACCCCGGTAATTAGGGATTTTCTCACCGTCAACCATTTCGAAATCTCGTGATCGTGGTTTCGCATACTGACCGGCGATACGCCCCACTCGTACAACGGGCGTTTCCATTTCATGAATCAGGATGAAGCTCATCTGCAGCAGCACTTTCAGCAAATTCACAATCTTGGGAGATTTGCAGTCGGCAAAACTTTCGGCACAGTCGCCGCCCTGGAGCAGGAAGCTTTTTCCGGCTGAGACATCCGCCAGTTTGCTTTTTAAGGCCTCTACCTCCCATGAAGTAATGAGCGGAGGATTATTCCGCAATTCTTCATACACAGCCTCAAGTTCAGCTTTGTCAGGATAGTCCGGTAATTGTTTTACGGGAAAATTTTTCCATGATAAGGGAGTCCAGTTTTGAGGATTTGCTATTTCGGCGACCACAGGTTGTTGAGAAAACATGATAAGTTTGATTCAGTACTTTTTTGATAAGCCTCTAAGGGTAGTGAAATATAAGTTTAGGGGCAACTATTAGTATTGCATATTTCGTATTGCGTATTTTTGAATCGAAAAATACGCAATAAGCAATACGAAGTAGCCTTAGCTCAAGGGTTCAACCACAAAGATGCCCTTCTGATTGATATAGCCATATTTATCATCCAGCTTTACCAGCGCCATTCCACCCTGAAAATTCCAGGCTTTATCATAAATAGGGCTGGCAACAAAATTACCTTGCGCATCGATAAATCCATACTTACCGTTAATTTTAATGCGAGCTATGCCCTCGTGAAAGGCGTAGGCTTCATCAAACTTCGGTTCAATGATAAACTGGCCCCGGCGGTTAATATAACCGTATTTTTTATTTTGCAAATTAGAAGGATCTTCGGGCATCGCCACTGCCGCTTTATTTTCAGAAAAAGGTTTGGCTTCTAAAAATTTTGATTCAATAATAACTGCCCCATATTGGTTGATATAGCCCCACTGCTTAAACGCCAGCTGTACGGGCGCGAGCAATTCTGAGAAAGATTTGGCTTCAATATATTTTGGCTGGATAACAAATTCACCCTTCGGGTTGATGTATCCCCACTCATTATGAGCACCGTCTTGTATGAGCGCGAGACCGTCACTGAAGCTATATGCCTCAGTAAATTGAGGCTCAATTGCAAAGTCGCCTTCGGTATTGATAAATCCCCATTGTCCGTCATGCCGCTGAACCGCTGCCAAGCCGTTACTGAAACTTCGGGCTTGGTAGAATTGCGGCCTGATCTCTAAATCACCTGATCTGTTGATATAGCCGTACCTGCCATCCACCTTCACCAAAGCCAGTCCGTTTTGGAAAGGAGCCCCATAATCAAAATGCGGATCAATGGCTATTTCTCCATCCCGGTTGATATATCCCACAGAGCCTAAAAAATCAACGGCTGCAAGTCCTTCAGAAAAATGATAGGGCCAGATGCCATTTTCGATAAACTTGAATTGCGGTGAAATCTGCTGGTTGAGCTGGGCATCCAGAAAACCTACCTGATTATTTTTTATGTAAGGGTACAAGTATTCATCGGGACTAAAATTTGCTTCAAATGTTTTACAAGACGCGATTAAAAAACATACTGCCGCAACGCCAATTGCTTTAACTGCTAATTTCATAAATAAAAAACGATAAACTTAGATTGGATTTTCAACTGTAGTTCAACAATGCAGTTATAAAATTGTTCCTGATGCTATACGCGATAGGAATTAACGGGAATAGTATGTGATTCTTGCACTAATCCTTTATAAATAACAGCAGTTGCCATAGTTGTTAGCGGGAAGGTGAAAATAAGGCCAATTCCCAACAGCAAAATGCCAAGAAAATTTAACGCAAATACCGCAATTCCAAATAAAAAGAGCTCCAGAGTAAGGTTTTGTGACAAATCAAAGCTTTTTTTCAAGGCTGTAAATGAATTATCTCCATTTTCAAGGATGAAATAGGGATAAAACTGGAAACGGATAGCAATAAAAATACCCGGAATGATGAACAGAATAAGCCCTATGCCAACAGCAATGAGAAATAAAAAATTAGCTACAAAATAGCTTAAAAAGCCGCGAAAGTTATTAAAAAGGTCAGCAACTTCAACGTGCTTATCATCAATCAGGAACAGCATAACCTTTATAAATCCAAAACTTATAAAAAGCTGTAGTAAGGTGAGGATGAACGAAATGATTTGTGAGTTGAAAGTGGGAGTTTCGGGAGCTCGCAGCATAAAATATATATTGGGAACGACACCAAGCACGAAGTAAGTAACCATCACACCGATCACAAAAGAAGTATATTTTTTGTACTGCTGAAGACTAAATTTGAAAAGAGGAATAAAATCAATAGTACGATCATTCATAAGGTTGAAGTAATGTTTAAGTGTCATCCTGAGCGAAGCGCAAGCGGAGTCGAAGGATCTCCCAAACAAGCCGGATAGCGGTGGTTTCAGGAATCCTTTATTTCTCATTAATAATCAATTCAAGGAGATTCTTCGGCTTCACTCGTCGCAAGCTCCTCCTTTCGCTCAGAATGACAGTCGTTTTCCGTGTTTTAGTGGCAAAATTAATCCTTCAAAAAATACGATTAATCCTTATCTTTAAAAGTTTTAATTCACCCAAAAACTTTGCCATTTTGCGAGAAAATATAGTCATCCGCGGCGCCCGTGAACATAACCTAAAAAATATTGATGTAGATATTCCACGAGAAAAGCTGGTTGTGGTAACGGGGATATCCGGATCGGGAAAATCATCCCTCGCCTTTGATACCATCTATGCCGAAGGCCAGCGCCGGTTCCTGGAATCACTCTCGGCTTACGCGCGTCAGTTTTTAGGAATGATGGAACGTCCCGAAGTGGATTTCATCGATGGCCTTTCACCTGTAATCTCGATTGACCAGAAAACCACCAACCGTAACCCCCGTTCAACGGTAGGCACTGTTACCGAAATTTATGATTTTCTGCGGTTGCTCTATGCCCGCATCGGTGTTCCTTATTCTTGGAAATCGGGTAATAAAATGGAAAAGCAGACTGCCGACCAAGTGGTTTCAACGATCATGGATATGCCCACCGGCACTAAAGCTTATTGCCTGGCGCCGGTAGTGCGGGGACGAAAAGGCCATTACCGCGAACTTTTTGAGCAAACGATGAAACAGGGGTTTGTTCAGGTGCGGGTTGATGGCGAACTGATGGACCTGAAGGAAAAGATGAAAGTGGATCGCTATAAAACCCATAATATTGAAGTAGTGGTTGACCGCTTTGTCATTAACGCCAAAAGTGAAAAACGTATCGCTGAAAGTGTCCGCCTCGCGCTTGAAATGGCGGAAGGAAATGCGATTTTGTCGATACCACAAGAAGCCGGCGAATTTAAAGATCATCTCTATTCCCAGAATTTATTCGATCCCGAAAGTGGCCTGGCCTACGAAGACCCCGCCCCGAATATGTTTTCGTTCAATTCACCCTATGGAGCATGCCAAAAATGCGACGGGCTTGGCTACACTTTTGATGTAGATCGCGATCTGGTCATTCCCAATAAAAAGCAAACCATTGATGATGGCGCAATCCGTTTTCTTGGACAGCCTCGTGATATTTTTGCCTTCAAGCAGCTCAAAGCCGTGCTTAAAACACTGGATCTTGATTTTAAAACGCCCATCAAAGATTTTTCGGATGAAGCGCTCGATATCCTGTTCGAGGGCGGCGGTGACAAAAAGTATGATGTCAGCTATGATTTCCGGAATGATAACGTCACCTATAAGCATACTTTTAAAGGCTTGCGAAATATGATTCGCGAGCAGTTTCACGGCAGCAAATCAACCCGGCAGCGCGATAAGGCAAAAGGGTTTATGAGCCGGGTTGAATGTCCCCGCTGCGAGGGCGGACGCCTCAATAAAGAAGCACTTTCGTATAAAATAGATGATCATACGATTGCAGAACTGGTAAATTTAGACATCATCACCCTGCGCGATACCATTAATAATCTAAAGCTGAATGAACGTCAGCAAAAGATCGGCAGCCAGGTGCTGAAGGAAATCCGCGACCGTATCGACTTTCTGTTGAATGTCGGGCTCACTTATCTCACCCTTGATCGTGAAGCCCAGACCCTGAGCGGTGGTGAAGCACAGCGTATTCGTCTGGCAACACAAATCGGAACGCAGCTGGTGGGCGTGCTTTATATTTTGGATGAGCCGAGTATCGGCCTGCACCAGCGCGATAACATCAAGCTGATTCGCTCGCTGGAAACCTTGCGCGATCTGGGCAACAGCGTGATTGTTGTTGAGCACGATCGTGAAACGATTGAACATGCTGACTATGTGCTCGATTTAGGGCCGGGAGCCGGAGAATACGGCGGAGAAATTGTAAGCACAGGCCCTGCCGCTGAACTTAATCCCGATTCGATGACTGCTAAATTTTTGAGGGATGAAGAAACCATTCCCTATCCGGGCAGCCGCCGTAAAGGCAGCGGAAAATCGTTAAAAATTGAAGGCGCGCGCGGACATAATCTCAAGCAGGTAGATGCAGACATCCCGCTTGGCAAATTTATCTGCGTAACCGGTGTGAGCGGAAGCGGAAAAAGTTCTCTCATCAACCAAACACTGGAACCAATTTTGTCTAAAGAGTTCTATAACTCAAAATCGGTAGCCCTTCCGTATGATGATATTCACGGCATCAAATATCTCGATAAAATTATTTCCGTTGATCAAAGCCCCATCGGACGCACCCCGCGGTCAAATCCCGGAACGTATACTAAAGTTTTTGATCACATTCGAAAACTCTTCGCGGAGTTACCCGAGTCAAAAATACGGGGCTATGACCAGGGACGGTTTTCATTCAACGTAAAAGGCGGCCGCTGTGAAGCCTGCAAGGGTGATGGTGTCCGCAAAATTGAGATGAATTTTCTGCCCGATGTGTATGTAGATTGCGAAACCTGCAACGGAAAGCGCTATAACCGCGAAACGCTGGAAATTCACTACAAAGGAAAAACCATTTCGGATGTATTGAATATGTCGATCAAAGAAGCCTGTGAATTCTTTGATTCTGTTCCCGCCATGAATCGTATTTTAAGTACCCTGAATGATGTGGGGCTTGGCTACCTTCGGTTGGGCCAGCCCAGTACCACACTTTCCGGGGGAGAAGCACAGCGTATAAAACTTGCCCGCGAGTTATCAAAAGTAGGCACGGGCGATACACTTTATATCATGGATGAACCGACAACCGGCCTTCATTTTCAGGATGTACGCATGCTCGTTGATGTAATCCAGCGCCTCGTTGACAAAGGCAACACCGTAATCGTCATTGAACACAATCTTGACCTCATCAAAGCGGCCGACTGGATTATTGATTTAGGCCCGGAAGGCGGTGCCGGTGGTGGAGAAATCATCGCTCAGGGTACGCCTGAAGATGTAGCGGAAACAGAAGAAAGCTATACCGGAAAATTTCTGAAAGAAGAGTTTCAACGCGAGCAAAAACAGTTAACCGCTTAACTTATTAATGGTGTTAGGTGTAACATACCTTATGGTGTACTACACCTTTTAAAAGTTTAAAGGAAACGTTCAAAAAAGAGAAGGTGTTTTGGATGATCCCATTAACTATCTAAAAAAAGAGAGCCCCATGACACTTTTTCTAAAATGTATTATTCTTTTTGTTGTGCTTGCCAGCTTATTCACCGTCTTAGCGCAACTACTGATAAATCTAAGTCCTCTGCCCATGACTATTCTGTTAAGCGCAGCTCTAAGTTTATTGCTTACCATTTTATACGGATGGATTGACGGCGTATACATTCACCCCTCTGCAGGATAACAATTGTTCAAACATTATGTGTGAAACATGCTATGTTTCAAAAGCATGGCATGTTTACTTTAACTCCGGATGCCGGTATGTCACTGCTATGCCCAAAAGTCCGGCGATGAGCAAAATGCCGGGAGCCAGTAGTGGATAAGAACCTTTTATAGCGGGCCACAGGGCTTCTGTTGTTGTGAACGTAGGATTTATTTCCATTGTAAAAGCAAGATTGCCGCTAAAATGCTGATACATTCCAAATAAACTACCCAGGGCTACGGCTGCCATCACCCAGCGCAGTGCTAATAGAGTAAAGCGATTCGGTGCTGCCCAAGCTACAACCACCGTAAGTAATCCCGCGCCACATAGAATGAAGGGCGTAAACTGAATGGCTTCCTGAAAGTGCTCCAGAAGAATGAGCTCCAGTACAGTTCCAATAAAAATGAACCCCGTCACCGCCAGCAAAAACCGGCGGAAACGTTGTTCAACAAAAGAATCTCCCATCACCTTATTGTGCTTCTAAGTACGTTTCGGCAGTAGCTAGCTCTTCTTCGCTCACATAAGAAGAAAGGGAATCCAAAAAGGCCTGGTTAGAATCAAAGGGACGGGCGGCGATCAATTCCTCGGCTTCATTGGCATCCAACCCTGGAATTTGCTCTAACGTAGCCGCATCACTTTCGTTAGGGCTGATAGGCACAAAAATATACTCTTCGTAAGCGGCTACCTGCGCTTCATCCACATACTTTCCGATCTCCTTACGAAACTGGAGGATACTTACATACGGACGATATTCTTCAAATTCATGAACCATACGATCACCCACGTCCGGAATCATCTTGAAAGCTTCTTCGGAAGCAGTGTTGATGTTCAGTTTGGCTGCGGGGGTCGCTGTAGCATCAGGCTCAATAACTGTTTGAGCTTCTGTTTCCGCAGTTTCGGTGCTGTCAGAATTTCCGCCACAGGCTGTGATAGTTACGGCTAATAATAAAATCAGTATGCCGGTTAAATAATTATTCAATAATTTTTTCATAAGTATAGTTTAATGATTTGTAGAAGTTTTAACGCATAACAAAATATAAATTTTATTGAAGAATTATAGAAAAACGCGTTTACCGGTTAGGTTTTCATTTTTGCCCATTAGGGGTAATCTATTGGTAGAAAACATATAGTCTCCTGCCGCCGTGCCGTTAGGTACAAAATGGCAAGAGTTGCTTCCCGCAACATCGTGTCCCTAAGGGACACAATTAAGAAGCTTATCAGATTTTCTACCAACATGTCATCCGCCGGCTGGCGGATGATTTTTAAGCGGTAAACAGGTTAGAAAGTTGTAGAAGATGCTTCTCTGACTCGTCGGGCGTGAAAGCCGGATGTGTGAAGAGGAGAATTATGCGCTTATTCTGTCAGCTAACCTTAAGCTCTGACTGGGGGGATGAAAAAGCCACTTCGTCATCATCAATCTCCTGTTTGCCAAGTGACTCTTGCATTTCACTCCGCAGCTTTTGTATGGTAAGACCACTGGTGAGCGAGCCGTTGCGGGCAATAGAAATGCGTCCCGTTTCTTCGGATACTACCACCACAAATACATTATTCGTTTCGGTTATGCCTACCGCCGCGCGATGGCGCGTTCCAAAAACGGATGAAATATTCTGATTCTGGGAAATGGGTAAATAACAGCTGGCAGCTACAATTCGATTATTTCGAATGACCACTGCACCATCGTGCAATGGTGTGTGCTTGTTAAAAATGGTTTGCAGCAATTCGCTTTTGAGAGTTGCATCAAGTCTCACCCCTACATCAACCAAATCTTGCAGGGATGATGAACGGGCAAATACCATGAGCGCGCCGGTCTTGGAATGAGACATATTCCGGACAGCATCAATCACTTCATCAATAATCGTGTCAGAATTGGAGCCTACAAAGAATCGGTCAAGATTGGTGTTCTGCCCCAACCGGTACAACAACTTTCGGACTTCCGGCTGAAAGATGATGATGACAGCCAGAATTCCCACGTTCAGAATACCTTGCAGGATAAAATTAATGGTAGTAAGTCCCAGAGCACTCACTGCAGCGTTAATGAGGATAATAAAAACTAAGCCTAATGCTGCCTGAATGGCAAACGTTCCCCGTATCCACCGGTACAGATAAAAAAGTACCGTGGTGATAATCAGGACTTCTATAAAGTCCTTAATTCCAAATTCAAGGAAGCCAATGGGGATCAATAGAATACCTCTTTTTACTAAAAGATGCTTTTAAAGAATATAACTATAATTTCATAAAACTGTCATCCTGATGTGGTAATAATAGGTACTGCTTTCATCCTCGTTCGGTTCCACAGTTTTATATCTTATACCAGTAAAGACAAATGTAGGTCGGGCATCTTGCCCGACAAGGAAAGTATAAAAATAAACAGAGAATTTGGAGAGACCAATATTCTTAAATCAAGAAGTTTTCAATAAAGCTGTGAGGGAGTTTCCTGAACATTCCTGAATCTCAGAACAAGGATTAACGATTGATGAATTTAGATTCGGATTGCCATTGTTTTACATCTTAAATCATCACTCTTCCGGGAAATTTCATAACTGTGAAAGAGTTGTATCCTAAACTGAAAGCGGGAGTACAACTCCCTTTAAACTGGTTAAGACTTATTATTTGACGGGCAGGATGCCCGTCCTACGTTCAGTTTTGATTTGCAATAGCCTCATAAACCAATAGCGAATCATGCGCTTCTTTCACATCATGAACTCGAATGATATTGGCTCCCTGCATTAAGGCATGATAATGAGTTGCTATCGTTGCTGCGAGACGGCCATCAGCGGGACGACCGCCAAGGATACTGCTTAGCATTGACTTTCGGGAAGCGCCGACTAAAACCGGAGAGCCTAACTTTTTGAATCGACTCAAATGGGCTAACAACTTCAAGTTATGCTCAAGCGTCTTTCCAAAACCGATACCGGGATCAATAATGACCTTCTCCAACCCCTTTTCTTTAGTTTTTAAAAGCTGTTTTTCAAAGAAGGAAAAAATATCGTTTACTACATCATCATAAATGGGATTTTGCTGCATCACCTTGGGATCACCCTGCGAATGCATCATGATGTAACCTGCATCATACTTAACACACAAATCGACCAAGCGCGGCTCTTTTTGAAGCCCGCTGATGTCATTCACAAAATGAGTTCCGAGTTTTAAGGCTTCTTCTGCTACACGATATTTGGTGGTATCAACCGAAAAAAAGGTGTCGGGGAATTGCGGAATAGCTCTTTCAAGGATGGGAAGTACACGCTTAAGTTCTTCTTCCTCAGCAATCGTATCAGAACCGGGACGGGTGGATTCACCGCCCACATCAATAATCGAAGCTCCTTCAGAAGTCATCACCCCAATACGTTCCACCGCTGATTCTGCTTGATTATAAATGCCATCACCGGAAAAGGAATCCGGCGTAGCGTTGAGGATTCCCATGATATGGGGATGAGAGAGATCAAACGTACTGTCTTTGATCGCTAAATAAGTCATTTAGGTTGTTAGTTATCGGTTATTAGTTATTGGAGACACAAATAACCAATAACTAATAACAAATTTACCACTCTTCCTGCAGGTGCTCGCGCTTGTCTTCCACTTCGGCCCATTCATCGGCATCAGGAAGATCTTCTTTGGTTTCGTTGATCACGTGATCTGCCCAGTTTTCGGCCAGCCGCTCGTTTAACTCGATATAATGCTCCCATTCCATTGGTACTTCATCATCGGGATAAATTGCTTCTACAGGGCACTCTGCGACGCAGGCATCACAATCAATACAGTCGAGCGGGTCAATGGTTAGAAAATTGGGGCCTTCCCGAAATGCATCAACGGGACAAACGGCGGCACAGTTTGTATATTTGCAGTTAATGCAGGGTTCGGTTACTACGTATGCCATCAGATTTTAATAAATTGCTGTTCTAAATTTTGCTCTAAATATCTCGGCTTAGCGGGATAGATGCAATGTTTTATTGCAATGGAATGCCAGAAGATTTTATCGAGAGTAGGTGTCAGGCACTTGCGAAGTACCTGGCACCTATAAGTGGCTTACTTCAACAGCACCTTCACGCTGTCCAGTGAACCATCATTCGGTGCCGGGGTTGTTCTCATTAGGTGATTCATCAATTCATAAATATGGATGTTTTGAAATGCATCAACCTTAACCCCGTTTTTGAAAGCAGGTCCGCAAGCTATGAAAATGGCTTGCATCGCTTTTTGATTGTTATCGTAACCATGCGTTGCGCCGGGAAGGGATTTCAAAAAACGTTCTTTATAATCTTTACTCAAGATAGTGTAGCCCAAATCTGCAACCATAATGATATCCATCACCCGCCGGTGATTTTTTAAGTGATAACGCTCCGGCAAATTTTCTTTCCGGTAAACCCGGTAATTATTTTCGGAAGCTTTTAACGCTTTATAAACTTCATCAATTTTACCTTCTTTGGGTTGAATCATGGTCGTCGGGCCCCAAATAATGCGCTCTATATTCTTCATGTCAATGATATCGGGCAGCATAATCGTTTTATCGGCTGAAAGGTTGATCATACCATGATCGGAGACGATGATGATATTCGTTTTATCCCATAATCCCGCTTGCCGCATCTGATCTTTTAAATACCCCATAAGCCGGTCAGCTTTTTTGATGGCCTGTTTTAGCTCATCGGAATCAGTGCCGTACCGATGCCCCTGAGAATCAACCAGCTCGAAATAGAGGGTAGCAAAATCGGCTGCGCTATCATCGGGATAAGTCATCCATTTTATAACAGTATCAATTCGGGCTTTTTCAGACATGTCCCCGTTATAAATTTTCCAGTAGGTGGGATGCATATCCTGAATGTCAGCTTCTGAACCGACCCAAAACATGGTTCCGGTAGTTAATCCCTGTTTTTCGAGCGTATTCCAGATTGGCTCTCCGCCGTACCATTTGCCAGCTTCGACCGCACTGCGATCGCTCATTCGATACCATTCATCCCATTTCGGATCGTACATAGTATTACCCACAAAGCCGCTATTCTCAGGATAAAGCCCGGTTACGATGGCGTAATGATTGGGAAAGGTTTTAGTGGGAAAAACCGGAATAAGTCCTTCGGCTTTAACACCATTTGCAATAAGACTGTCAAAATTTGGGGTTTCTGCTTTGGACAAATAATCGTAGCGGAAGCCATCGAAAGAAATGAGTAAGAGAGGGTTGGGATCAGATTCTGGCTGATGTTGCTGCTGACTACAAGAAATGAATATCGTTAGGGTAATTAACAGCAGTAGATGTATTGATTTCTTATTCATGATTCATTAGTTGAATTTTCTGTCTAAGCTAAAACACGAAGAACCTTAAAGACATCACGCAAAGGCGCAAAGGCAAATAGAGTTCTCTGCGACTTCGCGCCTCTGCGTGATACCCAAAAATAAAAAGGGCAGCTCTTTTCGAACTGCCCTTTAAAATATTGAAAGCTATTGCAAATTAGAAGTGATAACGAATTCCTAATTGCACTTGCCAGCGCGAAGCTAAATCGCTCACCTGGAACATTTCATCTTTAGTAACATTGGAAGGATCGAAAGACATAATGGGCTTGCCAACATCTCCACTATCCAGATTGTACTGTGGGTTGTTAGCGATGAATTCCTGATCAACATAGCCTTGAAAAGCCACAGCTCTATAGTTATTGAAACTTACAAAACGACGTGTTCCCCATTCTTCATTCAGGAAGTTCAGCACGTTAAACATGCTGGCAGTAATCTCAAATCGCTGACCGTTAAAGGTCTCGATTTCTTGGTTAACACGAAGATCAAGGAAATTGGTCCATGGCTCACGGGCTGTTCCACGTTCAACAGGTCCACCACGATATTCACGAAGAGACTCATTGCTCATAATCCAGTTATTGAATTCATCCCAGTTGTTGCTGGCAAGAACTACTTCATCTTGGCTGGCGGGAACGTAGATAAGGTCATTATCAAATCGGCTGTCACCGTTTGCATCACCGGAGTAAATCCAGCTGAATGGTGTTCCCGAGCGACCATCATAAATGAGTGAAATGGTGGTAGCAAATCGATCCGCATAATCAAACCGGTAAGAAACCTGACCCAAGATACGATGACGCCGTTCGAAATCAGCGGTTCCTAATTCAGGATTGTTGACGTCGAAGTTTTCATTGTACTGCCAGTTTGAAATTGCACGGCTTGAAGTACCATTGTTAACCGTTTCTGCACGGTTATAGGTATAAGCAAGACTCAGGTTCAGTCCAAAATCAAACTGCTTTTTCAACTGGCCTGTCAAACTGAATTGATAACCTTTGTTGGTATTATCAAGAACGATAACGTTGGTGAAGTTTTCGCCATCAACACGAGTGGGGAACCCGGAGGTATTGCCAAAACGAGGGTTGAAAACAATATCACCATAGATGGGACGACCGTAAGCTGATGTACCAACCTGAACAAGGTTAATATTCCGGAAAACTACATCATTTATCATTCGGCTATAAATTCCTTCAACCGTACCAACAAAACCAAAAGGTAGCTCCTGATCAACCGCGAGATTGAATTTTAGTGATTGCGGATATTTGAAGTCTTCTTCAATCAGGTTCACGGCAGTGGTATTGATTCCCTGCAATGAAGGATCATTCAGAGGTGATGGCTGATTAAAGGGATCTGACTCAAACCGAAAGCTATCAGGTAAGTCACCGCCAAAAAGGGCTAAACGTCCGTAATCGGCACCCGTGTTGCTGTACTGGTTGGAAATCCAAACGAAGGGAGGATTTCCGGAAAAGATTCCAACACCACCGCGAATCTGGGTAGTACGTTCACCCTGACTGGCATCCCAGTTAAAGGCGAAACGGGGAGCCCAGAGAACATTACCGCTGGCTACACGAGAAGTAGAGTAACCGGGGAATGATTCGCTAACTTGTGCATTATAAGTGGGCTCATCGGGTAGAAAGGGAATATCAGCGCGAAGGCCAAAGGTCAACTTAAGATAATCGGTAACAGACCATTCATCCTGGGCATAAAATCCAAGCTGAATACCTGAGAAATTAGCCGTACGATTGCCGCCCGGCAGCAGATAACTGTATTGGTAGCTGTAGGGATCACCATTTCGGAAATCTTCAATGCTTCTGAATTCATAAGTTCCCCAGGCATCTTGCACAAAGAGGTTCTCAAAAATAAAGATTTGATTACTTGTACCCACCGTAATCTCATGATCACCTGTGATGTAAGTAAAGTCGTTAGTAATCTCAATCAGATCCTGGTACAAGTGGTTAGCCTGAGAAAAACGATCAATTCCCATATAAATACTTCGGAAATCACCCTCAGCCGGTTCGTATGGAAGACTTAAACTTACCTCAGGGAAGGGCTGTGCAACCACATCACGTGAATCCCGGATGCGTGTATAAACCGCACGAAACATATTAGAAGCATTATTGCCGAAAGTACTGTTCAGCTCGGCAACAAGAGAATGCTGTGTACTGTTAAAGTTCCATTGGCGGTTGCTGAAACTATAAGAGAAAGGACTTCGTGAAATACCTCCTTCATCAACGGCGTCTACCCAGTTGTAGCGAAAGGTAAACTTGTGATCTTCGTTAATATTCCAGTCAATTTTGGCTAATACCTTATTGTTATCCTGACCTAACGAGAGCAAACTATATCCACCTGGATCATAGCCATACTGATTTTGAGCAATGCTGCTGATTTCATTAAACGTTGCAACATCGAAGGGGAAAATGTTTGCCCCGCTACTGCCGAGGATTCCCGTAGTCAAAGGGCTTGACTCCCGCTTAAATTCAGCACTCACAAAGAAAAATACTTTATCTTCAACAATGGGACCACCCAATGTTACACCCAAAAACTTTTCAGTAAAAGATGGATAATCATCAGATAGCTCAACCTCTCCGTTTTGCTCAAAACGATAGTTTCCAATAAACGACTCATTTCTCATTTGATAATAAGCAGAGCCGTGGAATTCGTTGGTACCACTTTTGGTAATAGCGTTAATTTGTCCGCCGGTGAAACCGTTATTGGTTACATCGAAAGGAGCAAGTTCCACATTAAATTCGGCAATAGCACTGATACTGATAGGAGATGCAACTCCTGCCGAACTACCAGGTGTTCCTTCACCTAAACCGAACACATCATTTAAAGTAGCACCGTCAACCAGAATGTTATTATAACGGTCGTTCGCGCCGCCAAAACTTCCCCCACCTGTTGCCTGAGGTATAAGGCGGGTAAAATCTTGAAGTGAACGTGAAATAGTTGGAGTTACCTGAATTTCACGCTGAGAGATATTCGTGCTGGCACCGGTTCTCTCGGAGTTGAAAACAGGATCGGCTTGGGCCGTAACAGAAATTTCGTCTAAGGTAAGTGAACCTTCCTCAAGGGCGAAATCAAGCTGTATGGTTTCTCCAAGCTGTACATCAAGAATTTCTTTTTTCTGGGGATTAAAACCAATAAAGGTCACTTGAACGACATAGGGGCCGCCGACTCTAACGTTGGGGAAAGTATAATCTCCATTAGTACGGCTGGCTGTACCGTAGCGGGTACCGGTTGGCTGATGAATAGCAACAATATTTGCACCAGGTAAGGGCTCGCCATTAGCATCCGTAATGGTTCCTTCGATAGAACCAGAGGTAGCGTTTTGAGCGAACATCGAAAGCGGGAGCAAAAAAATCGTTGCCAGTAGAAGTAGGTAACGTTTCATAATCGATAGATATGTTCGTTTATATTTGTGATTTTGGACATGAAGGTTGAAACATGTCCTTTTTAGGACATCCAAAAAATAACCAACAGAAAGTTACGAAAACATTAAGTTTGCCGCTTATTTTCAGGAATTGAAAGGTAAGCAATATTTAACAACTATTGTACCAATTTCTGGTAGATGATTATCAGTTTTCTTTGATTTATGCCCAATTTATAAAGCATAAAAATAAGCACAAATATTAGCTGAAGTTTTAAAAAGCCGACCTGCCGGTATTTACGGGCAGAGGTTACGATTGTTTCATCAAGCACGGTAAATGAAAATTTGTCTTTTATTCGCTTCACGATTTCTTGGTCTTCCATAACGATATGATCATCGCTAAAACCGTTTATTTCAAAAAAAGCTGAACGTGTTATAAACAAGCTTTGATCACCGAAACGGAACGCATCAACATCAAAACGGGTAAACCAGGCATAGGTCTTTAATAAGAAGTGATTTTCATCAAAAGACAGTTGAAAGCAGCCCGCTTGATGGCCTGATAGGATTGCCTGTTTAATTTGGACAGCAAAACCGGCAGGAGGCAGGCTGTCAGCATGAAGGAAATATAAAATATCCCCCTTTGCATGTTTCGCCCCGAAATTCATTTGTGCCGCACGTCCCTTTTCGGGTGAAGTGATTACTGTTGCACCCGCGTTCTCTGCCCTTTTTACGGTTGAATCTAAACTCCCGCCGTCTACTACAATAACTTCCAAAGTATTAGCTTCACTCCTGATTTTAGCAATCGTCTTTTCGATTACCTCAACTTCGTTATAAGTGGGTATAATGATGCTCAGTCTCATGGCTTTCATTTGTTGAAAATAAACTTCAGCAAGACGACTATTTCACAGAGAACCACAGAGTGAGCACTGAGTAACGCAGAGAAAACTTTGTGTAACTCTGTGTATTCTCTGTGAAACTCCGTGCCATCCTTCCTTAACTATCTTTAACATTTTATTCTTGATACATTTCACGAAACTTGTCCAAATCTTCTTTTGTATCAATATCATTAAGTTCAGTCAGTAGCTTGAAGGAAAGTTCTTGTTTTTTTGCCTGCTTAATGGTTTGATTTAAAACTTGGGATGAACTCCACGGCTTATCATCAAACAATTCGGGGTGAAATGTGTTCATCCCCAGCAGGTAATAACCCCCGTCTTTTGAAGGCCCGATCACTAAATCATCGTTATCTAAAGCATCGTAAGCCTGCTTGATAACTTCGGAAGTTAAACCGGGACAGTCGCTGCCGATAATTACCACTTTGGAGGCCCCTTCATCAAATGCTTTTCGAAAGGAATTTTTCATTCGCTCCCCCAAATCACCCCCTTCCTGAAGCCGCTTTTCATAGCCATCATCCGTCCACAGATCATCGTCATCAATAAAATGAGAATACCATACCTGCCGGTGGCAGTTTAACTGATCGCTAACTGATTTCGTAACTTCCAAAAGCTCTCTGTATACCTGTAACGCCCGCTCATCACCAATAGATTCAGCCAGCCGGGTTTTGACCCTTCCTTTTATAGGGTTTTTGATGAAAACTATAAGAAGTTGCTGCATTTAGAATTTCATTTGTAGTTTAGAAGGTATAGGGGGTATAAGGTATAAGTTCAAATCCAATTTTCTTACCCTTTCACAAATAATTAATGAGCGAACGATGAGCAGCGGATGGTGGAAATTCCCCTATACCTTTATTCCCTTATACCCTATACCTCAAGTAGTAGCTCCCCCACAACTGCTTCCGGCGCCGGCCGTACAACCGAAGCAGTGCTGATTGATTTGGATAGACCGGCTATTCAGCTTTTGCTCATTCCAATCGTGGATGTGCTGCGCTTCGCCTTCAACAGGCATTTCGAGCATCTGATTGAAATCGCAGTCGTAGAGCCTGCCATCCCATCCGATTGAAATGGTATTGCGACACATCACCCCTTTGGCAGCAGCGGGATTGAAGGCGGTAATCAAGCGGTCCATATATTCATCCAGGTTATCCGACATCAGCAAAAAATTTAGAAAACGGCTAATGGGCAAGTTGGTTATGGTAAATAAATTGTTGAAACTAATACCATGCTTGCGTTGAAGCTGCTGCCTGAAATCTCTTTCCAGCGATTCCTGACTGCCGGGTAAAAAAGCCCCAACGGGATTATAGACGAGATTAAGTTCGAGCCCTGTACCCGTTTTTCCATAACCTGCTTCATTGAGTTTTTTGAGCGCTTCAATAGATTTGTCGTAAGTACCCTCACCCCGCTGGCGGTCGGTACGCGATTTACTGTAAAACGGCAGAGAGCAAGTTACTTCAACCATGTGTTCTGCAAAAAATTCAGGGAGTGCCTGATATTTTGGAGCGGTAGTCAAAATAGTAAGGTTCGAACGCACGATAATGTGCTTTCCCAGCTTTGAGGCTTCTTCCACAAACCATTTGAAATGGGGGTTCATCTCCGGAGCGCCACCCGTCAGATCAACCGTTGCCACATCAGAACTTTTTAGCGCATCTAAACATTGTTCGAAAGTTTCTTTGCTCATTATTTCCTTTCGATCGGGACCGGCATCAACATGGCAGTGCTTGCAGGTCATGTTGCACATATAGCCTACATTCATCTGGAAAATTTCGATGCCGGTTGGCTTTAGCGGAAAAAGATCAATCTCATCAAGCTTCTCCCGGAATTTGGGCTGCTGCCTGAGTGACTCGGAGTGATTATTCAGCAACTGAAGCTGATAGACCGGATCTGAAAGTTTGTGACTTGCTGATTTGAGAGATTTTATCATAAAGATAACAGTTTTTGATTTCACGCAGAGCCGCTAAGGCGCAAAGGAATATATCTCTGCGACTCCGCGCCTTTGCGTGATTCTACATGCTTAAACTTTTCACTTTATTCATCATTTGTACACCATGAACCAGTGAAGATCCGCCCGTAATGGCTGATGCTACGTGTACGGCTTCCATCATCTGCTCTTCAGTAGCTCCTTTTTCGAGCCCGTCGGTGGTGTAAGCATCAATACAATAAGGGCACTGAACGGCATGAGCAACAGCCAGAGCAATCAGAGATTTCTCACGGGCACTAAGGGCACCTTCTTCGAAAACCGCACTATAATAATCAAAAAACTTCTCCGCGAGTTCAGGACCGAATTCACCGACATCTCCAAATTTTTTCAGGTCTTCGGGGTTGTAATATGTTTTTTCCATAAATTGTATTTCTTTTAGTTTGAATTGACTTGGTTGAAGTACTTAAAAACTTTACCTTCGAAATTCAAGGAACTTTTTCTTTGAACTGTTCTTTAATGTATGGGATACAATCATTTATAATAAAACAATTACTTTTATGAAAAAGTTAATTACTGCATTATTTCTAACAGCTTTTATTACTATTTCAGTCAACACTGTTTCTCAGGCTCAAACTACCGACGGCGTTGGCATCGGCTTTATGGTAGGTGAACCAACAGGGCTTACGCTAAAGACCTGGACCAGCGATGAAAATGCTTTTGCTTTGGGAGTGGCATGGTCACTGGAGCCTATTGATGCCATCACTATTCAAGGTGATTATTTATGGCATAATTTTGATGTTTTTGACGATATTGATTCCGGAGCCCTGCCTTTATATTATGGTATCGGTGCCCGCGTTATTCTTGCAGAAAATGATGTGCATGTCGGTGCAAGAATCCCGGTAGGCTTAAATTATCTGTTCGAAGATGCTCCTATTGGCCTTTTTCTGGAGGTAGCGCCTATATTCGACTTTGCCCCGGAAACTGACTTTGACGTAGATGGGGTGCTGGGTATCAGGTTTTACCTGTAAAAAGAATAAGATTTAATGTATTACAAAGGGGACATGATTTCATGTTCCCTTTTTGTTTTTAAATAATGTGAGTTCGAGATAAAATCTAAGTCTCCTTGTTGTCATTTCGACCGAAGTCGCTGATGCCTTTTATCGACGTAGTGGAGAAATCTCATCCGCTTTGAACGTGATCGGTAACCACGGCAGGGGAAATTACCCATACGTAACGGATGAGATCCCTCGGCTATCGCTCGGGATGACAGAATGCCTTTTAAGGTAGAAATTCCTTTTAAAATCATCTGTTTACCTCGAACTCATGCTTGTTTAAGATTTGGTCATCCCCCTAACCCCCTTCAAAGGGGGACAGTTACGATTTATACTCGAATTAAGTGTCATAATCTTTAAAATATTAGGAGTTCCACCTTTTTTGAAAAGAATATTCTCATAAGCTCTGCTGAAAGGACATTTAAAAACCTCTCCGCCAACAGTAGAGAGGAGAAAAGTCCCCTTGGAGAAGCGGGTTCGGGGGATTGAAAAGACCATATTTTTGGCTTTTACTACTGCAAATTTCTATGTCGGGTTAGCAATCCGACCTACATTTTTACTACCCTTTTTCAAAGCTCTTTAGCCCAAGCAAAATTCAGATTAATACTTTCTCGCCTTCTTTCGCAAGCCGGATTGATTCGAATTGATCACTGAATTCACGCTTTAAGCAGTCATCCAGTTTGCGCAGCTTTTCATCATCAGAATCAGGATCGTGGTGGGTCAAAAAAAGATTTTTTACCTTTGATTCCCTCGCAAAATCAACCACATTTTCCCAGGCTGAATGCCCCCAACCATGTTGATATTGATACGACTTGCGGTCGTATTGAGCATCATGAATCAAGACATCAACCTGCCATAAAAACTCTTTAAAACGCGAATAAAACTTCCTCCCTTTCTTCTCATCATCAGGGTTCAATTCATTATCGGGGCAAAAAACAATCTGCTTGCCACCCACATGAATTTTGTATGCAGCGGTGTTGATGCTGTGATTCGCAGGCATGAATTCTACTTCATAATTTTTGTAGCGCATCTTTTTTTCGGGCTGAGTGATGAACTTCAGATTAGCATCCATCATTTCAAGCGTTACCGGAAAAAATGTTTTATTCAGATGGCCGGAAAGTATTTGTCTGCAGCCGATATCCTGTTGAACCGGCATGTGAATCTCAAAATGATTAGAACAGCCGTAAATAGGTTTGAAAAAAGGAAAGCCCTGAACGTGATCCCAGTGCGGGTGGGTGATGAAAATACGTCCCCGGATTTCGGCGGAACCTTTCATCAATTCCCTTCCCAAATTACGAATACCGGTACCGCTATCTAAAATTAGCAGTTCATCAGAACCGGGAATATGAACCTGAACGCAAGTAGTATTGCCGCCGTATTCCATATTTTCCCCGTTGGCACAAGGCGTAGAACCCCGTACCCCCCAAAAAGTAACTGCCGGTTGATGTAATTCACATCCCATTAAAATAATCGTTTTGCGGTCTTAATTCCCTGCCCTTGAAAAACCAAATTTTTGAAAAAATGAAGCGATGCATCTACTTATCCTTCCGCATCTTCCCGGATATCTTCCATTTCATCGGTTAACGAATCCAGCTTTTTCTGCTTTTTCTCCAGCTTCTGTTCTGCCTTTTCAATTTTTTCTTCTACTTCATCGAGAAGACTGTTACCGCTGCCGGAAGGCTTAAAATATGTTTTCGTTTCCTCGTACTGCAACACCTCTTTTTCAAGGTCACGCACTTCTTTTTTCACCTTTTTAAATTCTTTGCGCAGCTTCTGAATTTTATTGCGATCCCCTTTATCAAGATCGGCCTTCGCCAATTCCTGATCAAACTTATTGCCCGACTTTGCTGCCCGGAAACGATTGTATATCACATCACACACTTCGCGGTACTGCTTCCACATCTTGTTTTTCTGCTTGATGGGAACGTAACCTGCGTTTTTGAATTCTTCCTGCAAGCCTTTGGCAATATTAACCGCTTCAACGGGATCTTCATGCTGCCCTAACTCACGCAGTTTATCAAGAATCTCCTGTTTTTCGTGCAGGTTATCTTTCCGCTTCTCTTTGACCTCCTTAAAATGATCGCGGCGGCGGTCGTAGAAAACATCCATCGCCTCCTTAAACTTCTTCCAGATCTTGTTGGACTTTTTCCGACTCACAGGGCCTACTTTTTTCCAGCGGTCCATCAAGTCCTGCATTTGCCGGTGGCCTTTCTCAAAATCATCAGTGTCTTTGAGAGCATTTGCTTCATCAATCAGCGCCAGCTTTTGCCGGTAATGCTCATCTTCCTGCTCTTTAATTTTATCCTGATTATTCGCTTTTCGCTCATTAAATTCATCAGTAGCTGCTTTAAACCGCGACCATAGCTTATCTTCGAGTAGCTGGGGTAAATTCCCTGTTTTTTTCCACCGCCGGTGCAGCTTATTGATTTTCCGTGCCGCCGATGCAATATCCTCTTCCTGCAACAACTCCTCAGCTTCCTTACAAATCTTCTCTTTCTTGCTTGAAAACGAATCTACTTTGCTTTGATGCTGCTTGTCATATTTATACTTTCGGTCGTAATATTCATCCTGCGCATTTTTATACCGTTCCCAAACATGATTCGATTTTTCTTTGGGTACCCGGCCCATCTTTTTCCACTGTCGGGTCAGGTCTTCAAACTCCTCGTCAATCTCTTTCCACCGGCTCGTGGTGTGATCCATTTCCTTTACGATACTTTCCATCTTTTCGAGCACCGCCAGCTTTAACATCAGGTTATCTTCTTCCTTTTGACGTTGCTGAACCAGCCGGTCTACTTTATGATCGTTAAAAATGCCAACCAGCTCCTCAAAACGTTCATCCAGTTTTTCTCCCTTACCGGACGGCAGCATACCAACGCGATTCCACTGCCCTTTCATTTGGCTCACCCGCTTAGTAGCCGACCAGGTTTTATTAGAAACAATACCTTCAAATTCTTTAAGAAGCTTTTTCTTGGCCTCAAGATTTTTTTCCTTCTTCCTGTTCAGCTCTTCATAATGCGCTTCTTTGCGCTTTTCAAAAGACGACACAGCCTTATTAAATTTCTGGAAAAGCTTTTTCACTTTATCAGAATCACTCGATGGGCCCTCTGACCACCGGTGGCTCAGCTTATCAAGCTCATTATCTACATGCTGCCAGTCATTTTCGGCTGCAAGGTCTTCTGCCTTTTTAACAATTTCCCGGTAATAGGTTTCCGGATCATCACTCGCTTCTGTTTCCTGCTCATCTTCTTGCCGGGGTGATGTGTCCTCCGTTTCGGACTGAGCTTCATCCTCTTGTAGGGCTCCTTCTTCTTCGGCCTCTTCTTTCACCGCCGGTTCATCGCCGGTAACTTCTTCTTTTTCGGATGAATCGCCCGCTGCCACTTCATCCTGATCATCCTTTTCATTAGCCAAAGACGCTTTCTTCACTTCTACTTGTTCCAGCAATCCTTTTAAATCGCCAATAGCATTGGCCCCGCTAATTTCCCCGGTCAGATCATCCAGCTTCTCCTGTGAAACATCATCATCTGATAAAGCTTCTTTAACCTTGCTTTCCAGTGCGGCAAAAGCATCCTGTAATTCAGCCAGTTTTTCTTCTACGTTATCCTGACTTACCTCCCCCAGCTTTTTTTGCTTGCCCTGCAGATCGTTCTTTAAAAAAAGTTCTTCATTTTCGGTTAAAAATACCCGCTCATCTTCATACAAATACTGAGATGTTTTTTTCTTTTCTTCCATAATCGTATTCACAGAAACCTCTGTTATAACACTTAGACATTCTTAATTTAACTATACTAAAACCTATAAGTTTAGGTAAGATAATATTTCTAAGCAACTTATTACAATTTGCTTTTTGAAATGAAAATGTAACTTACATGAAGAAAGGACTAAAGATCAGGTGTTTTTTAAGGAAGAGAATCTCGAGTACAATAAACAGGAGTAGCTAAAATTAAAAACAAACGCTGTACTAACGTTTGACATCCGATCCCGAAAGTCTTCGGAATCGGAATGACAATAAAAGCAAACCTCGGATAGCGAAAGTTTTACTGAACCTAATAACAGATGAAGAAATACTATCCCTCTGCCGGAGCTTCTCGATAAACATGAATATCGCGCTGGGGAAAGGGAAATGAAATGCCTTCCTCATCAAAACGTTCTTTAACTTTTTTAGTAACGTCATAGTTGACCGGCCAGACATCATCTGTTGCTGCCCAGGGACGAACTATGATGTTAACCGCGTTATCACCTAAAGTATTAACAGCAATGAGCGTTTCCGGTTCAGCGAGTATGCGTTCATCAATATCCAGAATTTCCTTAACTATTTTAATGGCTTTATCAATATCATCATTATAGCCGATACCGAACTGCATATCCACGCGGCGGGTATTGTTACGCGTAAAATTTTTGATTACGGTACCCCAAACATTAGAATTAGGCATGGTGACGGCAACATTATCAAAGGTATGCATATCGGTAGTAAACAGGCCGATTTCATCCACCACTCCGGTTATTCCTCCGACATCAACCGCATCACCCACATGAAAAGGCCGCAGAACGATCAGCATAACTCCTGATGCCACATTGCTAAGCGTTCCCTGAAGCGCCAGGCCAATTGCCAGACCTATGGTTCCGAGTAGAGCAACAAGGCTTGCCGTTTGAACTCCAAACTGGCTTAACACGGCGAGAATAGTAACAACTATAACCGCTATTTTAATGATTTTCACAAAAAGCGGTGTTATTGTGGCATCAAACCGCGGCGAGCGCTCCATGCGCTGGCGAGCTACATTGCCCAACCATTTGGCTAAAAACAGTCCTACTATAAGAATGACAATAGCCCCGACCACTTCTATACCATAATCAATGATATAAGGCATAAGCTGTTCCTTAAGGGAATTAATCTGATCCATAAATATTCTGTAGTGATTTATTTAGGGTGATGAATGGATAAAATTAACCCATCATCATTAATTTGCAAAACCGTCTGAAAATCGACTATCTGTAGACATTAATTGCCGCACTTTCAGGAATTCCTGAAAAGGCCTTCATACGATAGACTTGACTAAAATAAGAAATAGATTACTTCTTAACTATCTTACGAATTTCTGAAAATCCTTTTTTAAGATCGGCCCATATTTTTTCGGTATCGGCCTTTAGTTCGTCAAAAGAGCCATCACCCGAAGCCTTTATTTTTTGGAGCTTGGTTCTCATTTCACCCCGCTTTGCTTTAAGCGTTTCCATTCTTTTTTGATAGCGTCCTTTTAGATCTTGCGAACCCTTATTCGCCTTTTTCTGCAGCTCTTCAATTTGAACATTCCATTCCCGAAGTTGCTTTTCCAGCTTGTCGATATATTCTTTTCGTGTAGCCATAACGCAAATGATTAATTAATAATAATTTTCTATTCCAAGTGGCTTCTCAGCATCCAGGCTGTTTTGGCGTGGACGTGCAGGCGCTGAGTGAGTAAATCGATAGTAGCCTCGTCTTCGGCTTTATTTGCCGGCTTTAATGCTTTCCGTGCCGTACGCAACACTTTTTCATTACCAATTGCCAGCTGACGCACCATTTCCAGCGCTTCAGGTTCATCGGTATCTTCTTCTACGGATGTCAACTCACTAAATTCCTTAAAAGTACCCGGTGCCCTGAAACCTAAAGCCCGAATGCCTTCTGCAATTTCATCCACGGCGGCAGCAAGTTCAGTATATTGTTCTTCAAACTGCTCATGGAGTGAATGAAACAACTTCCCTGTCACATTCCAGTGATAGTTGTGAGTTTTCAAATATAACAGATAGGTATCAGCAAGCACTTTTGACAGTTCATCAGCGATCGCTTTCCGGTCTTCCTCAGAGATGCCGATATGCACTTCCATTCCTCTTTCTTTAGTAATATCCATAAAAATACCTCGACTCATTTAACTTATTGACAAATGTGAATACATTAATATCACAGTAATCATTCCATTAAGCCAATAGATGCTTTTTATAGCTCTTATAATTTTTATAGTGATTGCCACGGAAACACTAAAACACAAAGAAAATATTTTAAGGCTGTCTGAAAAGCCAAAAATTATAAGTTAGGATAGTTCAAACTGTCAATCCCCCTTCCCAAAGGGGACTTTTTCTTCCTCATTCAAGTTTATGAGCTCGAAAATAACAACTGCATAGCCATTAATATAAGCGTACGTTTGTACCGGCCATTTTAGTGTTTCTGTGTTTCGGTGGCAAAAGCTAAGAATGGATTTCTTTCTTCCAGCGGTAGCGTTCAATGAGACGAAGCATGTCGGCGGGAATTTTGGCCTCGTATTTCACCATTCGATTTGTGCGGGGATGTTCAAACTCCAGCCGGTAAGCATGAAGGGCCTGGCGATTAATGAGCGGTTCCCTCTCTTCTTCAGCGGCATAATGCTGATCGCCTACCAATTGATGTCCGATATGTTCAAACTGCACCCGAATCTGGTTTTTAAGTCCCGTATCTAACTGTACTTCAACCAGTGTATTCTCTAAAAATCGCTCTTTTACTTTAAAAGAAAGACGAGCCGGCGTGGCTCCTTCCTCATTGGGATCAACAACCACATTTCGGAATCCTTTTTTTATCAGCTTCAAGTGATGTTCGAGCGTTCCTTCATTCTGCTCTATAATGCCGCGCACTAAAGCCAGGTACGTTCGCTTCGGCTCATGATTTCTGAACTTTTTATACAAATCATCATAAGCACGCTTGTTCTTGGCAAAAACCATTAAGCCGCTTGTGTAGCGGTCAATACGATGAACCGTTCCTACACGAACACCATGTTTTCCAAGATGGTCCGCCACCAGATCAAACAAATTTTTAGCATTACTTCCGGGAATGGGAACGGCGAGCAACCCGGAGGGTTTATCCACCACAATGATGTCTTTATCCTGATGGATAATGTAGAAAAGTCGTTGTTTAGCAGCCATAAATTCTGCTTCGTTTGCCGTCCCCCAAAACGTTTTACTTACTCTTCAATATCGTGTACTTCTTTCAGAATGGCTTTCGCTTCAGCATCATTATCCTGCATAACACGATGCTGTAAATTAGTAATAATCTCTTGCTGCGCGGCCTCAAACGCTTGTTCTTTGGCCTCCTTTTCAGTGCCCGTTCGCAACAGATCATAAACATCATCAGCACGGATGATACTATAGAGATTATCCTCATTAAAGGCATGCGAGCGTAACTCCTCATACTGCTTAAAGACAGATGGAAAACCTTCACTGTTTTCAACCCGGGTTATTATTTCCACATCTTCGGGACCTTCGGCACTTAAGGGGGTTTTGCAGAGATAAAAAAACTTATGCTTGTAATTCATAATCAGTTCAATCTGTTATAAAGAATATCATCCTTTCGCCGGACGGCAATCAGACGCTTTCAAAAGTGTTTCAAATGTAATAAAATTCTTCGAAGAGTGAATATAAGCAACATGACGACCTAATTCATCATTCGTAAAATAATTGTTCGTTCATAGACAGAAATTGTTTCTCTTTTCGCAGATTCTTTCTTTAATTTTTTCTCTTTTGAAAGATCGATATCATTTTTACGAAAAGTTCTTGGTGAATAACCTGTGTATTTTTTAAATGCTATCGAAAAGGCTGAGTGAGAGGAGTAACCCACATTAAAAGAGATATTGCCAATCATTGCTTCTTCCAAAGCATCGTCCTTAAGCAATACTATTGCAGCCTCCATTCGATGTTCTGCCCAAAACTCATTGGGTGTTTTGTCCATATAACGTCTAAAGCTTAGAGAAAAAGGTACTCCGTCGAAAAGGAACTGCTGCTTCAACCATTGAATTGTCAGCCTTTGATCAAACAAATGTTTATAGATAAAACCCACTGCTTTTTGTATTAAAGCGGGATGATTCACATTCGGTTCCGGTAATTTATTTTTATAGATTTTCAACAACTCCTGAATACGTTGTTGCCTTTGATACAAATACATAGCAATATGTTTTAATGAATTTCTAACGGTTTAAAAAGCTGCAAACAAAACACTACTCGAAAAACCTGAAGCACTATTCATTATATAAGAGGGATTCACTCCTGAATTGTCACAAAGATTATAAAATTCTAATTATGGGAAAAAAAGTACTTGTCAGATGGTGGGAATACCCGGAACTAAATAAATGTTTATAAATAGAGTTAATTCTTCAGGCTTAATAATTTCTTCTTGATCAAGCTAGATGACGATGAAATCGACTTAATTTAGGACAAACGGAAAGAACAAATGGAGTCAAAGAAAATTATTATTTATTCTACATTTAACGGAAAGTTTTTAGCTCGTATTTTTACCGCATCCCTGCGTTTAACCTATGATTGAATGGCTCAAATTAACATTTAAAATTACTGACTGGCTGCCGGATTACTCCGTCTCTAAATTTAGCGGTGATCTGAATGCAGGCCTTACAACGGGTATCATGTTTATTCCCCAGGGGATGGCTTATGCCCTCATCGCCGGTGTTCCGCCTATTTACGGTTTGTATGCGGGGGTCATCCCCCTGTTGATTTACCCGCTGCTCGGTACTTCCAAAAATCTGTCCGTCGGTCCGGTAGCTGTAGATATGTTGATCGTTGCCGCGGGGGTGAGCCTTTTAGCCGAGCCAAACTCTGCTGAATACATCATCCTAACCATTCTGCTTACCATGATGGCGGGCGGCCTGCAACTTTTGATGGGTTCTATGCGCCTGGGCGCGGTTTTAAACTTCTTTTCTCGTCCCGTTATTGCGGGCTTCACCCTGGCTGCACCGATTATCATCGCCTTCACCCAACTCAATAACCTGCTCGGCATTGAACTGCCCAACACCCAGTATGTCATCGTCATCATCGAAGAAGTTTGGAAGCAGATTGATCAAATTCACCTGCTAACCCTTTTGTGGGGCGGTGTAGCCATCATCCTGCTCGCTTCTTTAAGATACATGAAATCACATATCCCGGCTTCGGTCATCATCCTGGGGTTAAGCATTTTTGTAGCCTGGCTTACCCAAGCCGGTGCTTCGGGCGTCCGGTTAGTGGGTGATATCCCTACCGGCCTGCCGCCTTTCGAGCTGCCTCAAATCAATTTCGATAACATGCGCGAGCTTTTGCCGACTGCGCTGACCCTGGCCCTCGTTCAATTTATGAGCATCGCCTCCCTGGGGCGAACTTTCGCCAAACGCCATAATTATTTTATTGATGCCAACCATGAATTAGTGGCCATTGGTGCATCCAACTTTTTCGGCAGCTTCTTCCGGTCAATTCCCGTTTCGGGAAGCTTTTCCCGATCCGCAGCTTCGGAGCAAGCCAATGTTCAAACCCCGCTGGCCAATGTCATTACTTCATCCGTCATTATCGCTACCCTGCTCTTTTTGACACCCCTTTTTTACTACCTGCCCATGCCCATCCTGGCAGCTATCATCATCGTTTCGGTGATTAATCTGATTGATATTTCAGAGTTTAAATCACTGTACACAACCAAAAGGAGTGAAGGACTTATTGCTGTATTAACCGCGATTTGTACCTTGTTGATTGGCATTCAGGAAGGCATCTTAGTGGGCGTTGTGGCATCTATGGTAAATATTTTACTCAAATACAGCCATCCCACAGTTGCTGAACTCGGACTCATTCCCGGCACACGGCTTTTTGCAAATATGGAACGGAATCCCGATACAAAAACTATAGACGGTGTGTTAATCCTGCGGGTTGATGCCTCTTTTTCGTTTGTTAATGCCGAATTTTTCAGGGACTATATCATTGAAAAAAGTCGCCAACGCAATGAAAGTACCCGTTTTGTGATTGTCGACGGCAGCAGCATCAACACTTTAGACACTACGGCAACTGACCAGCTAAGATCTATGGTCGGTATCTTAAAAAACTGGAATATTGAATTATATTTAACGGGATTAAAAGGCCCCGTTCGGGATGTTATTGACAAATCGGGGCTACGTTCTTTTATGGGTGCAGATCACTTCTATCGTGAACCTCATGAGGCTGTCGTCCACATTCTCGAAATTATGGATCGCAAAGATGAAACCTCGCGCCTGGAGATTTATAAAGAGTTTAGCAGTTGAGGGATCATTGATCCAACCCTATTTTGGGATTGTGAGTGAATTATAGAAGCCATCCCCCTGCGCCCCCTTCGAAGGGGGACAAATGCTCCGCTGATGATATCAGCGGATTAAATTTCGGTAAATGGTATTCGATCATAAGGGTTAAAGGTCATAACCGAATGAATTATTGAAAACAATTCAGCTTACCTCCCCCTTTGAAGGGGGCGCAGGGGGATGGCCTTGTAGACAAATTGATCTAATCTGATCCTCAACCTTCGAAAATACGCCCCGGAGCGTAAAAAGTGAGCGTAAGTCCCCGGGCAATCATAAAAAGCGTTAGTGCCAGCCAGATTGCGTGATTTCCTAAATACTTCACCCCGATTAAATAAGCAGGCAAGAAAATGACTAAGGTGGCAACGATCATTGAATCACGCATGGCTCCTGTAGCGGTAGCGCCGATAAAAATGCCATCCCAGATGTATGAAAAACTGCTGACAATAGGACCAGCAACCACCCACAGGTAAAACACCATCGCGGCATCAACTACATTTTGCTGATCAGTAAAAATGAGCAGAATTTGAGTGTCGAAAATGGCATAAATGGCCGAAGCCATCACCCCTATGCCTATACCCCAAATGAAGCAGTATTTTACGGCTAATTTCATCCGGCTTTGTTGCTTTGAACCGGTGTAACGACCAATTAAGCTTTCGGCAGCGTAGGCAAATCCGTCGATGCCGTAAGAAACGGTCATCCAAAGCTGTAGGAGAATGGTGTTGGCCGCAAGAATTACATTCCCGAATTCAGCCGATTTTGCGGTAAAAAATGAAAAGGTGAAAATAAGGCAAAGGGTGCGGATGAAAATATCGCGGTTCACCGAAAAGAATTCCTTCAGAGCCTCAGCTTTCAGTAGCAAAGAATGTACATAATCATCCAACCAGCTTCGATATCTGGTGAACAGCAAGATGCCCGCCAGCACAAATCCGGCGTAGCGGGCAATAACAGTTCCCCAAGCTACCCCTGCAACATTCATGCTCAATCCGTAAACAAAATAAACATCCAGAATAATGTTCACCGCATTCAAAAAAATAGTAATGATCATCGGGTAGCGGGCATTTTGCATTCCCAAAAGCCAGCCGTTGATGGCATAAAGAGCGAGCGTGGCGGGGGCGGTAAAAATGCGGATACTAAAATAGATGCGCGTAAAATGCTCTACTTCGGGTGATGCATCAATCAGCCAAAAACTTAAATCGGCAATCCAGGTTTGCAGTGCCAGGATAAGAAAGCCAAAAAATCCTGCAACAGCCAGGGCACGGGCCAGTGTCATAACACTATCGGTGCGGCTTTCTTTGCCGAAAGCCTGCGCAGTAATGCCGGTTGTGCCCATCCGCAGGAAGCCGAATCCCCAGAAAATGAAGTTGAAGATCATTCCTCCCACGGCAATCGCTCCCAAATAATAGGTTTTTTCCAAGTGGCCAATAAGCGCGGTATCTACAATGCCTATTAGGGGCACAGTAAGATTACTGATGATGTTGGGAATCGCCAGATTCAGTATTTTTCGGTTCAACCGGCCGGACTATTTGTTTTGATCATTGGACTTATCACCGTAAATGCGATGATGTAGTCGTTTAACGAGCTTCTCAATATAACCCAAGACAACCAAAATTACGATAGCTACTACGGTAAGAATGGTGGCCAGCAAATACTGCTGCAACGCTACAGTGATACCAATAGCGGCCACAAATAGGATAGAAGCTGCCGTTGTAAGTCCTTCTATGCTTTGATTTCGGCTTTTAAAAATGATGGTCCCGGCCCCGAGAAAACTTATGCCGGTAATAATAGCTTCCATAATACGAATGGGGTCAGCCATAACCGAATCTTCAAACATAGGCAAACCTGCATAATGACGAATCATGATATCGCCTAAAACAATCAACAAGGCAGACGATCCGGCTACCAGCATGTGGGTACGAAGTCCGGCCGGTTTTGCTGCTATTTCACGTTCCAGGCCCAGCAGACCGCCCAAAAAAATGGCATAGAATACTGTAATTAAAGGCTCCCAAATTAAATTATAATCTAAATCCATAGTAGTATTTGCTTATTGTGTATCTTAAGTAAGACTTGGCAGCGTACCAGGGGTTTTCTGGTTCCTGTCAGCGTCTTCACAGATCAACGCATAAATTTTACTTATAATCATTTCCATCATGGAAATCAGTTATTGGCAAAGTCGATGGCGAAAGAATAAAACCGGCTGGCATTTGAATGAAGTATATCTCTTACTGCCCGATCTCTGGCCCTCTCTATCTCTAAAGGCTGGCGCTCGGATTTTAGTTCCGTTTTGTGGCAAATCTCTTGATATGCAGTGGTTTACTGACCATGGTTTTCATGTAACGGGAGTTGATGTTTCTGAAAAAGCGCTTCAGGAATTTATGGAAAGAAGCCGAAAATCATTTTCATCCTATCAGGAACATGGACTTTCTGTTTTTCGATCGAAAAATATCGAGCTTTGGCAGGGTAATTTTCAAAAACTGCCGATAAATAATATGGCTCCTTTTGATGCTATCTACGATAAAGCCGCACTTATCGCCTTGCCCCGAAAAATGCGGGCAAAATACGCACAAAAAGCACTTCAGCTTTGCGACCCCGCGACACAAATGCTGCTTCAAACTTTTGAATACGGTCAAGATGAAATGGCCGGTCCTCCTTTTTCAGTTGATGAAGATGAGCTTCAAAAACTCTACGGAAAGCAGTTTGATTTGGCCCTGCTGTATCAAAAACAAAAACCTGAATTGCTTGAAAAATTTCAGCGCCGCGGCTTATTATCCTATTTAATTGAAAAAGTATATCACCTAAAGCCAAAAAAATGAATTAAATATGGATTTTACACTAAAGGTTGCATATCAATAAGCCGGCATGTATTTTCACAGTCTAAATTTTCTTATCCATTAATCATACTTCCGCCAAATGAATCTTGAAACACGTAACAAAGTATTAAGCATTGTTCTGGGTGTTATCATCGTTGTTCTGGGATACATCCTCTACCATTCTATCGTTGATCCTTATGAAGTAGTCGTTGAACGTCAGCAAATGACCGAAAAAGTTCGGGAACGAATGAGCACTATTCGTGACGTACTTATTTTATATGAACGGGAAACGGGAGAATTTCCTCCGTCTATGGGCGGACTTGATACCTTGGTCCAATTTATAAAAACCGATACCCTAACAGCTATTAACCCTGATTCAATTGCGCAAGGTTTCCCAATTGATTCTCTGGTTTATTCACCGCGTCCGCCCCACCCTAAGTTTGAATACGCGCTGAATGATACTTTGCGTCCCGCAATTTACTTGCTGAAAGATCCCGCTACTGAAGATAATATCGGGTCTTTGAGTAACACTATTGAGTTGAATGCGGCAAGTTGGGAATAATGGTAAATGACGCAACAACATCCTAATTTAGGGCTTTGTTTTTTTGGCAATCAGCTTTTTTATGCTGTTAATAAGGCCGGTTCACCCAATAAAATTGCCCGCATAGGATCTTTTGATTTTAATGTTGATGTAGCTGAAGCGCTGTTCAGCACAGAACAGCGTTTTCAGGGCATCAGTCAAACTGTGCAGCAACTTAAAGAAGAATACGGCATTCAGCATCTTCGTATTCTCTCGTCTCCCGCCCGTGAATGCTGGACCACCGTCCCCAAAATTGCTTATGACGATGCCGATGAGCGTGAAAAACACATCCGTATTTTGATGAGCGGGGTGAATCGCAAAGAAATTCATTCCACCTGGTACAATCTCAGCAATCAGGACTACAAATTTCTATTGCTACGAAATGAATCATCTCTACAAGGAATGGGAAATCTGGCCTCAGGTACTTCGACCACCGATCTTATCAGTGACTTTGAAATCGGTGCGCGATGGGTACAGCATGCTAATCCCGGCGGATCATTTATGACCGTCTGCTGTTTTCACAACTGTATCTCAGTTGCTTCATTCATTCTTGGAAAACTTCGCGGCGCTGCCTACATCAACTTCGACGACATTGAAGATTTGCCCTACCTATGGCTACAGCACACCAAAGAACTTAACTGGATGGAAGGCCTGCACGAAGAAATTTATGTGTACGGAATGAAGGCTTATCGTCTTATCGAAATTTTGCAGCCTTTCTGGGATGAAGCCGGAACCGTTACCAAAATGGACACGCTCGACAAAATTCAAATCGAAGCTGACGAGCAAACCTACGGCTTCAGCCTCGAGCAAGCCTTCCCCGCCATTATGCTCGCTTTGGAATGTGATTGAAATCAGGATGGTTCTATTAGTTACACAAAGATTCGCAAAGGTTTTCTTTGTGGTTCTTTGGGCTCCTTAGCGTAACTTTGGGTAATAGTTTATTTAAAAAAGATCAAATCAGCCAGCAAATCATGCGAATAATCACCGGCACACTTAAAGGGCGACGCATCAGCATTCCCAAAACTTTGAATGTACGTCCCACCTCCGACCGAACCAAAGAAGGCCTGTTTTCCATCCTCGATGCCCGAAAGTATATTCAAAACACCCGTGTACTCGACCTTTTTGCCGGTTCCGGTAATCTGGGACTTGAAGCCATCTCCCGCGGTGCCAAAAAAGTACTGTTCGTGGACAGCGACCGCAGAAATCTTGATCATATTGATAAAGTGGCCCGGGAATTTGAAGTAGAAGATCGCGTTCAAACTATACCTTCCCAGGCCGAACGTTTTTTAGACGGAATGCCGCTGCCCTACGACATCATTTTCGCCGACCCGCCCTATGACTACCCGTTAATGGATGAAATAATTGCTGCTATCACCACCGAAGGCTGGTTGGCTAAAGACGGATGGCTGATTCTCGAACACGACAAACGACATGATTTTTCAAATCATCCCCATTTTGCCTATTATAAAAAATACGGTCGAACTCATGTAAGCATTTTTACCGAAGAAGCAGGCATTAAGTTTTAACTGACGGAGGACGGATGACTGGCGACCGTCGGAAATTTTACGGTCTTTCCGTCACCTGTCATCGGTCAGCAATAGCGTTTGGGAGTACAATTCCCTCACAACCGAGAATTTTGAAGTCTTCCCAAAGGGAAGATAAGTCCCCCTTGGAAGGGGGCGCAGGGGGATGACCGGAACCGACTTTGATATGAAATCAAAATATGTAATCAATCAGCACATTAAATCTCACCCATGAAAACCC
Source organism: Balneolaceae bacterium (assembly GCA_036381435.1). Taxonomy (GTDB): domain Bacteria; phylum Bacteroidota; class Rhodothermia; order Balneolales; family Balneolaceae; genus Fodinibius. Next base: position 50,929 of record DASVCW010000043.1, on the reverse strand, counting down.
TGGCACTCTACCCCGGCTCCTTTGATCCCATCACCTTCGGGCATCTCGACATTCTGGAACGGGCAACTGATTTATTTGATAAAGTGATTGCAACCATTGCCATCAACAAGCAGAAAAAAACTGTTTTTTCAGGTGATGAACGCGAAGCCTTGCTCCGGGAGTGTCTTAAGGGCAAAGACTGGGCCACAAAGGTAGAAATCCAGCAGTTCACTGGTCTTTTGGTTGATTTCGCTAAAGAAAAGAATGCTCAAACCCTGGTTCGCGGCGTTCGTCAAATCTCCGATTTTGAATATGAATTTCGCATGGCACTCACCAATCGTCGCCTTGCCCCTGAAGTGGATACCGTCTTTTTGATGCCCAATGAGCAGCTTACTTTTATTTCCGCTTCCCTTGTTAAAGAAATTGCACATTGGGGAGGAGATCTTTCCTCATTTGTGCCCGAACATGTAGCGGAAGCGCTGCAGGAGAAGTTTAAGGGGAAAATATAGAAGGTACCCAAACTCCTCTTAAGAGCCTGGCAACTTGATTTAAGTCTATTTCTCTTTTAGAATAAAAGTGTGTTTTTTTCTATTTTCCCTTCTCTCGAATCCCAATCCCGCAAGTATGAATAAAACTATGATTTCAAAGCGCGCGCAGGCTGTTGCTCCATCAGAAACGCTTAAGATTTCTGCCAAGGCTAAAGAATTGAAGCGTCAGGGAAAATCCATCATTTCATTAAGCGCAGGTGAACCTGATTTTAAGACACCTGAACATATTTGCGAAGCAGCCATTCAGGCTATCAAAAATGGAGTTCACGGCTATACGATGAATACCGGGACTCCCGAATTACGCGAAAGCATTTCGGACAAGCTCCATCGCGACAATAACCTGGATTATATGCCTTCACAAATTCTGTGCACCAACGGAGCTAAACAGGCGCTGGGTTTTAGTATGCTGGCGATGTTGAATGAAGGAGATGAAGTAATCATTCCGGCGCCTTACTGGGTCTCCTACCCGGAAATGGCAAAACTGGCTGGAGCGAAACCGGTAACCGTTCGTACATCCTTTGAAAATAATTTTCGCATAACCCCGGAGCAACTCGAAAAAGCCATTACCAAAAAGACCCGGGCGTTTATTCTTTGCTCGCCTTCGAATCCTACGGGGGCCTGTTATTCAAAAGAAGAACTCGAAGCGCTGGCTGAGGTGTTGCTTAAACATCCTGAAGTCGCGATTATTTCGGATGAAATTTATGAATACATTGTCTTTGAAGGCGAGCATGTAAGTATCTTAAATGCCGTCTCCGAACTGAAAGACCGGACGGTGCTGATCAACGGATTTTCGAAGGGCTTCGCCATGACCGGCTGGCGGTTGGGTTATCTGGCAGCTACTCAAAATTTTACGGATGCAGTGGCCAAGATTCAAAGCCAGGAGACATCCGCCCCTTCCGCTATTTCACAAAAGGCGGGTGAAGCAGCCTATCGAGGAAGCCTGGAACCTGCCCAAAACATGCGGGACGCTTTTAAAAAACGCCGCGATTATGTGATCGAAGAACTCTCGGCCATCGAAGGACTCAAATGCTTCAAACCTTCAGGCGCTTTTTACGTTTTCCCCGATATTTCTGAATATTTGGGGAGATCAACCGGCGATGGCGAAAAAATAGACACAAGTACTGACCTTTGCCTGTTTCTACTCGAGAATCACGGGCTGGCAGCCGTTCCGGGTGATGCTTTTGGTGAACCTAACGGTATGCGACTGAGCTATGCGTCGTCCATGGATGATCTTAGGGAAGGAATGAAGCGACTGAAGGCGGGGTTGGGTGAACTGGAATGAATTACAAGAAACTCGAAATCCGAATGACCAAAATCCGAAAATAGTGTTTTGAATTTTGGTCATTAGAATTTTGGATTTCTCATGTATCTGATATTTTGTACGAATAACATAATTTGGCACATTTTGTGCTACTGATGCTGCAAAACATCAACCGAAATTTTTAAGAAAAATGCCTACATACGAATACAAACGAGAAGACGGAAGCCGTTTTGAAATCAAACAGGGAATTAATGACGATCCCCTGGAAAAATGTCCTGATACAGGGCAGAAAGTAAAGCGGGTGATTTCGGGCGGAGGCGGCGTGGTTTACAAAGGTGATGGATGGTATGTAACCGACTATAAAAACGGCGACCGCAAGAAAAAACGAGCCGAGGCCGCAAAGAAAACCAATGGGAAAAGTGAATCATCAAAAGATTCAACCGGCGGTTCCAAAAAATCATCCGCAAGCAGTGAACCTAAGTAATTGTGGATTCTGAACGCTCCCAAACGCATGAAGAAGCTTTAGAGCAATTTATTTTGCTTTGGGGTGAAATGGCATCTGCCTGGGGCATCAACAAAACGATGGCGCAGATTCACGCCCTGCTTTATGCAGAATCTGATCCACTGGATACAGACACGATTATGCATCAACTGGATATTAGCCGGGGCAATGCCAATATGAATTTACGCAATTTGCTGCAGTGGCAGCTCATTCATAAAGTGCATTTTAAGGGGAAGCGAAAGGATTATTATTCGGCAGAAAAAGATGTCTGGAATATTGTGGCCACTATCATTCGGGAGCGCCAGCAGCGGGAAGTAGCGCCCATCACTCAAAACCTGGATGAGTGCCTGGCCTTGTTTGATGAAAAAGAATCCATCACCCAGGACGAGCAGGCTTTTAAAGAACGGATCGAAAATTTTACCGAATTCCTGCAAATGTTCGATCGATTTACTGAAGCGCTACTGCCCTATATTAACAAAAAGAACCTGAAGTTCCTGAAAAATCTGGTTAAACTGGCAGAGATGAAGCATTCTATCACCGGTTCAAAATCATCTGAAGATGGCGACTAAATCAACACGCGAAATAGGGAATGAGGGAGAAGACCTGGCCGCGGCTTACCTGGAATCGAAGGGCTACCTGATTTTGGAGCGCAATTACCATTTCGAACATGCTGAAGTGGATATTGTTGCTTACGATAATGCCACCTGTATCGTGTTTGTGGAGGTAAAAAAACGTGCTACCAATTATTTTGGTGAGCCGGAGGAATATGTGGATGAGCAAAAAATGGAAAACATTTATAAAGCAGCAGAGGCGTGGATTTACGAACGAAAAATGGATGGTTCGCCCGCGCGGTTTGATGTGATTTCTATCATTCAAAAAGACAATGAAGCACCGGATATTAAACATTTTGAAAATGCTTTTGTTAAGGGACGGTAGGGAATTATTGAATTGCTGAGTGGTTAAATTGTTGAGTGTTCGCTTCTAGTTCCGTCGCTGCGGCGGAACCTAAGCCAATAGCGTATGAACCAAAGAGCGACAGTGCTAGATAAAACGAAAAAGCATTATCTATAGCCAAGTGAAAAACACTAATTTTCATAATTTTAGGAGATATTTTTCTATCTTTTTCATCCGTGTAGTCCCGATAAGCCTTTTTGGTGTGAAGATATCGTTAAATGAGAGCTTGTCGGAACGATTTTTGAAGATTTTGATAATCCCGACAGCTTCGGGACAAAAACACCTTCAAAAAGCGCCCTTTCGTGCCTGCCCCGATACGTCGGGGGTTCGTTTTCTCCCGAAAGCGTTCGGGACAAAGAAAATGAACAAGACAATCTCGTTAAAAACAAGGGTTCTGAAATAGGTACATTGACAAAAACGTCTTTCGCCACAGAGCGTCTGCCTTTTCCATTCGTCGGACATCAAAACCAGATGTGCGACGAGTATTATGGCCGTTTTCATTTCATCCAAAATTTATTGTACTTTTATACTGATTATAATCCGCTAAAAGCATTTTCCTGATGAATTTTCAAATTCTTAATCCCATCCGTTGGCGAAAGTCGTTCCTTCTCCTGATTTTAGGCGGCTTTGTTTTCATCTGGTTTGCCTTTATTGACACCTATAGCATTTGGACGCGTATTGAGCTAAGTCAGCGGAAGGATAACCTTAAAGCTAAAACCGAAAAACTGAAAGCGGAGACGGTGGTTTTAAAGCAGAAAATCGAGGATCTGCAAAACGATCCCGCTCTGATTGAACGCATCGCCCGCGAAGAATACGGGATGAAGAGAGAAGGCGAAACAGTGTACAAAATTAAAGAAATCGAATAAAAAACCGGTTTCATAATTCATTTCTTTCTGTTTCTGCCTTATACTACAAAAAGAGTTTTAAAGTTATATCCATACATCAAAATTCCAATACTACTTGCGGCCCTGTAAGATTTACGGATGAAGGTTACTTCTACATATACTGGTTCTTCTTTTAAATGGCGTTATGGCCTGCTGCTCTTACTTTTACTGGTTACGGGTGAAGCCCTGCAAGCACAAGATTTTGGTCAGGCCGATTCCCTGCAGGGCGGCCGGCAGAACCAAATTGCCAATCAGCCCGAACAAGAAGGACAGGTTAATTTTCAGTCCGCCGATTCCCTTATTTTTGTTTTTGAAGAGGATCGCATCGCAACGCTTTACGGCTCGGCTTCTGTTTCACACATATCGGGACAACTGAAAGCAGGTAAAGTTTCGCTAAACCTGGATAAAGCTTTGGTACACGCCGATACTCAAACCCCGCAAGATACCTTGTCGCAGCCGGTATTAATTCGGGAAAGTAACCGCGTGCGAAGTAACAGCATTTCGTATAACTATGAGACGGAAAAAGGACGTTTTGAAGTGGCAAGAATAAACGTTCAGGACGCCAATTTAATCGGGGAAAAAGTAAAGAAAACAGGTCCTGAAGTCGTTTTTCTTGAAGACGCCATTTATTCTACCTGCCTGCTCGATCACCCCCACTATTATATTAAAGCCGAGCGGATGAAAGTGGTGGACCGTGAAAAAGTATTTTTCCAGCATGCCCGCTTGTATATTTTAGACATCCCTTACCCGCTGGTATTTCCCTTCGGTTACCTTCCCGGAAGATTCGACCGCAGGCAGTCAGGAATTTTAGCACCAACTTATGCTTTTCAGGCCAAACAAACGCGCGGGCTGGGGCTTCAGAATCTGGGCTGGTTTCAATACTTCAATGATTATTTAACCGGGCAGGCTTCTATCGATATTTTTACCTCAGGTACTTTTTATCTAAATACGCAGCTCAATTACAGGGTGCGAGATCAGTTCAACGGCAATATTCAACTCGGCTATTCCAGAGAACGAGGGCTTGAGCCAACAGACCTTGATTTTGCAACAACTGTTCAAAAGAGACTAGCCATCAACCACAGTCAACAATTCTCGCCCTACGCCAGCTTTAACACCAACATCAATCTGCGTACCGCCGATTATTTCGACAGGAATTCTTACGATCCCACGGAAAGGGCACAAACCAGCACCAGCTCGAATATCAACTATCAATACCGGCACCCGGGCGGACTATATAACTTTGATGTTTCCATAAGACAAAACCAAAATTTTCTTACCAATGTCACCAGTTTATCCGGCCCCGTAATGAATTTCAGTTTCCAGCGTTTTACTCCTTTCGAAAATGAGTTAACTACCGGGAATGATGCAAAGTGGTATGAAAATATCTCTATTCGATATCAAAACCGATTTGATTCTGACTACCAGTTTGACCCTCTTTTGCAAGATTCTGCCCAAATTAACTGGTTTGAAGCACTTTTAGATCCGGGTCTCTACCAGCAAGCCACGGGTGATAACGATCATTTCCAATATGCTTTTCGTCAGCAGGTTGATGTTAGTATTGGCCAGCTCCTGCCCAGCCGGTTTCTCAACGCTAACGCAAATATCAACTATAATGAATATTGGTATCCTGCGACTACCCGGCAAGTCTATTTGCCGGATTCAAATGAAGTGGTAACACGTAAAGTTCAAGGCTTCACCACGGCGCGCGATTTTTCCACATCCCTTAGTTTTTCTACTACCCTTTACGGTTTGATGAATTTCGACATCGGCCCGTTTGAAAGTTTTAGACACACCCTGCGGCCCAGCTTTTCCTTAAACTATCGGCCTGATTTTGGAAGTGATTTCTGGGGCTATTATCGCACCGTTCAGGTTGATTCTACGGGGCGCACACGCCGCTATTCCATTTTTGGAGATCAGGTATTTACCGGACCCGCACCGGGTGAACAGTTTGCGCTCGGCTTCAATATCAGTAATGTTTTTGAAGCTAAACAGGTAAAACGTGATTCTACAGGTGAAGTCCGGGAAAATGTTGTTCGTCTTATTGACCGCCTCAACCTTAGCTCCAGTTACAACTTTGCGGCAGATAGCCTAAAACTGTCTAACCTGAATGCCTCGCTCTCTGCCAGTATTTTACCCGGCATGAATATTCGTGCAAATGCTGAGTTCAATTTTTATGAACGCGATGAAAACGGAGTTAAAGTCGATAACTTTTTGCTCACGACCTCCGGACGCTTATTTGAACTGACCAGCTTTTCCATCGGTACCAGTTATGCTTTCGAATGGGGCGAACAGGGGCTTCAGATTAACGATGATCCCTATTATCCGGCTCATTACGATCCCCTGAATCAAGGCATCTTTTCGCCAGTGGATCCGCATTTTAACGACCGTCCTGTGATAGATTTCAACACCCCCTTTTCATTTTCTGTTGATTTTAGCTATCGGTGGAATTTAAATCCGGGTGGAGAACCGAGGACTTCAGCCACCATCAATGCCAATAACATTTCCCTAAAGTTAACCCCGAAATGGAATTTTCGAACAGAAATAGGTTATGACTTTGTCCGGGGAGAATTAACACCCTCGCAGTTCTCACTCAGCCGTGACTTGCATTGCTGGAGCCTCTCATTTACCATGAATCCCTTCGGCGACGACAAATACTACTTCTTCTCTCTTACGGTTGATGCGGGACGAATTACAAGTATTCTCCAAAAACTGCCTATCCTGCGGAATATGAAACGAAGTTCCAGCCCTACCGGTCGCGCGCCTGTTGGGTTTTAAATGTAGGTCGGGCATCTTGCCCGACAATGAGGAATACAAAATAAGCAGTTAAATTATTGGAAGAAACTTCTTCCAAATTTATACTATAGTCGTTTTTAAAAAATGTACTTGACGGGCAGGATGCCCGTCCTACAAATTCTGCGGTTCAATTCCCCCTTTTCTCCAAATACTTCACCACGTACTTTCCGATAATATCAAACTCAATGTTTACCGTATCTCCCGCTTTTTTAGAATGAAGGTTGGTATGTTCAAAAGTATAAGGGATGATAGCGACGGTAAATTCATTTTGCTGTTCATTAGCTACTGTCAGGCTGATGCCTTCAACTGTAACACTGCCGCGCCCTACAATCAGATGACTTTGGTTCTGTGGGTATTCGATTGTCAGTAACCAGTCAGTACCCTCCTGTTCTATCTTTTTTATGGTTGCGGTTGTGTCTACATGCCCCTGTACCAAATGTCCGTCGAGCAATTGATCAGGACGCAAGGAACGTTCCAGGTTCACCAAATCTCCTTCCTTCAAATCACCAATATTGGTTTTTCGCAGCGTTTCTTCTACACTTTGAACGGTAAAGCTCTCTACATTTTGCGCCGTTACCGTATGGCAGGCCCCGTTAATGCTGATGCTTTCATCAATCCTTAGCTCACCCGCAAAGCCGCAGTTAATGACCATTTCCTGTCCCCCTTCAAGGAGAGTGATGGATGACACGGTACCTATTTTTTTTATAATGCCCGTAAACAAAGTGAAAACTTTTTTATTTAAAATAACGATTTATTTGAAGTTTGGTAAAAGCTTCTGTACTCATCTTTGCCAAATGGCATTGTTAAAATTTGTCACCCAACCCGAAACTTTTTAGAAAATCGCGAGTTGAAATTATCAGTAGGTTAAACTTTAACCAAATCAAAGGTGACTGACAATGTCAGCTGAAGAAAGAAAAAATGAAGGTAAACGCGGAAAGCAAGAAGCAAAATCTAATCGCTCGAAGCAAGAAGGTAAAGGAAAAGGCAGAGAAAAATCTAACCGGTAGTTAGAGATTCTCTAAAATTTCCACATTTTAAAGGGCATCGAATTCACCATTCGATGCCCTTTTTATTTTTAAAAATAACCTGTAAGCAAAAGATCATTACCCACCTGCCGCCACTGCACTTCTTTAAACTCAAGAATTTCTGACATGTGATTAATTCCCAGCCCTGCGATTGATTTTGTACCTCCTCCCAGCATTTTTGGAGCAATAAAGCACTCAACCTTATCCACAAGGCCTTCACCTATCAGGGCTGATGCAAGATTTTGCCCCGCTTCAACCAAAATAGAGGTAACGGGGATTTTACCAAGCTCATGCATGGCTTGCTTCAGGTTGGTATGCCCCTCTTTTTCATCAACAAGCAGCGTTTGTCCCCGAAAATAATCCGATTGCAACATACTGAGCATCGGATCCGCTTCATCGTGATATTTTTCTTTATTATGGGTAAGTACGATGGTTTTTTCCTCGTACTGATCCGTAAATAAATTCAGCTCCCGCGGTAAATCAAAAGGTCCGTCAACCACAATGCGTTTGGGCTGGCGTCCTTCAACATGACGAACCGTCAAACGCGGATTATCCAGCAATGCCGTGTTGCGCCCAATCATCACTGCATCGTACCTGCTACGCCATTCATGCACCAACGTTCTCGAAGTCGGGCCGCTAATCCATTCAGAATTTCCATCGGGAGCGGCAATATAGCCATCCATCGTTTGAGCGATTTTGAGTGTAACAAACGGACGGTTAAAGGTGTGATAATGAATGAAAAATTCATTCAGGTGTTCCGCTTCTTCTTCCATTAGCCCGACATCTACCGTTTTGCCTTTTTTGCGCAGGTATTGAATGCCTTTCCCCGCAACTTTATCCGTCGGATCTTCCATCGCTACAACTACTCGTTCAATGGGCAACTCTGCCAACATTTCACAACAGGGCGGTGTTTTTCCGTGATGAGCACAGGGTTCAAGGGTCACATAAACAGTAGCACCATTAAGCAAATCGGGACTAGAAACTGAATCTACAGCATTTTGCTCGGCATGGGCTTGTCCATAGCGCTCATGAAAACCCTGGCCTATTTTTTTACCCTCAGCCGAAACAATCACACATCCCACCAAAGGATTCGGTGAAACATAGCCTGCCCCTCTTTCAGCAATCTCAAGCGCCAGGCTCATCCACTTTTTATCGGCTTTGTTCACTGCAAATACTTCATTTAAAGAATTATCATCATATTTAATGATCTATTTTAACCGCAAAGTAAGATATCTCTGTGTAACTCTGTGACTAATCTCGCTTCTATAAAATAAAAAAGGGCAAGAAGAATTCCCTCCTTGCCCTAAATGCCATTTATTTTCGAAAATTAGCCGCGAAGAAGGCTGGCACGATTATCTTCAATTTCTGCTGCTTCCCGAAGCTGTTCTACCCAGCTGTTCATGAATATGGCACCTTTTTCTTGTGCAAGCTGCTGACGAATTTGCTCTCGTCTTGCCTCGGTAAGACTGTCAGCATCGGCTTTCTCAAGATTGTTAACCTTAGCTACGAAAACAGCACTTACGCCTTTTATCGGGCCTGATCGTTCACCTTCGTTCAACCCGAAAACAGCTCCCACCACTTGCGGTTCACGTCCCGCGCCTTCGATAGTAAAAGAGCTCATAGCAAGATTCTCAACCGTAGTAACTTCTTTATCGGCCGCCTCAGCCAAAGCTTCTAATGTCTCGTTCTGTGCAAGCAATTCGTTGACATGATCGGCAACCTGCTGTTTACGTTTATTGTTAATTACAATGGTGCGAATTTGTTCTTTGACTTCTTCAAACGGTCGTACACCTGCCGGTGTAACTTCTGAGACTTCAATAACCACAAACTGCCCGGGAAGTTCGATAGGCTCTGAAATTTGGCCTTCTTCGGCAGTTTCCAGAAAGTTTATTATTTGACGACTTTGCCCGATACCGGAAATAAAACTGTTTCCTTTGGTCGCGAAAGCTTCCATCACATTCAACTCACGACGTTCCGCTTCATTCGAGAAGCTGCTTTCGCTGGCAAAAAAGCTGAAATCACCGGCTGCTTCTGCCTGAGCATCAACAGTGGCAATAGGATCGGCGACAACGTCTTTGCTAAAGACCACGAATTTCACCTGGTCTTCGGTTTCCTCCAGTTTCTTGAGCAGGTAAAAGCGCCCGTTTTCTTTGATCACTTCACTCACTTCCCCTTCGTCCAGATCAAGAACCGGTTTAAAAAGATCACGAATACTGCTTTTATCCACCATTTCTGCACTATAGGAAGTAGTGGATTGATAGTTATTCAAGAAAAGAGAATCATTTTCAGCCGCGGCAAAATCAGAACGTAAATCTTTTATCATTTCAAGCGTTCGCGCCGTATCTGCGGCCGTGGGAGACTTGTCAAAACTTATATAGCTAAACCGGTAGCTTTCATCGCGCTTGTACTGCTCCTGGTGGCTTTCATAATAATCTCTGAGATCAGCTTCAGAAACAGAGATTCCACTTTCATCAACATTAGCATATGGAAAGCGGACGTAAGAAACATCAGCAAAGGTGTTATTTCGAATAAACTGCTGCTTCACTTCATAATCGCTTATCTGTATCGCCGACCGCAGGTAGTTACCCATTTTCTGCTGGCGCCGCTTTTGCCGCATTTGCTGCTCAATGGCAATCCAAAGCTGGGTGTTTTCAGGTGCTTCAATAGCGGCACGCAAGGCTACCCGGTTGATGGTACCGTCTTCATTTGCGAATTGTCGACGGATAAAAGGATCGGGGTTGGGGCCGGTAATCATCTCCACCACTTCCTGATCGGTTACTGTAATTCCCAATTCATCCATCTTTTGTTGCACCAGCTTGCCCGTGACAATATCATTCCACGCCCGCTGCTCATAAAAAGCGCGCATTTCGGGAGTGACTGAATTACTAGTGCGGCGAGAATACTGCTCAATATAAAAACTTACGCGACTGTTGTATTCTTGCAGAGTGATAGCTTCACCATTCACTGAGCCCAACTGGCCCGAACCGCGCATTACGGCATTAAAAAAATCGGTATCCGCCAAAATCCATAATAAACCGAATGAAAAAATAAGTACCCATAAAATAACTCCGGTACCTTTTCTCATTTTTTCCATTACACCCATTGTAAAACCTCGTATCTAACTTCTTAGTTGTTCTAAAATTTCCCGTAAAATTTCTGATTATAAGCCTTCAAATATACAAGTTGCCTTTGCTAAGAGCAATTGACTGAATGGGAAAATTAAACAACGTATCAACCCGAAAAAGATTACCTGCGCAATGCGTAGTACGTATTAGATATTTTTTTCTTTAGGCCTAAAATACTTCAATCAAGCGCATGTGCTTGAGGTATTTGCCGGGATTTTCATTAATATTTTTGATTAATGTGTTTAACTCGGCTGAAAGGCTTTCAAAATTGTTATAAAGAGTAGGATCGTTTACCAGTTTACCCAAAGTTCCTTGACCTTCATTTATTTTAGCCAAAATCTGAGTGAGCTGCGTATTGGTTTTATTTAAATTTCGGCTCAATATTTCTATCTGCTTGGATGCTTCATTTAAGCGGATCAAGGCAGAATCTACACGCGATTCGTTGCGCATGGTAAGCGTATCAATATTAGCTAAAAACCGCTGGGCATGAGTGATGCTCGACTGTAATTCCTGGCTTTTATTTTTAAACAGGATAGAAATTTCATTCGTCGTTTTTTGAAGATTGGTGAGCGTAGATTGAATCTTTCCTTTTGCTTCTTTATCGAGCAGGTTATTGAGCTCGGCCAGCAATTTGTTTAGCTGCTCAAAAGATTCGGAAACATCTTCGCTAAGCTGCTCGCCCTCTTGCTTCAGCGTTTCCATCATGCCGCCGCGATAAACTCCTTTGATAACCTCGCCATACTCAATCGTTTCTTCAGCGTCTCCACGCTCTACAATAATAGCTTTTTCACCCAACAGACCGGATGATTCAAGATAAGCCACCGAATTTTCTGGAATTTCGATGCCCAGATCAAAGCCCATTGTAACCTTTACACTGTCTCCGCTCGTCAATTCCATGCCTTTTACCGACCCTACCTTCACCCCGTTTATGTAAATATAGTTGCCGGGCGTTAAACCGTCAGCACGGTGAAAGTAAGAATAGGCTACGATGGATTGCCGGAAAACGGGTAAATCGCTCATCAAACGATAGCCTAAAAAGCCAACGGCAATAGCCGCCAAAATGGTCAATGCAACTTTCAGTTCATTACTGATTTTAAACAAAATATCTCCGTTAATTTCTTATTTGATACTCGCTTGCGGTAATAAAATTCAGAAGGTCTTTATCATCACTCCGCCGCATTTCGTCAACGCTTCCATGCCAGCAAAGCCCTTTATTTTCCAAAAAAGCCACCTTATCTGCAATTTCGAGCACACTGTTAATATCGTGAGTTACAACAATAGATGTAATTTTTAAATTCTCTGCCATTGAAATGATCAAGCGGTTAATTTCACTTGATGTCTGCGGGTCGAGCCCGGAAGTCGGTTCATCATAAATTAAAAAATCGGGTTGAAGAATCGTAGCACGGGCCAGCGCTACCCGACGACGCATTCCTCCGGATAAATCGGCAGTGGATTTTTCTCCGATACCGGACAAATTAACCATATCTAAAGCATTTTCTACTTTAACCGAAATTTTCGCTTCCGAAAGGTCCGTAAAGTAGCGAAGCGGAAAGGCAATATTTTCGAAGGTGTTAAGTGAATCAAACAGCGCTGAGCCCTGGAAAAGCACGCCAAACCGCTGCCGCATCTTACGCAGCGCGATATACTCAAGATCAAAAATATTTTTACCATCAATGATAACCTCACCCGAATCAGGATACATTAAGGCATTAAGGTGTTTCATCAGCACGGATTTGCCGCAGCCCGAGCGACCGATGATAGCTACCGTTTCTCCTTCTTCAATATCAAATGAAACATCTTTCCAGATGAGATGTGAATCAAAGCTTTTCGTAAGATTACGTATTTTTATCATTCTTTATGAATTATAAAAAGATTGCCGCCAGCGCAAAATCAGCCAATAATATATAAATACAACTCAAAACGGTAGCCTGCGTTGTGCTATTGCCCACACCTTCCGCACCACCGGTTGCAAAATATCCTTTAAAACAAGAAATCGAAGTTATGATATAACCGAAAACAAATGCTTTTAAGATGCCAAAAGTTACGTTCCAGGGATCGAAAAATGCACGGGCCCCTTCCATAAATTCAGCCGGAGGCAGTGCACCTGTAAAATAACCTGCTAAAATACCCCCGCTTATACCCGAAACACAGGCAAAAACATAAAGCACAGGAAACATAATCAGACCCGCCAAAACCCGCGGCAGTACTAAAAATGAAACGGAATTAAATCCCATTGATTCCAAGGCATCAATTTGTTCACTTACACGCATTGTTCCCAGCTCTGTTGCAATGCGCGCGCCTACTTTTCCCGATAATACAAGGCTGGTAATCACCGCGGCCAGTTCAATAACCAGCGATTCTGCTGTAATCGAGCCTATAACCGAAATAGGAATAATGGCCATTTGAAGCTGATAGGCGGTTTGAATCGTCATCACCGCGCCGGTAAAAAAGCCCGTTAAAAGTACAATAGGCACGGATTCGTAGCCAATTTTCAAAAGCTCATTCACCAGATTTTTCTTGTAGGTGTTCACTTCATACAGTGAACGCAGTGACCGGTACAAAAGAAGACTGTATTTGCCTAATTTTCCGAGTGATTCCATAAATTACATTTTCTATAAAATAGAGTGATGGAAACTACTGAATTTAAGTATCGTTGTCATTTCGTGAGCTTTATTTTTTAGATTATATTAGTGCACTCAGCGATTAGGTAATAATTTAAACTTTAATGGGATAAAATTAGAAAGCTATCCCCCTTAATCCCCCTCAAAGGGGCAAACTCATTGATACCCATCAGCGATTAGTTTTTTCAATTAAGGTATTATCGTAAGAAACTGAATTATTGCAAATAATTCAGTTTTATTCCCCCTTGAAGGGGGCGAGGGGAATGGCCAAATCAACCCAAGCAATAAATCTCAACACGAATGATACGATATTTAACAGCCGGAGAATCTCACGGACCGCAACTTACAGGTATTATTGAAGGCGTTCCTGCCGGACTGCCCATCACCGAAGATGAAATTGCCCTGCACCTGGCGCGCCGCCAGAAAGGATACGGCCGCGGCGGACGCATGGCCTTTGAAAAAGACCGCGCCGAAATTTTATCCGGCGTTCGTTTCGGTAAAACGACCGGAGCTCCTATTGCCCTGCAAATGCCGAACCGTGCCTTCAAAAAAGATGATGCCAACTGGCCAAAAGTGATGAACAAGGAAGGTGACGGGGATGATGTTGATCCTATCACTGTTCCGCGCCCGGGACATGCAGATTTAATCGGGGTTCAGAAATACAGGTATGATGATATCCGTCCCGCTATTGAACGCTCAAGCGCTCGCGAAACAGCTATGCGTGTAGCGTGCAGCTCTGTTTCCCGAAAGCTCTTGAAACACTTTGGCATTGAAATCGGCGGACATGTCACACAAATCGGTCCTGTCGGTTATAATGATTCATGGGAAGATGTGCGTGAAAAAGTGGAAGACATGTTAAAAGATGGTGCCGAAGCGGTGTTTCGCGCAGCTGATGAATCCGAAGTTCGTTGTCTTGATCCTGAGTTAACACAACAGATGCGTGATGAAATTATTATCCGGCGTAAAGAGGGAAGCTCCCTTGGCGGGCACTATGAAATCCTGGTTACCGGCCTTCCTGCTGGGCTTGGCAGTTTTGTTCACTGGGACCGCAAACTTGATGGAAAGTTGGCGCAGGCCATTATGGGTACCCAAGCCATGAAAGGCGTGGAAATCGGACTGGGGTTTGAATCGGGCCGCCGGCACGGACAAGTGGTTCATGATGAAATCACTTATGAAGATGATCAGTTCAAACGCCGCACCAATCGTATGGGAGGCATCGAAGGCGGTGTTTCCACAGGAATGCCGCTCATTATTCGCGGGGTGATGAAACCCATCCCCACCATGCTTACGCCCATTTCTACCGTTGATATCAAAACAAAAAAAGAAACTGATAACCGTTACGAGCGTTCCGATGTATGTGCCCTGCCACGTGCTATCGTGGTAATTGAAAGCGTCATTGCCCCTGTTTTAGCCAATGCCTTCCTCGAAAAGTTTGGCGGCGATTCAATTGAGGAGATTGAAGAACGGTATAAGCTTTGATTAAAACATACCAAGTCTTTGTGAGACTTGGCATGTTTTTAGGTTTTATTCTCACTTCTAACTGGCGCAAGCATCCCGCTTGTGCCAAGAATCATGTGAATTACTCATAGCACGAGCGGGACGCTCGCGCTAGTATTACCCCTTTAATTATTAATAGGTTATTTTTACAAACCTCGTATCAAAAGGTTCAGCGCTTTTTAATTCTAAGTTAGTGGAAAATGTAACAGTTGTATCATTTAACCCAAGTGAACTTGGCTTAATGCTTAACGTTAAACAGTTTACTTTATCTTTGGTTGGGCTAATTAATTGTCGTTTAAACTTTCCTTCTGAATCTGATGTTGCTACACCATGTGAGATTCCCTCCTCACTACAACTAGAGGCATGACTCATAATTAGGACTTTAGCTCCCTCTATGGGAGCATTATTAGAATTTAGAAGTTGTCCCTCTACTATTGCATTATAGGAGCCAAGATCCTCATTCGTAGTGTTATTACACCCAAAGAAAAATATTCCATTGATTAGGAATAGTATATTTAAGTATTTCATAGCATTGGTAATTTTAATTTATTCACCATAGAGGTTATGTTTCCATAGTGATTTCATGGCTGAAGAAGACCAGCCTGAAGGTTCAGAAACTGATTCTCTATAGGAGCTTGGAATTGATATTCTGGAATCAAAATACGAAGAATAATTTGGAATTTGATTTTGAAAACAGGAAATAAGATGGTCTACACCATTTGCTCGATACCAAGAACCGCCAGCATAAACCTCGCATTCGCGAATAGTATTAGCAACATAAGAACCTGGCAAATCTAAGTTATCATGAGATTCTGAGGTGTTATCAGTGATATCATAGAAAAAGGCTGCCACTGCTCCCTCAATTCTAGATCCATCACTTAAATCACCAGTACCGACAGTCGCGGGATAATAGGCATTATTAGAAATGTTTGTAGAATATGGTCCTGATATTGAAATTGCACCGACATAATTAGCAAAGCCTTCTGAATATGCACATTGAAGGTTGTGAGCCCCACTTAAATAATGTGGACTAGGACAGCCACCTCCCGTATTTCCCCCTAAAGCTTTTTCATGAAAGGCATGCCCATACTCATGGGCAATAACAAAATCACCGAAAGCGCCACCAACATGAGAAACTCCATTCGGATCATTTGCTATTGTAATTTGATCATTCCCGGGACTATAAAAGCTATTGTCCTCATTAGGGCTTAGAGTAAATAGGATTTTAGAACGAGACCTTGAAAAAAGGTTCTCAGCATCTTTTACAATTTCACTTGCAAGTCCATAAACATGGGACCGATCAGAAGCGGTTGACACCCCATAAGATAAACCACATCTACTGTAATCTCCGCGGGCGCTCCCGACAACTTTAGAACCATTATTGTTTACCACAAGCACATCACTGTTTTCACTAAAAAACTGTACTTCATAAGAATAATATTGAGCAGACGTGCAACCAATAGCAACTTCACCATAAGCATTAGTTTCTAACTGACCACCCGCAACCGCTCGTCGTTCATATTCGTCTATGATAGTATATGTTCCATCTGCGTTAGCAAGTGGTTTTATAGTTAAGGTTGTTTGATCCATATAGGTTGCAGTAATGATAATATTATAGTCACTATAATCACTCTGAACGATAATTTTTCTCCTTGCATCAGATTTTAAGTATTTAATCCTAGGTTTTTCACCCATTTTTGTAAGTGGTCCCGGCTGAATTAAATAACCTTTTGGGAAAAGATCTTCTTCAAACTCTTTCGTAACTACTGTTTTATTTTCATCAACCCAAATCCAGATATGTTTAGTAACAGAGTTTTTAATCCATTTACCTTCTTTAAATAAGGTACTTATTTCTTTTGGATTTTTTAGGCGAATATTGGCATAAATTGAATAGTAGCCAGGTTCCGAAATAGATAAAGGAATTTTATAATTTATTCTTTGATTGGCACTTAAACCTTGGAATTCTCTCCCCTGAGAAGGTAATTCTTGATTAATAGGTATTTCAATTCTGTTTAAATTACCCCTTTTCTCTTTGGCTATTTTCATTGCACTAAGTTGTGGCATAACAATCCGAAGTTCGGTTTCGGAAGAAGGCATAGTGGAAAGGGCAGTTATAGAAATTATTCCTGGTTTATCGAGAGATACAGATTCTGCACCCTTAATATCGAGAAAAAACCGGTTAATAGACTCGATATCTTTTTGCTGAGCATCCCCTGTTTTTTTTAGTTTTTGCTTTGAGGGTTTATCCTTCATTTCTATAGGTGAGGAGATGTTATCACATGAATTTAGCATTATAAAAGGGAATAATGCTAAAAAACTTATCTTTGTTATACTGTTCATAGTAGCCCCGCTTTTTTAATTGAAGGTTAGACGTACATTAACAAGAGTGACTAAGGGGCTAATTGTTACAAAAAAAATTTTACTTTTTTATTTGCAACGGGTTTATCATTCTCTAAGTCTAATTCATTTTAAAGCACTCGCCAGGTATTGAAGTTCGGACATTTTTTCTCAAGCCTTAAAATCTCCCGAGCTTGAACGGAGGCATGCCAAGCACCGGTATTACGAAAGCGTCACATAGTTCCCTCCAGCCAAGGCAGCCATCAAGTTCTACATCCCAATTCCAATCATCGTTAGGATCAGCGGCGGTTACGTCAGGTTGCTCATCCCAGTGATAAAACAATTCCAATTCAGCGATAGTGGTTATCATTCTTGTTCCTTAACTATCTCAGCCGCCAAATTGCGATAAATGATGAAGGCAGTGTTTAAAGTGAAACTTTTGCCATTCTTCGACATTAAGCTCTCCAAATGTCGGATTCACGCATTTTGCTTCAGGTTTTTCTTTACAGAATGCAAAAAAATTCTGAACCTCTGCATTCAATCTTTCAACAGCTTCTTCCAGACTGCCATATTTAAGAGCAGGCAACCTACTTCCTGTCAAAGGATTTCTAAACCCTTTAGGCATAGGACGGCTTGTATGAAGAAAGGCTTTAAATTTCCGTTGGCTTTCAGCTGATATCCGGCACTGAACCTGTAATTTACCGGTGGAAATTTCAAACGCTTCCAGCAAGTGTTCAATCATGTGCTGAGAACTCATTTTGCCCCAGGCTGGATTTGTGTCTTTTTCTATAGACTCAATTGCAACAGGCAAAATACCGGTAAAGAACTTATGCCTCAAAGCTGCGTCATTTACATCATCTAATACCAACATATCATTAACTTTATTCATTGTTATACAAAGAAGACACTAAGGTTCGCAAAGGTTTAACATCTTAGTGCAATCTGACTGGCGCAAGCGTCTCGCTTGTGCCAAAATCGGTAATTAACAGTAACAGCTTTTGGAGAATCCAACTTAACAGAAACAATATTCATCCTTTATAGTAAAAACACTATCCCTTCAATCCAATAAAAATACGAACTGATGAATCATCAAGAGCTAAAAGAAGAGAACCTACCTAAACAGCATCAATCTATTCCGGGAAAAGAATCGAAGATGGAGCCGAATCCCGAATCCATACGAGATGATTATAAAGGCAGCGGCAAGTTGAAAGGAAAATCGGCTTTGATTACGGGTGGTGATTCAGGAATAGGCCGTGCCATAGCGGTTCATTATGCCAGAGAAGGAGCCAAAGTCGCTATTATCTATTTGAAAGAAGATGATGACGCCAACATGACCAAACACATGGTAGAAAAAGAAGGGACTGAGTGTCTCATCATCAGGGGGGACATCCGGGATAAAGCATTTTGCAAAGAGAGCATAGAACAAGTGGCTGAAGCTTTCGGAGGATTAAATATTCTGGTCAACAATGCCGGCGAACAGCACTCGCGTGAGGGGCTTGAAGAACTGGATCTTAATCTTACTGAAAAAACATTTCAAACCAATGTGATTTCTATGTTCTACCTTACTCATGCCGCTGGAAAATATTTGAAAAAAGGTGACTCCATCATCAATACTACCAGCGTGGTGGCTTACCAGGGGCGCAAAAACTTGATTGATTACGGTGCCACAAAAGGGGCTATCGTTGGTTTCACCCGCTCACTAAACATGGATTTGGCTCCAAAGGGCATTCGCGTAAACGCCGTTGCGCCCGGACCGATCTGGACACCGCTTATTCCTTCCACTTTTAATGAAGAACACGTGGCCAAATTCGGTAAATCAACTCCAATGGGCCGGCCGGGACAACCCGCGGAAGTGGCCCCCGCTTATGTTTTTCTGGCTTCCGAAGATGCATCTTACATCTCGGGACAGGTTATCCACGTAAACGGCGGTGATGCGGTGAGTAGTTAGAGCTTTTTGCAGAGCGAAGTATGGCGCGAGCGAGACGCCTGCCTGCACGTAGCCGTGACAGGAGAACTGTCTGTTTGGAGAAGTTTCGGTGAAGGCAGGCTTGCGCCAGTTCAAGTGATGTAAGCCAGATGCGTCTTTGCGTGCCCACCCCTTTCAAAGCCCATTTTTTTCTGTATCTTATTTCTTAACTTTTAACCGGGCAAAATAGCAACGGCTCGCTACTCGTTAGGTACTTAGTTATGAAGCAGGATCAGTCGAAAATCAAACAGCTGGCGCGTCAGATAAAAGCCAATCCCGGGGATTCTTTTTCAAAATTCGCGCTGGCTCTGGAATTCCAAAAACAGGGAGATTTTGAGAAAACACGTATCCTGTTTGAAAATATTCTTGCCGACGATCCGGATTATATAGGCACTTACTATCATTTAGGCAAGCTGTATGAAATGCTGGATCGCTCTTCGGACGCGCAGAAACTTTATAAGACTGGCATAAAAATTGCTTCTAAACAAAAGGAAGCCCGCACTAAATCGGAGTTGCAAGAAGCATTATATCAACTGGAAATAGATATAGAACAAGAACAAAAGGGGTAAATGAAGTTTCGATCATTCATAAAGTCAACGCTCGCTTTCGCTGTTTTAACATTTGGCTTCACGGTTTTTGCATCAGCACAAGATGCCACTCATACTGTCGCTAAAGGAGAAACCCTGTTCAGCATTGCTCAGCAGTACAATGTAGAAGTACAGCAGCTTAAACAGTGGAATGACTTGCATTCAAACCGGCTTTCAATAGGGCAAGTGTTGACCGTGCGACAATCATCCCCCGAAAATATTGTCCATACGGTTGAAGCGGGAGAAACTCTTTTTTCGATTTCCAAAAAGTACAATGTAAATATTGCAGAACTAAAATCGTGGAATAATCTCTCTGCCAGTAACCTTAAGGTGGGTCAAAAGTTAACAATTTTTCCGATGCGGTCGGGGGCTCAACAAAATCGGCCGATTACTGTTGATAAAAAAACACAGCAAAATACTTATTATGTAGTTAAAAGCGAAGATTCATTGTATCGAATTGCGCTTGAACACGGCATGACTGTGGAGGCACTCAAAACATTGAATGACCTTGCCTCAAACACCATTCGTGTGGGACAGCATTTAACCGTTCGTGCTCCTTCAATGCCGCCTTCGATAGCTGAATCGGCGGAAGCATCACCTCAGGGCAAGTTTATTGCTTACAGGATTTCGGGTGAAAGCCTGGGGGAACTGCTTTTAACATTTAAAATGGGTGAAGATGAATTTTGGGCGCTTAATCCTGATGCGGGCTCAACCTTACGCAATGGCCAGCAGATAACTGTACTGGCGCCACCGGGCAGATCGTATAAAAATCCATATCTGGTAAATGCTAACTTGCAGAATTTGGGGTCTACACAAGCTTTAACCTACAGTGCGAGTGCCAAAGGAACTACCACTACCAATGGGGAACTATATAACCCCAACGCACTCACCGCGGCGCATTCAAATATTTCGTTAGGATCAGTTATTTTCGTTAAAAACCGGGAAAACGAGAAGGGCATTTATGTTCGCATCAACGACCGCATTTCAGGAAATGGATTAAAACTTTCTACCGCTGCATGGAATGTGCTGCAACTTTCGGAAACAGATCCCGCGGTCACTATCTATCAAAATCAATGAGTGCATTCGGAAATTCAATTAACCATTATTTTTCATCGACCCGGTCGCTGCTGTACAGTTATCTGATCAGCCTGCCGCTGCTCTTGCTATATGAAATACTGATTTTTGTTTCTCAACCGGCTGCCGAGCAAGTAGTGCGCATTTCGGTTGATATCTGGATAAAGACGCTGTTTTCATATATCGGGCAGGATGTGCTTTCCATCACTCTTATTTTCATCGCCTTGCTGGGCGTTTTTGTGCTGTACCGGGAGCGAAACCGACTTTCATCACTGCGTATAGGTTACTTTTTCACCATGCTACTTGAAGCAGCGGTCTACGCTTTTGTACTGGCACTGCTGATTTCAGCTACAGTGGCGGGCCTGCTGCAAATGCAAATTTCACCCGTTGAAAATATGAGCCTGCTCCAGCAAATGGCACTTTCGCTTGGAGCAGGACTTTATGAAGAACTTTTTTTCCGGGTTATTCTGGTTTCAGCCCTGCTCTTTATTTTTAAGAAACTGTTTGCCAAAAAATATATGGCCTATGCTTTTGCGATGGTGCTGGCCGCGGTACTTTTCAGCCTCGCGCATTACATAGGCGAACTGGGTGATCCGTTTACCTTGGGTTCGTTTTTATTCCGCTTTTTATTTGGTTTGGCCCTTAATGCCATTTATATCTGGAGAGGCTTCGGCATGGCCGCCTGGACTCATGCTATTTATGATCTCATGGTGATCGCTTTTTGATAAATTTCATCACTGGTTGCACAAAGTTTCGCAGAGAATACGCAGAGTTACACAGAGTGATTATCGCTCTGTGAATCTCGGTGTTCACTCTGTGGTTCTCTGTGATATAACTCAAACAAAATTAGCGAAAAAGATGAATGATAAAAGGGAACAATCTTTTTTAAACGGCTTTATAACTATAGGTATATCAACCAGATATTTACTTTAGCTATCAGGCTCATTAGTTAAAGTGATTAATATTTAATG
Source organism: Balneolaceae bacterium (assembly GCA_036381435.1). Taxonomy (GTDB): domain Bacteria; phylum Bacteroidota; class Rhodothermia; order Balneolales; family Balneolaceae; genus Fodinibius. The sequence continues at coordinate 28,805 of DASVCW010000043.1, read as the reverse complement.
AGCAGATTTGATATACTAATTATTGTTATATTTATTAAAGAAAACAATTAGATACTATTGCGAGATTTTAATCTCAGACACTATATTAATTAGTCAAAAAAACTAACATCGGGATGCCAGAACTAACCACAGAGGAAGTCCAAAAACAGGAAGATTTTGAAGACGAAATTATCCCTCAACTGGACGCAATGTATAATTTTGCGCTACGCTTAACATCAGATCCGAGTGATGCCGAGGATCTTGTGCAAGACACTATTGTCAAGGCCTTTCGGTTTTTTAACAGCTATGAAAAAGGAACCAATGCCAAAGCATGGCTGTTCCGTATCCTCAAAAACTCCTACATCAATAATTACCGTAAGAAGTCGAAGCAGCCTAACCAGGTTGATTATGATGAGGTAGCCACTTTTTATGAAACGATACGGGCGGAACGGACCGATACATCTGATCTTGAAGACAAAATGTTCCGCGACCTGATTGATGATGACATTTCAAGTGCACTTGACAAACTGCCCGAAGACTTCCGAACCGTTGTTCTGCTTTGTGATATTGAAGGCTTTACCTACGAGGAAATCGCAAATATGCTTGACGTGCCTATCGGAACTATTCGCTCTCGTTTACATCGGGGACGCAACCTGCTCAAAGCTGAGCTTCTGGAATATGCCGAAAAACGTGGCTATCGGCCTGATTAAAGGGTTCAGGCTCAATTTATGAGACTAAAACAATTTCTTAAAAGTGAGCCTTGATTAAGTTTTGATCATCCCCTTGCGCCCCTTCGAAGGGGGGACTTTCTTGTGCTCTGAGGGAGTTGCACTCCGATGTTTAAGAGACGGGAGTACAACCCCCTTTTAGCTATTAAATGCTTACCTTCTTGAATTTTGGAAAAGCGGCTAAATGATTTAAGAACAAGGATTAACGAACTAAGATTTAAGATCTAAAATCTCCAATCGTTAATCCTTATTCTCCAATTAAAAGAAGTTTTTTTTGATAGGCCTTTCCGTAACCGTCAGACTGCAAAACCAGCGGTCGGATGGGAATGCTAAGTCTTCGAGGCCACCTCCTCCTTCTCCCTCTTTTTTTCTTTAATATCATCGACTTTTAAAATCACCCGCATCGTAGTACCCGCTCCTACTTCAGACCGGTAAATCACCAGTTTCCCCTGATGGTATTCTTCGATGATACGGCGGGTAAGACTCAATCCCAGTCCCCAGCCGCGTTTTTTAGTACTGTAACCCGGTTTAAAAATTTCACTCTGATGCTTTTTATCAATGCCTTTTCCTGAATCTATCACATCAATCAGCACTTCATTTTCCACCCGTTGCAGCTTTATAGACACATACGCTTTTGCCGCTGTTGATTTGATCGCATCCATTGCATTTTTGAGAAGGTTTTCCATCGCCCACTGAAACAACTCGGAATTTACTTTTGCCTGTATGCTCGAATCGAGGTGACGGAGTACATCCACATTTTTGTCGAGCCGGGGCAACCTTTGTTCCATATAGTCAATAACCTGCAGTAAGATGGGCTCCAGCCGTTGCAACTTTAATTCCGGCTTCGAACCTATTTTATTAAACCGGTCAGCTACTCCCCGTAAACGGGTGATGTCATCTTCCAATTCATTACAAATCTTTTGGGTGAAGGCATCATTATTCTTTTCCTCGCGCAGCAGTTCAATCCAGCCGTATAAGCTCGAAAGCGGCGTACCCAGTTGATGAGCAGCTTCTTTGGTCATTCCCACCCAAAGATTAGATTGCTCGGATTTAGTAATGGCGCGATAACTCACAAAACCGATTCCCAGCAGCAGTGCCAGCAAACTGAGCTGGATATAAGGGAAATACCGAAGATACCTTACGGTAGGGCTTTCACCATAATACACATACTGTGTTTGCGAGTACTGTTCGTTTCCCAGCTTAATTTCGATAGGTGCATGCATGGAGGCGAAGCGCTCAATCAGTTCATCGTTCCATGGTGCTTCTACATGATTGGCGGATATGATTTCACCCCGTTCATCCACAATGATACGCGGTACACGGAACCGTCCTTCACTCAGTACAATTTCCCGGGTTACGAAGGTTTGTGAAGTACGATCAGCCTCGGCCTCTTCGATCATTTCGATTATTCTGTCAGGCACGTCAGTATTGCGGCGCAGGTAGGCTGAAGCGTTTAATAAATTTTGGCTGATCTCCCCCTGTACAGGATTGCTGGTATATTCAATAGCTTCAGCCCAAAGTTCAACATTTGCTTTCTCCTGGGTGAGGATGCGGTTGATCAAATACTGGTTATAGGCAAATGAACCGATACCGAGTAAAATCAACAGTCCGATTAGAACGATATTAATTCTATTTGATGTAAGATGAAGTTTCAAGCATCAAAGTATTAAGTTTAGAGTTGTAAGTATTCAAAATATAATTCCTTACAACATATGCCAATAAAATTGTGGTTAAGGCTTAATCGTAAAGTTACTTGTTGAAATATAGCTCACGCGGCTATTGCACTAAGTACAGAGAGAAGGCACAGAGAACCACAAAGAAGAATTTCGCGGAACTTGGTGTTTTAACAAGAAAAACAGCTTTAAATAAAAAAGGCATTACCTCAATTGATAATGCCTTTTTGGATTTGAAATCTTCTAATTTAGGCCGACGCTTTCCGTTTTTCGTAAACGGGCGGCGCTTCACTATCTATAGTTTCCCTGGTGATAATACACCGTTCAATATTTTTCATAGACGGTAGTGTGAACATGATATCAAGCATGGATGATTCCATAATCGAACGTAGTCCACGGGCACCCGTTTTTCGTTTCAGCGCTTTTTCTACAATAAGTTCAAGCGCTTCTTCTTCAAAAACAAGCTCTACACCTTCCATCTGGAACAGCTTTTTATACTGTTTGGTAAGCGCATTTTTGGGTTTAACCAGAATTTCAATCATCGCTTCTTTAGAAAGATGATGCAGGCCCGAAATAACCGGTAAACGGCCGATAAGCTCGGGGATCAACCCATACCGCTGTAAATCTGGAGCTTCTACGTAAGTAAATATATCGGGATCATCTTTGTCGAAAGTGACTTGCTCTTCGGAATGAAAACCTAATGAACTTACTGAAAGCCGTCTCGAAATAATTTCTTCTAATCCACTGAATGCCCCGCCGCAGATAAACAAGATATTGGATGTATCAACCTGAATAAAACTTTGCTCAGGATGCTTGCGTCCACCTTTAGGTGGAATGTTGGCAACCGTGCCTTCTAAAATTTTAAGCAAGGCCTGCTGAACTCCTTCACCCGAGACGTCACGTGTGATAGACGGATTATCGCTTTTCCGGGCTACTTTGTCCACTTCATCAATATAAACAATACCGCGTTTAGCCTGCTCTACATCATAATCGGCAGACTGAAGCAAGCTGGAAAGAATGCTTTCCACATCTTCACCAACGTAGCCGGCTTCCGTAAGCACGGTAGCGTCAGCGATAGTAAAAGGCACATCAATAATATTTGCCAGCGTTCGCGCAAGCAATGTTTTTCCGCAACCCGTGGGGCCAAGCAGCACGATGTTGCTCTTTTCTACTTCAGTATCATCCAAATCACTCTGAAAATCAGAACTTATCCGCTTGTAGTGATTATAAACGGCTACAGAGAGTGTTTTTTTGGCTCCTTCCTGTCCGATCACATACTCATCGAGCTTAGCTTTTATTTCGGCAGGCTTGAGAAGCGGACGGTAATTCTTTTCCCGCTTTTTTGACATTGAAGCCAAATCGCTCTTTACAATTCCTGAAGCATCAGCCACACAATGATCGCAGATATAAACATCATTCGGTCCCGCAACCATGCTGTTTACTTCGTGACTTGAACGCCCGCAAAACGAGCAATGGATGGTATTTTCTTTGTTTTTATCTTTATCGCTCATAGTCCTCCATTTTATTTGGGTGAAATAGTCATTTTTTCTTGGTACGCTGCATGATGTTATCAACCAGACCGTACTCTTTTGCTTCTTCAGCGCTCAGCCACTTGTTACGGTCGGAATCTTCCATCACCTGATCTACATCTTTACCACTATGTTCGGCAAGAATTCCGGTAAGTATATGTTTTATACGTAAAATCTCCTGTGCTTCAATTTCAATATCGCTGGCTTGTCCGCGTACACCACCTAACGGCTGGTGAATCATCACGCGCGCATGAGGTAATAAATTTCGCTTGCCGCTTTCTCCCCCGGCCAGTAATACAGCACCCATTGAAGCGGCCATTCCCACACAGGTCGTAGCCACATTGGGCTTCACATACTGCATAGTATCATAAATGGCGAGTCCTGAAGAAACTTCTCCTCCCGGGCTGTTAATATATAAGTTAATATCTTTATCGGGATCTTCAGATTCTAAAAACAGCATCTGGGCCACGATAGAGCTTGCCACCACATCATTCACCGGAGTCCCTAAAAAAATAATCCGGTCTTTTAACAGGCGCGAGTAAATGTCAAACGCCCGCTCGCCTCTTTCGGTCTTTTCGACCACCATGGGCACTAGATTATTGTTCTGTATCTTTGAAACTTCAGAATTTTCGATATTAGACACTGAGTATAATGATTGCTTATTCATAATTGACTAATGGAATAATAAATTCAAAAATTTTGACAAATGCTATGCTTTCACTTTCTCATCATGCTTTTTCTGATAGGTTTCTTTATCAACTTCATTGATATTAACCACATCTTTAAGCTTATCAAACACTTTTTCTTCGCGGATCGTATTTCTCAACCCTTCAAGTTGCTGAGGATTTTGAGCGAATAAGTTACGCATCTGATCAAGTGTAATGCCATATTGCGCAGCCTGAGCGTTTAAATGCTCGTCTATATCTTCGGGTTTTATCTCGATATCGTCAAATTTTTCTTGCAGTTTTTCATTAATGAAGAACCATTTGGCATCACGCACGGCACGGTCCTGCATATTTTCTTTGTACTCTTCGATATCGAAATCACCGGGCAGTTCGCCGCCTGACTGCTGTTTTACACGCTCTATATACTGATTTAACACCTGGTTTTTAAAAACTTCAGGCACATCGAATTCATGTTTTTCAACAAGCGCGTTAATAATATCGTTCTTAAAAAGATCGCCGGTTGACTGATCAAAGTAATTCTGAATTCGGCTTTTGATCAGGCTCTTATACTCATCTACGTTTTTTGCCTCCTCATTGGATTGCTTTTTAGCAAACTCGTCCGTCAAATTTGCTTTATGTAGCTTCTCAACCTTTTTAATCACCAGGCGAAATGAATCCTTCTGGTCATCCTCACCCACTTCCACTTCCACTTTATCCCCGGCTTTTTTGCCTGTTAAATCATCCTTAAACTGCACAAACTCCTCTTTTCGAAGGTCGATCACCTGCCCTTCATCCGTTCCGTCTTCTTCTCCCTCCTCATTCAAATGAATAGCATCCACTGTAACCTTGCTTGCATCGGTGATTTTACCGTCCACTTCCTCCCAGTTGCCCTCCTGCTCAAGCTGACGGTCAATTTCTTCCTGCACTTCTTCATCCGTTACATCATGAACCAGCTGGTCGGTTTTTATTTCACTGAGCTCGGCCAGTTCAAATTCTGGATGAGCACCAATTTTAAAGGTGACTTCCAGTTCATCATCCTCCCAGCTAAGGTCCAGCATTTCGCTTTCACCCACGGGCTCATATTCCGGAACCACCTCATTTTCGAATACTTCCTGAATATACTTGTTGATTTCTTCCTGCTCAATTTCATCACCAAAGCGCTTGCGCACAAGATTTAAAGGCACCTTACCAGGACGAAAACCGGGCATATTAATTTGCTTCCGGTATTTTTTATAAGCCTCTTCGAATTTTGGTTCCAAATCCTTGCGTTGAGCAGAAATTATAATTTCCTTATCAACAGAGGTGACGTCTTTAGCGGTTATTTCCACGGAGTTACTCCAAAAAAGTATTTAATTAGAATGGTAATGAATGATTCATTTTGCTGAAAATGTACGAGAGGGGGGACTCGAACCCCCACGCCTTAAAGGCACTAGATCCTAAATCTAGCGCGTCTACCAATTCCGCCACTCTCGCAGATACATAAAACCAGCTTCGCCGGATTTTAAGAGCCACGAAAACTACGGTTTTTTTGTCCGGTTTTCAACACAAATTAGTAGACAACGTTTCGAAATTCTAACTATGAGTCAAACATCCATTTTTGTAGCTTTTAGTATCAAAAATACCTAATCAAATTACCAGTTAATGTTTTTTAATCTCCGCATTGTTTACATCACCGTAAAAGATAAGCAAGAAGCAAAAACCATTGGCCGCAAGCTTGTTAAGGAAAGACTGGCTGCCTGCGTAAACATCATAGAAGGCATGGAATCAATCTACGAATGGAAGGGTGAACTGGTTGAAGATCAGGAAGCGATTCTCATTGCCAAAACACCTTACCACAATGTGAAAAAACTCACCGAACGTGTTAAAGAATTGCATAGTTATGATGTGCCTTCTATTCTTTCAATTCAATTGGCTGAGCAAGAAGGCAATGAGGAATACCAGCACTGGCTGCTGGAGAATTCAAGAACGCAGAAAATCGATTACGAAATAGACAATGGGGAATAAGGGTATAAAGGTATAGGAGAATAAGGATTCCCCTAAGTAGATTACTAACTTAGCTATACGTAAACCTTATACCTTATTTCCTTATACCCCTATACCTACAAATGCAATCCACATTCCGTTTTTGACTGATTCCCCCATCGTCCGTTTCGTCCTGCGCCGGGGATGGTACAATGGGTACAACCCACAGAATTATATCCTTTTTCTTTCAGCGGATGTTGTGGCAAGCCATGGACCTCGATATACTCTTCAACCAAAAAGCTATTCCAGTCGATTAACGGATAAAACTTGATAATTCCCGGTTTTTCATCCATAATTTCTAAATTGCTGCGATGCCCGTTTTGGAAGCCAATAAGGCCCGACATCCATATTTTGTAGCGGGGCTTCACTTTTTCCAACGGCTCTACTTTATTAATTTTGCAACACTTGTCAGCATTTTGCACCCACATTTGCTGCTCCCGTGTTTTTTGATGCCTGGAAAGTTCCGGCTTCAAGTTTATAACATTCAGGTTCAGCAACCGTGTCAGCTGCCTTTTATATGCAAGCGTTTCTTTAAAATGATAGCCTGTATCGATAAAATAAACAGGATATCCCGGTTTAACACGGTTTAAGATGTGCAACAACACGGCAGAAGTGGTACCGAATGAGGATGTCACCAACACACTTTTAAGCGAATTGAAAATTTGTGCTACCCGCGCATCACAATCTTTGCGGAAAGTAAACGATTTATCTTTTCTTTATTGATGAGATACATAGTTTTTCGAATAATAATGTCAAATTACTATAACTAACAGTGAGTGTACTAAAAGTCGAATATAGAAATCACATTTGCAATGCAGTCATAAATCGTCCTGAAGCCTTAAATGCTATTAATTTTGAGGTAATGGATGAGCTGGAACAATTGCTTTCAGAAATTGAAATCAACAATGAAATCCGTTGCTTTATTTTAACAGGTCAGGGGAGTGAAGCCTTTATTTCCGGCGGTGATCTTCGTGAATTTCACACTATTAAAACTGCTGAAGAAGCCCGGCCTATGGCAAAACGGATGATGGACATCCTCGCCCGCATCGAAGAACTGCCCTGCTGGACCATCGCCGCTGTTAATGGTCCTGCTTATGGCGGCGGATGTGAAATAATGCTCGCCTTTGATTTTCGTATCGCGTCTTCCGAAGCTATTTTTGGATTTACACAAGGCAAGTTTTACCTGCCTCCCGGCTGGGGCGGACTTACCCGGCTTGTCGAATGTGTAGGACGCTCAACGGCCCTTCTATGGCTGGCAGAAGCTCAGGTTGTAGATGCTCAAACTGCTCTTAATCATCAGCTAATCAGTCGCATTGCTGTGCCCAGTGAACTGAATGATGAAGTTTTGAAATGGGCAAAGCAAATCACAAAGAACGACCGTGAATTTATCAAAAACTTAAAGCAGGGCGCGATGCGGCTCACCCAAGCCCGATGGGAAAGCATCGAAGCGGAGCTTGATCCTTTTGCTGAATTTTGGGAGAGTAAGCAACATCACCAACGAGTGCAGAAGTTTTTGGAGAGGAAAAAGGAGCGAACCTAACCCTGTCAGGGTTTAAATGCGAAGGAGAACTCACTGTTTCACCTTCTTGCGGAGGTACAGCTTGGTTTCGTAAATACGGTTGCCTCGAAGTAATTCTACCCGCATGGAATCACCTTCCTGATATTCACGGAGCAGTGCCTGCGCATGCATTTTACTCTGTACCTGTGCATTGCCGATTTTAAGGATGATGTCTCCGGGCATAATTCCCGCTTCGAATGCGGGCCCGTCTCTGTTTACACTGGTCACCAGCAAGCCCATTATGGCCGGTAGGCTATATCTTGCTGCCATCTGGTAAGTCATTTCCTGAGTTTGAAACCCCGGATCGTATGAAAGATGAACTTCTCCCGATGATGCCAGTTGCCGAATGATCTTCTTCACCCGATTGCTGGGAATAGCAAAACCAAGCCCCACAAAACCGTTACCCGTTCCGCCGGTATAAATAAAAGTATTTACGCCAATCACTTTACCCTGGCTGTTTACCAGCGGTCCGCCTGAATTACCCTGATTAATAGCCGCATCGGTTTGAATCATATCAATATAAACGCGCGGTTTATTTGGGTTAGGACGAAAGTCCCGGTTTATGGCACTTATCACCCCTACGGTTACTGATGGCTTGGCTGCTTCAAACAATCCAAAAGGATTACCGACTGCCATCACCCATTCTCCCACCAGTACACTGTCGGAATTACCGAATTCTACAGTGGGAAATTGACGGTCGGCCTGAATCTTCAGTAAGGCAAGATCTGCCAGTTCATCGGCGCCTACTAATTTGGCTTCATATTGCGAACCATCGGGTAATGAAACTACAATTTCTTCTGCGTTTTTACTGGCTACATGCTGATTGGTAACTACGTAGCCATCCGTACTGATGATAAATCCCGAACCCATGCTGCTGAATTCCCGCTCAATGGGAACCGAGAAAAACCGATTATAAAATTCATTATAACCCACCCTGCGTCCCCTTTGCACCACTTCGGTAACGGTGATACTCACCACGGCGGGACTCACTTCCTGAACGGCACGGGTGATGGCGGTCTGCCGGCTACGGCTAATGCTCTCATTGGTGTCTAATTTCACACTTGAATCGGAGGCAGGAGGGACTTGCAATGAATCGGCAGGAACTTGAGATAAAGTTACCCCCGAAGCTCGCATGGCAGCTTCGGACTGAAGATCTGCATCATTTTTATTCAAACAGTTTGAAACCACTGCCAAAAACAGAACAATTACGAACGTATAGGCCGAACTCTTGAACATCAACTAAAATAATTTTTGTATTACGACTTATCTATGCTTAAAAGGTGCCGCGAACCAATATCAACCACGTCTTTGATCGCTTTATTAAGCGGCCCCGGGTGCCAGGCACCGGATGCTTTTTTATGGCCGCCTCCTCCAATTTCCCGCGCCCACTCATTCACATTAACATCATCGCTTTTTGAACGGAGGCTCATTTTTATACCTTCGCCCAGATCTTTAAATAAAATCGCTGCTTTAATTCCTGTAATGCTAAGCGGATAAGCTACAAAGCCTTCGCAATCGTCATTAGTTGTGTTGGTTTCTTCGAGCATCTCTTTGGTAACGTACATAATAGCAATCTGATTGTCCTCGAATAATTTGATCGTACCCATCGCCCTGCTCAGCAAGTGCAACTGGTCTAAATTTTTATTCGAGAACACTCTTTCTGCTACTTCGTTGGGACGAAAATCTCCCAGTCGCAACAATTCTGAGGCTACATTCATCGTCTCAGAACTAACACTGTCATATTGAAGGGAACCGGTATCGGTGATAAGGCCTGTAAAAAGTGCTTTAGCTACTCTCGTATCAACCTGAGAAATATCATTTTGTAAAAATAGGTGGAAAATAAGTTCGCAGGTTGATGATGCCTCTTCAACAGAAATGGCAAGGTCGAATCCGTTCGTGGGATCGGGATGATGATCAATCATAAAGCTTGGTTTCGGCTCATCTTCGATAAAGTCTGAATAGCTGCCGAAACGCTTAGGTGAATTTCCGTCCAGTAGCACAAAAGCATCACACTTCTTTAGCGTTTTTTCATCCGGCTTTTGAATGGGGAAAAAATCTGCCAGCCAACGCAGGTTTAAGGGCACTTCATCATCATTGAACGCATATACTTCGATGCCGTTTTTTTGCAGCCAGATACAGGTAGCTACCTGTGCACCGATGCAATCACCGTCGGGACGAATATGTGAAAAAACGCCGACCGTGCAATAACTTTTTAATTTCTGAATTAGTTCTTCAAACATAAATAAGGGATTACCGCCAAAAATAAGCCTATTAAAATGATACATTGCGTTGAAGAAAGCAATATTTTTTTCGACTAAAATATGGATTGATTTTGCCGTATTATCCGTGATGTATTTTGTTTTTCTAAATTTCGATTAATTAATGATGAAGCGCATTCTTATCCTGTGTGATGGAAATCCGCCATCCGAGCAGCTTTTTTTAACATCTTTTTCAGCCTCCGATTATTTCATTGCTGCTGACGGAGGCGGGAATACTGCTCGAAATTTTAAGCAAACACCGGATGTAGTTATTGGAGATTTAGATAGCTTTAAATCGCGGAGTGATGATTCTTTTGAGGTAATTTTGGAAGCAGACCAGGAATCGAACGATCTTGAAAAAGCGCTGCGTCTGGCACTAAAAAAGCAGGGAACACATGTTCAGGTTTTAGGGGCGACCGGCAAACGATTAGATCAAACATTGAAAAACCTGTCCGTACTAAAGCAGTTCAACTCTGACTTTGAAGAAATCATATTTAAAGATAATTTCGGTGATACTTTTCTGGTCCCCCGCAGGTTCGTAATTAATCTCCCCATTGGCACCCAAGTTTCGCTTTTCCCCCTGTCGGGAACGGTAAGTGGCATCACGACTTTGGGGCTCAAGTATACACTAAAGAATGAAACGCTGGAAAATGGCGTACGAGACGGTTCTTCGAATGAAGTGGTGGAAAGCATGGTAGAAATCACTCATAAAACAGGCGATTTGCTTTTGTTTATAGCTAAAAAGGTCACGCAAAGCCGCTAAGACGCGGAGAAAAAAACTTAACCTAAAACTTTGCGACTCCGCGGCTCTGCGTGATTTAATCATTGGTTGAACGCAATTTCCCTAACAAATATCTTTCACCCTACTTTTAATCAATCCTGCACCGTTGACTGAACTCAAATTTACTCTCCTCGATTGGAGTGTTATTCTCATCTATTTCGGCTTGCTAATCTACCTGTCAAAAAGACGACAATGGGAAGGGACAGATGAAGAATCATTCCTGCTGTCGGGCAGAAAAATGAGTCTGGCAGCTTTCGTGGCTACGCTGGTCTCAACTTGGTACGGGGGCATTTTGGGCGTGGGTGAATACAGTTACCAGTTCGGAATTTCGCAGTGGCTGCTTTTTGGCCTTCCGTTCTACATCTTTTCAGCCCTCTTCGCATGGCTCCTGGCCGGAAAAATCCGGATGAATGAAGCTCTCTCCCTGCCCGAAGCTGTAGGAAATACGTATGGTGAAAAGGCCGGTCGTTTTTCTGCCGTTCCTATTTTTGTTCTGGTGAGCCCTGCCCCCTATATTCTCATGCTGGGCCTCATTTTTCAGTATTTGACGGGCGGAACCGGTCATTTTTTGTGGTATTCTGCCGCGGTTGCCCTGTTTTCTGTAGTTTACGTCACCATGGGAGGTTTCGGAGCCGTTGTGCGCACCGATATGTTACAAATCGTGCTCATGTTCGGCGGCTTCATTTTTCTGATCTTTTTTGCCGCTTTCGAGTTTGGAGGCTTGGGCAAACTCTGGGAAGCAGTTCCCGCAACTTATCGCGACATCACTGGGGGACAAAACATACAATATATCCTGGTATGGTTTTTCATCGCCCTGTGGACCTTCGTTGATCCCAGCTTTCACCAAAGGGCGGCCGCGGCTAAAAGTCCGGAGACTGCTAAAAAAGGAATTTTTATTTCAATACTTTTGTGGTCGCTTTTTGATTTCCTCACCCTGTTCTGCGGAATGTACGGCTGGGCAATCCTGGGGCCTGATTTAGCCGAACCCGCCATGGTCTACCCCTATCTGGCCAATGAAATTCTTCCAATCGGACTGAAAGGATTATTTTTCGTGGGCTTGCTGGCTACCATCATGTCCACACTGGACAGTTATCTGTTTCTTTCCGGCCAAACGCTCGGACGCGATTTGCTGGTTAAATTTTTCCCTAATACTGAGAATAATACACTTACCCGTATAAGCACTTTAATTGCCGCCTTGCTTGGCCTTTTGCTTATTATTATTTATCCCAGCGTTATTAATTTGTGGTATGTAATCGGCTCAGTGATGATTCCCGGACTGCTCATTCCCGTTCTTGGCGTTTACCTGCCGCTTTTTTCGCTTAAGAAGAACCGGGCGCTGCCTATGATGTTGATCAGTATCAGCGTTTCTTTATGCTGGCTGATTTTAGGAACCTTGACCAGCGAAGGTACTTACGATTTTAACTACCTGGGAATTCAACCGTTTTATCCCGGTCTGGCGGTGAGCATTTTGCTTTGGTTGATAGGAAGGAAGAAATCATCAAACCGGAATGATCAAAATTCAAAACCAACCATTTCGGATTTTAGTCATTAGAATTTGAATTTCCCTCAGGTGCTTTTCAAAATATGGCCAAGATTGAGCTTGTGGATAGGAATCAAATACTTCATAGCCAGCGCGTCTTTCTGAATATCTAAAACACCGGTTCCGCGGAAATCAACCACACAATGGTTATCAAGACAACGAACTACTTCTCCGATGCCGTAAAACTCAGGTGATGGCCCATAGTAAACCAGGTCTCCAAGCTGGATATTATTATCTGCACGCCGGTGAAAAGGATAAATAACCGGCAGACGGTCAAGTCGGTATGCGAGCCTGTTTTTCGCCATAGTTTAGAATATCGTAATTACAATCCTTTTTTGGAAATGACAAATTTTCGTGTTTTTACATCCGGGACTTGAATAGAAATCCAGATAGCCTCGGACGGAATGAGAGAATGGATTCGCTCCGGCCATTCGACAATACAAACGCCCTCTCCGTAAAAATATTCTTCCACTCCTATTTCAAGCGCTTCTTGTGGTGATTTCATTCGATAACAATCGAAATGATATAAATTTTTTACTCCGGCATATTCATGAATCAATGTGAAAGTGGGTGAAGTTACATCTGCAGGATCAATACCAAACGCCTTAGCCATTCCTTTCACAAAATGCGTTTTCCCTGCCCCCAGCTCACCCTTGAGACAAACAACATCACCCCGCTCTAATGTTTCAGCAAATTCTTTTCCGAGAATTAAGGTTTCTTCGGGTGAATGGCTGGTGAATTCTTTTAAGATTTCTTTCATTTTGTTTGGCAATATTCTTCAATGTTGCTTTTTCAAGATACTCAAGGTTTGGATATTTTTATTGATCCTTTAATTGCCTTTTTCTTCAACCCCATTCAGGGTTGTTCGTGGTGATATTTTTTTATATCCCGAATTGCATTCGGGGCTATGTATGTTACATCCCTTCGGGATTTTCAATTAACGATCATTAGATAAAAAAGCCCGAAGGGCTTAAATATTAATGGCACCGGATGTAAATTCGGTGATCAGATGATCTATAACAATTACAACTCCGAATGGAGTTGAAAAGAAAACGGTCAATAAAATTTGGCCAAAGCACAGAACCTATAACATCCCTTTCGGGCGCAATGTAGCAATAGGCAGAATCATCTCTTCCATACTCGCGCCGCCATGAAGAAAAGTATCGCGGTAGCGGTTTTGGTAGCGATGATAATTGGTGGGATACACAAAGTAGTAATCTTCTTTAGCGATGATGTAATTATTACTATGAAGAGGAGCGGGCAAATTATATTCTTCCGGTTTATCAATTAAAATAGCAGCATTCTCGTTAGCGGTTAAATTTCGACCGTATTTGTACCGGAGACTCGTGGAGGTATCTTTGTTGCCGTAAACTTTGGTATCCCGCAAGGCACGGATCGCCCCGTGGTCGCTCGTTACCACAATCACTACTTCTTCATCGGCCAGAATTTTAAAAATTTCATTGAGTGAAGAATGCTGAAACCAGGTTTTTGTCAGTGAACGGAAAGCGGGCACATCGGGAGCAATTTCGCGAAGAACATCAGAATCAGAACGCGAATGTACCAGCGTATCTACAAAATTATAAACGAAAGTGCTCAACGGCACTTGTAAATAATTATGGATATTCTCGGTGATTTTTCTTCCTTCCTCAATATTCAGCACCTTTTCGTAGGCTAACTTTTTATCAATGCCTTTGCGTTCGAGCTGCTTCATCAGCAATTCTTGTTCATACTGATTAAGTGACCGCTCGTCCTCACCCTGCTGCCATAAATGGGGATATACTTCCTGAATTTCGAGTGGAAACAAACCTGAAAAAATGGCATTCCGTGAATAAGGTGTGGCTGTGGGCAAAATGGAATAATAAAAATCCATGTCGATGCTGTAATCATCACTCAGCAAATTCTGGAAGACCAGCCATTGATCGTAGCGCATGCAGTCAATCACCAGAAAAAGCGTTTTTTGGCCGTTTTTTACATGCGGAAGCACATATTCATCGACAATATCGATTGAAAGTGCCGGTCGCTGTGGTGTAGAATGCTGCAGCCAATTTTTGTAATTATCGTCTATAAAACGCCCAAACATTTTATTCGCTTCCCGGTACTGGTCCTTCAGCACCTGGCGAAGTGATTCCTCGCCACTTTCCAAATCAATCTCCCACTGAATAAGCTGTTTATAGATACTAATCCACTCGGCCCAACCTGTAGTATCGCTTATACGGTCGGAGATCTTATTGAAATTTCGCAAGTAAGATTGAGCGAATTTTTCGTTGCGAATACGATGCCGCTCTAAAATACGCTTAATGGTCAGCAAAATTTGGTTTGGATTGACCGGCTTAATTAAATAATCCGAAATCTTGCCCCCGATAGCCTCCTCCATAATCGCTTCTTCTTCACTTTTGGTGATCATCACCACAGGGAGTGATGTCTGGAGCAACTTAATTTTATTCAGGGTAGCCAGTCCATCCATCCCCGGCATCTGTTCATCCAGAAAAATGATGTCAAAGGGTTGCTCTTTAATCAAACTCACCGCATCATCGCCATTCGTCACAGGCGTGACCTCAAAACCCTTTTTTTCTAAAAAAATGATGTGTGGCTTAAGCTGATCAATCTCATCATCAGCCCACAAAATACGTGCTGGCATTGGATCCATTTTAATTATTCGGAGTCCTTAAGTTTGATAAATGGTTTCAATTTATCCAGTCGCTTTTCACCAATCCCTTTAATTTTTATCAGTTCTCCAATCGATTGAAATCCGCCGTATTTTTTTCGGTAAGTGATGATGCGTTTAGCGTAAGCGGGACCAATTCCCGGTAGCGTTTCCAGGGCCTTCTGACTTGCCGTATTTATATTTATCAACCGGTTTTCAGCAATTTGGCTGCCTTCTTGAACCATCGTTTCTTTTGTGGTATCGGCTGTCATCGTATCAACCGAAGAAGCTACCGATTGCTTCTTAACATTAGCGGGAAAATAGCGTCGCATCAATTTTTCCTCTTTAGCACGGAGCGCAGCGGTGCGAGCCACAAACTGTTTTTCGAGCTTGCGGTAATGGTCCTCCTCGAAAGCAACTGCCGGCGACAACGCCAGATTTATTGAAGCCAGCACAATGAGTACAACCATCAATCCCGATACCGCTTTGCGTTCGGCGGGAGTGATTTTCAACTTCTCCAGCCAGAAAAATAGTTTTCTCTTCATAGCAATCTTAATTAATGTTTAACGGGGTGACACAGTGTAATTATTAGCACCTCTTATAAGTAAGACCCCTGAAAACCCAAATCCTTACAAAATTTCTCTTGTTTTGCGTAAAAAATAATCAGATGTTTGCCTGCAAGATGCAAAATGAGCAAAAATATCATTACAACGATCTCCCTGTTGTCTACCAAAAAACAGGCGCCGGAAAGCCTCTGATCGTCCTCCACGGGTGGGGAAGCAGCGGAAAGGTGATGATGCCGCTGGCGGAGCAGCTTTCAGATTTAAGAACATGTTATGTTATTGACTTACCCGGATTCGGAAAATCCCCCGCCCCCGACAATCCCTGGAATATTGATAATTACGCTGATCTCATTCAGCAATTTATAAGTGATGAAAATTTGGGTGAAACAGATCTGCTCGTCCATTCCTTTGGCGGACGCATAACGCTCAAACTCTGTGCACGTGATGATGCAAAATCCGGAATTGGCAAAGTGCTGATCACCGGTGGTGCGGGTATGAAGCCAAAGCGCAGCACGAACTATTACTTTAAAAAGTATTTCGCCAAAACCCTCAAGGCTCCCTTTGTGATTTTGCCCCAAAAATTACGAGAAAGATCACTGAAAAGACTTCGTCAGACCGCTCTTTGGAAATCTTTAGGCTCAAGTGACTACAGCAAACTAAGCGGGGTGATGCGGGGGACTTTTGTACGAACGGTTACTGAATACCTGGAACCTTGTCTGCCAAGCATTCCACATGAGGTGCTGCTGCTTTGGGGAAGAAATGACGAAGCAACGCCGCTGTACCAAGCTGAGCGAATGGAAAAGGGAATCAAAAATGCTGCGCTTGTAGTGATTGATCACGCCGGACATTACGCCTTTCTGGATCGTCCTGCCCATTTTGCTGCTATCGCTAAAGCGTTTTTTGAAGAGTGAACTACCTCGAGGTGTCAGGCATTTTACAAGTGCCTGGTGCCTGGCACCTGCCGCTACTTTTCCTCCAGCTCCCGCTCTTTAAACTCGTCATCAAAATAGTTGTACCATTTTCGGAAGGGACGAAAAGCATTTTCGGAATCAAAAGGACGCTTATACTCGCTTTGACGACATTCTTCGCTACAGCAGCCTTCCATCAGTTTAGCACCTTCTTCCGAGCACACAAACAGCTTGTTACACTCCATATTCGCACAATTGATGTAGGTATCCGCCGGTTTGCCGGTAATTTCACACTTCGCGACCGGCTCCATATCCTCCTCATTTACCGGAACCACCAGACGGTCGTCAAACACAAAACATTTGCCCTTGTAATGCTTGCCACCCTCTTCCTTTCCATAACGCAAAATGCCGCCATGCAGCTGGTTCACATCCTGCCAGCCCTTTTCCTTCATTAATACCGAAAACTTCTCGCAGCGGATGCCGCCGGTGCAGTACATCAGCACTTTTTTATCCTTTTCGGCATCAAAATTATCGAGCCATCCGGGAAAGTCATAAAAATTTTCCACTTGCGGGGTGATGGCTCCTTCAAAATGCCCGATCTTAGATTCGTAGTCATTCCGCACATCAATAATCACATAATCCTCATCCGACTCCAGTACCTGCTTCCATTCACGCGGCTCCAGGTACTTCCCCCCGTTTTCAGGATTAACATCCTCCTTGTGAATAGCAACCAGTTCATCACGCACCTTACATATCAGTTTTGCAAAGGGAATATAATCACTGTTGTCTGTTTTGAAGCCGGTATCTTCAAAACCGGAAATTCCTGTCAAATGCTCTTTGTAGGCCGAAATCTGTTCAGCAGTGCCGCCAAGCGTTCCGTTGATGCCTTCTTTACCGATATAAATTCTTCCCTTCATTCCGAGCTCTTTGCAAAATGCCTTATGCTTTTCACAAAAGGTTTCGGGATCTTCAATTCGACTAAAGTTGTAGTATAGAATTACTTCGTACATGTGCTTTTATTTTTACCGCTGCTCCAACCCTGACAGGGTTCCAAAACCCTGTCAGGGTTAAAAGCAAAGAATTAATTTCTAATATTTGCAGATGCCAAAATTAAGGGTATTTTTTGAAGAAATGAACTTCTTTTGTTTTCAAATATTGCATCCTGAATGAAATTTCACCTGCAGTTCGCATTTTTGTTGGCTTTTGCCCTGTTTTTTTCGACTTTTCCGCTCAAGGCCCAGGAGCGCTTTGAAGGCGATTCGCGTCAACAACTTGACGTCTTACATAAAATTGAACGCGCCTATCAAAGTAACAGGTTAACGCTTGATCAAAAAGTGCTTTTCAAATTCTATGCCCTGACCAACCCTCAAAAGCTGCCGTTTGAATTTCAGCCGCAGGATTCTTTACCCATCAAGTGCGGCACGCCTATCATCAGAGAGTTCCACAGTTACAGACAAGAGCTTTCTACTTCCACTGTGCAGAAAGTTGAAACCATGACCGGGCGATACAAAATGCAGGCTGTGGAAATCCATCGTTCACCTTCGGGCAGGTTTCTTATTTATTATGAAATTTCGGGTGAAGATGCCGTCCCGAATGCAGACTCCACCGGAAATGGCGTTCCGGATTATGTGGACGAAGTGGCTGAGGCGGCAGATTATTCCTATCAGCAAGAAGTTCTGAATTTAGGGTATTCGAATCCCATTCCTGCGGGAGACACCTATGAAATAGAGATTGCGGATCTTGACCTTTTCTATGGACAAACGTACATCAGTAACGGTACTACAGTTATTCAAATTGAAAATGATTTTTCTGAAAATTTCCCGCCTAATGATCATCCCGAAGGTGATGTAATCGGTGCTATAAAAGCAACGATCGCCCATGAACTCAAACATGCTATTCAATATGCCGCTACCCAGTGGAGCGGCGAGACTGATCTTTGGTCAGAAATGGATGCCACTTTGATGGAAGAAGTGGTGTATGATCAGGTAAATGATTACTACAATTACATAAATAATTCGGCTTCCATTTTTGAGAGCCCTGCAAGCTCGTTTTATCCCGGTTCATATTATCACGTAAGCTGGGCACTGTTTTTTGAAGAAAGATATGGCCCCGATTTCTGGCCCCGCGTTTGGGATATCATTGTCGCTAATCCTGATATTCGCATGGTTAATGCAATGAGCGAGCAATTAGGAAGCTCTGCCGCCTTTCAGCGTGCTTATATCGAATCTCAGCTTTGGCATTTTGCTTCGGGGCCTCAAAATTCGCCTCCGAATTATGGTTTTGAAGAGCGCGAAGCTTATCCCGATCCAACTATAAATTATTACCTTTTGGGTGCTGACAGTTTAATCGCACCATCCATAAGCACCGATTCGCTACAGCCTTTTTCGGCCAATTATTTTAACGTACAACCCTCTACTTTTAGTGGTTATGTTACCGTAGGCCTGACAGACGTTTCCATCCCCGAAGCGGGCTTAGGCATTATCGGATATTTTAATGACGGAACTACTGAAACGGCTGTTCTTTATACCGAAGGCGGCGGTGCGATCGAATATCAAACAACGTGGGCATGGAGTGATTTAACAAGAATGGGCATTGTAGTGGCCAACGGATCGGAAACTGAATCTACCGGATATAGAATTTTTGTGCGTTCCGAAGATCCTCAAATTGTTCAGCTGATGCAGAACTATCCCAACCCCTTTTATCCTGAAACAATCATCCAGTTTAGCCTGCCGGAACAATCGAAAGTAGAACTTAAAGTTTATGATATAACGGGACGTTTAGTGCGAACGCTGCGAAATACTATTCTGCCCGAAGGTTACTACGAGGTGCCTTTTGATGGCTCTCAATTGGCTTCGGGTGTTTATTTCTACCGCTTGATAACGGATGAAGGATCCTTTGTTAAAAAAATGACTTTGATTAAATAGGCAGAAGTGAAAAGTGAAAAGGCAAAAGAGTCTTCTGCTTTTTCACTTTTGCCGTTTGCCTTTACAAATCCAGCTCTTTGGCGGGCAGAATCTTACCCGTCACTTCACCAAAACCGATGCGATAATCATTAGTATCGGCATAACCGGTCATAGTCAAGCGGTCGCCGTCTTGCAGGAATGTGCGCTCTTCACCGTTGGGCAGTTTTAGCGGTTTTTCACCCTTCCATGAAAGTTCCAGCATACTGCCATATGAATCTTCACTCTCGCCACTGATGGTTCCCGAAGCATATAAATCACCTGCCTGCACATTGCAACCGGTAATGGTTTGATGGGCTAATTGTTGGCAGATATTCCAGTACAAATTCTTCGCGTTGGATGCACAAATTTTATAGGGTTCATCCATTTTTTCACCCTGTAAAAATACATCAAGGTTGATGTCGAATGTCCATTTACCGTCGGACTTTAGATAGGGGAGCGGTTCGGGGTTCTGGTCGGGACCCTGGATGCGAAATGGCTCGAGAGCGTCCAGTGTAACAATCCAGGGTGAAACGGATGTTGCCCAATTTTTGGCCAAAAACGGACCCAGCGGCACGTATTCCCATTTCTGAATATCGCGTGCGCTCCAGTCGTTCACCAACATCATTCCGAAGATATGCTCATGTGCTTTGTTTATGGGAATAGGTTCACCCAGCGGATTACCCGGTCCGGTTACAAATCCCATTTCAAGCTCAAAATCGAGCAGCTTACAGGCGTCAAAAGCAGGGGTATCGTCGCTACCGGAGGGTAAAATTTGTCCCTGCGGTCGATGAACATCCGTACCGCTAACTACCACCGAGCTGGCACGTCCGTGATAACCCACCGGCAGGTGTTTCCAGTTTGGCTTCAGCGCATTTTCAGGCCCGCGAAACATCGTCCCTACATTGGTGGCATGGGGTTCGGATGAATAAAAATCAGTATAATCCCCAACGTTGACAGGCATGATCATTTCAACGTCTCTCATCGGTGTGATAACCCGTTTTTTGAGCCCTTCATTATCCCGCAGTGCCGATTCATCAGCACTCAGCAAATTACTGATATACATTCGGGCTTCGGCCCAGGCTTTATGCCCCAGTTCCATAAAATTATTAAGAGACGATTCCCGGAAAACACTTTCCCCGTCAAGCTCAGGGCCATCAAAAACACCAGCCGCACTGAGCTCAGACAGATCAACAACATAATCCCCGATAGCTGTACATGTAAAAACTTCACCCCCGTTTTTTGGCCTTGCAACCCCATAAGGCAGGTTTTGAATAGGGAAATGAGAGTCAGGCTTTACTTCGATAAATGATTTTAAACTAGGGTCGTTAGTTGGATGCATGGAGGAAATTATTGAATGATTGAGTTTTTGCCGTAGGCATTCCTACGGAAGAATTGTTGACTTATAATAGTCCTAAACTTTGCAGATCTTCCCTGGGTTCGTTGAAGCTGCAGCTTCCGAATGAGATAAGGGCTGTTTCACGCAGTTCTTGGATTTCATTCGTTGGAATTTCTTTTCCCATCCAGGAAAAGCCACCATCGGTGAAAGAAAAATGATCTGAATCTTCTTCGTTCAGTATTTCGAGCAGTTCTTCGTCAGAAAGATCGTGGGCATAACCCAGCATCGCTCCGCCGAATACATTGAAAAATCCATGCATTTTCGTTTGAACAGAGTCATCATAATGACGGACGGGATGATGTAGTCCTGCGGTACACTTCAGGGCGATGTTCTCTTCTTTTGTCCTGTTCAGGGTAAAGGCTAACTGCTCAGGTGAAGGAAACAAAGAAGCTTTCACGCCACCGCAACGAACTTTAAATCCGGCATGAATATCTTTCATAGAAAACTGCTCATTATGTTTGTGCAGCGTTTGCAGAATATGGCTTATATCTTTCTTCCAGTTTTCTTCAAAATAGCCTTCAAAGAACAGATTGTCCGGCAGCTTATCCGATTCATTCATTCGTTCCGTTACTTCAGCAAAAATTTCAAGCAGCAATGCAGTATCATTCGCAAAAACCGCTTCTCGCGGAAGCTTAACTTCTAACATATCGGTAGTTACGTGGTTGCCGTGTGTCTCATGAAACTGATTTAGGGCTTGGACAATTTCATCAAGCTGGTCATAAAATTCATCAACTGTTTCTGTCCCTTTTCCCAGAACAGAAAAATCAAAAGGCCTCCCTTCGCTGAATAAATTTTTGCCATAAGGTTTTAGTTTCTGAAGTCCTGAAGCCGGGATAATGAAGCGCGAAAGCATCCAGGAATCATCTGTTTTTCGATAGTTGTTGTAATTTTGAATGGCAGTATCGAGTGAAAGTTCAGCAGGGGGAAAAAGCCCGGCGTAATCAATGATTTCTTTCAAAAAAACTTTTAGGCTCGGTTTCATAACCCCTGATTTACGATTTTTGATTTATGATTGACGATTATTTAATAACGAACTAAAGTTCTTCGAATTGAAGAAGAAAAGCAATCAATGGAGGGTAATCAAATCGAGAATAATGGCATCGGCGATTTTTATTCCTTTGTCAGTCAAAGAAATAGCACTGCCTGCCCGGGTTTTCCCTTCCTTTTGTCGCTCCCTCAGGTATTTTTGCTGGCGGGCATTCAGCCGATAGCCATACCGGTCTGCCAATTCTTCGATTGAAACTCCCTTTCGGGTTCGCAGTCCCATCATCAGCCGCTCTTCGGCAAGTTGCTCAAGTGTTAACTCCTCGGCTTCACCTGAAATATTTTTTCCTTCCAGATAGTTTCTTAAATCACGTTTATTTTCCCGGCGAATCGCCGCCTGCTCATTCCACCAGAATGAATGAGCCCCGGGCCCTAAACCGAGGTAATTTTCATGCTCCCAGTAATGGCTGTTGTGAATCGCTTCCTGCCCCGGCTTGCTGTAATTGCTCACTTCATAACGCTCAATGCAACGTGCTCTGAGCCTTTCGTTAATCAAATCAAAATGATCTGCAACCTTATCATCTTCGGATGGTGTGATACGTCTCAGCTCAACCTGTTTACCCAGTCTTGTTTTTGGTTCAATAGTCAATGAGTAGGCTGAAATATGAGGTGGACTAAACTCCAGCAGGATATCCAAATCTTCATTTAGCTGTTCCAGTGTTTGACCGGGATTGCCATAAATTAAATCAACTGTAAATGAGTTAAAGCCTGACTGGCTCAGCAGTTCCAGGCAATTCAAGGCTTCTTCGTGCGAATGTGCCCGGTTCATAAATTTGAGCAAATCGGGCTGAAAGCTTTGTATGCCCATACTGGCGCGAGTGATGCCAGCTTTTTTAAGATCACTCAAAAATTCAGCCGTTACATCGTCGGGATTCATCTCAAAAGTGATCTCCCTTGTTTTCAACCTAAAAACATCATTCAGTGCCTTTAGAATTTGTTCAATTTGCCGGGGTTCAAGCAATGAAGGCGTACCGCCGCCAAAATAAATGGTTTCTACGACTTCTTTTGAAAACTTAGAATTGTGATAACTTTCGATTTCATCAATTAGTCGCTCCACAAAGGCGTCACGCTGATTGGTACGGGTTACAAAATAGAAATCGCAGTACGAGCAGGCTTGTTTGCAGAAAGGGATGTGAATATAAATTCCGGACATAGGGAATGATGAATATCGAACAAGGAATATTGAATTTCGAGATCACTTCGTTATTCGAAATTCCTTGTTCATTATTCTGCGGTTCTTTTTGTATAAAACGGGTTGCTCTCGTAGGTATCTTTTTGCATGTAGGCGCGCGAATATTTCACATAACTATCGGCGAGCTTTTTAATGGAAGCGATCTCTTCATCCGTTAATTTCCGCGTTTTTTTGACCGGTGAACCCATGTACATAAATCCCGATTCCAGCCGCTTTCCGGGCGGTACCAAACTTCCCGCTGCCACGATTACATCCGATTCAATAACCGCTTCATCCAAAACAGTGGCGTGAATACCAATCAGCACCCGATTATGAATGGTGCAACCATGAATCATGGCATTATGCCCCACTGTTACCTCATCGCCAATTTTAGTGGGACCGGTTTGATTCATTACGTGAATACAGCAATTATCCTGAATGTTGGAACGGTTGCCGATTTCGATCCAGTTTACATCACCGCGAATAGTGGTATTGAACCAGACGCTGCTCTTGGAATGGAGAGTGACATCACCAATTATATCGGCACTTGGTGCGACAAAAACGGAATCATCATATTGCGGCTTGTGGTCAAGAAATTCGTAAATCATATGTTACTATAGCTCCCTGAGTTGTACTCTCGCCTTCGCGTTCGGGAGTACAACTCCCTCACAGCTATTATCAAGAATTTTCATTTATATATGTCAGAACCAGCTCTTTAAACTGTTCATAGGTTCGGGGCAGCCGCCTCACCTTCTCACCTTCAATAAAAAAAGTAGGCGTTGCACGTACGCCCCGCCGAATCCCTTCCTGCCGCGATTCCATAACAATTCTCTGGGTCTCACCGGAATTCAAATCTTCTTTAAACTGCTCGATATCAAGTCCGAGTTTACGAGCATAATCTAAAAAGTAAGATGTCGGGTTAGCCGAGTTTGCCCACTCCTGCTGGTTTTCGAACAGCAGGTTATGCATCTCAATGAACTTGCCCTGGTTTCGCGCCGCCTGTGCCGCACGGGCAGAGATTGCACCATAACGATGATTGCTCAACGGGAAAAAACGTTGGTCAAATTCAATTTTATCTCCCAAATCTTCCTTTAGCTTCTTTACAAAAGAATGGTAATAAGCACAAGCGGGACACTGATAATCACTGTATTCTGTGATAGTTACTACCGCACTTTCGCTTGAAGTACTTTGAGCTTTGGCCAAATTCAATGTCGCTGAATTCACCAAAAGCGCTGCGCCTAGAAAAATAATTGCTGATAATTTTTTCATTGTTATGACTTGTTTTGATTTGTTTGGATAACGGTTTTTAAAGTTGAGATATTTTGAAACGTAATTCGTGAAAGAAAATGAATAGCAATTCCAATTTTTAATGATTTAACTTTGCAGCTTTTTCAATCATTTCCAGCCGCGTTTGCTTGAATTCATCCCCATCATCCCAGCTTTGCATCTCCTGACTGTTGGTAATGCGATAGCCGGCTCTGAAAAACAGCCGTACATCCTGCACCATACCGCTCAAATCCCAGTACTGGTTAACTTCATCATTCACCGCATGATAATTGGCCGCCCCAAGACTGTCAATTGTAGCCAGATAATTATCCGGCTTGTCGATGAATTCTGTACCTGCATTAGGAAATATAGCCGGAATGCCTGCTTTTGCCAATGGGAAATGATCGGAACGGTAAAAGTAGCCGCGGTCGGGATGGGGATCGGGCTTTACAGTTCGCCCGCTTTCGGCAGCCACCTTTTCAATCACATCGCTCACGGTGTTTCGTCCGTAGCCGATCAACACAATATCTTTGGTTTTGCCATACACATTCATGCCGTCCAAATTGATATTGGCTGTAACTTTTCCGGGATGAACCGTTGGATTAGCCGCCCAGTACTTTGATCCCAGCAAGCCGACTTCCTCAGCTCCTACAAATAAAAACAAGATGCTTCGCTTAAGCTGGGGCTGAAGCTTTTTATAAACACGAGCCAAATTCAAAACTGCGCTGACTCCCGCCGCATTATCCAGCGCGCCATTGTTAACGGAATCGCCTTCCACCGGTTTTGCAATACCCAAGTGGTCGTGATGAGCAGTGAATACCAGATATTCATCCTTAAGTTCATCATCGGTTCCCTCAATCACTCCGAGCACATTTTTAGCATTCATTTGGCGGTATGTCGCCGATAAATCCAAATTTAACCGAAGGCCTTCTAATACCACCGGTTCAAATGAACGGCTTTCGGCGGCTTTAAGCTGTTCCATTAAATCGAGTCCCGCACTTTCAAAAAGTGAAGCACTTGCTTCTTTAGTTAGCCAGCCGTTGAATTCAGTAGAGGAGTTTTTCATCGCCTCATTATTTCGCAGGTAAAATCGCTCGCGGCTCCAGCTGTTAGCCACCACATTCCATCCATAACCTGCTGTAGGCGTGGTATGAATGATGAGAACTCCCAGGGCGCCTAATTCACGAGCCTTTTCGTATTTGTAATCATATCGTCCGTAGTACAATCGGGCATCGCCTTTAAAAAGCTCGGGATTTCCCGCAGGATCGCTATTTTTAACTACTAAAATTTTTCCTTCTACATCGACTTCTTTAAAATCATCCCAGTTTTCTCCAGGAGCCTGAATGCCATATCCTACATAAATCAGCTCGGCATCTTCTATAGAAACCTCTCCTGCCAAATTACCAGGCCATGCCATGAATTCAGAATAGTAATCAAAGGTATGGAGGGTATTGCCGTTTTTAGTGATATGGATCTGAGCATCCTGATCCGTTTTCTGCCCGGTTAAAGGTACGTTCTGAATGTAGGAGCTATCCGCTGCCCCGCCTTTAATTCCATACTTTTTTAGTTGACTAATCAGATAATTAACCGTTTTTTCTTCTCCGATAGTGCCGGTAGCGCGTCCCTTAAACTCATCAGATGAAAGAACTTTGATGTGTTCCATCAGACTTTCTTCGGTGATGTTTTGAGCAAGCTGGTCAAGGGGAGAACTCATACAACCTACAATGATGATTGCAAAACCTAAAAGAGATAATTTTTTCATTTTAAAAACTTCTTTTGCAGATGTATTAAATTAAATCAAGATAATAACTGTATTTCGGGACTTAAAGTACTATCATTTTTTTATTATTGCTAAAGTAGCAGATTAATTGAACAGTTGTTCCAGGTGCCGGGCACTTGCAAAGTGCCCGGCACCTATAACAGAACTAAAATTCAAAGCTAATGCCTGATTCATTCAACGCACTTATTGTTAAAGAAGGCCCGGATGGCATTTTTCAGCGATCCGTTCAAAAATGTAATATTGAAGATCTGCCTGAAAATGATGTGCTGGTTCGTGTTCATTATTCATCCCTTAATTATAAAGATGCCCTTTCGGCTTCAGGCAATAAAGGCGTAACTAAAAAATATCCTCACATTCCAGGCATTGATGCAGCCGGTATTGTTGAAGAAAGCCGGGATAAACGATTTGCCAAAGGGGATGCGGTTCTTATTACCAGCTATGATTTGGGACAAAATACCTTTGGGGGATTCAGCGAATATGTTCGGGTTCCGGCTGAGTGGATTGTACCATTGCCCGAAAATCTAACTCTTCGCGAAAGCATGATTTTAGGTACTGCGGGATTTACCGCCTCCATTGGTGTTCATCACCTTCAATCTGATAACGTTCAAACCGAAAGTGGAGAGATTCTGGTGACGGGAGCCACCGGCGGGGTGGGGACATTAGCTGTAGCTATCCTCTCAAAAGCAGGATATAAAGTAGTCGCTGCTACGGGTAAAATGGATCAAAAAGATTTCCTTCATCAACTAGGAGCTGATTTGGTTATTCACCGGGATGAAATACAGGATGAATCTTCAAAACTGCTGCTTCCGGGCCGCTGGGCAGGTGTTATTGATACGGTGGGTGGCATCATGCTGGATACAGCAATCCGTCAGACCAAACACAATGGTATCGTAGCCTGCTGCGGAAATGTACTGGGAGCCGAGCTCCACACCAATGTGTACCCTTTTATTCTTCGCGGCGTCAGTTTGATGGGGATTGACAGCGGAAACTGTTTAATGAACCTCCGCAAAGAACTGTGGCAGAAACTGGCTAAAGACTGGAAACCAAAACAATTAGAAAAGCTGGCAAAAGAAGTTTCTTTACACAGATTAAATGAAGAAATTGACCGAATTCTACAGGGTAAGCAGGTGGGGCGCGTAATTGTAAATCTTGCTTAAGCGGTTTTGTTTAGAGATGTGTTTAAAGGCTTCTGCTCATCGCCCCGGGATTTGCCGTAATTTGAGGCTTCGAGAAGCGGCTTTTTTAACTCGTTGCTGGTTACCGGCTTTTTTAAATAACCGATGAAATTCGTTTTTTTAGCACGCTCGTAGTAATAACGGTCGGAACTGCCGGAGAGATAAATGACGGGTACATCCGAATTGCGGCGAATAATCTCCATCGTTTCGATACCGTCTAAATCTCCCTTCAAAGAAATATCCATCAGGATGATATCTGGCTTAAGTTCAGAGACTTTTTCAATCGCTTTGGAGCCTTCGCGTACTTTGGCCACCACATCAAATCCCAGCTTTTTTATTAACCGCTCTTCGACCATGGCAAGCAACAGATCGTCTTCAACAATTAAAACTCTTCCCCTTTGAACATTCCCCATATCAACCGTCTTTTTGGCAGGCATAATGCTTTTGCCAACATTAAAAATATTTAATAAAGGAAAATGTAGTTAAAAATTCCTAATGTTCAAAACAACTGCTTTTTGATGGAAAATGTAGCTCGAGATTTATGTCGAGAAGCCAATGCATTGAACACAATTAATCGAGATAAATCTCGAACTAGAAGTACTCATACAGAAGCCTTCCCCAACTTATATAACCAAATGGTACAGAAGCAACAGTTGCCGGACAAGCTGTCCAACCTGCAACAAGAGCAAAGCCATCACCCCGGATGATAGCTTTGCTGGATTAAGTACTTAAATCAGACTACATATAATGGGTTGGGACTAATGCACAGCACAAATATAACCATGCTTAGCCAGCCCAGGAATTTTCGGGTAGGACTTAAATTTCGTTCATATAAGGCGGGCGGATGTTCAACCCCTACCAGCCAGGCGATGAAAAAAGACCAGACCACCCAAAGTAAAGAACCGGAGCTGCTGATACTGCCTGCAACCAAATAAAGATAAGCCGCTGTTATGGCAAGAGAAGCAATCAAGACCGGAGCAATCCATTTATGTTCATTGTGAAAGGCTTTGCGAAGCAGTAAAAATAGAACTGCCGCCCAGATTAGCCAGCTTAAGGTTCCAACGGCTGTATCATATTCACCCAATGAAAGGTGAATGAATGGGATGGCCTCAACCCCCGCCAGTGTTACCAATGCGGCAAAAAACAGGCGGGCAACAATCTGGTGCTTTTTGTATCCGATGAG
>DASVCW010000042.1:0-96559 GCA_036381435.1 Balneolaceae bacterium | reverse complement strand
TAACCGGGCTGTGAAATTAGCTACCGAAGACAGCCTTAAAAAAACGGTTCCAAACTACCTGCAAAAATCTGTGCAGCGTTTGCAAAATGCTACCATTATTCAGCCTGACAGTGCGCTTTCGTGGGCAGTCCTTTCTCAGGTTTCCGCCATGAATCAAAATTATGAGCAGGCAGCCAAAGCCCAGGAACAATACTTCACTTTGGTGCCGGATACTGCTATTACAGTTAACGACTATATGCGATTAGCCAGTTATTACTACCAATTGGACAAGCAGCAAGAAGTGCTTGAAGTATTTCAAAACGCGGCAGAGCAATATCCTAAAAACGAGAAAGTTGTTTCTAATCTCGCTGATGCCTATTCAAGAACGGGAAATTCCGACAAAGCTATTGAAACGGTAGAAAATCTTGTTGAGCAGTTTCCGGAAAATGCTCAGTATCACTTGGTATTAGGCAGTCAAATTTATCAGCGGGCCTTACATCTTTCCGATACGCTCTCTGCCAATACAAAAATGATTGCTGATCTCCAGCAAGAAGGAGGAAATGCTGATAAGATTGCGCAGCTAAAGCAGGAAAATCAACAGCTTGAAAAAGAAATTACGGAACTTACTAATCGTGCTGAAGAAGAGCTTAAAACAGCACTTGAGTATCGTCCGGATGACGCCGCAGCTTATAATACCTTAGGTATTATTTATCAGAATAAAGCTAAATCAGTATTTGACGAGCGTAACCGTACCGTAGATAATCAAAAAGCAGCGGAATTAGACGCCCGCGGAGAAGAATTACTGCGAACGGCTATGAAATACTATGAGCAGGCTGCTGAAATTGATCCTGAAAATCAAAGCTACTGGAGAAGTCTGTTCAGTATTTATACTGCTTTAGGCATGGACGAACAAGCTCGTGAAGCCATGGAAAAAGCCGGTATCGAATAAAACCTGTTTCACTCTATAAATATCTTACTTTATGATTCATTCTATTACCCGAATTACAAGCCTTGTGCTTGTATTCGGGTTCTTTATTGGTTGTTCTACACTTTCAAGCACTAACAAGAAAAAATCTCAAGAATTAACTGAAGCCCAGCTTCAGAAGCAGCTTGATTCCCTCAACACCTTGCTCTCCCAAGAACCATCACCAAAACTGTTCTATAAAAAAGGGTTGTTTTTAACGGAATTAGCTTTAAAAAAAGAAAATCCCCGTCAACGCCCTTCCATCTATCGAAATGCGCGACAAGCATTGAATAAATCGGTTGAATTGAGCAATGCTTCAAACAGTTTTAATGATAAAAAAGCTCAGGAACTGCTGAAGGTTACCTGGAGTCATGAGCACAACCAGGGTGTAAGAATTTTACAGCAAGATTCCACACTAGCCAATCCTGATTATGAACGGGCAGCCGCTCATTTTAATAATGCCACGATTGTCATCCCTGATAGCTCTATTTCCTATGAGATGGAAGCACGTGCCTACTATAAAAACCAACAGAATGAGCGGGCGATTAGTGCTCTTGTAGACGCTAAACAAAATATCGAGCAAGCCCCTGTATCGCTGCTGGAGCAGCTGGCTTTTTTGTATTTAGAGACAGAACAGGCTCAAAAAGCAATTGCCATCTACGAAGAAGCCGAGCCTTTTTCTAATCAAAACTTAAACCTGCTTCACGGGCTTTCTAATGCCTATATCACTGCCGGACAGCATCAAAAAGCAGTAGAATTGCTCCAATCACTTATAGAAAGTAAACCAAAGAATATAATTTACCGTCAAAGCCTTGCTACGGAGCTGTATTTTATTGCTGATCAAAAACTGGAATCGGTAGTTTCAGCCCTTCAGAATGGTGAAACGCTTGAAGAAACAGCGCTTGAAACAGTTGATTCCCTGCTTAACCGGGCAGAAAATCAGTACCAACAAATTTTGAATGATAGTCCGGATAACCCGGAGGTACAGCGAGGTTTGGCTCTCTTTTATCAAAACAACGCAGCAAAATACCAGCAATTATTGCCGCTTGTGGAGGAGCAGGATGAACAGCTTATAAAAGACAATATCGAGCAACTTTTATCATCTTCTATTCCCCTGCTCGAGCAGTTGGCCGGACAGCAGCCTGATGATGAACAAATTTGGAAAAGCCTTTACCGGGCCTATTCTTATCTGGGCATGCAGGAAAAGGCAGACAACGCTCAATCTAACTTTTAATCCTTTTATCAATGAAGTTTAATACCAAAGCCATTCATGCGGGGCAAAAACCGGAGGAAACTTCCGGTTCAGTGATGCCTCCTATTTTTCAGACTTCAACCTATGCCCAGGAGGCTCCCAATGTAAATAAAGGGTATGATTATGCCCGGGTAGCAAACCCCACGCGAACGGCCCTTGAAAAACTTATTGCCGGATTAGAAAACGCCGATGAATGTGCCTGCTTTGCCAGCGGTTGTGCCGCAATGGATGCTGTTTTAAAAATGTTTCGTCCCGGCGATCACATTATCGCTTCCAACGATCTTTACGGAGGTACCTACCGGCTTTTCACCCAGGTTTTTGAACCTTTCGGCATCGATTTCTCCTTTGTGAATATGACTGATCTTGATGAAGTGAAAGGAGCTCAAACCGATCAAACAAAACTACTCTGGATCGAAACGCCTACCAATCCCCTGCTCCGGGTGGTTGATATAGAAGCGCTAACAGGTTTTGCGCGCGAACATAGCATCCTTTCCGTTGTTGATAATACTTTTGCTTCACCCTACTTACAGCAACCGCTTGAATTAGGCGCTGACATGGTACTTCATTCAACCACAAAGTATTTAGGCGGTCATTCGGATGTGATCGGGGGAGCAGTAGCTACTTCGAACGCGGATATTATGGAAAAACTGCGATTTCAGGTGAAAACCACCGGTGCCGTTCCCGGTCCCATGGATTGTTTCTTAACCTTGCGCGGCATCAAAACACTTTCGGTCAGAGTACAACGTTCCGTTGACAACGCCAAAAAGGTCGCTGCATTTTTGAATGATGATGAACGGGTTGATCAGGTTATTTATCCGGGGCTTGAATCTCACGAGCAGCATGAAATTGCTAAAAAACAGATGAAAGATTTTGGCGCTATGGTTTCGTTTTCTTTAAAAGATGATTCCCAGCAGACAGCCATAAATTTTATGAGTAAAACCCGTATTTTTACCCTTGCAGAAAGCCTCGGCGGGGTTGAATCGTTGGTGAGCCACCCCTCATCAATGACGCACGGTTCCATTCCCAAAAAAGCCCGTGAAAAAGCGGGACTCAAAGACTCCCTCATTCGCCTTTCTGTAGGAATTGAAGATGCCAACGATTTGATTGATGATTTAGATCAGGCGCTGATAAACCAATTGCCCTGACCTTTAGGTCGGGGGATTATAAAGCCCTCTTCGACCCCCAGCCTGAAGGCCGGGGCAATATCGGGTTTTGATCAAATATTTATGATTTTTTAACCATTAGATTTAATTAGTAACCCATTTATGAAAAACGTAGTTATTGTTGAAGCCAAACGGACTCCCATCGGGGCATTTGGCGGCAGTTTATCAACCTTCACCGCACCTGAACTTGGGGCTGCGGCTATTAGAGAAGTCATCAAAAAAGCCGGAATTAAGCCGGATGATGTACAAGAAGTTGTTTTTGGTAATGTACTATCAGCCGGTATTGGACAGGCTCCGGCTCGTCAGGCAGCTCTCAAAGCGGGGCTTTCTGAGCTTAATCCCGCCACAACGGTTAACAAAGTTTGTGCTTCGGGAATGAAAGCCATCATGATTGCAGCTAACCAGATTCAACTTGATGAAGCTGACGTCATTGTAGCCGGTGGAATGGAAAGCATGAGCAATGTACCCTATTATTTAGAAAAGCAGCGTTTTGGCTCAAAACTCGGCCATACCCAAGTTTTAGACGGTATCGTAAAAGATGGCTTATGGGATGTGTATAATGACTTTCACATGGGCAATGCGGCTGAAATTTGTGCCCGAGAATGCGGCATCAGTCGTGAGCAGCAAGATGAATTTGCCACTACTTCTTACAAACGAGCCATTAAAGCACATGAAGAAGGTTATTTTGATGATGAAATAATCGAAATGAAGGTGAAGGGCCGTAAAGGCAAAGTCACCAAAGTAAAAATGGATGAAGAACTGGAACGTGTTAAGTTCGATAAAATTCCCGGCCTTCGTCCCGTTTTTGATAAAGAAGGCACCGTAACAGCAGCCAATGCCAGCAGCATCAACGACGGGGCAGCGGCTGTTTTACTGATGAGCGAAGAAAAAGCCAAAGAACTTGGATTGAAACCACTGGCGAGAATTGTGAGCCATGCGAGTGCCGCGAAACAACCCGAATGGTTCACCACTGCACCAGCCGATGCTATCCCCAAAGCTTTAAAACGCGCGAATCTCGATAAGAATGAAGTTGATCTTTTTGAGATTAATGAAGCCTTTTCGGTTGTTGCTCTGGCGAATAATCAAATCCTGGAGCTCAATCCCGATAAGGTGAATATTCATGGTGGCGCAGTAAGTATTGGTCACCCGCTGGGTTGTTCGGGAGCCCGCATTATAGTTACATTGCTTCATGCTTTAAAGCGTACCGGCGGCACTACCGGCTGTGCAGGCATTTGCAACGGTGGCGGCGGGGCTTCAGCTATGGTATTAGAAATGGTGAAATAATACTTTATTTCACGATAAACATGCCATGTTGTTGAAACATGGACGTTTATACTTGAATATTAAGCAGGACAAATGAAACGTCCTGCTTTTTTTGTTTTTACGATTATTCTAATAACTTTAAGAACATATTCTGCATATCAAACAGGAAAAGAAGGAGATTTTTAGGATTGCACTAACCAATATTTTACATTATAGTATCCTGAAAGGCTCTATTTAACTTATTACTATGATGAAGAAAGCATTATTCACTTTTGTGCTCCTTTTGGTTTCGACAGGCTTGGCGCAGGCACAGGTTGGAGTAACTTCGGTTCCATTTTTACAAATAGAACCGGATTCGAGGGCAGCCGGAATGGGAAATACAGGTGTTGCCATTGCTGATAATGCGTCAGCCGTTTTTTGGAATCCCGCCGGGTTAGGCTTTCAACACGGAAACCAGATCAGCATCACCCACAGTGAATGGCTTCCTGCCTTTAATGCAGATCTTTTTTATGATTATTTAGTGGGTAAACATTATGCAGAAGGTATTGGAACTTTCGGTGCCCATATCACTTATCTTAATCTCGGTGAGCAGTTAAGAACCGATGACTCGGGCTTAGAAATGGGCCGTTTCAACAGTTATGAATTTGCCGTGGGCCTTTCTTTTGGTCGTCAGCTTAGTGAAAATTGGGCCATTGGTACCGGTATCAGATATATTTACAGCAGTTTGTTTGAGGGAGATCTTGGTGGCGGGCAACAAGTCAGTCCCGGCTCAACATTTGGCGTTGATTTAGCGACTTTATTTAAATCAAACACCTTCAGTTTCTTACAGCGCGATGCTTATATAAGCGCAGGACTTAACATTTCTAATATCGGTCCGGGTGTACATTATACAGACAACGCTCAAAAAGACCCGCTGCCGACTGTATTTCGCATCGGATGGGCCTTTACCACTGAGCTTGATGAACAAGGGATTAACACCATCACCATTGCCAATGATATTTCAAAAATAATGGCGCGGGTTGATTCGAGCGGGAATCCCTCGGGAGTCTTTGATGCCTTATTCTCCAGCTGGGGCAGCTTCCAGCGAAGAACCGGCACCCAAACAGTTACTCTTTCTTTAGCTGAACAACTAATGTTTGCTACAGGGCTGGAATACTGGTATAACAATCTTTTTGCCTTGCGAACCGGCTATTATTACGAGCATCCTTATAATGGAGATCGCCAGTATATGACTTTCGGAGCCGGATTACGCTACAAGAATTTTGGCATAGATTTTAGCTATATCTATACTCTGGGTAATGAAACTCACCCCTTAGCCAACACCACCCGCTTTGGCCTGCTTGTAAACTTCTGATAGGAACCTTCAGCTTAAAGTACTGCCGATTCCTTTTTTATTCTTGCCGGAATAAGCCTTCAAAAATAATCTCTTACGGGAACAAGATCTTCCTGATCATACTAAACCCTGTTAGGCAGGCGTTTTGATCATTCGGGCGATTAGCAGCGCCCTGTATACTTCTTTTCATTAAATATCACCTTTAAGAAATCAACAAAGTACCGTACTTTAGGGTATGCTATCATTTTTAAAATATATTTTCACCAATAAGAAGTTTTACATCGGCATAACCTCGCTCATTGCGGCGGGAGCTTTGTTCTTGCTACTGCTTGATGCCCTCATCATGCCGACCTACACCAATTATAAAGAAGGCGTAACAGTGCCGGACATTACCCAGGTTTCGCTTGAAACGGCTAAGGAGCGGTTAACATCATATGGACTTCGATATGAAGTGGCTGATCGTCGTTCAAATGCCGCTTACCCCGAAAATTATGTGCTTGATCAATCACCATCCGCCGCAGAAATTGTAAAGCCGCATAGAAAAGTTTATTTGACGGTAAATATGGAATCGAACCCTACGGTAGCGGTTCCGGAAGTGGTAAATCTTTCACTCCGAAATGCACGTATCCAGCTTCAAACCCTGGGATTGAAGGTCGGCACCATCAGCTACGAATCGTCACGGTTTAAAAACACAGTGCTTCGCCAGTCTGTCCCCGCCGAAAAGGTGGTTCCGAAAGGCACGGTTGTGGATTTAGCTGTAAGTGACGGGCTGGGTGAAAAAATGGTTGATGTACCTAACATTATCGGACTCAAATTATCTGAAGCGCAGCTTAAACTTTACCAGGCGGGACTTAGGGTAGGTGAAATTCGATTTCAGCCCAGCAAAGAAGTTTCTCCCAATGTTATTTTAGATTTTGAACCGAAAAAAGACCAGGTAATTATCGGTGAAACGCTTAAACTTATTGTTTCGGAACGGTATGAAGTTAAAGAAGTAAGCGAACCCGGTTTGATCCTGGACACCACAAATGTTGCTGCACCCGATACAAATTTCAATCAATAAATTATGGATTTTGAACTTCCGGTTTTAGCACCATCCATTTTAGCGGCTGATTTTAGCCGGCTCGGTGAACAAATTAACGAATGCTCTAACGCCGGTATTCAATGGCTTCACTGCGACATCATGGATGGTCATTTTGTGCCGAATATCAGTTACGGCCCCGCTATTGTTGAGGCCGCAGGCCGAAGCTCTGATGCTTTTCTTGATGTCCATCTGATGATTGAAAATCCCGATACATATATCGAGACTTTTGTTAATGCGGGGGCCGATCATATCACCGTTCACCAAGAAGCCTGTCCCCACCTACATCGCACTATTCAAAATATTCATAGTCAGGGGATAATGGCCGGTGTGGCTGTAAATCCTGCTACTTCACTGCATACCATTGAACCTATTTTAAATGATATAGATCTTGTTCTTGTTATGAGTGTAAATCCCGGTTTTGGCGGGCAATCTTTTATTGAATCATCCTATAAAAAGCTGCATCAGTTGCAAAGAATGCGGGAGGAAACAGGAGCTAACTTTTTGATTGAAGTGGATGGCGGAGTGAATCTTGAAAATATTGAAAAAGTAACGCATTCAGGAGCAGATATTTTGGTAGCGGGAAGTGCCGTATTTAAAGCGAAAAACATTGCAAAACGCATTGAAAGACTTTTAGAAAGAGCGCAGTTAGGGAAGGGAACGATGGTTTGAGCGCATTTCCTTAACCAAATTTTCATACAATTTCCCTATTTTTCATACACTTGGAAAAATAAAAAAGAGGACTTTTTATCGCAGATCAAACAACCATCAGCAGTAAAACTTACCAGATTCAAGATGTGGAACCGGTTTTAATTTTAGGCTTCCGCGATGAACATCTTACAAAAATCGACGAAGCTTATCCCGACAGCAAGCTCACCGCACGGGGCAGTAACATAAAAATTTCCGGCCCGAACAAAGACCGCAAAGAGCTTTTTGAAATATTTCATGAGCTTGAAAACATGGCTCGCCGCAATGGCGATTTAACCGAAAGTGATGTTGATACTGTGCTGGCCATCAGGCAAAGTGATCGTGCTCCTGAAAAACCGAATCCGCTTCGTGATGCTAATGTCTCCGGTGATTTCATCCTGAATACCCATACCGGCCAAGCCGTCACTGCCAAAACACCCGGACAAAAGCAGATTATAAAAGCTTCGGATGAGAACGATATTGTTTTTACCATCGGTCCTGCAGGAACCGGAAAAACTTATACTTCGGTAGCGCTGGCAGTAAAAGCGCTGAAAGAACGTAAAGTGAAGAAGATCATTCTGGCTCGTCCCGCCGTAGAAGCTGGCGAAACACTGGGATTTCTGCCCGGCGATCTACGCGAAAAAATAGATCCCTATTTGCGTCCCCTTTACGATGCGCTTGAAGATATGATCGAATACGACCGGCTGGAGCTTAACCTGGCAAAGAACATCATCGAAATTGCCCCGCTCGCCTATATGCGGGGACGAACGCTTAATAACGCTTTTGTAATTCTGGATGAAGCCCAAAACGCTACCAACAAGCAGATGAAGATGTTCCTCACCCGCATCGGTTTTAACAGCCGGGCCATCATTACCGGTGACGTGACCCAAACCGATCTTCCCAAAAAGCAGCAATCGGGACTCATTTCCATTCAAAAAATCCTGAAAGGCATCGAAGGCATCTCCTTTGTCTATCTTGACGAAAATGATGTGGTACGCCATAAGCTCGTCCGTCAAATCATTGAAGCTTACGATAAGTATGAAAATAATAAGTAAATAGAACACGGACAGGACGGATTGAGCGGATCCAATAATATTCCGCGTGAATCTATATAATTAGTGTCATCAGCGTTCTCCTATGAAACTTCCTAAAACCGAAGCCAAAACCCTCGCCCATCCCCTCTACGAAGGTACTTTCAGCGTGGGGCTTGATAAAAAGTTTAATCGCATAGATCGTGATGATCCACCTGCAAAAGGAGCGCTCAAAATTTCGCTCAATCCTTTTTTGATTCAATCTGGAGACAAGAATATTCTGTTTGATGCGGGCATAGGTGACTTTGGAGAAGAGACTTCAACCAAAACTATCAAAGAAAATTTGAGTGAGCATGGCTTAAGTGAATATGATATCACCGATATTTTTGCCAGCCACTTACATTACGATCATATAGGCGGGCTTGCGGGACGTTCATCCGGTTTTTGGGAGCTTACCTTTCCTGATGCCAATCTCTGGGTTTCAAAAAAAGGCTGGGAGAAAGTGATGGCAAAGGATGAGTATTATGATGACGAAAAAACTCAGTTCATTCACTTTTTGGATGCCAAAGCGAACCTGTGCTTTCTAGACGAAGAAGACCAGCCCTACCCGGAAATCTCCGTTAAAAAAATCGGCGGGCATACCGAATTTTCTCAGCTCTTGCTCTTTGATGACCGCCATCATAAATTCCTGATGGCGGGTGATGTTTTGGCTGTACGCGGTGAAGTCAACCGAAAATTTGCCGCCAAATATGATTATGATGCTAAACAAAGCATGAAGGTTCGGCAAGAAATCACCCGAAAAGCATATGAAGAAAAATATACGGTGATGGGATATCATGATTCACACCATCCGCTTTTTAATTTAACCGATTTTAATGAGCAGCAGGGGTATAAAATTGAAACGCTTTAAAGGGGATAAATAGAACGCAGATAGCGCAGATAAAGCTGATTAAAAGATTTTTTATAAAATAATTTGTGAAAATCCATTTAATCCGCTTTATCTATGTTCCTTTGAAATTTTAGAATAATGAAACTCATCCAATGGTTTTCCCCGATTTTATAGACGAGATGGTAGGTTATCTGAGCGATCAGAAGATAGCCTCCAAAATTGAAGCGGCTGTCATTTTAGGTTCCGGTTTGGGCAGCTTTGCTGATTCTATTGATCAACCGTTGACCATTCCCTATTCCGACATTCCAAACATGCCGGTAACATCGGTAAAGGGCCACGATGGAAAACTTGTTTTTGGTGAGGTTGACGGCCGAAATATCATGGCTTTTGCAGGACGCTTTCATCACTATGAAGGTTTTTCGTTTGAACAAACAGCTATTCCCGTTTATCTGGCAAAAGCCCTGGGAGCAAAAAAATTAATCATTTCAAACGCCGCGGGAGGAATTAATACATCATTTTCTGTGGGAGATTTAATGGTTATTGAGGATGTGATTCGAAATAATTTATCTATCTCTCCATGGGGACATCAAAAGCACAAGTACCTTCATCATCAATGGGTTGACCGGGTTCGAAAAATAGCCGCAGAACTGAGGTTGGTCACCCGGCAAGGAACTTATATGTATGTAACGGGGCCGAATTACGAAACCAAAGCAGAGATTAGGACTTTTCGAAAGATGGGAGCCGATGCAGTGGGTATGTCCACTGCCCCCGAACTGTTCGAAGCCGCGCGGCTTGAACTTAAAACCATAGCCGTTTCGCTGATCAGCAATATGGCCTCAGGAGTTAGCACCGGGAAATTGAATCATGATGAAGTGAAGTTAGCCGCTGAATCTCGTAAAGAAAATTTTGCGATGCTGGTAAAAAAACTGATAAGAGATTTTTAGCCGGATTGACGCGGATTTAAATGGATTGGTTTAAAAAACAAGATTTTGCTTTTTTTAGACATGTTTTAATCGGTTTCATTTAATCGTATTTATTCGTGCAAATCTGCGGCAATTTAAGGGAACAATAAATCGTGAGTAGCGCTTAAATTAAAACACTATTCATCCCAATCTCAAAACCCCTGAGCTATGAAAGCGCTATGCTGGCACGGTAAAAATGATGTTCGTATTGATAATGTTCCCGATCCTAAAATTATGAAAGAAGATGACGTAATTGTAGAAGTAAGCTCAACCGCAATATGCGGCTCTGATATTCACCTCTTAAACGGACTGATGCCCACCATGGAAGAAGGCGATATTTTGGGACATGAATTTATGGGTGAAGTAGTTGAGGTGGGTAAAGACGTGACCGAATTAAAAAAAGGTGATCGCGTGGTCGTTCCTTTCACCATTTCCTGCGGTCACTGCCATTTTTGTGAGCATGAACTTTTTGCATTCTGCGATAACGGCAACCGCAATGGTGAAATAGCTCAAAAAACTATGGGCCATACACCTGCGGGTATGTTTGGTTATTCCCATATGCTGGGCGGTTATGCCGGCGGGCAATCAGAATACGTGCGTGTACCCTATGCCAATGTTGGTCCGTTGAAAGTACCCGATTCGCTTAGCGATCACCAGGCATTATTTCTTTCTGATATTTTTCCCACCGGCTATATGGCTGCCGAAAATGCGCATATTCAGGATGGAGATATGGTTGCCGTTTGGGGTTGCGGACCCGTAGGTCAGTTTACCATTCAAAGCGCATGGATGATGGGTGCGGGACGCGTAGTGGCTATCGATTCGGTGCCCGAAAGGCTGGATATGGCTGAAAAATACGGGAATGCAGAAACTATTCGTACCACCAGTCATAGTGAAGTGTATGATGCCCTGATGAATATGACTGAAGGTCGCGGACCGGATTGTTGCATTGATGCCGTAGGCTGCGATGCCCATGGCGGCAATAAACTACGCGATATCAGGGATAAAGCGATGGATGTTGTTCATCTCGAAACATCAAAAGCATATGTTTTACAGCAGATCATTCAATGCTGTAAAAAGGGTGGCAATGTTTCGGTTCCCGGAGTTTATATCGGCCCCGTTAATGCCCTGCCCTTCGGAGGTGCAATGAACAAAGGACTCACTTTTCGGATGGGACAAACTCATATGCAGCATTATATGAAACCGCTTTTACGTAAAATAGAAGCGGGAGAAATAGATCCCACTTTTGTCATCACCCACAATGTAAAGCTGGATGATGCACCCGAAGCTTATGAAACTTTCCGTGACAAAAAAGACGGTTGCATCAAAGTAGTGATGACTCCCTAAGGTCCGCCATATCCACAGATTCCAGACAGGCCTGTATGGCAATAAGTAATTAGAAGTAACATGACCTGACAGCGTACCGACGGGGTTTTACGGTTCCCGTCAGCGTCTTCGCCACCCAACGCTGTCAGGACCTGTGGACACTTACAGGTTTGGTTGTGAAGCTTAACCGTTATTTATATCAGTTCCATCAATGACAAAAAAAGAGTTGATTTTAAATTGACATACTATTAATTTAGTACTAATTAAAACAAAGGACATTATTATTTCAGCAAAACAAACGAATTTTTTATGAAAAAATCATTGACTCCCTTAGGTGAAACGGAAATGGAAGTGTTGCATCATGTATGGCATTTGCAAGAAGCAACTGTCAAAGATGTACGCAAGCGCATTTTAGAAAATCGCGAAGTGGCTTACACTACTATTATGACCGTGATGAAAAATTTGGCAGACAAAGGCTACCTAAAATATCGAAAAGAAGGCGTTACTTATGTTTACAGCCCCGCCCGGGAACCCGAGTCCGTTCGCTCAAATTTGATCGGAGATCTCGTTAAGAAAGTTTTCAAAGGCTCACCTAAAGAACTGGTACAAACGCTGGTTAAAAGTGAAAATTTAAGCGATAAAGACCGCGCAGAAATTAAACGAATGATTGATGAAATGGGGGATTAACCATGATTGAACTAGCAGATTTCCTTACAGCAGCAGGACGAGAAAGTTTAAGCACATTTTGGTTTCCTTTAGGCTTATGGACTTTATTTGCCATCACTATCTCTTGCATTTTATGGCTGAATGATTCCATTCCCGCGGCCTATCAGCTTCATAGCCGGACAGCACTTTTAGTTACCCTTCCGCTTGGTATTGCCGGCTCAGCCTTAGTTGGTTTTTGGACAACCCTTTCCGGTTCCGCTATATCGGAAGGTGTGAAGTTTATTGTCATTCAAAATCCCATTACCGTAGCGGTTTCACCGGGTACTGCGGTTATGAATTGGCTAAACCCTTTTCTCTGGATGGGTATTCTGCTTGCTTTATTAGTTTCAGGAAGTCTGGCGGCCATTTTTTACCTGGGTCGGAACCTGTTTCAGTTACGCAAATACTCACGTTTGAACTTTAATCCGGTAACATCGGTACTCAAAGATGCTTGCACTCCCACAGGTCATCAACCCGGAATTGCTTTCTCTGATGAAGTACAAATTCCTTTTACTTACGGCTGGTTCCGAACCCGCATTGTGATGCCCAAATCATTAAGAAGCCAAAATCAAAAGTTGAGACTGGCGATCAAACATGAGCTCATGCACATTAAGCACAGGGATTTTTTGACAAACAATCTTCTGGCCTTCATCCGGTGTGTGTTCTGGTTTCACCCCCTCACCCATATTTTGCACAATCAGTGTAAAGAGTATCGCGAAATTACATGCGACAGCCAGGTACTTTCCGATTCAACCGTTTCTAAAAAAAGCTATGCTGAGTTGCTTTATGAACTTGCCACTAAGCGCTTAAGTGATAATCAAATGATCGTTAGCATGGCTGTTAATTCCTCAACCCTCAAAAAACGGATCAAAATGATGAATAACCAACCTAACAAATCACACAAGAAGAGCATTTTTCTAATGGGATTTTCAGCCCTGTTTATGATCGGCATCATTTCATGCAGTGATCTGCAGCAAAACGGGCTTACCAATCAGGAAGTTAAGCAGGCCCAGGTAGAAATCTCCCAACAGTCAGCAGAAAACAGCCCGCTTTTTATTTTGAACGGAGAACGCTATGATTCTCCTATGGCACGTGAAGTTATCCCAAGAATCAAATCGAAATACATAAAAAGCATTACGGTTTTGAAGGGAGAAAAAGCCACATCAAAATATGGAGAAGAGGGCAAATACGGAGTGATAGAAATCGAGCTAAATGCTTTGGATAAGGCACTAAGCGATTTGATGCGGCAACCTCCCCCGCCACCACAACCGGGAACACGAAGCGAACAGGATAATTATTTCGTTGCGGTAGAAGAAATGCCTGAATTAATCGGTGGGTTAGCTTCATTACAGAAAAAGATTGATTATCCGGAAATGGCCCGAAATGCGGGAATTGAAGGACGTGTAATTGTTCAATTCATTGTGAACGAGCAGGGAGAAGTTGAAAATGCGCAGGTTATTCGTGGCATCGGCGGAGGTGCTGATAAGGAAGCACTGCATGTGGTAAAACAAGCTAAATTTACTCCGGGGAAACAGAATGGACAGGCTGTACGCGTTCAATATTCACTACCAATAACGTTTAAACTTTCTGAAAAATAAGTAGGAAATTAGTTTTTTCATTCTTTTACTTAAAGCGGAACTTCAAAGGTTCCGCTTTTTTTATTTTATTAGCATAATGGATGGAAGGAAAAAATTAACTTAGTGCTTTGCGCGTGAAAATTTTAGCGGCTTACGGTGTCCACCTTTTTACGGCTTTGGGTGCCGCTCTGGGCCTATGGTCTATCATTCTTATCTACGACGGCTTTTACCAGCATGCACTCTGGGTACTGGGGATTGCTGTGCTCATCGATTCTGTTGACGGTGCACTGGCCAGGCTCGCTCAAACAAAAAAATATGCTCCGCACATTGACGGCGCCCTTCTGGACAACATTATCGATTACATCACCTGGACAATAGCTCCTCTGTTATGGCTTCATGCTATGATGCCCCTGCCTGTCTGGGTATTACTCACTTGCGCGCTGGCAAGTGCTTTTGGTTTTTCAAACGTGCGGGCCAAAACAGAAGACCACTATTTTCTGGGCTTTCCCTCATACTGGAATATCGTGGTTTTTTATATTTTTGTGTTAGATTTTGCAGTAAATACTGCTTCAGCTATACTGCTCCTGTTTGCTGTAATGACTTTTCTGCCTATTAAATTTCTCTACCCTTCACGCAACGATTTTCTTCGCCCCATCACTTTCATTTTCGGCTCCCTCTTTGTGTTGCAGCTGATGGCTTTGATCTACTTCTTCGATCAATCGCCTCGCGGGTTGATTTACAGCTCATTTTTATTCCCCGTTTATTACTTTGGAGTTTCATTTTATCTAAACCTGAAAAAAAATAATGAAACTTTCCTATAACTTTTTCGTAGAGTCTGTTACGCTCACTCATATAATTAACAAAGGACATCAACTATGGGAGCTCGTTTAAAAAAATCGCGAACCGATAAAATGATTTCAGGTGTATGCGGAG
This sequence comes from Balneolaceae bacterium, assembly GCA_036381435.1. Lineage (GTDB taxonomy): Bacteria > Bacteroidota > Rhodothermia > Balneolales > Balneolaceae > Fodinibius. The sequence continues at coordinate 81,420 of DASVCW010000042.1, read as the reverse complement.
GCATCGCCGAATATCTGGGATGGGACCCTACCATCGTTAGAATTATTTTCGTTGTTCTCACTTTTATAGGCTGGGGAAGCCCCGTCTTGTTATACTTTATTCTTGCTCTTGTAATGCCCGATTAGGAGCTTTATCTCGCCTTACCATTATTCATTTTGAAAAGTCCCATTTCATAACTATGCTTTGTCTAATAACGATTTAAGCAAAAAATTATGAAAATTGGCATTGTTGGCCCGGCTGATCGTGCCATAGCCTGGGAAAACCATTTACGCTCACATCAATCTGTTTCTGAAGTAGCCATCTCAGCCACACTCGGTAAAATCGGTACGATTGATGCCTGTTTTCTGCTTGATGATAGCGAAAAACGGCTTGATCATCTCCTAGAGTCAATAAAGGCAGGTTTTCACACTTTTTTAGTTGCACCATTGCCTGCTCATTTGGCTGATGTTGAAAAGGTGTATCATGCAGCGGAAGAATCAAATGTATTTGTTCAGTTCTCTCACTGGCCCACCCTGGCACCTGCATCAAAGTGGATGGCAAAGAAAATAAGCCGGCCATCATTTATTCAGATAATTCATGAAGTAAACCATTCGAAATATCTGGAAAACAATGCTGATTTTGACAGCATCTGGATTGATGAACTGGCCTTTTGCCTCCGGTGGATAGACGGAGCGGTACATCATATTGATTTAAAAACGGTTGAACTTTCATCCGCCAAAACCTGTGCCTTACATCTGTTCCTCCGATTTGACAGCGGAGCCACAGCCAATATTTATGTTAACGCAGCTTCGGCAGAGTCTAATCATCATCGAATTGCGGCGGATCACAATTATTTGATTGATTGTGATGTCTTGGAACAAACAGTACGGCTGGGTGAACAAAATAATGATCAACACCTGTTTTTTAAGCGGCAGACTTTCGATGCGGCAAAATCTGCCGAACTTTCGGCTATGGAATTTATAAAATCTATTCAGTTCAACCGTCCAACCATCTACAACAGCTATCATCTTCTCGAACTCACTAAGACACTGGATAAAATTAAAAAGCGAATGGTTCGATTTTGATTAGCTACCCCTTTTAACCGCCAAGGGCGCTTGTTTTGCGCAAAGAATCCTCATAAATAAAATTTATGAACTTTGTGCTATGCCCGAACTTTTCTCTCCTGCTGTAGTTAAAAACTGTTAGACTTTAGCTTCTTTTTAATTATAGATATAAAACTAACAGTTATAGAGGGATGGTTATGAAACCGCTTACAGATACTTTACTTCTTGTATTAACTTTTGGAATGTTAATTTCCTGCAACGCGAAATCTGAAAAACCCGCAAGTGAGAGCCCGCAAAAAATTACCATTGAAACCGCGGATTTTGCATTTGTCAACATCCCGGATACCATTGTTTCAGGACTTACCACTTTCCACATTAAGAACAGTGGTACGTTTCCACACAACGCGATCCTGGTAAAAATACCTCCTGAACATACTTACGATGAATTAATTCAGTTCATGAACAACAATATGGGAAAACATCCTGATTGGGCCACCATGGTAGGCGGGCCGTCGGCTCCATTATCCGGCGAGAGTTCCGAGGCTACAGTTAATTTAGAGCCGGGCAACTATGCGGCCGTATGTGTAATTCCGGTACCGGCTGAAGAACCACATTTTATGAAAGGAATGACTCATCCCCTTACTGTTATTGAAGGTGAAGGAGTTAAAACTGAAGAACCCGAAGCTGATGTTACCATAGTTATGAATGATTATTCTTTTAAAGTGACTCCTGAAATTAAAACGGGTACACAAACTATCCGGGTTGAAAACGAGGGCACCCAGCCTCATGAATTTCTCCTTGTACGTTTGGAAGAAGGTAAAGAGATAAAGGATGTGCTCGGCTGGTTTGGACAAGTTATCACCAACAAAGCAGGCCCTCTGCCTGAAGCACCCGGTACATTTTTAAATGGGGTGAGTGCAATAGATAAAGGAGTGGTGAACTATATTACCGTCAACTTTACTCCCGGGGACTACGCTTTGATATGCCCTGTTCCGGATACAAAAGATGGAAAACCTCACTTTGCCCATGGAATGGTCAAGCAGTTTTCAGTGACTGAATGAATTTATTATAAGCCTTGGAGCTTCTTTGCGTATCTTCGTGCAATAATTTGGGAGTGTCGGGCAAAATACCCGACCTACTTTTTCATTGATTTAAAAAACTGCTTCAGCTTTTCACGAGGTGCCACTTGGTCAATAAAATTAAATTGCCCCGCTGCCAGACGTTCGCCGCCGTCAATCACTACGCATTCGCCGGTTATGTAAGGAGCTAAATCAGACATCAAAAACACAGCGAGATTTGCCAACTCTTGATGATCACCATAGCGGTTAGCCGGAACCTTGTTCAAAAACCGCTCTTCCATTTCCTCATCCGGCACCAACCGCGACCAGGCTCCTTCGGTGGGAAATGGCCCGGGAGCGATGGCATTCAACCGAATACCATAAGTAGCCCATTCGTAAGCAAGCGATCGGGTCATTGCCAGCACCCCCGCTTTTCCACAAGCTGAAGGCAGCACAAATGCCGATCCGGTAGATTCAGAATAAGTGGTAACCATATTCAAAACGTTTCCCTGCTTTTTTTGATCAATCAAATAATTGCCGAATACATGAGTGCAGTTGAAAGAACCGTGAAGCACAATATCTACTACGGCTTTAAACCCACCGGGACTCAAATCTTCGGCAGCCGAAAGAAAGTTTCCAGCGGCATTGTTTATGAGTCCGGTCATATCACCGAAGTCAGTAATAATTTCACTCATCATTTCCTCTACACGGTCATAATCCCTGACATCCGCTACATAGTATCTTACCGAAACAGCATCTCCGCCAACATCTGATATTTCTTCAACCGCTTTTTGCAGCTTTTCTTCGGTCCGACCACAAATAGCGACGTTAGCTCCCAGCGAGGCGAACTTTTTAGCCATTGAAAGCCCCAATCCACTCCCGCCGCCGGTTATTAAAATAATTTCTCCTTGTAAAGTATCTTCAGTGAACATAATTTTGTATTAATTATAAAGTTCATTGCTATAACTGAATTATAATGAACTTAGCAGAAGATAGGTAACGTGAGTTCGATATAAGGTTATTTTTTGTCTTTGTTAGAATCCCGAAGGGATTGAACATGAATAGCCCCGAATATGCCAAAGGCATAATTCGGAGTTAAAAGATAACATAACAGACAACTCCGGCAGCCGGCGAGTTGTTATGATATATTTTAATCACCGGATTTCATGCGGTGCCATTCATATTAAAGCCCATTCGGGCTTGTTTTGTACAAAATAAACAACCAAGTTATGTCTCCTTACCTCGAACTCAGGTTATTTAATTTTAGAAATTATTAAATGTGGCATCAGAAAAAGATAACACTCTCACCAAAATCTCGCGGTTTTCATATTATCACTGAAGAAATTTTGAATCAGCTTCCGGAAATCAAGGAGATTCAAGCCGGCATTGTGCATGTTTTTATTCAGCACACCAGCGCCAGCCTAACAATTAATGAAAATGCTGATCCCTCGGTTCGGCGTGATTTTGAAACTCATTTTAAAAGGATGGTTCCCGAAGACACTTCTCTATACGAACACACTTTAGAAGGTCCTGATGATATGACTTCACACATAAAAAGCTCAATACTGGGCTCATCTGTAAGCATTCCAATTACCAATGGAACATTCAATCTTGGAACCTGGCAAGGAATTTATCTTTGCGAACATCGAAATCGGGGAGGCTCGAGAAAACTGGTGGTTACGCTGACAGGGAAAGAAATATAATGCGTAACAAGTGATGAAGTAACAAGTATTTTCCCAAAGAAAATTAATTTTAACATTGATAAGATTTCCTGAGCGGCTTATATTTGCCATCCCTTGGAGAGATGGCTGAGCGGTCGAAAGCGCTCCCCTGCTAAGGGAGTATGCCCTCAACAGGGTATCGAGGGTTCGAATCCCTCTCTCTCCGCACTCCTGCGCCAAGACTTCGGAGCACAGGCATTCTTGGTTTAATATCTGTTCTCAGGGTTATGCAGTATGTTTATATATTAAAAGTAAAAAAGAAGATTGGCGATATATTGGTTTACAAGTGATCTGAAAAACAGATATCGAGATCATAATTTAGGAAAGACTCAATCGACCAAGCGTTATGCTCCGTTTATGCTTGAAGCATATATAGCCGTGTAAACAGAACAAAAAGCAAGAGAATTGGAGAAATATTTTAAAACGGGATCCGGGAAAGCCGTGTTGGAAAAACGAATCTTGCAGTCAACGAAGCCTTGGCGTAGTTGGCCCTCTCTCTCCGCACTCAATACGTAATGAGTAACAAGTGAGAGATTTACTCATTACGTATTACTCTTCACGCCTCACTCATCATCCCCGTCTAAAATATAGATTTGAGCCAGATTTCGTCCCTCCTGCGCGTAATCAAGCCCGTAGCCCAACACAAACAAGGTAGGAATTCTGAACCCTACATAGTCCAGCTGTACTTCGTGATGAGTAGCTTCTGTTTTGTGCAAAAGGGTAACCGAAGCAATAGAGGCGGGACTTTTCTTCTGCAATTTATCAACCAAATATTTCATGGAAAGTCCTGTATCAACAATATCCTCAACCAGTACCACATGACGGCCCGCAATATCCGCGTCAATATCTTTCAGATCGGTTACCTGTCCAGATGAAACTTTCTCATCACCATAGCTGCTAAGTTTCAGAAAATCGACTTCGCAGGGAATATCAACATGGCGCATCAAGTCGGATAGGAAAATATACGCACCGTTTAAAACACCGATAAAAATGGGATGTTTATCTCTGTACTGATCTGTTAATTCCCGGCCTAACTCGGCAACACGTTCTTCAATTTCTTCCTGACTTAAATAAACTTTGAATGTTTCTCCGTTACATTCAACTGTTTGGGGTTTGTAAAGTGACATTTAATTAATTTCTGTTTTTAAGGCCACTAAAACACAAAAATATTATTTTTTTGTGTTTCAGTGCTTTTGTGGCTATTAAGCATACATTATTTTCAGGCAGAAATCCGTTCCGGCATCACACTTAAACTTTTCCGAAATGGTGCCGGGCTGAACCTTATTTTTAATTGACGGAAAGATAACGGCACAAATTGTTTCTTCAAAAGATTCTATCACCATAGCCTGATTTTTATAAGCCGCACTCACTTTTCGGTTCGTCAAATGATCGGAAACGGCTTGATGTCCTTCCATTCCCAGTGGCTGAAATTCGTCCCCCTCCTGCCAGTTTCGCAAACTAAGAGGCCAATGAACTTTTTCTACATCTAAATAAAGGGCTTTACTGAAATCAGGCTCATTATATACTCCAACCGAGAAAATAAGGCCATTTTTCTCAACAGGTGAAGCTTGAAGCTGCTCGTATTTTAGAGTGATGAGAACATCTTTTCTTTCTAAATTTCTCCTAATCACATAACGATCGCGGTCCCGAACCAGCGAAAAAATTTCTGTAAGCTGAATCTCCTTTCCTGTTTGTAAATCGATAAGTCCCTCGAGTTGTGCCAGGTTTTTATGTGAAATTTGAAGTGAGGGATCTTTTTGTTTGATGAGATGCAAAATCAGCGCTTTTTGCAGATTTTTATTGAGCGAATGAAAGGCTTGCCGGTCAATTCCCCAGGAATCTGAAATGCGGCGATTGATCCACTCCAAAGCCTGCCCGTAATCTCGGGCCTGATGACTTACCCGTTCCACGTTCTCTTTCCATCCCGGAAAAAACTCATCCATCTTTTTGAGCCATTCATTACGTAAAAAATTTCGGGCAAAGTCGGATTCCAGGTTTGATTTATCCGTTCGGTAGGGAATCGATTCTTTCTCCGCGTATTTTTCAATATTGTCGCGCGAAACTTCTAAAAGGGGGCGAAATAATTCGCCGTTCCAAGTTTCCATGCCGCTCCAGCTTTCAAGTCCCGCGCCGCGGAAAATCTTTTGCAAAATGGTCTCAATCTGATCGTCTTGGTTATGAGCTACGGCGATGCCGTCAGCATTATGCTCCCGGTTAAGGCCACGAAAAACATCATACCGCAAGTCGCGCGCCCACTGTTGAAAATTTTTTCCTTCGGCTTCGGCAGGATCAACGGTGGTGGTATGGCATTCAAATCCCCATTGAAAAGCCATCTGTTCAACCAGTTCGGCGTCTTTATCTGACGCTTCACCCCGTTTTTTATAATTGATATGCGACACCAGTGCAGAAATCCTCAGTTTATGGAATGAATACAGCAGGCTCATGGAATCGATACCGCCACTTACGCCGATGATAAAGAAAGGGCGTGAAGCATCAGAAAAATAACATTGAATGCCCTTCTGAACCGCTTTTTCAATCGGTGACAAGTCGGATTTGTTCATAAGAAAAAGATTCGATTCCACCATCCTGATTTAGCATTAGCAGCTTCCCCGATTCATCAACCCCCAGCATTTTGTAGGAATCATCACGTAATTTATCATTCACTTTTAAACCAATCCATTTGCCATAGCCATTTATACTCCGGTTAATTGATTTCAGCAAACCGTCTTGTCTGCGGTGCCACAAACTATACTTATGCTCAATGCGGCCCAACAATTCACATAAAAAGTGTTCTCGGCTAATCACCTTACCCGTTTCCAGATGAATGGAAGTAGCTTTATCAACCAAATCCGGCGAAAATGAAGCCTGATTAACATTCAAGCCCATTCCGAAAATAAGGCGGTCCAGATGATTTCCATTAAATACGGTTTCGGTAAGAAGGCCTGCCACCTTCTTTCTTTTTAATATTACATCATTGGGCCATTTGATGTAGGCGCAGGAACTTTCACCCACCAAACTGCATAACTGCTCTACTAAAGCCAGGGCACAGGCCAGGGTCAGCACATGAAATCCCCTGGGACTTTGCGGACGAAAAACCAGCGAGAAGGTTAAATTTTTTCCGGTTTCAGATTCCCATCTGCGTTCATACTGCCCGCGGCCTTTTAGCTGATTGTCGGTCAGGCAAATCATCCCCTGATGGACCTCTTCTTTCGGCAGCTTTTTCACATAGGTATTGGTTGATTCTAATTCATTAAAATAACAAATACTATGTCCCAACCACTGAGTTGACAGCTTATTATTAAAAACTGAAATATCGAATTTTTCACCCATCTTTAATTCGGGTTTGCCTTCACTCTACAATTATCTTTTAAAACAATTTCTTTTGAGCAATAATCATTTCAATTCACTGAATAAATTGATCCTGTTAATTTCTCTTACTTTATGAAATTGCAGGGCCGTTACACGGAGAAGCACTTCCGAAGGAATACCTTACGGCAAAAGGGATACACAGAGGGTTAGCAAGCTAATTCAACATTCAATCATGCTTCGGCAAGTTTACTTTTCAGCAAATCAATTTTAGCGATGGGCGTGGGATCAATTTCATTCAGCATTGCCAGGTAAAAGCTGGTCCAGTCTGCCAGTTGAATAAGTGAAAACATTCGAGCCAAGCGGCTTTCACCCCGGGTTTTAAGCATGTGCATAGACGCCGTCTGATCGGAAATGAGCTCCTGTACCACTTCCATCCGCCGTTTCACGCGCTCATTGTCTTCTCTGTCAATCAGCATAATAACCGACAGGCGTCCCGTAAGATGAGCGATATGTTCCCAACCTACTATTTCATTATGATTCATCTCGGGCAGCGTATTTCCGTAAGCCAGTGTTTTGGCATTTTCCTCAAACTGTCCCCGCCAGCGAAGATTTATCGGCTCCATAATAGTGGCATCAGAATAGATGATGGGAAGCGTATCGTTTAATTCTTCGGCCAAATTCAGGGCTTCATTGTCTTTAACATCGGATAGTAAATCTTTCTGTTCGCTTAAAAGCTGATAAGTTTCATCCAACACATCTTCACTTTCCTCTATAAAACCAAGATGTTGAAAAATGCGGAAAAGCGGAACAAAGCTATAACCCAGTGCAGCCCGGGGAGGCATCCCACCGGGAATTTTTACATAGTCAAAATCTTCTTTGGCAGCTTTGAGCATCAGTTCACCGCCCGATGTTATAGCAACCGTTTGAGCACCTTGTCGCCGTGCGGCTCCCAGGGCCGAAAGTGTTTCTTCTGTATTTCCTGAAAAACTGCAACTGATGAATAAGGTATTTTTATCAACCCAGGCGGGAATTTCATAGTGGCGCACCACCTGAACCGGAAAAGGACAGCTTCGATAACTGTAGGCACGGATCAAATCGGCCCCAATAGCGGAACCGCCCATTCCCGCAAAACAAATTTTAGTAATAAGATCTTCATCAATCGTAAGTTCCAGATCTTCGGTTAGGTCCATCGCCTCTTTCCATTGCTCCGGAAATCCTGCCAGAAGATCCCACATATTTTGGGTGTCGATTGATTGGATAAATGCTGAATCCATATAATTTTTTCTTGTTTAATTTAAGTCCAACGTAAGTAAGTTTTATAATTTAAGCTTTTGATAATTAGCCATTCCCTAATAAAATCTTCATCATTCAATACTATTTACTCCCACTTACTAAAAATCCGGTTAACATCATCCACTGTTTCACTTTTCAATGTGTTTTTCATCAATTGCTTCATTTCTGTCAGTGAATGAGTCCGCAACATTTTTTTTACTGCCGGTATTGCGGAAGTACTCATACTCAGCTCGCTGATTCCCATCCCCATCAGGCAACAGGCCGAAACCGGGTCTGATGCTAATTCCCCACAAACAGCGAGTGGAATATACTTCTTTTTCGCGGCTTCGGAAACATGCTTAATAAGTTGCCACACAGCGGGATGACGCTGATCATAAAGATCAGAAATAAGCTCATTTCCACGGTCAACTGCAAGTGTATATTGTGTTAAATCGTTGGTTCCTATACTTAAAAAATCAGTATGTCCGGCAAATACCTCAGCCTGTAAAGCCACGCTTGGCACTTCAACCATAACACCAAATGGAAGCTGTTCATCAACAGCAATTCCTTCTTCCTTTAATTCATTCCGCACATCTGCCATTAATCTCTTCACCTCCAAAACTTCTTCGAGTGTAGAAACCATCGGCACCAAAACACGCAGGCGTCCGGGAAAGCAACCTGCCGTCTTTAAAATAGCCTTCAACTGGTTTTTGAGCAGTTTCTCCTCATCCAGAAGCATTCGAATGCCACGCCATCCTAAAAAAGGATTTTGCTCTTTTTGTGACCTTTTAAAGAATTTGTCGCCACCCGCATCAAAAAGCCGGATGGTTACGGGGTGAGGCTTTGTACCTTCCAAAATAGCTTTATAAAAAGTCTCTTGCATCCGCAGATCGCCAAAATGTTCACGCTGCAAATAAATCGATTCCGTTCGCAGTAAACCTATACCCTCAGCCCTGCATTTTTTAACTGAATCCAGTTCTTCGGCGAATTCAATATTGGCACGAAGGGTGAAAGAATAGTCATCGGATGTTTCATTCGGTTCCCCGCAAAAAGCTTCCATCTCAGCCTGATGCTTCAACTGCTGTTCAATAAGCTTTTCGTATTTTTGACGGGTTGACTTCATCGGATTTACAATCACTTTACCCGTGTTACCATCTAAAACCACTTCTTTTCCATCATCGATAGCATCTGCACCTTTCTTCAAACCTACTACGGTTGGAATACCCATTGAACGGGCAATGATGGCGGCGTGAGAAGTTTTTCCTCCCCGGCCCATTATAATACCCTTGATATTAGCATCTGAAAACTCAATCACTTCTCGCGGACTCAATTCCCCGGCCACCAAAATAGTATTTTCTTCAATTTGGGCTTTTGAGAAGTGATGGTTGACAAATTGAATAAGTCGGTCGCGGATATCTGTAATATCAACTGACCGATCGAGAAGCACATCATCCTGGTTTTGCTTTAAAACATCCAGATATTCACCAAAAACAGTATGGATAGCGGAATCAGCAGGTTGATTGTTTTTACTTATTTCCATTTCCACGCGCTGGCGCAAATCGGGATCATTGATCATTTCAATCTGCGTGTTTATCAGCTCAATAACCGTTTCATCATCTTGCTCTCCCAAAAGTTCTTCCAGGCCAAGCATCGCTTTTTCACGTGCCCGGTTAAATTTCTCAATCTGCAGGTCAATCTCTCCATCATCAATCTCTTCTGATGAAACAGCCGTATCTTCCCGACGGTACAGGCTGATTTTTCCAATAATAATACCGGATGAACCGGGTGAACCGGAAAGTGAAATTTCGTTATTCATCCTGTCCTTCATATTCTTCTCCAAATCCGTTGTCGATCAGCTCAACAATCGCTTCGGCAGCCTGATTTTCATCCGCTCCGTCAAACTCAAGTTCCAGTTCAGCCCCCTTTTCGGCGGCAAGCGTCATCACTCCTAAAATACTTTTGCCATTCACTTTATAGCCATACATGTGAATGTAAAATTCGCAATCAAATTTGCCGGCCGTTTTCACCAATGCCGCCGCAGGACGGGCATGAAGGCCTGCATCATTTACAATAGTAACTTTCTGTTTGATCATTTTGTGCTATAAAAATTTTATCAGGTAAAATGCCAATAATTGCGATAACTATCCAGTGAGCAGTTAACAATGAGCAATTAACAGTGATCAGTTCGACAGTTCTAAACAGGTCGGCAGCATTGCTAACTGTTAACTGATAGCTGCTCACTGAAATATTGTTAACTGTTCTCTTGTTTTGTTAAATTAATATCTATTGTAAACTAAATTTAAAGTACAAAAAGCCGCCATGTCAGTAACCAGAGAAGATGTTGATTATGTAGCTAATCTTGCCCGGCTGCAACTGAATCCCGAAGAAACGGAAGCGTTAGTCCGTGACATGAATCAAATTCTTGAGCATATGGAAACCCTCGAAGAAGTGGATACCTCTGATGTTGAACCCCTTGAGCACGTCATTGACCTGGAGTATCGCCTGCGTGATGACAAAGCCGAAGAGCCGCTTCCGCACCAGGATGCACTGAAAAACGCCCCCGATGCCGATTCTGATTATTTCCGTGTACCGAAGGTTATAGAATGAGAATTTTGAATGATGAATTTTGAGTTTTGAATTAAACTTAAATCATCTAATACTGCTGTCACAGCAAGTTGTCCCCCTTTGAAGGGGGCGCAGGGGGATGACCTTTTTCGGGATTTACTAAATAAACGAAAACAAAAATATCACTTTGGCTTCAAAAAAGTACCATTCTTTAAAAGAAGATTTTATCTCGCGGCTTTCGGAAAATAAGCAGCACATTATTGCGCTCGTCATTTTATTTCTGCTGCCCGTTATTCTCTACTCCGCTATTTTTCTGGGCGGCAAAAAATTTATGGGGCACGATGTGATCCAATGGCGCGCCGGGGCTGAATCGGTGGTAGACTATATCGAAACGCATGACGGCGAACATCCCAAATGGGCAACTAATATGTTTTCCGGAATGCCTTCGGTGGTCACCCATAATCCCCCATCGCCACCTAATATTGACACACTCATAAAATGGATTTCCGGTGATACCTATCCCATCCCTTTTTACTGGATTCTTCTCGGAGGCGCTTATCTGTTTTTTGTGATTCAGGGAATGCGTCCATTTTCTTCGGCTTTAGGGGCTGTTCTGATCAGTTTCACCACCTATATTCCCATCATCATTGAAGCAGGACATTACAGTAAGTTCGTTGCCTACGCTTTCATCCCCTGGATGTTTGTGGGTTATTATTTAGTCTCCCGGTCAAATAAAAAGCTACTGGCCTTTTTTACCTTCGCGCTGGCCATGACGCTTCAATTACGCGCCAATCACCCGCAGGTCACCTACTATTTTCTGTATCTGCTCGGCTTTTGGTGGGTTTATGATACTTGGATGCGCTACAAAACAGATGATCTTAAAGATTGGTTGCAGCGCACAGGCATCGCTTTCGGAGCCGGCGTTTTAGCCATCATTTGCAGCATTGATGCCTATTGGCGACTGTACGAGTATGCTCAATATAGTACCCGCGGCGGCTCGGTTCTTGATACCTCCCAAAGCGGCGGACTTTCACTTGAATATGCTTTTAGTTGGTCACAGGGTATTGGAGAACTGTTTACGCTGATCATCCCCGGTTTATATGGCGGCGCATCGGGTGAGGCTTACTGGGGACCGAAGCCCTTTACGAGCGGCCCGCATTACTTCGGGGCCGTAGCTTTTGTTTTGGCTTTAGTCGGACTTTTCAGATACCGAAAGAAACTAAAGTACCTGTTTTTTGGTGTAGGTTCGCTGACCCTGCTCTTTTCACTGGGCTATCATTTTCCGCTGCTCAATGAGTTTATGTTTCACTATGTGCCCTACTTCAACAAGTTCCGCACACCTGAAATGTGGCTTATCGTTACCGTTTTCTGTTTTTCCGTACTTACGGTCTATGGCACTGAAGCACTGATTGATCTTGCCAGGGACAAGCAGAAATCACTTAAAGATTTATATATCCCGCTCGGAATCGCCCTCGCCCTCGGACTTATTTTCGTTTTGGGAAGCGAAGCTCTGCTCTCCTTTGAGAAACCGGGTGAATTTCAGCAATATGCCCAGCAAGTGGCGCAACAGAATAATATTTCTCCCAATGATCCGCGGGTGCAACGGTCGGTCCAGAGTTTCATCAATACGCGTTTAAAGCCGGAACGCAAGGAGATGGCGAACAGCGATGCGCTTCGCTACCTGATTCTTATTATAGCAGCCGGTGGACTGATTGTGGGGTTCATGAAAGGTAAAATAAGCAAAGGTTATCTGGCGGCAGGTTTACTGTTTATAAGTATTTATGATGTGCTGGCTGTAGATGCGCGCTACATCACTGAAAGCCGCATGGTGAGTGATGAAATTTCTGCAGAAGAAGTTATTCAACAGCGGTTGCAGCCGGTTGATAAATACATCATGCAAAATATCAAGAGTGAAAGCGGCTGGCCATATCGTGTTTTCCCGCTGAATCGAAATCCCTTTAACAATGCCATTCCGGCTTATTTTTATCCTACTATCGGCGGCTATACGGGCGCAAAGTTGGCACGTTACCAGGATTTGATTGATTACCTGCTGATAACTCCGACAGGTATTAATCATGCTATTCTTGATATGCTAAACGTGAAGTTCATCACGGCAAGCCGTCCCCTTCCGTTTGAAAATTATACCGAAGTATTTAGTCAAAACGGGCAGCAGGTGTATCGCAATGATGATGTACTACCCAAAGCCTTTTTTGTTGATTCGGTAGTTACCGTTTCAAATCCGCAGAAAGCTGCCGAACTCATGAAGCCGGAAGCCGGCTTTCATCCCGCTACAACCGCCATCGTTGCAACGAATGAACCGATTCAGGCATCAACTGATACCACCGCTCAGGTTTCGGTGACTCATTACGATGCCAATACTATTGAACTTGAAACCTCTTCATCCGAAGAAGGTTTCCTGGTAATCAGCGAAATTTATTATCCCGCCGGCTGGGAGGCTGCCATTGATAGTGAACCGACAGAAATTTATAAAACAAATTTTGTACTTCGCGGACTTAAAGTTCCTGCCGGCAGGCATACCATCACGATGGCTTTTGAGCCTGTCTCTGCCGTTTGGGGTGGCCGCATTGCGTGGGCAGGACACATTATTTTGTGGATTAGCGGGATCGGAGCCGCGGGGTTGATTTGGAAAAGAAGAGAAAATAAAATTACAGAGTGAAGAAATTTATCAGCAATATTTTAGCAAGTGCTTTTCCACAAAAGTGGAAAGAATATGCAGAGTTAAGCTACTGGAAGAGCCAAAAAAGCCAGGAAGGAAACTTCTCTAACGATCATTATAAATTTTTCTATACCCAGCATTTCCTTCTTGATGATGAATTTTATAGTAACAAAAAAATACTGGACATCGGATGCGGTCCCAGAGGAAGTCTGGAATGGGCAACGATGAGTGAGCGAAGGGTCGGTTTGGATCCCCTTGCCGAAAGCTACTTAAAATTGGGCGCTGACAAACACCAAATGGAATATTACAGCAGCCCCTCTGAAAAAATACCGTTCGAAGATGCTTATTTTGATGTTGCCTGTGCGTTCAACTCTTTAGATCACGTTTCAAATGTAGGTGAATCTATTTCAGAAATAAAGCGAGTAGTCAAATCAAAAGGTCTGTTTCTGCTTTTGGTAGAGATCAACCATGAGCCTACTAATTGCGAACCCCATAAATTTGAAGCTGATATTGTTGAAAGGTTTAATCCTGAATTTAAATGCCTGAATATGAAAGTTTTTAAATCTGTTGAAACAGGCCTATACGATTCAGTAAAAGCAGGTAGTGAATATCCTAATCCGTATGATGTCACTCAAACAGCCTGGCTTTCAGCGAAGTTTGAAAGGGTATAAAAAGCTCATTTCCAAAGCTGATCAGCTAAAATCCGTTTAGCTTCTTTGAAGTATCGCTGTGAAGGAACCCAGTTAAAAAACTCAGAAATCCCCTCCTGCTTTCCCTGTGCCCGGCGTATGTTGTAAAGCTGGTATTTACGCTGTTTTCTATTCATCCGGTGCTTGTGCTTTTGATAGAACTGTAAATAGCCTTTAAATGACGATTGATCTGTAATTCGGTTCTCCTGATGATCCATATAGATTCTCTGCAACGGCTTCTGCACATTTTGGACAGGACCATATTCCGCACAAAGTCGTATCCACAAATCATAATCCTGGGCGGCTGACAAGTTGGGATCAAATCCTCCCACTTTCAGCAGGCGTTCACGCCTTGCCAGAACCTGATTCCCCACTTGATTCGTAAACAGTAGCGTACTGAGATCGATAACTTTTTTCTTCTTCCAGACTACTTCACCCTTTGAATAAACCATTCTAGTATCAGAAGTGATGCACGAATAATCATCCGAGTAAACGGACATAAGTTCTGAAATCCGATCTTCATGCCATTCGTCGTCATCATCAAGTCCGGCAATGAATTCTCCGCCGGTTGCTTCAATTCCTTTATTTCTGGCCCGGGGAGCTCCTAAAGATTGCCGGTTGCGAATATAAACCAAATTAATTTTGTGCTGATATTTCTCAACTACCTCTCGGGTTTCATCTTCCGAGCCATCATCCACCACAACTAATTCTAAATTAGAATAGCTTTGCCGAATCACAGAATCCAAAGCCCGTGGCAGTAAGCCGGCCCGGTTATGGGTGGTTACAACCGCAGAAATAAGGGGTTGAAATTGTTTCATCATCTAATTTCGTGTGAAACCGGTTAAGGAAATTGATTTTGATTTTATATAGGGCAAGTTGCTAAACGTCAGGTTAATTTATTCAAAATTCAAAATCGTTCGAAAAAAATGTATTTTCAGACTCAATCTAAAAGGGTTACCAAGTTTATGGGGCATAAGCCAGATGTTACTTTTATCATTTGTACCTACAACCGGGCTGCATATCTGGATGATACGCTTAGATCATTATTGCAAGATGTTTCGCCTAATTTAAACTTTGAGCTGTTGATTATCGACAATAATTCTCAGGATAACACCCAGGCAATTATACAAAAATACCAATCGCAGAATAAAGATGATGAAGTCATTCGATATTTCAAAGAGCCGCAACAAGGTTTGTCTTACGCACGCAACCGCGGTATCAAAGAAGCATTGGCTACAAGGGTGGTATTTTTGGATGATGATATTCACGCCGGAAAATCACTCATCCCTGCATGGGTTTCTTTCTTTTCTGAAAAACCCGATGCCGTTGCAGCCGGTGGAAAAATTCATGTACAGTTTGATGATCCGCGGCCAAAATGGATGTCTCATTTTTTACTGCCATTATTAGGCTACCATGATTTGGGAAACTCTCTGAAAAAATATCCTAAAAATAAGTATCCTTTTGGCGGAAATATGGGTTTTAAAAAATCCATATTTGAAGACATTGGCCTTTTTGATATCGAATTGGGACGTAAAGGGAAAATCTTAAACGCGGGTGAAGAAAAAGAGCTTTTTCAGCGGATTAGATCTGAATCTCGCGATATTTACTATCTCCCAGATGCATTTTTATTTCACCGGGTGAATGCCGATCGCCTAACTATTGACTATATTCGTCAACAAGCATTGGGGCTGGGACAAAGCATGAGACTTCAGCTGGGAAATGCTTCTGTTAAACAAAAATTATTCAATTGGATATCTGAGCCCGGAAAACTTTTTGCTTCCATTCCTTTGGCTGCGGGTTATATTTTAACTTTTAATATTTCCAAAGCTAAACTTTTATTTCAGTTCCGTTGGTGGATTTGGAAGGGATATTTTACATCCTAAAAATTATTAAACCTTAAAAAGTTAATGCTGAATTTAAATAAATTTTTTAATTACGATCCCCATGAAGTGCGATTTAAAAAAACAATCCGCTTCATTAAAGAAAGTGAACATCCCCCTTCTTCGATTCTTGATATCGGCGGACCGAACCGGTTAAGCAATTTAATGCAACAAGGCGGTTTTGATGTTACCAATACAAATTTCGACCTTGATAAAAAGCCCCAAAGCCTGCAAAAATATTCGTCCGATGCTATAACAGCCTTCGAAGTTCTTGAGCATTTGGTAAATCCACTGGATGTGCTTCAAAATGTTACCGCAGACCGGCTTTTTGCAAGTGTTCCGTTGAATATCTGGTTTTCAAAAACTCATTATAATGAAAACGACCCTTGGGATCGCCATTTCCATGAATTCGAAGATTGGCAATTTGATTGGCTTTTAGATCATGCCGGATGGAAAGTCATACGAAAAGAAAAATGGACGAGTCCTTCCTTTATACTAGGCATCAGGCCTGTATTAAGGCTTTTCGTTCCCTATTATTATATAGTGGAAGCCGTCAAAAAATAAATACCTGCAATAATTAAGAAGGTTATTTTTGGGCATAATTATTCGACAAAGCATACAAAACACTATCATCTCCTATCTTGGAGTGGCACTGGGATTTGTTTCTACTATTCTTTTATTCCCGCGTATTGTAACGCCTGATCAATTTGGACTTATCCGATTGCTGATTTCGTTGGCGTTGGTCTGCGCTCAGTTTGCGCATTTAGGTATTAAAAATATCATCATTCGCTACTTCCCCTATTTCCATCATTCGGATGATTCACGCAGCAGCTTACTGACCCTGGCCGTTCTTATCCCGCTAATCGGCTTCAGCCTTTTCATTCTGCTCTCTTTATTTTTTAAAGACACTTTTATCAGCTATTACAGTGATCAATCTGCCCTTTTTGCTGAATATTATTTTTATCTATTTCCCCTGATCTTTGCAGTACTCTTCTTTGAGGTTTTCAACAGCTATATTCAGGCCTTGCGGGATTCGGTGACCGGCTCATTCTTGAATGAAGTACTGATGCGGACGCTCATTATTCTGCTGCTCGTCATCTACTATTTTGGGTTCATTTCATTTACCGAATTTATGATAAGTTTTGTGGTCGTATATAACCTGCAGCCGCTTTATCTGCTAATCTACCTTTTCCGCAAAGGTGAACTTTCACTTTCCCTGCCTTTTAGAAATGGGAAACGCCGTTTTATCAAAGGCATGGGAGTTTATGGAGCTTACTCTCTTTTAGGCGGACTTGCCACTTTGCTGGTCGGTAATATCGACATCATCATGCTTGGCGCCATGATTGATCTTAGCAGCTCCGCTGTGTATGCCATCGCCTTTTATGTAGGCTCTGTAATTGCCATTCCCCAGCGTTCCATCAGCAAAATTGCCGTGCCTTTGCTGGCGGGGATGATAAAAAATAAGAAATATGATGAAATTGAATCACTCTACAAGCGCACATCGCTAAATCAAATCATAGCCGGAAGCTTGCTTTTTGTGGGAATCTGGGCCAATATGCATAACCTGATGTACTTGCTGCCCCCCGAATACGACGGCATCCAGTGGGTGGTTATTATCATCGGAGCGGCCAAATTATTTGGAATGGCTACAGGTGTTAATGGTGGTATTATCATCAATTCAAAATATTACCGTTTTGACTTGTATACCAATATCCTGTTGATTTTTCTGACTATTACAACAAACTATTTGCTAATTCCACCTTATGGAATTGTAGGAGCAGCTACAGCCACAGCCCTGTCTATCTTTATCTACAATTTTATAAAAGTTGTTTTTGTGGAGGTGAAGTTTTCCATGCAGCCTTTTCAATGGAATGCTTTGGCAGTACTCTTAATTGCCGCCGGATGCCTCTTACTCTCCTTTCAAATTCCCTACCTGTACAACTTCTTTATTGATGTCATCGTACGATCACTGATAATTACCTTTATTTTTGTGGGATTGATTTTATTATTCAACCTTTCCGATGATGTGAAAGGCCTGGTAATGAAAGGTATGGAGTGGGTGAGAAAGGTTTTTCACCCCTAAATCCATTGTTCTGAAAATAACTAAGATTGGGAAACAAAGTTTTTTTTCATAATTTGTCCTGTGTTACATAACATATTACTGCATGATACGTTCTTTCAAAGACAAAGAAACAGAAAAAATATTTAACCTTGAACGATCTAAAAAGTTACCGAACGATATTCAGCAAAAAGCGTTACGGAAACTACGCATGCTCAACCGTTCGGAAAATATAACGGATTTGCGTGTTCCGCCGGGAAATCGGCTAGAAAAATTAAAAGGAAATCGTTCTGATCAATGGAGCATCCGGATCAACCAACAATGGAGAATTTGCTTTGAATGGCAGAATGATGATGCCTGGAACGTTGAAATTGTTGATTACCACTAACAGGAATAAAATGAATACTGAATTGTTACAACCCGTCCATCCCGGAGAAGTATTGCTGGAAGAATTTCTTAAACCTCTTAAAATCAGTCAGCGTGCTTTTGCCCGTACTATTCATGTCCCGGCCAATCGAATAAACGACATTGTGCGAAAACGTCGCAGTATAACTGGAGACACCGCTCTTCGTTTTTCAAAAGCATTGGGTACAACTCCTGAATTCTGGATTGGATTGCAAGCCGACTATGAATTGGATATCGCCCGGCTAGAAGCCCAAAATAAAGACCATGGAGAAATAAAACCGGTGGTTCAAGCAGGATAAATTAAGTTTTAATCGTTCCAATTCGTGTAATCCGCAGCAATTTCATGAAAGCTATTCAAATCATCAACCCGGGTAAAAGCTCAACGCTTAAAGTTGGAGAAATTCCCACGCCGGAACCGGGCCCGAAAGAGATACTTGTCAAAATAAAAGCTACGGCAGTAAATCGCGCTGATCTGCTTCAGCGAGCCGGCAATTATCCATCCCCCGAAGGTGCCAGCGAAATATTGGGACTCGAAATGGCAGGTGTTGTAGAAAAAGCAGGCTCTGAAGCTAATTTATGGAAACCCGGAGATAAAGTTTTTTCACTGCTTTCAGGAGGTGGGTATGCTGAGTATTGTGTAATTCATGAAGACATGGCTATTTCTATTCCCGGGAATCTTTCGTTCGAAGAAGCCGCGGCTATTCCCGAGACTTTTCTCACTGCCTTTCAGGCGCTGGTATGGCTGGGTAAACTTCAGGAGTTTGAAACGGTGCTTATTCATGCGGGAGGAAGCGGTGTGGGTACAGCAGCTATTCAACTGGCACGACATCTCCTTGATGCTGAAATAGCAACCACAGCCGGTCAAGCGCACAAACTTGAAAAGTGCAAAGAGCTTGGAGCCAACTTCGCCTACAATTATAAAGAACAGAATTTCGTGGATGAGATTAAAAAGGATATTGGTGAAGAGCAGGTCAACCTTATCATCGATTTCATCGGGGCCCCTTATTGGGAAAAAAATATTGATGTGCTGAAAATGGGCGGAAAAGTGGTGTACCTCTCTTTTTTAGGTGGACATAAAATCAAAAATCTAAGCCTTGCTCCCATACTCCGAAAACGCTTATCCATCATGGGATCAACCCTTCGCAATCGCTCTGATGATTATAAAATCGCCCTTACCAAAGATTTTGTTGATCGAAGCCTGTCTCTTTTTGAAGATAATACATTAAAGCCGGTGATTGATTCTACGTTTGACTGGAAAGAAGTCGAAAAAGCCCATCAGCGCATGAAAGAAAATAAAAACACCGGCAAAATTGTATTGGCTGAAATTTAAATTCAAAATCCTAATGATCAAAATTCGAAACGACGACCTCTTAAGTATTTGAATTTCAACTTGTACCGTTTCGGATTTTAGTCATTCGAATTTCGAGTTTTATAATAAGAATTTCTCCTTATCCTATATTATCTTTGAACCGCTTAATTAATTAAGAAAATTTAGAATAATTATATTTCATGGCGCAACCGACGTTTACAACGCACTTGGGGATGGTAGATATCCTGCCGGGTGAAGTTGAAAAATGGCAAACTATCGAACGTATTATCCGGGAAGAGGCCAAAAAGTTTAACTTCGATGAAATCCGTACCCCTATCATGGAGCAAACCGAACTGATTGCCCGCGGCGTGGGGCAGCTCACGGATATCGTCTCCAAAGAGATGTTCGCTTTCGAACGGGGTGAGGACCATTATGTCTTACGTCCCGAATGTACCGCGCCGGTTGCGCGTGCTTTTGTGGAACATCACCTAGAGCAGCGCGGCGGTACACAAAATTTGTATTACATCGGACCTATGTTCCGCGCCGAACGTCCCCAAAAAGGACGACAGCGCCAGTTTCATCAGTTTGGGGCAGAAATTATGGGTGCTGATGACCCCGCCGCTGATGTCGATATCATCGCTTTTATGATGGCTATTTATAACCGGATCGGCATCACCAATACTACGCTTAAAGTTAATTCAGTAGGTGACCCGGAAAGCCGGAAAGCGTATAAAAAAGCCCTGCAGGATTACTTCCGTCCCAACCTGTCAAAGCTCAGTGAAATCTCCCAAAAACGCTTCGAAACCAATCCCCTGCGCATTCTCGATTCGAAAGAGGATGAAGACCAACCCTTTATCGAAGATGCACCCATCATTACTGATTTTTTAAATGATGAAACAGCCGAACACTACGCAAAAGTGAAAGAATTGCTGAACAATTTAGAGATTTCGTTTGAAGAAGATCCGCACCTGGTTCGCGGACTCGATTATTACACTCGCACTGCTTTTGAGCTTATCAGTCCCGATTTGGGGGCTCAAGATGCTCTCGGGGGCGGGGGACGATATGATTTACTGGTTGAAGAAATCGGTGGACAGCATACGCCCGCAGTAGGATTTGCTGCCGGTATTGAGCGTCTGCTTATTGCCTGCGAAGAACTGGGTATTGAACTGGCAGAAGAGCAAAAATTAGATATTTATATTGTCACGCTGGGTGAAAAAGCACGAAAATGGGCATTGAGTCATCTCCCCAAGCTCCGTAACGCCGGCCTTTCCGCATCAATAGATTATATAGGGCGCTCTATGAAAGCACAAATGAAAGATGCCAATCGGGAGAATGCACGTTACACTATTATCGTTGGTGAAAATGAATTGAACGAAGGAAAATTCACCCTGCGGGATATGAAAGCCAGCGAAGAAGAAAGCCTTACATTTGAGGAAATTCTTGATCAATTAGCCACGGATTAACGCAGATTGGCACAGATTTTTTATCAGTGTTAATCTGCATAGATCAGTGGTTAAAATAAAGTGACAATACAACTTATCGGGATTTTTGTTATCATTCTTTTTTAGACAAAGTAATCTGAATTGCTATGAATAATATAATCAGAGAAGAAGTTATAGAATGGATCTCTAAACCGGAAAATGAAGAACTTCTGGAAACATTAAAACTTATAAAAGAGGCTTCAGAATCAAAAGACTGGTTTGATGATTTGACAGAAGATGAAAAAAGATCGTTAAAAAGGGGGCAAAAAGATCATCAGGAAGGGAATACATTAAGCAGCGAAGAATTCTGGAAAAAGCATGCTTAATGAAATATCGTGTAATTTGGTCAATTGAGTCATCGAAAAAAATACAATCTATTAAAGGCTATATTCTTGATGAATGGAATGAAAAGGAGTGAATAATTTTCTAAAAAAGCTTAAAGAATTTGAGAAAATAGTTGTTCGCTTTCCAAAATTATATCCATCATCTTTAAAAGATACTAAGTTAAGAAAAGCTGTTATTAGTAAACATCAAACAGTTCTGTATGAAATGGATAACGACATTATAAGAGTTCACACTATTTTAGACAATCGGCAGCAAAGTTAATCTCTTGTTAATTGCGATAAATCCACAGATTAATGCAGATTGGTACAGATAATAAAAAAGCCTTAACCCGATCCGTTTAAATCCGTGCAAATCCGCGGCTAAAAACTGACCCTGCTGATAGCTGACTGCTGAAAGCTTAAAACCATGAAGAAAAAATACTTTTTTATAGGCTTAATCCTGCTCCTTGTTGCGCTCTTGGGTTATCATTTCTTCGCCGCCTCCGAAGCTGAACGACAAATTGATAAAACGATTCAGGAACAAACGGCGAAATCAGATTCCATTTCCGTTCAATATTCTTCGGTTGAAGTGGCCCCCTTTTCCGGAAAAATATCTTTCAGTGATTTAACCGTCATTTTTAAAGATCATATTCAACGAGCGCAACAATTAATCTTCGATATTGGCTATATTGATTTTCTGAATATCTATTTCGGCGGACTCGCCTATGGGCTTGATCATTTAGATCAGGCAAATATTACCCTTCGGCAGCCTTCATACCTTAATCAACAGAGCCTTTATGAAGTAAAAATGGATACTCTTCAAATCTTGTATCAGGGCAATGCGCTGGATGCTATCCTTGCTATGGCTAAAGATACAGCCTTAGCCATCGATCATTCTGTTAAAGCTCACAGTTCTCGGTTAACGCTCCGGTTTCCCGAGACGCTCATCTCGGGAATTGTTGCCCGAAATTTTAGCTATTCGGGCATGATTTCTGAAGGAAAAAACAGTTACTGGAAAGGAGCAATTCATCAATTTTCTACAGACTCTTTAATCTGGAGACCCTCGGAATCCTTCCAAAATACCTACCGTTTTTTCATTCAGGGCTTTGGTTATCAGAGTGATGCAATCCCCTTTCAATCTCTCAGGTTTTATTCTGAGCCGGTATCTCAAAAAGATACCCTACATGTAAAGACAAGACTTCAATCTGAACTGGCACAATTTTTGGCTAAGGGCTTCATTAATTTGAATAAGCCGATTGGAAGTTCCGAATTAAACAACATGGAAATTAAGATAAGCGAATTGTCAACAGCCTTTGAGAGAGTTTTGCAAAATGTGGAACAACTTCTTTCGATCTCTTTACCATCTGATTCGACAGGAATTGTTTTAGAAGTAACAGGGACTTTAGGAAATCCAAGACTTTCTACTCAATAAAGGCTGGTATAAGGTATAGCGGTATAAAGGTATAAGGTGCAGCCTATTTCCTTATACCTTATCCCCTATACCTAACTTTCCCTTTTCCTCGCCATTTCTTTTATCTCAGCAATATCTTTCTTATTGCCTATTATCGAGAGTTCATCCCCATTTTTTATAACCGTATCGCCATGAGGAATATTAATTTTGCCGTCTCTTTTTATAATAGCTACCAGACTTTCACCCGGCAAGTTGATTTCTTTGATCTGCTTACCGATGATTCTGCTGGTTTCATTTTCATCTGAAATGGTGATGTTTATGAAGCGCTCATCACGCAGCATGATTTCGCGCAATTCGCTTTCGTTTGTGGCATCCTTCCATCTTTCAAGAAAATAACTGCTGTCTACTACCTCGGCAAGATGCGATAATATACGAAGATGTTGCCCTGCATTTTCAGAAGAACTAACCAAAAATATAATAGCCCGCAGTGTTTTTATCCCTTTTTGTTTGCTTTCACTCAACGCTTCATGGCCCTCCGGACTTAGTGAAATATTTTCGGGAATACGCACTAGTACAATTTCAGACAACACATCACCCTTAAGTCGAATGTGATTAAGTGCTATGCCTTGCCCGAATGGGATAGTACCTGATTCCTGATTTTCCCAAAAAAGACTAAATAGTTCGTCGGCATCCATACGATAACGCTCAGCAAATCTTTCCGAAGCTTTTTTAATGAGTGTCTTATAGCTCATACCCGGATCCTCCTCATCAATTACAAAAGCACGGCTCATCACCTTTTCGTAAGGGTCTTCTTCCCGCAAACCTTTTTCACGTAATATTCCCCGCATCTCTCGCTCTAAACCATAATCCTTTCTCTTTCCAAGACGTGCATGGATATGAAAAATAGCTCCCTCACGATCAATTTTATCATAGGCGTAATAATAGTACCACCCCACCGCAAATACCGATACTATCAAAGTAAAAAATATAGACAGAAAACCAATTTCAATAATCAGGTAGGCTGAAAAAACCATGCCTGCGATAGGCATCCAGGGATACAATGGCGATTTAAATTTAGGGTCATATCCCTCGATACGGCTTTCGCGCATTACAATAACAGCTAAATTCAAAAGAAAAAATAGCAGTAACTGAAAGGCACTGGCTAATTTAGCCACTTCTACAACATTAAATACGAGTAAGATAAAAACCATGATCAAAACGGTGGACACAATAGAAAAAGTAGGCGTACCGCGTTTTCCAATATTGCCAAATTTACTTGCGATCAGTTTATCACGAGCCATAGCAAAAGGATAGCGGGATGCAGAGAGGATACCGGCATTACCGGTTGAAGCAAAGGCCGATACGGCAGCGATAGTTACCAATATCAAACCTCCTGGTCCCGGTAGAAAATCTAAAAATTGCTGACCGGCAGTAGCAACCGGGGTTAAATCCGCACGGAAAGCGGAAGGCTCCAAAAAAACGACCATAATAAAAACGCCCACTGTATAAACTGTAATAGCCGTGCCGATTGATAAGAACATGCCAAGCGGAATATTACGATCCGGGTTTTCAACTTCTTCCGCGACACTCGCCACTTTTGTAAGCCCTGCATAAGAAACAAACACCATACCTACCGTAGCAAATAAACCCCTAAATCCATTCTCTAAAAAAGGAGTAAAACGTTCACTCGATAAATCTAAAAGCCCCAGCGAAAATAACTCTGATATCCCTTGCACAATATAAAAAGCCATAACTACTACAATAGCTGAGACCAATATGCGCTGAAAAATGGCTGTTTCTTTGGCTCCGATAATGTTAATAATTCCAAAAGAAATAGTAAGGATTACTGCTACTGCAGTGATATTAACTTCCCAGAAAATCGCCAGATAAGCCCCCATCCCTATTAAGGCAAAGGCACTTTTTAAAATGAGCGCCAGCCATGAACCATATCCGCCTACAGTACCGACTAAAGGCCCAAGAGCCCGGTCAATAATATAATAAGTGCCGCCGGCCCTTGGTAAGGCGGGAGCTAGTTCTGCCACACTAAACATGGTGGGTAAAACAACAATACCTGATAAAAGATACGCTAAAAAGACCGAAGGGCCTGTTTGTGCCGCTGCCAGACCCGGAAGCAGGAAAAAGCCTGAGCTGAACATAGCTCCGGTAGCAATAGCATATACATCAAATAATTTTAATTCTTTCTTTAAGCGCTGTGAACTTTTTTGTTTTGCCACAAAAAGCCTGTTTAAATGGAAGTTTTATCTATGTA
The DNA here is from genome assembly GCA_036381435.1 of Balneolaceae bacterium. Lineage (GTDB taxonomy): Bacteria > Bacteroidota > Rhodothermia > Balneolales > Balneolaceae > Fodinibius. The sequence goes on along the minus strand of DASVCW010000042.1, from coordinate 55,949 downwards.
TTAAAAATAATAACCGGACAAGGGGCATTAGCTAAAATACTTTCAGTTCTGGGGCCGAGATAAAGCCTGCTCGAGCCGGGCCTTATATTGGTTCCTAAAATGATGAGATCAAAATCATTTCTCCGGGCAAAGTCGGCTATTACCTTTTCAGAACTTTCGCCTTTTTCAACTGCCGCCCGGGTTTTAACATTCATGGTCTCGCCTAATGCTTTAAGTTCGTCAACAATTTCCTGCCCGAATTTTTCCATATCTGCATCTAAATCTCTACGTACATGATATGCCGATGATTCTTCCTCAAATACCACATTCAAAATAGAAACTTCCCGCTTTGGGTCAGACTTGGCAAGGGCAAACCCAAAATCGGCCGCATTTTTTGCAGGCAGCGCACCGTTGGTTGGTACCAAAATGCGGTTAGGGCTCCAACTTTCATCTGCTTCGGTAGCCTTAACAACCATGGTGGGACAAGGTGCAACCCTTACAATATAGTCAATTACCGAACTGAATAAATGAGAGTTATCAGACGGGTGTTCGGTAGCTCCTACAACCAGTAAATCATAATCTTTCTTTGCTTCATCCAATATGGCATCACCAACCTTTTCATCTTCCACAACTTTGGTGATAATCTCTTGTTGGTTAAATATCCCTGAAAGTTCATTCAGATAATTTACGCATTGATCTCTGTTTCCATCCCGCGCTATTGTCATTAGCGTCAGCGACAGTTCATTCTTGCTTCCTAAAATTTCAAGAATCTGGGCTTCAACCGATTGAACGGCATTTTTGGTCAGTTTACTACCGCGGCACCTCACCGGCATCAAAACCCTGTGAATTCCTGCCACCAGGCTTCCGGCTTGCAGTTTCTCCTGTTCTAAGCGTTCTTCTTCTTCTTTATCAGATTTTATATGACCTAACACCCATCGTAAGGCTGTAGGAGCCATCATTGAAGTTGCCATGGCCATCACTACGATAATGGAATACATATCCTGAGTCAGAATACCTAATCTCAGACCGATGGTGGCAATAATAATTTCCATCGCACCCCGGGCGTTAAGGCCCGCCCCAAAACCAAGGGCATTCCAGTGATCTTTACCGCCAATTAAACGAGCACCGGCGTAGGTACCTATTACCTTTCCTGCCGATGCAATAAATATAACAATAGCGGTGATAAGCAAAAGCTGTGGCTCTAAAAGGCTGCCAATATTCACCTTAAGCCCTGCCACCCCAAAAAATATAGGTGCAAAAACTCCCAGTGCAATGCTTTCCAGTTTATGAATAGTAGCCTGAGGAAGCCGCGGCATGGTGCCGAAAATAATACCCATCACAAATGCTCCTAATACGGCTTCAAGATTTAGCGCCGTGGTTATTGCCCCCCACAAAAACATTAGAACTACTACCAGGGTTAACAAACGGTCGTGCATTTTTACTTCATCCTGAACGTACTCGAGCAGTTTTTTTACTATCCATCTTCCCAAAGTAAAACTGACAACCATAAAGGCCACGACACTGCCCACGATATATAAAACACTGCCTGCAGTAACTGCCTGTCCGCTTGCCAAACCGGCTACGATTGATAATAAAATCCAGCCCGTGGTGTCATCACTCATTCCGGCCGCGATGATCGTTTGACCGATATCACGGCGCATAAGGTTCATATCCATTAACACCTTGGCAATAACAGGAATGGCTGAAATGGACATGGATACAGCCACGAATAACTCAAACACGAGGCGGTTCTCGGCATCTGCGATCAAAAAGTCCGGTAAAAACTGACCTAAAACGAATCCCGAAGAAAAGGTTATCACTATTCCCCCAAATGATACACCGATAGCCGTACGCGCATGTCGCTTGATGAGTTTAATATCGGTTTCGAGTCCGGTAATAAGCAATAAAAACATAGCTCCAATCATGCTTACTACTTCTAAAAGATAGCCCTGCACAGCGGTTTGTGGTACAAGCCATTGCCCTAATGCCGGAAACAGGCCGCTCAGTAATGAAGGTCCCAAAATAATGCCCGCTAAAAGTTCACCTACTACCGACGGCTGACCGAGGCGTTGGGCAATTTCACCAAAAGCACGTGCGGCTAAAAGTAAAACTCCAATTTGTATGATGAGAACTAAAACATCATGGTGCGGTGCTGCTGAAAAAACTTCCATAAAACTGATCAATTTTTTTTGAGAAATACGTTTTCTCTTTGAAGCACAAAGAATATCACTTTTAGACTAAAGATTCCATCATTTCACAGTACTTTTGCACTGCATATTGGGTTGAGTGGTTGAAAAGCTGATTATATATCTAATCTCGTTCGAAATGCCATTATTGGATAAGGAATTTCAAATGTAATAAAGGCAGGTGTTTAAGCTAAAAGAAAAGCTGTATCAAGAATGACAGCAGTGAAAATATTAACTCCTCTGAATGCCTATAGTAACTTTTTAAGCGAAAGATCGTATATTGTATAAAAATGTAAAACCAGGTTGCTTATGACTAACATAAACTGCCTTTTATTCTTTCTTACAATATTTCTTTCGGCCTGCGCATCATCTAATCAATCCCTACAAAAGCCGTCATCGGCCGAGGAACGGTATTATACTTCAGCTCACCCAAACCGTAATATTTCAGGCCAGCTTGAACAAATTCAACATTCGGTAAAACGAATTTCGGCTACTGCCATTTATCAAGCCTATTATTTCGATGGTTTATACTTAAGGGCAGAACAACTTGATTATGTTGATATTCAAAAACTCGCATCCCGCAATGTAACTTATCACAGAAGCACTGCCGGTACCGCTTTCATCATTGGCCGCGGTAATAACCACGTTGCCTTTCTTAGCTGTGCCCATGTGATCAGTTTCCCCGATACGCTAATCAGCTATGTAAATGATGGCTCGGTAACTGAGAACTCTGTTATAAGTTCTATTTCCATCAAGAAGCATCAGTCAAATTTAATTTTTGATCTTCATCGTTTTAGAAGTTTTGAAATTATTGCCAGGGATGATTTGCAGGATTTAACCTTATTAACAGTAAGCCTGAGTGAAAATGAAGATTTTTACGCACCTCCTTTGTCTATCGAAATCGGAGATCCCAAAGATTTACGTTTGGGATCTTATGTAATGGTGATGGGATATCCTGAAGGCTTTCCCATGGTTACGGATGGTATTGTGAGTGATGCTAACCGAAATAGTTACGGTGCATTTTTAACTGATGCTTTATTTAATCACGGTATCAGTGGTGGAGTGATCATTGCAAGCCGGGATAATTATAGATCTTTTGAATGGGTGGGAGTAGCAAATTCAACCTCTGCCAAAAGAGAAATGCAACTTGTACCAAATCCCTTAACGGTTGATTTATACCAGCCTTTTGAACCTTATGCAGACGAAATATTTGTGCAGCAAAAAGCAGATATCGTTTACGGCATTACACAGGCTATTCCTGTAACAATAGTGATTGAATTTTTGCAAAAACACGAAGAAAAACTGGCACGATTAGGGATAGATGTGAACCGTATTATTTCTACTGAGTATTAGTCTCATCCGACGGCTGGTCTTTTCCATCAGATGAGCGAAGAGAGAAAGGACTTGGGACGAGAAAGACGATCTTAATATGATTCGGGTAACAGAGAGCTATTTGCCGAATACCGGAAAGCAAGCCTATCAATCCCCCCGGTCTGTATACCCTTCTCCAAGGAGAAATTAACCTGAGTATAATTAAAACTGGTTTACAAGTATTGATTTTTAAAAATTGCTGGAAAACCGCTTTCGGGTTCATAAATTTTAGACGAGCAAGAAAAGTCCCCTTGCGCCGTAGGCATCCCTTCAGGAGAGAAGGGGGATTTCCCCGAAGGGATGCCTATGGCAAGGGGGGATTAAAAAGGCTTGTATTTAAATATCTGTAATCCTGCCATTACAGCTTTACTGCTTAATTCACAATTCTACTTATCGGGTTAGCAACCCGACCTACATTTCCATCCTCTAAAAATTCTCATGAATATACCAGAGAATTTTCTCCATTTCATCTTGTACAACGGATGTAGGGGTAACGTAATGGTTATTCATAAAGCTAAATAACAACGTTCGTCCGGTTTTGGTTATTAAAAATCCCGTCAGACAATGATTATTACTAAGGGTGCCGGTCTTAGCAAAAACGTAGGGAGACCCGCCATCACGGTTAGCATATAAATTGCTGATAGTTCCTGATTCACCGCCGGCAGGCAACAAGGCAAAGAGGTTTTCATCATAAGTAAATTCTGCGCTTATTTTTTCCAATAAACGAATCATGGAGCGCGGCGTAAATAAATTATAGCGCGACAAACCGGAACCATCTGCCCACTGTGGCTCATCGGGCAAATCAGCCAGGTAGTTTTTTTTCATGTATTCAATAACGCGACTGGTTTGAAGGGGCATGTCGAGCTGGGAAGCGGCAACATAAAGCAACTGTTCAGCAATGAAGTTATCGCTTGGCTGCAACATTCGTTTATAAGCGGTATCAGACGGAATACTGTATAGCATCCTGGCCGAATCGGGCTTTTCCATTTCTATATACCGAACCGGTTTATTAAGCGTATCTGCCAGCAGATTAACTATTAATTCGGGAGTATAGTGGTAGGGTTTGGCGATGGTATAAGTGATGGTATCTGCTTCGGGCTTGTACTCAAAGCTATTTTCGTCAACATCACGGTATAAAAGCGGTCCGTCTGCTTCAGGCATTTCACTAATATACGATCGAAAATAGCCGGGAGATATAGCAAATTCCTCATCCGTTTTCGCTAACTCCTGTATCTCCACCTCCTGCACCTCAAAATGCACCATATTTCCATACATCGGGAAAGGTGATTTCTCTGCAGAATAATAGTAGTTATAGTCATCCCACGCCCAGCCGGGGCCTAATCGCTTGTCATTAAAATGTGCATCAGAATAATAAATTTCCCGGTTACTGTTTTTTAAGAAATCATAAATGGTATCAACGCCAAACTCGGGATGAAGAAAAGACGGGTCACCCGTTCCCCAAATGATCAGTGAATCACCGCGAATTATATATTCTAAAGCAGGCAGAGAATCCGGCAATACTTTAAGACCGGTATAAAAAGTAAAGAGTTTGGTATTAGAAGCGGGCGTAAAATAGTTTGCTTCATGCTGCGCGTAAATCATAGAATCTTCCACAGGATCGTAAAGCGCAAAACCCGTAATGTTTGATGAAAAAACGGTTGATGTATCGAACATTACGGCTAAGGGTGATAATGCCGAAACAGTACTTTTAGCCTCAGGCTGCGTTAGGTTTTGTGAAGACTGGCAGGCAACAATACCAAAAACCGTTAATACGGTAATAAAAAAACTTTTAAAGTGAATTGACTTCATCGAATTATGGTGGTATTTATCTTTAAAGTTATAGCCGTATGATGGCGATCACCATAAGAAATAAGTAAATAAGATGAATATTAAAAACTTTTCTTTGTTGGTTCTTTCATTCATACTCGGGTTGAGTGCCTGTACGAGTGAGTATGATGTAATTATTCAAAACGGGACCATTTACGACGGCACGAGAGAAGCATCATTCGTTGCCGATATTGGAATTAAGGCCGACACCATTGCTGCTATCGGTGATCTTGATTCAGCCACCGCTTCAACAATAATTGATGCCGAAGGGCTGGCCGTAGCACCGGGATTTATTAATATGTTAAGCTGGGCCAACTATTCATTACTTTCCGACGGGCGATCTATGAGCAACATTAAACAGGGAGTAACGCTGGAAATTTTTGGTGAAGGTTCTTCAATGGGACCTTTGAATGAACAGATGCAAAAACAACGTGAGGCCGAATGGTCCACTCTTGGCGAATATCTGGAATATTTGGTTGAAAAAGGTATAAGCCCTAATGTGGCATCTTTTGTAGGCGCGACGACTATCCGCGTTAACGTTATTGGTCGTGAAGATCGCGCGCCTACGGGTGATGAACTGGAGCAAATGCAACAGCTTGTTCGACAAGCGATGGAAGAAGGCGCACTGGGAGTCGGTTCATCCCTGATCTACGCCCCCGCCTGGTTTGCTGACACCGAAGAACTTATTGCCCTGGCAAAAGCAGTCGCAGAATATGATGGCATGTATATTTCCCACATTCGCAGTGAAGGCGATCATCTGCTTAAAGCCACAGATGAATTTTTTCGAATCGCAACCGAAGCGGGTATTGATGCTCAAATCTACCACCTTAAAGCAGCCGGCAGGCAAAACTGGGATAAACTTGATATCGTGTTCAACAAAATTGATTCCCTGCGGAATGAAGGACACGATATTTCAGCTAATATGTATACCTATACTGCAGCTTCCACGGGACTTGACGCCACCATGCCGCCATGGGTGAAAGAAGGTACCACTGAAGATTTCATCAACCGGTTGAAAAATCCAGAAATCAGGCAAAAAGTTGAGAGTGAAATGAGAAGTACTGAAACTGACTGGGAAAATTACTATCAGCTGTCCGGTTCACCCGAAAATATTCTTTTACTTGAGTTTGACCAGGATTCACTCAAGCATTTAAATGGCAAAACACTGGCTGAAATAAGCGATGCCCGCGGCACTGACCCTGTTGCCACCATCGTTGATTTGATCATTGAAAATGAGGGCGATATCGGCAGTGTCTTTTTTGTGATGTCGGAAGAAAATATCCGCAAAAAAATCAAGGTTCCCTATATGAGTTTTGGCTCCGACGCACGATCTGTTGCCGCCGAGGGTGAGGTTTTAAAGTCAAGTACGCACCCTCGAACTTACGGTACTTTTGCCCGGCTGCTGGGCAAATATGTCCGGGAAGAAAGTTTGATTTCTCTTGAAGAGGCTATTTACCGCCTTACCGGTCTACCGGCTACTAATTTAAAACTCAAAAAACGCGGATATTTAAAAGAAGGCTATTTTGCCGATATCGTTGTTTTTGATCCTGATAGTATTAATGACCGGGCTACCTATACGAAACCTCATCAATATGCTGTTGGTGTGAACCATGTGTTTATAAATGGCCGGCAGGTTTTGAGAAATGGTAAGCATACAGGTGCTACCCCGGGACGGGTAGTTCGAGGGCCGGGCTACCAGGCTGATTAAAAAATACGCAAGTTACAAAAGACCAAATTTCACTAATATTATTAAATTCAGCGAACACCTCCCGCCTCAAGGAGGGATAAATATCATCTCGAGATAATCACCTTGAGCTATTTATGAAGGTGATATGAGGGCGTTTGGAAATTAGCTGTCAAGGATCATCTTTTTATTAAACCACTAATACTAAATAATTATGAAACGGATTAGCCTTTTACTTTTCATCCTGCTTCTTTCCACGAATGTTTTTGCTCAGCAGTTTAATTTTGCGGAAAGGCTCTATGATAACTATGAAACCTTCAAAGAAAAAACCATTCAGGACCGGCGGTTCACGCACAGTGATATAGAACCGCTCATTAAACAACTGGCCTCTGAATCGGCTTTTGAAGTTACCACAGCAGGCTATTCCGTTCAGGATCGTCCGATTTATCTCGTCCAAATCGGAAATGGCGATACCAACGTGCTTTTCTGGTCCCAGATGCATGGTGATGAATCAACAGCCACCATGGCATTGCTTGACATTTTTAACTTTTTCAGCAAAAATAATGGCCTCTTTGCAGACAAAAAGAAAGATTTGCTCAATAAAGTCTCACTCTATTTCCTCCCAATGCTAAACCCGGACGGTGCCGAGCATTTCCAAAGGAAAAATGCTTTGAGTATTGACATAAATCGTGATGCGCAACGTCTCACAAGCCCGGAAGCGCGAATCTTAAAGAGTGTGAGGGATAGTTTAAAGCCGGAGTTTGGTTTTAACCTCCATGATCAATCAACATATTATGCAGTGGGACGAACCTCGGAACCGGCTACTCTCTCCTTTCTCGCGCCGGCTTATAACTATGAACGATCGGTAAATAAAGTGCGCAAAAAAGCCATGCGTTTAATTGCTTACCTGAATGAAATGCTTCAACAGTATATTCCCGGCAAGGTGGCAAAATATTCCGACGCTCACGAACCCCGGGCTTTTGGTGATATGATCACAAAATGGGGTACGAGTACTGTTTTAATAGAGTCGGGCGGATATCCTGATGACCCTGAAAAGCAATATATCCGAAAACTTAACTTTGTAACCATGCTTGCAGCTATCAACTCCATTGCAAATGAAAGTTATGTCGGAACATCTCTTGACGATTATCATCAAATCCCCGAAAATAATCGGGCTCTCACTGATTTATTGATTCGGGAGGTCAATATGGTAAAGAATGACAAAAGGTTTCTTGTTGATATTGGTATCCGCCAGTGGAAAGAAGTAATTAATGATTCCACATCCTATTATCGTTCACGTATTAGCAACCTGGGGGATCTTTCCACGATGTACGGTTATGATGAACTGGATGGAAACCAAATGGAGATTCGCCCCGGTAAAATTTATCCTGATACTTTACAAAACATTCAGGATGTACAGCAACTGGACTTTATTGAGCTTTTGCAGGAAGGCTATACAGGCATTGTTGTTAAAGATGCTCCCGGCGTTTCCTTTTTGAATGACATACCGTTAAATGTTATTGTTGCCGAGGACCATTCAAATGAAATTGAGCTCGGCTCTATGCCTAACCTGGTCATAAAAGAAAATGGGCAAATTCAATATGTTATCGTCAATGGATTCGTCTTTGATACTGAAAGTAGTGATGCATCAGCCATTGGCAATACGCTCGTTATAGATTAGTAGAAAGTGATGAGTGACATCCCTTGAAAGGGGTAAGGGGATAGCCGGTGTATTTACTCATCATTTACTACAAAACTATATACATCACGCGAGATACCGGCAAAAGCGGCTTGGACGTTCTCCCGATATGGAGCGTTTTTAGACAACAAGACCAGTACATATTTTTTTCCATCAGGCAAAATTACAATTCCGGCATCGTGATTCACGCCTGTAATCCATCCCGTTTTATGGGCTACTTCTATATTATTCGGCAAGCGGGCGGGAATCATCTCATTAAACTCCTGCTGCTTAAGAATTTCTATCATCGCTTGTGAGGCTTGTTCATTAACGGCATTTCCTGTAGCAATTCGTTTGTAAATAATTGCCTCGTCAAGTGCCGTTGTACGGTTACTTAACCCTTTCCTGTAGGCTTTAATGTCCTCCACTCCACGTAGTACCAGAATACTATCTGCGCCGTAACTTCTCATTGTCCGGGTTACATTTTGAGCACCCACTTTTTGAATGAGGATATTCGTTGCCAGATTGCTGCTGCTGGTAATCATATCTTCCATCAATTGTCGAATAGTACTTTTTTGGCCAATCAATTCATAGAGTTTGCCTTCACTATCTTCATTTATATCCATTTTATAAAGACTGCTGTCAACAATGCTGTAAAATTCATTTTTTATTAAAATGGAGTCGCTCAAAACAAATTTTCCTAAATTGGCCTGCTTGAATAATTCAATCATCACCGGCGTTTTCATAGTGCTGGCGGCATGAAACATTTCATGCTCATTAATGAATACTTTTTGAGTCGTATCACTCAAATTGATAAAAACCACAGCAAAATCGCCTTCCAGAGATTTTAACTTATTATTTATTTGGGTTTTAAGTTCATCAACAGTTTGAGGGGAAGAAGAGCATCCGGCTATCGTTAAAAGGACACAAAGAGTTAGAAAAAGCTTTTTCATTTTTCACTTAATTAAAAAAGGCATTCTTATGTAAAAATATAAGAATGCCTTTTGATTAATAATTCAACAGTTTTTTAAATCAATTCTGATCCCACCAAATGCGATCTAGTAAGGTGACGTCAGGGACATTCTCTGAATTTCGCTGGGTTTCTGAATCAGGATATCGCAACCTGCGAATAAACTGCCCATCTAACTGAGGGTTCAGGTTCTCGGGAACCTCCATACCCTGATACTGATAATCGTAGCGCCGGGCATCTACCCAAGCCTCAGGATGCAAAAACATTGCTGTATATTTTTCCTTAAAAATATGATCCAGTGTAAGGTTGGCGGCCCCCACAGCTACGGCAGGATCAGTCAAATAAGCATCTTTTGCTGCTTCGTCTACTCCCATTTTATCCATATGAGCTTCGATACCCGCAAGATAAGCGTTATAGGCCCTTGTTTGCTGGTTAGCTCTAAAAGCGGCTTCAGCTTCTATAAACTTTTGTTCAGCATAAGTGGCAATTAAAATGGGAGCCGTTTCAGCCGCGTAGAACGTGTTTACTGTTAGCACACTTCGCGCACCGGCGGGCGGAGCATCTCCCCTTCCGTCACCATTTCTTGTACCTACATAAGTGCCGCTGTCTGTGGTATCTGTAAAGGCTTCAATACGCGGGTCAAATACCCCATAGGTTGTGCCATTCATATGATTAACAACCTGTTCAGAAAGCCAACCACCTAAAACTAAACCGGCATTATCGATAGCTACATTAGCCCAGGGATTTCGATACGCCTCAAAGTAATTAACCTGGGCATCATCATCGTTATTGAGAAAGCCGTTATCAACAGCCGCCAAAACAGCAACAGCGTCATAATTGGCCGTTTTGCTTAAATGATTTAAATAACGGGCTTTTAGCATATACCCTAGCCTGAGCCACTTATCCGTATCGCCCTGATAGATAAAATCATCTTCTCCCAAGTCAACGGTAGAGTTACCCGCCTGTAGATCGGCGATACCTCCATCTAATAATTCAAATATTGTATTATAGAGTTGCTGGTCATCATCGTAAGCAGGAGTAAGCGTTTCTACAAAAAACGCCTCACTGTAGGGTACATCTCCCCAGACATCAACAACGGTAGCCAGGTTTAAAGCCGTTAGAATCTTGGCTACTCCGAGGTATTCAGTGGCTCCCTCTTCTTTGGCCTTCTGGCGCAACACAGCTAAGTCAGTTAATACATCATAAAAAGTAAACCAGGTATCCCCGTAAGATACCGCATCCTGAATATCGGTAGGGGAAGCGGGATTAGGGGATGCTAAGTACTGAACGTAGTAAGAGGTGATACTTCCCAAAGAATATACTCCCTGGGAAGTTTCAAACGTAACATTCGTCATCAAACCTGAAAGAGGAGCTTCGGTAGGATTATTAGGATCTGTATTAATATTCAGATAGTCGCTACAACCCGCTGCCAATACGAATAAACAAACAGCCGAAATACTAAATAAGCTTTTAAAATTTTTCATGATTCTATCTTTTTAAATTATAGAGAAAAATCCAGTGAGAAGATAAGACTGGCCACACCCGGGTGATCAAGTCCTGTAAACCCAATAGCATTACTGCCCGCGGGACCACTTCTCGATTCGGGATCAAACCCGTCAAATGGCGTGTAAAGTATCAGATTAGTAGCCGACACGGATGCGGTCACATTTCTGAAAGGAATTTTCTGAAGAATACTTGCCGGTAAACTGTAGGCAAATTTAATATTACGCAGTTTAATGAAGGATGCATCTTTCACAAAATTTTCGGTAACTCCGCGATAAGTATTACGATAAAATCCGGCTCCGTAATCAACACCATCGGGGCCTACTCCCTGTCCTAACCACACTCTTTGGGTGTTAGGTTGTCCATCAGCTGTCACTCCTTCAAACACTCTGAATTCATTCCTGTCTAAAGTGATTTCAGTAATACCGAATGCAGTAAAGAAGTTATCATATTGGCTATATACATCCATTCCCCATTGTATATTAATCAAAAAGGAGAGCGTTACATTTTTGTATGACAGTTGATTATAAATACCGCCAATCCAGTCGGGCAAGGCGTTACCAAGAACCAGCTGGTCTGTATTTACGACCGGAAACCCATCCGGACCAATCAGAATAGGAGCATCTTTATCGACGTATAAAGGATCTTCAGGTGCTTCTCCCTCGGGATAGTACCGCGCATAACTGCTGCCGTAGATATTGCCAAAAGGCTCTCCTTTGACCAGATACATCGAAGCATCTCCGGTTGAATAACCGAATTGAGAACCCAGGAAAATGGTTTCAAGACCTTCCCGAATGGAAAGTACCTCACTCCGGTTTCGGCTGTAATTCAGGCTCATGTCCCATAGAAAGTCAGCGGTTTGAACCGGTGTAAGATTTAACTGTAGCTCGATACCGCGGTTTTCTATTTCACCGGCATTCGTTATCAGTCGGGTACCGCCTGTGGCATTAGAAATAGGAACAGTAAGAATTTGATCGGCGCTATTCGCTTTGTACCAGGTAAAATCAAACCCAATTCTGCCTTCTAAGAACCGTAGGTTTGTACCCAGCTCAACAGAAGTAGTGATCTCCGGCAGTAGATTGGGGCTGCCAATTGTCTGGTTACGAGTGTACCCTACTTGCCCGTTCAAAGGATATTGAGCAGGAGCGGTAAATGTGATTCCCGTTGAATAAGGCTCAGCATCTTTACCAACCTGCGCATAAGAAGCCCGGAATTTCCCGAATGAAAAGAATTCAGGCAGATCAACGATATCACTGAATACGAATCCAAGACTTGCCGACGGATAAAAGAAGGAACGATTTTCTTCAGGCAGGGTTGAGGACCAATCATTACGCGCCGTAATATCTAAATACAGGAAATCACCATAATTCAGCATTAAATCTCCATATACTCCAACCAAACGTCGTTTAGATAAATATTGACTGGTTGAAATATCCCTTACGTTACTTAAATTATAAAAGTTAGGAGTTACAAAATCATTTCCAAAAGCATTTACCTGGTTAAAATTCCGGTCAAAAATGTCATTTCCCAGTAATAACTCAGCTGATAATTTTTCGGTGATATCTTGTTGAATCATCAGGTTGATGGTGGATGTAATATCACGGCTGTTAATACGATATTCACGAATAAAACCGGTAGAGCTCAATGCATTTTCGCCGGCTATTCCACTCGGCCCGGGTGTAATATTCGTACGTTGGTCACTATAATAATCGATACCAAAACGGTAAGAGGCACTTAACCAATCGGTAAAATTATAGTTTAAATTCGTATAACCTATTACACGATTCACGTTGTCTTCGTAAGTAGAAAAGCGAGCGTCATAAATAGGGTTCGTTCCTGACCCTCCGTCATTATAATATCCCTTCATGGTACCGTTATCTTTCATATAATCGGTTACATCTTTATTTGGCGCCCAATACATAAGGCGTTCCATAAAGCGATCAGCCGGTACGCGATTTCCCCCGGAATTGATAAAGTTTACAGAAGACGAAATGGATAGATTGTCGCTCGGGTGAATTGCTCCGGTGAAGCGTACGGTAGTGCGATTGAAATCACTAAACGGAATTACCCCTTCGTGCATTAAATTCGATACTGATCCATAGTAAGTAGCCAATTGACTACCGCCGGATACGCTAACAGAGTTGTCAATCTTAACCCCTGTTTGGAAGGCATCACGCCAAATTTCATAATAGCGCCAATCGGGATTGATGTTTGCTCGTACCTCACTAATTTTGGGACCCCAGTTCGGCCAAAAGCTGTTCGGATCATGCACGCCACTAAACCCCTGACCATACACCCGCTGAAAATTGGGATAGCTGTTTACCCGGTCGAATCCCACAGAGTTTTTGAAATTAATGGCGACATCACCCGCTTGCCCTTTCTTCGTAGTTATAATAATGGCTCCATTGGCAGCGCGAACGCCATATAAAGCTGCTGCTGCGGCTCCCTTTAAAACGCTTACCGATGCTATATCATTGGGATTGATATCAATGGCGCGGTTACTTAAGCTCCGTGGAGTATCGTCGGAAGCGATTGTAGTATTACTGATCGGGATGCCATCAACAACAAAAAGAGGCTGATTATTTGCGCCAGGATCTAAAGAACTATATCCCCTGATTATAATTCGTGAACTACTTCCCGGAGCGCCACCGGTATTAGTGACCTGAACACCGGCCACACGGCCTTGTATAGCGCTTACAATATTTTGATCACCGGCGGCAGTAAGTTCTTCACTGTCTATCTTTTCAACCGCATAACCAAGTGAACGTTGCTGTTGTTCTATCCCCAGCGCAGTAACAACCACTTCACCAAAAGTCTCGACTGATGGCTGCAAGGCAACATCAATAACTGTTCGATTATTAATGAGTTCATGATGCTGCTCAAATCCAATAAATGTGAAGGTAAGAGTATCTGCATCTGCAGGAACAGTTAGTTCATACCTTCCATTTGCGTCAGTTGAGGTTCCGACCGTGGTACCTCTTACAAATACATTCACTCCGGGTAAGGTATTTCCCGATTCAGCATCAGTCACCATTCCCGTTATAGTTCTTTGTTGCGCTTGTAGATTTATAGCAGTCATAAAAAGTAGCGCTATAAGTCCAACTGTACCTCGTATTAATTTAGTCATAATTAGGCCTATTAGGTTAGCAGCATAGATCGAAAGGTCTTGAAAAGCATCCCGTTACTATCTTTTCTTTTGAACCAACACCCCTCGCACGCTTAATTTACTTTATCTATTAAAAATTAATGATAAATTTTTTAATTAAACAAGTAATAAAATAAACTATACTTAATGTTGCTAAAAACCGTTTTGCCTTTCCACTCTCTAATGGAAACGCTTTTTAGCTACTGTTGGAAAAGTGCCTCTAAATATTTGTCATTTCGCGGCAGAGGAATATAAAACTCCTCTACCCGTTTGCTTGCTTCCTGTTGATGATCTTTCTTTCCAACTTGTCCTAATATTTTAGCTCTGTAATCGTGAGCTTGCCGCGCCAACCAGGAATCCGGAAAACTGCGTGCTGACTGTGTGAAATATTCTAAAGCCTTTTGCAGAGAAAGCGAATCCCCCTTTTGATATAACTGGTATCCTTCAAAGAAGTTTGACTTCCATTTTCGCGCAATCGGTTTCATTCGCTCTTCCTCTTGCAATACCTGAAAGGGTTTAACCTGAACTTTGGAGTTTTTATCATAAATGGAATGCCGTTCTTCTTTTGAAAAGAATAACTGAAGCGCCGTCAAGTACGCCCTGGCTTCACGGCGATTATAATCAGGATCTTTTAACCTCTTTTCTTCACCCGGGTTGGTAAAAAATGATGCTTCTGCTAAAACGCCCGGTATTCCATAGGTACCGCGCAACACTGCTGTGCCAGAGCCGGGAAAAATAACATGATCAGAAACAAGACTGGCAGGATTTTGATTATTATAAAGCGCTTTTGAAAGGCTTTCAATCAATAGTTTTCCGAGTTCAACCCCCGCTTGATTTTCAGAAGCATTTCCATGAAAATAAACAATGGGGAAATTGACGGTAGAATCTGCGGTGGCGTTGTGATGAATAGAAACAAAGATATCAGCCTGATGTTCAACAGCAATCCCTACACGTTCTGAAAGAGGTACTCTGACATCCCGTTCCCTGGTCATTATTACCTCCGCTCCCTTTTTTTCTAAAAGCTGTTTCAATGCTAACCCTACCCGCAGATTCACCCATTCCTCACGTTCTCCGGTCGGACCTACGCGATATGAATCTATACCGGCAGTTCCTCCATGGCCGGGATCAATACAAATTATTTTCCCCTTTAGCGAATTCAGGTGTTCTTGGGCAAGCGCGGGAGAAATGCTTAACAGGATGATTGCAATCAGGGGAAAAAGTTTTAGCCTCATATTAGATGTTTAATAGTTAAAAATTATTTTTTAATTCCTTTATTTACCATTTCTATCGAAAGAATCCTAACGTAAATCTTACTCCGTTTAGATTAAGCGCTAGTCTATTCAAATAAAAAAGCCGTTGCCTGATGATGGCAACGGCTTCCTAATTAGCAACTTAAAAACAACCTGCAAGCGTCCACCAACCGACGGACCTGACAGCGTTGTTTGTAAAGACACTGACAGAAACCGGAAACCTACCGGTAGACGGTCAGGTCAAAACTCATGGTTTACTTATCCCACCAAAGAGGACTATACAAAGTATTTCCATTTTCGAGCCAACCAACAGCTTCATTATAATTCTCTGTATTATTTAATTCCTCATCAGCAGGGTAGCTTTGCCTTAAAGGAACCTCCCTGCCAAGGGGATTCGCCATAATATCAGGGTAACCTGTTCTTCTGTATTCTGCCCAAGCTTCATAACCATTCATGAACAGGTGCACATAACGTTGAGTGGCAATTTGTTCAACAGCTTCGGCTTGGCTGGCAGGGTTATATTCAACACCAGCCTGCCCTAAGAAGGCCGTTGTTCCCGCAGTGTCACCCGTCCACTGTTCGATAGAAGCAGTAACTGCTTCATTATACAGTGTCTCAGCATTTTCCGTCGTCCATCCCCGCACAGCAGCTTCCGCTCTTGCAAACAGGACTTGCGCGTAGGTTACCAGGTAAACAGGAGCATCCTGGGCATGAATATCTTTACCTAGCAAAGAGTATTGATTAAGAACGATGTCACCGGTTGTACCAAACGGCAAACCAACATAAGTATCTATAGGTTCATACTGTGCTGCATCCGGGTCAGGATTTACGTCTACGCTATCTGCTACTGTAGTATCGGCATATACGGACAGCCTCGGATCATTTACCGGTTTCATCAGCTGCATCATCCCTTCGCTTACAGCCCACCATCGAACACCATCTTCTATAATGCGTCCATACCAGAAGTTTTGATTATTGGCATTAGCAAAATGCTGGAAGACAAAATTATCTTCGTTCGATTCCATTATGCCGGCATCAAGGGCTTGGTTAAATTCCGCTTCTGCTTTAGCCGCATCTACTTCAGACAGACGAAGGGCCATCAGCAAACGCAAGGTATTGCTGAATCTTACCCACTTCTGCATATCCCCGTCGTACATGATATCATTTTCCAAACCTTCTCCGGCTTCTATCATCTGGTTTGCCTCTTCCAGCATCGCGAAAAGACTCTCATAAATAGCTGCCTGCTTATCATAAGCAGGGGTGAAATCTTCTGTACCCTGCAGGGCTTCAGAAAATGGTACCGGACCCCACCGATCGGTAATATGCCAGAAATAATAGGCTTTCAGGATTTTGGATACGGCTACTTCATTGGCCTTTTCAGAATTATCAATAACCTTTTGCAGGTTTATCAATGGCTCTTCATACAACCAGTAAAAGCTGGTGCCACCCGCAGGATAGAGTGAATTATCCACATAATCGGTTTTTGACAAGTATTGCGCCATATATTCCCCTTGAGGTGATGAACTCAGCTCCGGGAGAGAGAGCATGGCATTTGCCATAAGCTGAGGAGCTGAGAATTCACTCGGAAAATTAGGGTTTTGATTTAAATTGTCATCAAAACTGGCTATATCGCAGCTGTAAAGAAAAAACGCTGCTACAATTGGTATAAGTAATTTCTTCATGATCAATGAGTTAAAAAGTTATGTTTATGTTCAGTCCGTAAGAACGAACTGTGTTCAATTGTCCTGCTTCGTACCAACTGATAGCCTGGCCGCCGGATGACAGTTGCGAAGGATCCAATCCTGAGGGTGCTTTTTGCCAGATCATCAATGGATTATTGGCAAATAAAGCCACTCCTACTGCTTTGACAGGCAAAGATTCTAAAACGCTGCTATCAAAAGTGTAGCCCAATTTCACCTCGCTCAGTTTGATATAAGTAGCATCAACTACCCATTCTTCGTAAATATCATCGCCTAAAATATTGTTATAATAACTTTCAGCATCGACATAAGCGGTGACGGGTTGTCCGGTTGAAGCTGATATCCCATCAACTCTTACTCCTCCGCCTTCAGAAACAGGCTCGCGAACATTATTACCTTTATCATTGATAGCGGCGGTAACAGGAGCCAGACCTGTTTTAGCAGCAAGCATTAAAGAACGACTAAAGAACTGACCTCCGATTTGGAAATTAATCATTGCCGCCAAACTGAAGTTCTTATAATAAAAGGTATTCTGGAAACCACCGGTAAAATCAGGCAGAACAGTACCAAATTTTTGAGTAGCATCAGTATATAAGGGCATACCGTTATCATCTAATAATATCTTACCGGTTTCCGGATCACGCTGGTAACCGACACTGACAAGAGTTCCGAATGCTTGCCCTTCATAAGAGTTTAAATAACTTGGTGTGCCCGAATAAACCGTTGAATAATGAGTATATACATCAATATCAGGGTGAAGCTCTACCACCATATTTTGGTTTCGGCTCACATTAAACAAGGTATTCCAGGAAAAGTCTCGTTTTTGAACCGGCGTTGCCGACAGACTAAATTCTATACCTTGATTTTCAATGAGACCGGCATTAATAATAGCAGAACTATAACCGCTGGCTCCTGATATATTCAAAGGAATAATCTGGTTCTTGTTCTTTTGCTGATAATAGGTGAAATGAACTCCCAGTCTTCCCCAGAAATTTAAATCAACCCCAACTTCGTATGATGTTGAAAAAGAGGGTTTTATATCGGGATTATTTATCTGATCAGGCAGTGATAAAGTATTTATTCCATTATATACCATACTCGTACTATAAATGAGGGATGTCTGATAGGGATCCAAGTCGGAACCTGCTTTGGCATAACTTAACCTAAATTTACCGAATGACAATGGTTCCCATTCAACTAATTCACTAAATACAAAACTACCTGATACAGAAGGATACCAGTAAGAATTGTTATCTTTGGGCAAGGTGGATGATTTATCATTCCGGATGCTCAAATCAAGATAGTAAGTATCTCTATAGCCTAAAGAAACCAATCCATAAGCACTCAGTATTTTCTTTCTAAGTAAGTAGGATTCATTTTCAGGACGGTCTACCGAAGCATCAATATTAAAAAATCCGGGTGTTGTGAGTCCACCTACTGTTTCCTGGTACATCGAACTATATTTTCGATGATAAAGATTGGTACCCGCCGTAGCATCTAATGAAAAATCAGCCCATCGTTTAGTATAGTGAGCAGAAAGTTCATAATTCATTGCTGTATTCTGGTACTTACCCACAGTATAACGAGGAGTTAAATCACCACCGAAAGCCCTTTTACTTTCGATGTTCTGGATATACATATCTCCGCGAATAAATCCTTTGATGGATAAGCCGGGCATAGCATCAAACACCACGCCGATATTACCGAAAACACGATCCCGGCTATCTTGGCTGGTATATTCATGGGCTAAGAAATAAGGGTTTGACCAGTAATTTACATCCGGCACACCCCCGCTTCTGTAATTTTCAATATTCCAGTGCATCACCGTACCGTCATCATATCTGTAGTCCTTTAAACGCTCCATATCAATTTGGCGCTGAAACCACTGCCTGAAATATCTCGATCCGAACTCCGAACCTTGTGTAGGCCGAACAGCACTGTTGGTAGCATAACTCATGTTCGTGGAAAAATTCCAGCGATCATTGACATCCACATCTGCACTGACACCCAAATTGTTCCTTTTCAACCAGGAATTCGGGTAAACACCCGTAATCTTAGTATCATTAAAACTTAAACGGAAGTTGCTGTTTTCACCGCCTCCCGCTATGGTTATTCCCTGGTTAGAAGTATAACCGAGGTCATAAAAATTCCGAACGTTATTTGGATGAGGGTCAAACGGAGTCAACTTTCCATACATAGGATCCTGGGGATAAAAGCTGAAATATTCCCGAACAAGGGTGCCATCCATTCTTGGTCCCCAGCTTTCATCTGCATTTGCCTCTACATATTTTTGTCCGTTAGGCAGAGTTTGCCATTCCTGAGTATAACCGCCACCGTATAAGTTTTGATACTCCATAAAATTTCCTGCCTTTTGAACAGAGAAACTTGAATTTATCTGAACCGTAAAATCATCAACTCCCGAACCGTCTTTGGTGGTAATCATGATTACGCCATATTGGCCACGAATACCGTATAAAGCCGAAGCAGCCGGGCCTTTCAGAACGTTCACAGATTTTATAGAATTAGGGTTGATATCCTGGGCGAGGTTTCCATAATCTGCCCCGGCCCGACCGGCAAAGTTGTTATTAGAAATAGGAGTACCATCAACCACAATTAACGGACTTCCTTCTCCGCTTATAGAATTAACCCCACGAATTTTAATTTTACTTGTACCACCCATACTCGCACCGGATGAACCGGTCACCTGAACGCCGGCAATTTTTCCTGCCAAAGCGCCAATCACATTTTGTTCTTTGGAAAAGGTCAGGTCTTCACCTTCAACCTCTTGAGTGGCATAACCTATGGAACGTTCATCACGTGATATACCAAGTGCCGTTACCACAACTTCATCAAAAGCCTGCGCCTGTTGAACCAATTCCACATTTAAAACAGTGGTTGCTTCACTGATAGGAACATGTTTTTGGGCATAACCGATAAAGGAGAA
The DNA here is from genome assembly GCA_036381435.1 of Balneolaceae bacterium. Classification (GTDB taxonomy): domain Bacteria; phylum Bacteroidota; class Rhodothermia; order Balneolales; family Balneolaceae; genus Fodinibius. The sequence goes on along the minus strand of DASVCW010000042.1, from coordinate 35,712 downwards.
AATAAGTGTATCGGCATCGGAAGGTACGGTTAGTGAATAATCTCCGTTCCGATCGGTTGAAGTACCGATAGTGGTATTTTTAACAAATACATTAACCCCGGGCATGGGATTTCCTGTTTCTGAGTCGGTTACCCGTCCCGAAATTTCATGTTGAATAACTTTTGATGCTAATTCAACAGGGTATTTTTTCTCAAACACTAACTCCTTCATCCTTGTCAATGAAGGCTCATAGCCTGTACCCTTGAGTAAAATTTCGAGGGCATTTAACACCTTGATTTTATCACGATGAAGGGTTACCGGGTTTTTCAATGAACTAAGTCCCGCATTATAAACGATGCCTAAACCTGCTTTTAATGCTACTGCTTCGAGCACCTTGTTAAGCGGTTTATTTTCGGCATTAACTGATATGATTCTGTTTAATTCTGATACCCTGCCCGAGTAAGCAAAAGCTGAATAATAGAAATTATTCAAACTGTCATTTATAGTCGGGGCGGTATATCCTTTCTGGCCCATCGCCGACGATGCTTGTGGGCTGAATGATATGTATATGCCGATCAGAACAGAAAGTACTGCTCTATAAAACGGCTTGACTTGTGGTTTTTTCATAGTTCATCCTCGCTGGAGCTTTTGTTGTTTTTACTATTTATCCTTTTTAAAAAATGTCACCCGGTCATCATCCAAGCTATAGTTTATATTCAGAGACCTTGTTATAACATTTAACACATTCTTAATGGAGCGGCTTTTTAAATAGGCCGTGAGCTTCAAATTTTTAATCTCGTCGTTTTCAAAATTCACCTTTACGTTATAGCGACGTTCTAATTCATCTGCGATGTCGCTCATAGCGATGTTATCGAACCTTAAATAGCCGTCAATCCAGCTTAAAAAGCGGCTGATGTTTTGCGGTTGTTCTGACTCAATTTCATTCGTTTTTAAATTATACCGGCCCAGTTCGCCCTTTGTAAGAATGGTTTCCTGAAATGCTTCATCACCCTCGGTTTCAAAAGAAACCCTGCCTTCTTTTACTGCTACCAGTACTTGCCCGTCTCCCGGATATGAGCGAATGGAAAACGAAGTACCCAAAACACGAATCACAGATCCTGCGGTATGAATTATAAACGGCTTATCAGGGTTTGGAGCCACATTGAAAAAAGCCTGACCTTCTAAAAACACTTCCCGAATATCAGGTTTAAAGTGAACGGGAAGCTTGATAGAACTTTCTGCATTCAGCAATACTTTTGTATCATCTGCCAGGGTTAAATTCACCCGCTGAGCCTTTCCCGTACTGATTTCCCGCAGAGCCGGTTCTTTCGCTTCAGGTTCCGGCTGATAAAAATTCTGATAGGCAAAGAAACCGGTTAATCCTGTTATTAAAAAAATAGCCGCAAAGCGCATTAACTGGTGAGTGGTAGAATGAAGGGACCTGCGAACGGTATTAAGCTTCTTAAAATTTTGCTTTTCTCGAGCGCTTTCAATCATTTCCTCCTGCCGTAAGCGCCGGTTTAACTGCTCCCAACCTTCTTTTTCATTAAACATCCTCGAATTGGGGGTGTTTTCTTTTGAAGAATTCCAGATATGCCGGAATTCTTCAAGCTTTTGAGCATTAGCAGAGTTTTTCCGTGCCCATTCATCAACCCTTTTCTTCTCCTGCTTTGAGCACTCCTTTGCCATATAGCGAGCCAGCGTCTTATACGTAAGCCTGTCTTTTTTCAATTTTAAGCCGGTTTGTAGATTTATTCTTTATTAATAAGACAAGCAATATCCAAGGTACCCCTAAGAAAAAATCATTTTTAATAATTTTTTAAGTAAAAAGAAGTGAAAACTAAATAAATTAATGTAGACAGAAATTTATCTTGATTGAATTTTGATATTTCCTCATCCGAATTCTGGGTTTGAAGTCGGATGAGTATAAAAGCCTTTTTCATTCATCAGACAACAAACCAGTCTTCCAATGAAAATTTATGTGCTAGAATCAATTAAAAGACTCATATCGAGACGTTCACGAATTTCGCTTAAGGCAAAACCCATGTGATTCTCAACCGTTTTTCGCTTAATATTTAACACATCCGCTATCTCCTTATAGCTGAGCCCGTGCTTTTGGTGCAAAACGAAAACAGATTGTCGCCGCTGAGGCATTTCATAGACGGCAGTCCAAATACGGTCTACCAATTGCCGTTTTTCCTGATCCAATCCATTCCGGTCCTCATCATTCCAGCCGATTTCTTTCGCAAACTCGTCCCTCACCTGCCGATAGTGTTTACTTTTCTCAATATAATTCAGAGTATGATTTCTGACGGACTGAAAAAGATAGGCCTTTAAAGAAATGCAAATATGCCAACTTTTGCGGCCTTTCCATAAATTGTAAAAAACCTCTTGTACTATATCTTCGGCCTGCTCTGCAGATTTGATCATTTGAAAAGCATAGGTGCACAGATCAGGGTAATATTCGAAAAAAAGTTCCTCAAGAGCATTTTTATCACCCTGACGCACCTTCTCCACCAGATGACAATCAGACTGAAACTTTTTTTCTTTTATTCTATCCATATCCCTTACAGACTCTTTCTGAGCCGAAGTTTAATAAGATACAGCAAAAATTATTAAACTACTCCATAGCTGAAACCATATATCCACATAGCAGACCTTTTAATAAACTAAAAAATGCAGCAAATATAAATACAAAATCTTAAATGGAAAGGGGAGACCATAAGGTAAAAAGGACAGTGTTTGGCAGGCATTCAAAAAGCTATCCTTTTATTGTGGCAGAAGTTTGAGTCCACGCAAGCTGAAAACGGGGGTAAGATAGAGGCTTCAAATAAGTCCTCTAAAAACTAATCCTTTTTTTGAACCCACTTATCATCCTTCTTTTCATACTTTCGTTCAACGGCAGACCAGGCCACTTTATGAGCGGTTTCCTCACGGGACGAATCACCACGCCGTTTCTTGGGATCTTTGTATTCATCCCATGCGCTGTTATAGGCTTCCTGGTAAATTTCCTGCGCATGATGAGGAAGATTATCTTTCACCGAATCGGGTAAATCAGATAAATTTTTATAGGGCATCGTTAATTTCTCTCTTTTAGTGTTTTTATTCTCAACTTGAAATACCGACAGACCGTTCGGGGATAGCAATAACAACAAAAAAAGGCCTTTCAATAGCCGTAAAAAACTACTAAAAGACCTTTGATGTCGGGACGACAGGATTTCCCCGTAGGGATTCCTTCGGAAGAACCTGCCGCAGGTTCAACAAAAAAGCCTTTACACAGCTAACTGCGGTGTAAAGGCTTTATGTTTTAGTCGGGACGACAGGATTTGAACCTGCGACCCCACGACCCCCAGTCGTGTGCGCTACCGGACTGCGCCACGTCCCGAAAAAAATTATCATTTGGTTAAAGAACAAAATCTTTCAAAAATCATTGCCGAAGCTTTAATGCTTCGTCCGGCAGGCCGGACTGCGCCTGCCCTACGTAGCTTTAGCGAAGTTGGGCCACGTCCCAAATGAAGAATCCAAAGATAGTATTGTTCGTTACAAAACTCAACCTGTTTAGATCAGTTGTTTTAACAAAACCATCCTTTCTGATTAATCAAAAATTATAGGAATCTTTTTATAAGAAATTGCCTATAAAGAAAAAAGAGACATCCACAAGAGTAATTTGTAACAGATTAATTTTAAGCTTAGTCATTATGAGAGACTCCAAAAAAAACGCTACTGGTATTGCTAAATTTATAGCCGGATCTGCACTCGTCGCAGGTGGTTTATTTGCTGCGAAAGCAATAATGAATTCATACAATAAATTCAGCCTGAAAAACAAGGTAGTACTTATTACCGGAGGCTCGCGCGGACTTGGACTGGTTCTGGCCAGGCACTTGGCGGATGAAGGGGCTAAAATAGTAGTCTGTGCACGCTCAATAGATGAACTTCAGCGGGCATCCGAAGACCTCGCATACAGAGCTCTTCATTTTTTAGCGGTTCCATGTGACATCACCGATCGAAACCAGGTAGAGAACATGGTTGAACAGGTTAAAGAAGAGATGGGAAATATTGACATACTGATTAACAATGCGGGTATCGTTCAGGTAGGGCCTATGGAATCAATGTCGGATGAAGACTATGAAGCAGCAATGAAAGTCCATTTCTGGGGTCCGTTTTATACCATGAATCATGTTTTACCGGATATGATTGGGATGGGCGGAGGACGAATCGTGAATATTGTTTCTATCGGGGGCCGGGTAAGCTTCCCGCACCTGCTGCCTTATAATACCAGTAAATATGCCTTATCAGGACTTTCGGAGGGCATGTCGTCCGAACTCAGAAAATATAATATTAAAGTTACTACTGTTTATCCCGGCTTGATGCGAACCGGAAGTCCGCGAAATATTGAGGTAAAGGGCCAGTATGAAAAAGAGTATGCCTGGTTCAAGATAACCGATTCACTGCCTTTACTTTCTATGAATGTTGACAAAGCAGCTCAAAAAATTATTACTGCAATGAAGAAGGGAAAGAAAACAATTACCCTTACCGTTCCCGCTAAAATTGCCGTAGCTGCCCATGGCATCGCACCGGGACTCGTTATCTCCTTTTTTGATCTTATAAACTACCTGCTTCCTGAAATGAGGAACGGCCACAAATCGAAAAAAGGATATGAAAGCACCTCAAAATATTCGTCATCTTTTTTGACTAAGAAGACAGATGAGGCTGAAGATTATACGCTGCAAAAGAATAATTTTGATTCGATTTAAGGGTTGAATGGAAGGGTGAAGAAATACCTCTCTTAAATTGCGGCTTTCGCTGTTTTAAGAGGTTCTATAAATCCCCCTGACCCCTTTAGGGGTAGATAACAATTTTCTATAACCATTGTCGGACAAGTTATCCGACTTACGTCTCCGATAATAGATCCTCCCCTCCTTGCCCCGATGGTTTTTATCGGGGTCTGAAACAGGTATATGTGCGGGAGTGCTCGAAGAGATGTCTATGGCACGACTCCTCGGTAATCCATCATTCAAAATTCATAATTCGGTAATCCATCATTCAAAATTCATAATTTCTATTTCCCATTACTCCCTCATCATACCTTCACTTCGAATGGTGGCACAGAGCGTTTCGAAGGCATTTGATTTAGTGAGATAGGCCGATGCACCGGCGTTGCGCATTTCGCGGATTACCTCTTCATCATTATGCAGTGATAAACCAATCACCCGCATTTCGGGGAGCTCGGCTTTAATTTTCTCTGTAGCGTCTATGCCGTTCATGCCGGGAAGGTTGATATCCATAATCACTACATCGGGGCGGGTTTCATGTGCCAACTCCACCGCACTTTGGCCATCGGGTGCTTCCGCCACAACGATTAAATCGCCCTCCTGTTCAATGATTTTCTTAAGTCCCTCACGCATCATCTCATGATCATCCACGAGCAACACTTTAATTTTAGTTTGATTCTGCTTGCCGGGTATTCCACGTCCTTGTGGTTTTCGTGAACTTTCTCCGTCGGATAGCGCATTCGCGCCCTCAGCCGTTAGCGGTACCAACAGCGTTACTGTTGTACCTTCACCGGGCACCGATTCAACTTCCATATGTCCGCCCAAGAGATCTATACGCTCTCGAATATTGAAAAGTCCGAATCCGCCTTTCGATAAATCGATATCAATGCTGTTTACATCGAATCCGGCTCCGTTATCTTTTACGGTTATTTTCAGATGATCGTCGGGATACGATAAGACAACACGGGCTTCGGCATCCCCGGTATGTTTAACCACATTAAAAAGCAGTTCTCTTACTGCCTGTACAAGCGTTGTTTGGATATCCTCATCAAGCGGTTCAGGCCCCTCAACGCCTTCAAACATTACGTTGAGATCGTACTTCTTCATTTTTTTTGCCAGCCAGTCGAGGTTTGTGCTTATATCTTCCTCACCAAGTTGTGGCGGCGGTTTCAGTTCACTCATAAGTTCGCGGGTATAACTGATCGCTTCATCCATTAATTCTGAGGTCTCAGTAAGATCAGATAAGCTTTGGGTTTTTTCCATTAAATCTACCTTCATTTTGGTTACGGCAAGTATTTGACCCAGGTTGTCGTGCAGTTCCGTAGCTAAACGCCTTCGCTCTTCTTCTTCAGCTTTACTTAACCGGGTGGCCAGCAAACGCAACTGTTTTTGATAAGAAAGCAGGGCTGAAGTTCGCTCATCTACCCGTTCTTCAAGGGTTTCGTTCATTTCTTCCAGGTCACGGTTGATGCGGGCGCGTTCAATAGCTTCCCAGCAACGGTTTACTACTTGCACCGTCAGGCTAACCTCCTGAGGCAACCAGTGGTACGGTTTGTTCCGGTGAACCGCCATTCCCGCCACGAATTTCCCGGCCTTGTGTAAAGGCACACAAATCACCGCTTCTATTTTTGTCTGCTCGTAAGCTTCGAGGTCGTCTTGGGTTATACGTTCGTCTTTGTCCACATCATGCACCACATACGTATCGTTCTTGCGCATCAGGCGCAGGGCTTCCGAGCCGAAGGCAGACATTTGCCAATTACCCACAATGCTGATCATATCGCCGCGCGTGTAATCTCCGGTGATGGTAAAGCTGTCTTCATCCCCCTCAACCTCGGCATAGGCGCAGCGATCTACTTCTAAGTGTTCACCCAGCATTTCGGCTGTAGCCGCCATAATTTCATCGGGATCGCTAATGGCCTGCAATTCTTTACTCAAACCGGCCAAAAAGTGGCTGTTCATCTCCTCCCGCTTTCGCCCGGTGATGTCCTGAACAGTACCAATCACTCGTTTTGGTGAACCGGAATCATCTTCGCGAATTACTTGTCCGTGGCTCCAAATCCACCGCTTCTCCCCGTCTGCCCGCCGGATTTGGAATTCTAAATCCAATAGCATTCCGTTGCCATTCAAAACATCACTGTACTCCCGGTCAACCCTTTCACGGTCTTCAGGTAAAACGTGTTCCATGAATTTTTCAAATGACCATTCGGGTATTGAATCGTACCCAAAAATACGGTCGTATTCAGGCGAATGCCAACTGGTGTCACTCTCAACGTTAAAGTCCCACGCCCCCACTGTACTGCCTCTAAGCACCGCTTTAAGGCGCTCACTATTTTGGCGTATGGCTTGCTCCGAGCGTTTGCGAGCGGTAGTGTCATTAAAGAGCACGGCTGCTTTTTGTTCCTTCGGCTGCCCGTAAGGATAGACCGATATGCTGAAATAGCGGTCTAAAGATTGAGCATGTCTTTCAAAATGAATCGGCTCTCTCGTTAAAACTACCTTTCCGTAGGTTTCAAATGAAAAAACTTGCTCTTCGGGCAAAATCTCCCGGGCGCTTTTGCCTTCCACTTTCATAGCACCTATCAGACTTTTAGCGGCAGGATTAGCTTCAACAACTTTATAATTAACAGGCTCGTCATTTTCATCAAATGCTACCTGGATAATACAGTAGCCTTCATCAATCGATTCAAACAGCGTTCGGTACTGGTACTCGCTCTGCTGCATTTGCTGCTCTGTACGTGCACGTTCAACAGCGGCCCAAGTACGTTCTGCCGTCTCCTCCATAAGGGCAATCTCATCGTCAGTCCAATTACGGGGTTCGGATTGATGAAAGCCCAGATAAGCAACCAATTTTCCATCTTTAATAAGTGGTACGGCAGCATAAGCTTGTACACCCACAGCATCATAAGCACCACGCTCTGCCTCTTGCAGCCGGGGCTCTTCATCAAAGTCATTAACATCTGAGACCGTAAGGGTGATGCCTGCACGAATATCATCCATCAGTTCCCGGCCAAAATCATCCAACCTAAATCGTCCGGTTACAGGAGATACACCATCAACATAATTTTGTTTAACGGAGATATATATTTCATCTTCTTCAACATCCGCATAGAGGGCACGACTGACACCAAGATGCTCACCCAAAATGCGGGTAGCTTCGTTTTTGATAGCTTCAGGATCTTCAAGGGGGCGCAATGCGTCGGTGAGCGTGGCACGAAAGGTGGCCTTTTTCTCAGCCTGCTTGCGTTCGGTGATGTCCTGAACGGTACCCAGCATTCGTTTTAGGGAATCATCATTCCGATGATAGACTTGGCCTCGGGCCCAGATCCAGCGTTTTTCACCGTCTTTTCGCATGATGCGGCACTCAAAATCCCATCTTCCGTTTCCTTCCAGGGCATCATTAAATTTCTTGTCGACCATTTCCCGGTCTTCGGGCAATACATGCTCCATAAATATTTCATATGTCCACTCCGGCAGCAGTGTATCATACCCGAAAATCCGGTCGTGCTCAATCGAACGCCAGGCCGCTTGGTCTTCAAGATTTAGATCCCACGCACCCACTTCACTGCCTTTAAGTACGGTTTTGAGCCGCGCTTCACTCCGCTGCAAGTCAGTTTCGACCCGGGCACGTTCAACGGCGGCCCAGGTTCGTTCAGCCGTTTCTTCCATAAGGTCGATCTCATCATCTGTCCACTCGCGAGGTTCGGATTGATGAACACCAAGGATTGAAAGCAGTTGCCCATTTTTCATAAACGGTACGCCAACCTGGGCCTGAATGCCGATTCCCTGATAATTTTTTTTCTCCTGCTCGGTCAAGTCCGGATTTTCCCCGATGTTTATTTGAATATGGATGTCTCCCCTCCGCATTTCATCCATTAATGTTGGACCAAAGTCATCGAGGCGAATCCTGCCGGCCATGCTCGGAATTCCTTTCGTATAATCCCTTTCAATTACCGCATGTTCGCCGTCAGCCTCAACCTCCGCATATAGCGAACGATCAGCATCCAGGTATTCACAAAGCACGCGGGTAGCATCAGCTTTAATCTCAGCCGGATCTGTGAGCGGGCGCAACACATCGGTGAGTGTGGAACGGAATTTGGCTTTTTTCTCCGCCTGCTTACGCTCGGTGACATCCAAAGCAGTGCCGAAGAAACCAACGGCCTCCCTTTCTTCTCCTGAAAACTGTACCCGTCCGTTAGCAGATACCCAGCGTATGGTACCATCATCCCATACAATGCGATAATCAACATTATAAGTGCCGTCGGAGGAAGGATCAAGAGCAGCAGTAATGGCTGCTGCCACCTGCTCCCGGTCGCCCGAGTGAATATGTTCAACCACTTCCGCTAAGGGAATGGTTGTTTCGGTTACTCCCCATATTTCGCACATCCGCTCATCCAGATGGACAAAATCTGTTTCTATATCGTAATTCCAGGTTCCGATCAGAGCTACTTCAACAGCCAGTTCCAAATGCTCCTTGCTCTCGCGCAGTAACTGCTCGGCCTGCTTCTGTTCGGTGACGTCAGAGAACAACACGGCGACTTTGTTTCCGCTCCATCCTTCAGCCTGGAAAGCATAGACATCAAACCAACGGTTGAGTGATTTATATTCGTTCAAAAAACGAATCGGTTCACCCGTCAGGGCAACCTGACCGTAGTTCTCAAGCCAATGTTCTTCAATATCGGATACGAATTCAAGCATACGCTTACCCGTCACATTGCTCATTCCTGACTGTTGCTCAAAAGCATCGTTCACTTCCACAAAGCGATAATCGACAGGCTTATCATTATCGTCAAATATCATCTCAATAATGCAATAGCCCTCATCCATCGAATCGAACAGGGCGCGATATTTTTCTTCCGATGCTTTAAGTGCTTCCTCGATTTTTTTATGTTCGGTCACATCCCTCGCCGTACCAAACCACTCGATGAGTTCACCCTCGCCATCCAGAATGGGAATCGCACGAGAGTGAGTCCAACCCAGTGCACCGTCAACCTGCAAAACCCGATGTTCCAAATCAAATATGCTCTTGGTGCGCATGGTTTTATCAATCGCCTTCTTTACCCGTTCCTGATCACCGGAATGAATATATTCATCAAGCCAAGTGCTACTGGTTTCATGCGTATCGGCAATGAAATTCCGTCCGTCTAGGTGGTACATTTCTTTCCAATCGGGGCTCATGCGATAAACTACATCTGAGCTTGCTTCAACAAAGGCACGGAAACGCTCCTCGCTTTGGCGCAGTTTTTCTTCCTGCCGTTTACGCGCAGTAATATCAGAAATGGTGCCACGCATCCGCAACGGTTCGCCCTTGTCATACTCAACTTTGCCGCGGGCCAAAATCCACAATGTTTCATCCCCGTTTTGAACGCGATATTCCGCTTCAAGTTCGCCCGTTTCCTCAACAGCTTTCATAAGCCGGTTCCACGTCTTTTCCTCATCATCCTCGTGGATAGACTCATAAAACGATTTCATAGTTGCTCCAGCGGCGGCTTTTTCGGGGTCTACGCCGTATGCTTCCGCCAGGTATTTATCTGTAGCTACAATATCTTCTTTAATATCCCATGTCCATGTACCCACAGATCCTGCCCGGGCAGCCATCTCAAATTGCTCCCGGCTCTTGCGCAACTCTTCTTCATGTTTGAGCAAGGCCTTGTTTGAACGCTCCCGCTCAAGAGCTATTTTTATAATATGTGCGCCAAATTCCGACAGGCGCTCTTCCCATTCGTTAGATGTACGGGCTTTATTAAAACAAAGCATAAATGATGCTTGTGCATTTCCATCTTCGCCAAAAACAGGAGTTGACTGACAGCCCAGTATATCATTGGAAACACACAGCTCACGCCACTCTTTTGACCATTTTTCATCATTTTTAATGTCTTCGCAGATCACAGGTTCACCTGAAAACACAGCTTCGCCACAAGTGCCGATGCAGAGATCGTTAATGGGAGCGCCTTCAAGTCCTTCACCAAACGAAGGGAGAAGCTCGGGTGCGATGGGACGTTTAAAGGCCTTGCGTTGTTCATCAGCCAGCAAAACAGAGGCGCGTACGCCGGGATTTAAACGGGGTATGGCCGAACAGAGGGCTGAAAGGCATTCCTCCAACGGCTTGCCGGATGCGATGAGTTCCAGCAATCTTGTTTGTTCTTCGAGTAATTGATCTTCTTTCCGCCGTCCGTTTGTTTTAGGACTGTCCGTCAAACTCTCTTTGGTACCTTTTACCATAAAGTGATTTTTGATTAAGGTTTTATGACCATTGCTTTTTAATCGCTAAAGCAACAAATCAGCACCTTGGAAAATTCAAAAACTGATTTGCTGTTTTACAAATGCTCACTCCCGATTTAAAGGAGTTTCAAAACCTAAATGCCTACAATAATCATATCTTACACAAAAATGTTTCCTTTCATATAACTTATGAAGAATCCATTTATTGCTGTTTCGCTGCTCACACCCATCCAACCCCTACTTTTCAAGTTTTCAGGATCAAAATAAGATAGAACTTCTATCTGCCTTTTCAAAAATACCTCACGTATCATTAATAAAAATAAAAATCTATCAACAAATCAATTATTTTTAATAGTTTAACATGTAAATGCGATCATCACCCTTCTCCCTATTCGGGCAAAAACGGTAGGAATACAATTCGCTCTAACCTTTAGGGTGAAAATGCAGGACGGGCAGGATGCCCGATCTACATTTTTCGAAAAGAATTGTTCCTCCAATCAATAGCGCGGAAATTAATTCCCGTGCTATTGGCTAAGAGAGTACAATCTGTTAAATTAGATTTTCATCCGGATTCTGGGCTTGAAGCCGGATGAATGGGATCAAGGTTATCTACCCCTTTCACTCATTGGGCGACAAAACCAGTCGCCGGATGAGAAGTTTTCTTGTTGTTTAAATATTAGCCTTTCAATCCCCCTGCCCCCCTTCTCCAAGGGGGACTTTTTCTTGCAATTCAAAGTTTATGAGCCCGAAAATGTTTTTCAGTTATTTTTACTGTTATTAGTTTTAACTGCAAATTAAGCTCAAGTTTTTACTTCCCCCTTGGCGAAGGGGGCACCGGGGGATTGACGGGTTCATTTTTCAGTATTCGGCAAATAACTCTCTAACACCCGAATCACATTATTAAGATCATTCTTAACTTCATATTCTGAGAATCTGACAATTGTATAACCAAATTTTGCCAGCCGTTCGTCTCTATCTTTATCTTCCTCTTCTTTAAAGTTATGTGAGTAACCATCGATTTCAATAATTAACTTTAGCTTTCGGCAGATGAAGTCAACAATATAACGATCGATGGAAAATTGTCTGTTGAACTGGTAGCCATAAAACTTTTTAGCTCGTAAAACCTCTGCCCAAAGGATTTGTTCTCCAGGTGTCCCGTCTTTCCGAAGTTTTCTAGCTAAGCTCTTGTAATTTTTATTGTAATGGGATTTCATGACTTTTGTCTCTTTGAAAGAATTTTTTAGGATAGATAAAATTTGCCTCTAAATCTATTTTTTTCTCACAGTCATAGTTTTCAATCCCCCTAATCCCCCTTCGCCAAGGGGGACTTTTTCTTGCCAAGCTTTAAATTTGTGAATCTAAACGTGTATTTCAGCGGTTTAACTTTTTAGGTATAAACCGGCTATAAATTGCAGTTGGTTTAGATCTAATTTCCCCCTTGGCGAAGGGGGCGCAGGGGATTGACAGGGCCAAAATCTTAATTCAAAGCATAGAATCGGTGTTTCCGTCGCCAAGACAAATGGCACAACACTTGCAAGACGCTGCAATATTTGTCTTTGACGGGCAGGATGCCCGTCCTACATTTGTAGGTCAAGATTTTGGCATTGCTATCCTTCGGTATCTCAATAGCTATTTATGGTTTATTACCTCTCGAAATAAATTTCGAGCTACATCTACATCATAATTTATCATTCACAACTCCCACGGCTTCGCTTCGGATGGTGGCGCAGAGCGTCTCGAAAGCATCGGATTTGGTGAGGTAGGCTGACGCGCCCACATCTCGCATTTCGCGGGCAACGTCTTCGCTATCATGAAACGAAAGAGCGATAATCTGAATGTCCGGCAATTCAGCTTTAATTTTTTGGGTAGCCTGGATACCGTTCATTTCAGGCATGTTTACATCCATTACAATAACATCAGGATGAGTTTCTATCGCCATTTCTATCGCTTCTTTGCCGTTGGAGGCCTCTCCTGTCACCGTTAAATCTTTCTCTTCATTAATGATTTTTCGAAGCCCCTCGCGCATAATCTGATGATCATCAGCCAGCAAAACTTTGATTTTCCGGCTGCCCTGCACTTGCTTTTGCGACTTATCTGACTTATCCGAAGCAACATTTTCTGCTGTGGTTTCCGCCTCTGTCATCTCTTCTTCACTTTTGAGAACAGGAAGCAAAACCGTTGCTTTCGTGCCTTTTCCCGGTTCTGATTCTATTTCAAGGTCTCCTTCAAGCAGATTTATGCGTTCAGAGATATTGAAAAGACCAAATCCCCCTTCTAACGATTCGGTCGACCGACTCTCCTCCACATCAAAGCCCTCACCCTTATCTTCAACTATTGCCCGTACCTGGTCACCGGTTCGCGACAGCTCCACATGTGCCCGGTTTACTCCGGCATGTTTCACCACATTGAAGAGCATTTCCCGCACAGAACGCAAAAGCGTTGAGCGTACTTCTTCACTAAGCGGTTTAGGTTCGCCGTCATCTTCAACCGAAACATCAAGATCGTGCTTTTTCATCTTTCGGGCTACCCACCCCACAGCCGTCTTTAAGTCTTCATCATCCAGCGAAGGCGGCGGCTTCAGATCACTCATAAGCTGACGCGTATATGTGATAGCATCATCCACCAATGCTGATATACCCGCAATTTCAGCATCTTCCTCCCCTTTCTTCAACAGGTCAATATTCATCTTTATGACCGCCAAAATCTGCCCCAGGTTATCATGAAGATCACTTGCCAGCCGGTGACGCTCCTGCTCTTCAGCATTGCTAAGCTGGGCTACTAACGAACGCAGCTGATTCTGATAAGAAAGCAAGGATGATGTACGCTTCTCTACCCGTTCTTCGAGCGTTTCATTCAGGGACTGAAGTTTTTCTTCGCTTGCCCGCAATCGCTCTTCGGTAAGCTTAAGGTCAATCATATCTGCTGCCTGATGGGCGTACAAATCGGTAACCCGCAGTTCCCGTTCTGTCGGACGATGGGGTTCTTTAAAATGGGTGGAAAGCATGCCAATAACATTTCCACTGCGATTGAACAGCGGGGTGGACTGAACGGCCTGAAAACCGAATTTATATGCCTTATCATGCATACTTTCGTCAGGAAAATCCGTTCTTATATCTTCTATAATAATTTGCCGACCTTCTTCGAAAGAACTGCCGCAAACTGTATCTGTTCCCTTCACATTTTTGAAAACTTCCTCAAACTCCTGCCCGAAACCCTTATAAGCATACAGCTCAAGCGAATCACTTTCTTCATCATAAAGCTGCAGGCTGCCAAAATCGGCATTTTGAAGTTCAATAGCAGAATTTAAAATTTCCTCAAGCATAGGCTGAAGGTCGGCAGTGGAGGTAAGCCGAAGACTCAGTTCATGCAGGCGGGTCATGGTGGATAAATCAGCGTCTAATCTATCCTTCAGAGTCATTAACTCCTCCTCATGCCGCTTTTGATCGGTAATATTCAGCGTTACACCAATCATTTTAACCGGCACTCCATCGGAATTATAAAATGCCCGTCCGCGAGCTAAAATCCAATGCTTTTCACCGTTTGGCCAGTGGATGGCATATTCCGTATTAAAATCCAGTTGCTGTTCAATAGCCTGTGTTACCTCTTTCTGCCAGCGTTCGCGGTCTTCGGGGATGATCATTTCCGCCAGCCGTTCATACGTCAGCTCATCCCCCGGTGAAAGGCCAAAGTTGGCTTTGCAAGTATCAGAAGCGGTCAAATGATAATTATGGGCGATATTCAGTTCCCACGAACCGAGCTTTCCAGTCTTAAGAGCAATTTGCAGTCGCTCTTCAGATTCCCGAAGATTATTCATAGTCTGCTTTCGCCGGGTGACATCACGAGCCGTACCGAAAAAATGAACCGGCTTACGGGCTTCTCCTTCACTGAATTGTGCCTGCCCGTTGGCAGCTATCCAGCGCACCTTGCCATCATCCCCAATCACAGAATATTCAACCGAATACTCATCATTGGCATTAGCGGGATTAAGAGCAGCCTCAATAGCACGTATTACCCGCTGCCGGTTATCGGGGTGAATGCGTTTGACAACCTCTGTAAAAGAAAGAGAGAGCTCTGGTGAACCTATCCCCC
Organism: Balneolaceae bacterium; assembly: GCA_036381435.1. Lineage (GTDB taxonomy): Bacteria > Bacteroidota > Rhodothermia > Balneolales > Balneolaceae > Fodinibius. The sequence goes on along the minus strand of DASVCW010000042.1, from coordinate 20,653 downwards.
AAATGTTTCGCATTTGTTCATCAAAGTGCACCGTACTTGTTTCTAAATCATATTGCCAGGTACCGAGGCGGGCTACTTCGGTTGCCAGCCGGAAATGTTCTTTTCTCTCGCGCAGCGCCTCTTCGACACGGGCGCGTTCCATCGCTGCCCAAGTCCGTTCGGTGACCTCTTCCATCAGGGCGATTTCGTCCCGCGTCCATTGCCGGGGCCGCCCCGAAATCGCGACGATCGACCAGATCGGGTTGTTTTCGCCCCTGCGCAGGCTCGAGGCGACGAGCGCACCCATGCCAAGGGCGCTCAGGTTTTGCCTGTCGGTGTCGGACAACACTTCCGCTTCTGAGACATCGTTGATCACCAGAGTCCGGTCGAGCGCCACTCGAAGGGCATCAGGAAAATCGGACAGGCGGACTTCATCAGGCACAGGCGGCACTTTGTCGTTTCCCACTTGTCGAGTGAAGATCCCGCGGTCCTCCTCCAGCTGGTAGACCCCGATGTAACAACGGTCAAATCCCATCTGCTCGTAGAGCATCCGGAGCGTGCGGTTCTCCATGGCGTCCGCGTTCGGTTCCGCGCGCAATGCGTCGGAGAGCTCGAGCAGGAATTCCTTCCGCTCTTCGCGCCTTTTTTGCTCGGTGATGTCGTTAAAAAGAATGGCTACCTGCCGTTTTTCCGGGTCGGCGATGCGGAACGCATAAACATCAAACCAACGGCCTATCGCCTTTACCTCATTTTTGAATCGCTCCGGCTCACCTGTCACTGCAACACGGCCGTAAATCTCGAACCAATATGATTCCTGCTCAGGATTAAGTTCAAGAATTCTCCGCCCAACAGCATCTTTATACCCTGTCTGCTTTTTGAAGGCGTGGTTTACCTCTAAAAATCGGTAATCAACCGGCTTGTCATCATCATCGAAAAGCATTTCAATGATGCAATAACCCTCATCTATAGATTCAAACAAATTACGGTAGCGTTCCTCGCTCTCGCGCAGCGCCTCTTCGGCACGGGCGCGTTCAACCGCCGCCCAGGTGCGTTCCGCTGTTTCCTCTGCAATAGCTACCTCTTTCGGCTGCCAATCATGAACGGTGCTGTTATGAACGGCTAATATGGCAACCAGCTTGCCGTTTTTAATGAGGGGAACATTGATAAGAGCGGCAATTGATGCGTTGCTAAAAGTGGCCAAGGCTTCGGGTGATGAAGTACGTTCATCACTATGAACGTCCTCAATTACAACGGTTTTGCCATTTTTAAGATCATCAATAAAACCTCCGCCAAAATCCTCTAAGCGGTGGCGGCCCGCGTTGCTTGGCATCGAGCCGTTATTCCAATCCTTTTCAATAATAATAAATTCTTCAGCCTCATCAATATCCCCATAGGCTACCTGTTCGGCCTCAAGCTGCCCGCCAAGTGTCTTTGCAGCAATGCTCAAAATTGCATTTGGACCGGTATGGTTACGTAAAGCATCGGTAAGTTTAACCAGGAACCACTGTTTCTCCTCGCTCTTGCGGAGCGTTTCTTCGACCCGGGCACGCTCAAGCCGCGTCCAGATGCGGTTGGCAAGTTCACGGATCAGTTCAATTTCGTCTTCGCGCCAGTCGTAGGGTTCGCTGCGATAGACGACGAACAGAAAGCGCCACTCGCCATCGCGTACGAGCGGCATGCTGGCGAAGGAGCCGATGTTCAAAGCCGCGTACTGCCCGGTGTCGGTCAGAGGGTCGGTTTTTACATCGCGGATGATGACCGGTTTTCCCGCGCGACAACGTTGCAGAACCTCGGGCGACACGAACTCTTCCATGCGATACGTGCCGGGCATCGCAGCGACATGCCGAGTCTGACCGATGACTCCGATTTCGTTCTCATCAATCTCAGCAAAGGTGCAGGCCGATAAACCGAAGTAACCGGCGATTTTTTTGCCCAGCACCTCCATCGTTTCGTCAATGTTCGTAAAGTTCGTCATATCTTGACTTACTTCATTCAAAAAGGCGGCATTCGCTTCGCTGCGTTTGCGCTCGGTAATGTCCTCGATTACCAACACTATCCGGTTCGGTGCGCCCTTTTCCCCCCTCATGCGACGGGCATTGAGCAGCATCGTGCGACGGCCGATCGTCTCGAATTTGTGCGTCACCTCGAATTGCTCCATGGTATTGTGAAGTGGCAGGATTTCTTCGAGCAGCTGGCGCAACTTGGGAATGTTCCATTGTCCGTTGCCCAACTCGTAGATCAGGCAACCTACGGTTTGTTCCCGATCGCCCTTAAATTGCCGATAGAACGCCCGGTTGGCAGTGGCCACTCGCAGATCGCTTTCCAACACTAAGAGCGGCACCGGACTGGTTCTCAGGATAGCTTTGTTGTACTCAAGAGCCCCCTGCAGTGTCACCTCCGCTCGGACCCGCTCCACACTTGCCCAAGTAAGTTCGGCTATTTCTTCTGCAATAGCTGCCTCTTCCGGCCGCCAGTCGCGAACTCTGCTGCTGTGGATAGCCAAGACGGCAACCAGCTTATCGTTTTTAACGAGGGGAATATTGATAAGAGCGGCAATTGATGCGCTGCTAAAAGTAGCCAGCGTTTCGGGTGATGATGTGCGCTCATCATTGCGAACGTCATCAATTACAATGGCTTCGCCATTTTTAAGATCATCAACAAAATCTCCCCCGAAATCCTCTAAGCGATGCCATCCTACATTACTTGGCATCGAGCCGTCATTCCAATCTTTCTCGATAATAGCAAATTCTACAGTCTCGTCAATCTCAGCGTAGGCTACTTGTTGGGCTTCAATATGCCGACCAAGTGTTTCTGCAGCAGTACTCAAAACCGCATTCGGATCGGTAAGATTGCGTAAAGCATCGGTGAGCTGAAGTAAAAATGACTTATGCTCCTCGCTCTCGCACATCACTTCTTCAGCCTGTTTTCGTTTGGTGATATCGCTAAAAAGAATGGCTACCTGCCGGTTTTCGACAGGCCCAAAAGAGTCGGCATAGACTTCATACCAACGATTCCCCAGCTTTTCGGCATGATGTTCAAAGCGTTCTGACTTGCCCGTTAAGGCCACTCTACCATAAACTTCGAACCAGTGCTTTTCATGTTCGGGCTCAAGATCGAGCATTCGTTTGCCTTCAACATCTTTCAGGCCTGTCTGTTTTGCAAATGATGAATTGGCTTGCAGAAAACGATAATCGACCGGTTTCTCATCATCGTCAAATAGTACTTGAATAATGCAAAAGCCTCTATCCATTGAATCGAAGAATTTTCGGTAACTTTCGCTGTCGGCGAGGATGTCTTTTTTAGAATGGGTCATTAAAGTGGCACTCCCGGGAATGAAATTATATTATTTACATAGCTAATGATAACTTGCACCAAGCAAAATTAGTATGGAATTCATTTGTTGAGCCGTTGTAAAAAGTCCAACCGGTATCCTTCCTGTTTTTCCTGTAAGCATCTCCGGGAACATCGCACCAGATTCTCGGGTACTTACAGGTTATTTTTAGCTTAAACTGCTTAATATAGAACGTTGAGCTTTTTAAGCATTTTTCGCCAAGTTATGAAGTATGCGTTGGCACGACATCCCTCACAACTCACTAAATACCCAGCATCAATTATTTTAATATAACTTAAATTACTATTCTGTAAAAAGTTAAGGGATTTTTTGGAATTTCCAAGTTTGAAGGGGTTGAGCGGGTTTTACAGGGTTTTGCTCCCGAAGCGTAATTGAAATATTAGCTTTTCAATCCCCCCTGACCCCTTCGCCGAGGCTGTGAGAAAACTCGATGTCAAAAGAATTATGATTAAAAAAATGAAGTTTTCAGCGCTGATTACAAAAGGGTCATCCCCCGAGCCCCCTTCGAAGGGGGACTGCAAAGAGCAACGCTTGAATTTAAGTTAGAAAACCTAAATAAGTTAAGTTTTGGTTTTTCGAAAAATAATATTTTCACAGCCTTCGCCAAGGGGGACTTTTTCTTGCTCGCCTAAAATTTATGCACCTCTAACTTTTTCTTCACTCATTTCAAAATCCATACTCCTTGTAAATCAGCTGGAAACCTCAATTATGGCTCAGGTTTTACTTTCCCCTTGGCGAAGGGGGTCAGGGGGATTGACAGGTTTATTTTTCCATATTTGGCAAATAACTCTCTAAAACCCGAATCACATTGTCAAGATCATTCTTAACTTCATATTCTGAGAATCTGACAACGTATAACCCAATTTTGCCAGCCATTCGTCTCTATCTTTATCTTCCTCTTCTTTAAAGCGATGCGAGTAACCATCGATTTCAATAATTAACTTTAGCTTACGGCAGATGAAGTCGACAATATAACGATCAATGGGAAATTGCCTATTGAACTGGTAGCCGTAAAACTTTTTAGCTCGTAAAACCTCTGCCCAAAGGATTTGTTCTCCAAGTGTCCCGTCTTTTCGAAGTTTTCTAGCTAAATTTTTGTAATTTTTATTGTAACGGGATTTCATGACTTTTGTCTCTTTGTGAAAACGTACTCTTTAGATAAGTAAAATTTTTTTCTATATCTATCTTTTTCTCACAGTCATAGCTTTTTCAATCCCCCTAATCCCCCTTCTCCAAGGGGGATTTTTTGCTGCCAGGCTTTAAATTTGTGAACCTGAAAGTGTATTTCAGCGTTTTTAATTTTTTAGGTGTAAATCGGCTATAAATTGCAGTTGGTTTAGATCTAATTTCCCCCTTGGCGAAGGGGGTCAGGGGGATTGATGGGTTTATTTTTCAGTATTCGGCAAATAACTCTCTAACACCAAATCACATTGTCAAGATCGTTCTTAACTGGTGTTCATTGCCATTAATTACCCCTAAATCCCCTGAAGGGGACTTTAAAGTTGCCTCAAAAGGAAGTGGAGCCCTATTATAAATGATAATTTATTAAAGGGAATCATTTTTGAAAAAGCAAGTTCCAAAGTCCCCTTTGGGGATTTAGGGGTGGTGATCGAAGCAGCGCTTCGATGTACAAGTATTTAAACCAAATTCTCCGGGTTCAAACCCTTTAAATCATCGACAATGAACTTTCGGCCTTCGCGAATTTTTTCGCTGTCGAGGTATACATCAGCACCAATACAGACTAAATCCCAGTGAATATTGCTTTCGTTGCCGTTGGGGGCAATTTCGTAATCATTACCAAGGGTTAAGTGGTTGGAACCGTAGATTTTCTCATCAAACAGAATATCGTACATCGGCTCTTCGATGACAGGATTCAAGCCGAAGCTAAATTCCCCGAAACGTCGTGCACCTTCATCAGTATCGAGGATTTCTTTAAGCTGATCGTTGTTTGATGAGTCAAAATCAACCACCTTGCCGTCCTTAACTTGCAGCTTTACAAACTCGAACGGCTTCCCCTGATAGACGCTTGGTGCATAAGATATTTCTCCGTTTACAGAATCTAAGATGGGCGACGAAAATAATTCACCATCGGGAATATTTCGTTTGCCGAAGCAGGGAATCCAGGTTTGTCCTTTTACCGAAAATTCGATGTCGGTGCCTTCACCCTTAAGCTGAATTTTATCCGTTTCCCGAAGACGTTTTTCCAGCGGTTTCATGGCTTCGGCCAGTTCACTGTAGTCGAGCAAGCAGGCTTTGTAGTAGAATTCACTGAACTTTTGGGTGGGCATCTTGGCGTTCATGGCAAATGCTTCGGAGGGGTAGCGCATCACCACCCAATTGGTATTGTTCACGCGCTCTTTGAAGTGAACGGGATCAACAAAGTAATCGGCGTAGGCTTTGTTAGCTTTTGAGGTGACATCCGATTGCTCGTAAATATTGAGTGAGGCACGAATTCCCACAAAGGCGTCCATCTTTTTCATGAGAGGAAGCTGGTCCGCCTGGGCCTGATTCTGCCAGAATTCTTGGTCCCCTTTTTCAACCAGCATCCGTTGTATTTCGGTATCTTCTATTTGTACGAAAGGATGAACTTCCATCTCACGAGCGTGTTCAACCATAGCTCTTAAGAGCCCAATGCCGTTTAAACCTATAAGCTGCAGCAATACATTTTGTCCTTTTTTGAGTTCGCAACTGAATTCGAGAATCTTTTTTGCTAATTGGCGGTCTTGATTGGAGTACATATTTTCTTTTTGATTTAAATTATTAGCTAAACTGTTGCACAAAGTTACACAGAGAAGACACAAAGAACCACAAAGGAAAAATTCACGCAGAGGCGCTAAGGCGCAGAGTTACTCTCTTTGTCATTCCGAGAAATCCAGTGCTTTTCTGGATAACGAGGAATCTCAAATGTTTTAAAGGATAAGTCTTGAAGTAAAGTAATAAGCTGCATCAACACTTGAGATCCCTCACCCAAAAACGGGGATTCGGGATGACAGAGCGGGCAGGCACCTCTCTTTGCGGCTCCGCGCCTCTGCGTGCCCCATTCTCAATAATCATACTCCCAGCGAATGTCTACACCCTGGCGGATGCCGTTGCCCTGGCGAATAATCAGCTCCAGGTTTTCGCGCAGCAAATATTCGAGGCGAAAACTGGTATCGGGAGTCGAACCGGTGATGACGTTCTGGATGGCAAAAAATACTTTGGGACTGATATACCAGCCGGTAGTTATGGCTGTACCGTTTTCTCCGCCCACGCTGACGTTATCAATTTTTACCACGTCGATGCCCAGTTTTTGGGTAGCCAGCGCTTCCACACGATCAAGCAGTATGCCCAGGGCCACATCGGTAGCTGATGTACCGCCTCCCCCGGAACCCGCAACTACCTGTTTCCAGGGATTGAGGGCATAGAACGGCTTTCCGAACAAGGTGTAACTGAGGATATTTTCAAGCTCCATCGGGGGTTCGCTTTCATACAGGAAAACAGGATCTTCAACCGTTCCCTGAATGATATACCAAATAACAATTTCTTCTTCGGTTTGGGGCGGCGTGTATTGTGTTCGAATGGTGAGCCGGGGATTGGTAGGATCACCGACAAAAGTCAGCACCCCCTCCTGCAATTCAAACCGTTTGCCCAGCGGCAGTGCATAACCGCTGACGGCATTTATGGTCCCGAACATCTGCATATCTTCGGTAGGATTTTTAACCAAATCAACCTCCCCCGCAAGCTCTATTTCCAGCTCCAGGTAGCGTTCATTCCGCACAAAAAAGCGCCGGTCGAAAGTAATATTCATATTCAGGCTGAGTGAATCATACAAACTCACGTTACTATCGCTTTCTTCCGGTTCAAGTTCCACATCTTCGACCGCTTCTTCTCCAAAATTATCCAACTGTATATAGCCGCTCACAAAATCAAGGCTTCCGCTTACTTCCGGTTTGGTAAAACTGCCCTGTACCCGGCTTTCAAGGTCAATGATGGCACTGTAATCGGGGGTGTTGGCCGCGGTGAAATTATCTGCCGTCACCTTAATATCTACTTCTCCCGGCACCAGTTTTTCCAGTTCTATAGTACCCTGCGCTTCTAAACTGCCGTTACCGCTCATAGCCAGAAATTCATCAATACGTACCTGATTGGGATCAAAAACGATCTCCGTTTGAATATTATCTACGCGAATTTCAGCCGGTTCAAAGCGAAAGGCACCCTCCTGAATCGTCAGTTGTCCGTCAGTTTTTAAATCTCCCAAAGGTCCCATGATGTACACCACCCCATCCAGGGTTCCCTCCACTTCGCGAACAGTTTGCTCATCCAGAAAATCATTCATTGCCGCTAAATTGAATTTATTGGTTCTGATATGAACCGAAATACTGTCGCCATCCTGGGGGAAGTTGACATCAAAAGTTTGCATGTTAACGAACAGTGGGATTCGGGCTTCCACCTCCGCGGCTTTTTGCTGCATCATCATTATTGAAGCGTTTACATCCAGCCTGGATTGGCTGTGTCCGTAATCGATTTCAGCGATTAAAGAATCGACCGGAACACCGGAAAGAGTGGCATCATATAATGTAGCCGCGGCTGAAAAGTCCGGATGTCCCGCAGTACCGTCCAGCGTTCCTTCAAATGAAAAAATGCCCGTGGTGTTGGTTAGTCCCGCCTCTTCGACAAGGTTTTGGAAACGCTTTAATGAAATGTCGTTGATTCTGATTTCCCCCTTTACCGACTGATCAAAAAAGGCGGGAGGCAGTTTTTCAGGATCACCCAGTTTGAACGGTAGATTTACTTCTCCTTCTATCAGCTGACTGCCTTCATAAAGTGCTGAAATGGCTCCTTCAAGCCGTTCATTCCGGATTTGAGTTTGAATAAACAGGGAATCAAGGGTGACTTCGCGGTACATCAAATCGGAGAACAGCAGTTGTCCCCGGGCTTTGAGTACGGTATCCACGCGATTCACCTGAAGCCGCGCCGAAAGTTTTCCTGTAAAATAGGGTTCATTTAATACTGCATTTTGGATAACGGTGGTATTCAGCGATTCAGCCCGTAAAGAAAGATGCTGCTCGTCGGGGGTGATTAAAGGAGCAGCCGCTTGCAGAAAAGCTCCGTCGTCCGATGCCACTCTCATCGTATCCATGCGCAAGGTATCACCCATAACCAGCAGGTTGAAAGGCTGCTGAAGGCTTAAGGTTCGTTGATCACTGATAATATTGAGTTTGGCGGTATGAACCCGGATGGAATCAGCGGAGTAAGAAAAAGTACCGCCATGTTCTATGCGCCCTTCATTGGGGCTGCTGAACTGAAGATCAAAGCTACCGGTGGTTTTGGAATCGGTGGAAAGGCCCTGGCTCTCGAAGGACAGATTCTGAAGCTGTACGTCTGAAAAAATGGGTTCCTTGAGTTCGAGATCGACCATATATTGCAGGTCTTCATCCATAAGCGCCTCAACTGAACCGCTCGCTCCCGCGGCCATAAACACATCATCATAAAAGACTTCAGAGAAATCAACCGAGCCGGTAAATTTAAGCTTTTCATCATCTACAGGACTCAGTTTTCCGGATATGATGCCCTGAGCCTGCAATCTTTCGACATCAGCCAGCGGCGACAATGCATTAATATCTTTAAGATGCAGTTCGAGCAGCAGCTCATTTTCGAGGTCATAGAGACGCAGTAAATTCATTTGAGCGGTGAGCGAACCTTCAGCGATGGTGCTTCGCAATCGCAAACTGTCAATTACGGCAACCGTATCACGAATAAAAATATCGGCGGATAAATTTTTGACAAACTCACCATTAACAAGCGATGAATCAATAGTAATGAAGGTTTGAAGACGCATGGAAGCCGGTTCAAAACCTTGCCCCTGCCCTGTAACCTCTGCATTCAAAGCGGTGCTGAAATTTTCCATTCCCATCAGCCTGCCGAGATTCACATTCCGGCTTTCGAGACTGTATTCGTATACCGGTTCTTCCTCTAAATTTTGGACTTCAGCCATCATATTAACGACACTTTCGCGAATTCTTAAATGGCCTTCGAGGGTAGCCATTCGGCTGCTCACTTTTCCATCAATTACAAACTCGGAGATGGGTTGATTCATGAGTTGTCCGTCCACCGTTAGAGAATAATTCCACAGGGCCGAATCGGGATAGAAACCGCGGCCATTTAACTCAGACCGGAAAGCGAGATCGCCCATATACGTGGTGTCCTGCATCCAGTAAGCAGGGTTGATGTTTGAGCCTTCAATCGTTATATCCACTGCCGGCAAATCCGCCCAAAGTTCTTGAACCGCAATCCTTGAACTGACTCTTTGTTCGTTATGATGCGTTTCAATATTGACTAAAGCGGACTGATCTTTCAATTCAACCGAAGCCGAAAGTTCATCCAAACGGTAAGGTGAGAGTGAAATTTGGGTTACCGATAAGGTGGCATCACCATAGCTGTTTTCAAAATTCGAGAAATCAACTTCACCCGCGAACCGGGCCTTCAAATGCTGAATTTTAGGCAGCGAAGTGTCAGAAAGCAGCACTGCGGGATTGAAGCCCTCCATTTCCATTTCAAGTTCCTGCAAGGAAAGATCCTGCTGCCAGTGAAGCCGCGCCATAGTTTCAAAAGATTGCAATCCGTCGGCCTGAAGCTGAAGGGTGACTGTAAACTGCGGCAAGATTCCGCTCACGCCTAAATCTATTTGCAGGTTTTCATTTACCGGAAACCGGGCAGCATATTCAGCAATATCTCTCCAGGCGATGGGTGAAGCAGACAGATCGAGGCGGACAGTAGAATCTTTTTGGCTGGCAAAAGCAGATGAACGAATCATTGAACTTCCCGTGGAAAGCACCAGTTTTTCGAGAGTAATACTGTTGCTGTCGGCCCGGGCCGCGGTTTGGATTTTCAGCGGAGCATTGAGCTGCGTTTGCTCGATCTGGAAGGATAAATTTTGCAGATTGAAGGAAAAAGCGTCTTCGCTCATAGAAAAACTGCTGTTGATGTCCAGCTCATCAACTGTAAAATCAGATTCAACGGGGAGATCTTCGGAGCGAACGGTGACGGTGCCTTCATTCAGTGCAAAATTATCAATGCGAAAAGCAAAGGTGCCGGTAGTGTCTGCCGCAGTATCGGGTGATTCGACCACCAGCTTCTGCACATTCCACTGCTCATTCTGCTGGCGCAGATGAACTATAGGGCGATAGATCTCAACTTCCGATACTTCAAACTGCTCTCCTAAAAAGCTTAAGATGTTATATGAAATATAAATCGAATCAATTCGCGCCACGGTGTCTTCGGCCACCAGTTTTAGTCCCGAAATGGTTATTTCATTCCATAAATCACCTGAAAGGCCATCGATGGTTAGTTCGGCATTGAGTTGAGCGTTGGCGGTGGAAACAACAAAATCTTTCACCCGGCTTTGCACGAAGGATGTTTTGAGTGACAGACGCACGATCAACAGGAGTAAAATAATGGCAACCAGGAACCAAGCGAGCCATTTTGCCCATCGTTTAATGCCGCTATGTTGATTTTCTGCGCTCAAAATGCTTGTCCTATACTAAAATGAATGCCGAAGCGGTCCCACGCGCCGCTATAATTTTGCCCATTATAAATTCCCAAATCTTCGTTTGTGGGATTCAATTTATAGCCGATATCTACCCTGATTGGTCCGATTGGAGACTGATAGCGAATGCCGCCCCCAATGCCGAACTGAATGGGCCGGGAGTTCAGATCATCAATCGAACGCCATATCTGTCCTCCATCAAGAAAAAAGGCAACTCCGATTCCCTCGATGAGGAAGCTCAAATCCTGCCTTATTTCTATGTTGAATCCGAATTTTGCGCGTCCGCCCAAAGGTACATAGCGGACGAAACCGGAACTATCGACCAAAGCACGCTTGGGGCCGAGTTCCTGACGGGACCAGCCCCGCACAGAATTTGTACCACCCAGGTAAAACCGGATTTGACGAGGCAGAGAATCGACTGAAACGCTGAACAATCCACCTGCCTGAACGCGCATGGCCAGCATGGTGGTACTACTGAGTCTTGTATAACGCCGAACATCGGCTGTTAGTTTTTGAAACTGGTAGGTAGCGAAGCCGAATAAGCCCGAAAATTCGGCATAGGGCTGAATCACCCAGCCTTCCTGAAGACGGCCGAATCCGCTGGTGTAGTAGCTGCTGAATTGTAATGAGGATAGGTCATATTGAGTAGTAGTATCCGGCAGCGCGGCTTTGAACTCTTGGGAAAGCTCTTTGTTTTTGGTGAATTCATAAGCGGCGGAAGCGGTAAAATTCTCACTGTAACGATAAATATAGCTGTTGGTAACGCCTGCCCGCAGCAGCTCAAAGTTCTCCTGCAGTAAATGCTGGGCAAAGGGCGAGATGACAATACTGCTTTTGGTATTTAAAAAGTAGGGAAAAAGATAGTCAAGATTGAGGGACTGTTCGATGAAAGATGCCCGGGCGGTAATCGTAAAACGATGCCCGCGGCCGAAGGCGTTGCGATGTATCCAGCTTACTTGTCCCCGCAGTAATTCTTCGGTACCAAAGCCAAACAGCAAAGCAACAGACCGCGGCTCATTTTCACGCACGCGCAGCAGCAAGGTCAAGGTTGAATCATGCGGCTGGGGCGGAATACTAATCGTCGCGAAGCGAATTAAGTGATGATTAAAAAGCTGCTGCTGGGCTTCCTGAAGCTTTTCAAGACTGTACACTTCGCCGGTATCTAAAACCGCCTCTTCCAATAAATAACTTTTAGAAAGGGAACCAAAGCCTTTCACCCGAATGCTGTCGATATAGGTTTTAGGGCCGAGATTTGCCTGAATGGTAAGACGAGCTGCAAGTCTGGAAGTATCAATTTGGGATTGAATATTAACAGTGGCATAGGCAAAACCAAGGTTTTTAAATACCTCAGTGAACTGTCCGATCACTTCCGCTTCATTAATAGGTTGATACCTCGTACCCACCTGAAATGGCTGCTGACGTTTTACTTCTTGAAATGAAGGGGTTTGTCGCACATTTTCGGTGTCGGCTCCTTTAGTATCGATCTGGTAATTGAGACCGGTAATCATCACGGGCGCGTTTTCATCAATCTCGAAAATCACCTTCTTTTTCCACTCTTTATTTCCGGTTTTAATTTGATAGCTGACATCTACTTTTATATAGCCCCGGCGGCGATAAAAGTTGCCGATGCGAATGACGTCTTTCTTTATTTTTATTTCATCAAGGGGATGGCCCGTGCGATTGTCCCAGAATTGAATTTTTTTCCAAAATGAAGGTTCGTCAGTAGCAATCTGCTCTTTCAGAACCATATCGGAATACTGCTCATTTCCTTTAATTTCAACATTCCAAACCTGCGCGGGCGCACCGGAGTCTTGAGAGACAGCGGCAAAAGGGGATGCGATAAGCAGCACGCCCGTTAAAAAAATGATATTGATGAGATTTTGATTCAAGTAAGAACAGTTACTATAAAATTATTAGTAATTTTAACGTGAGTTCCACTATAGGTGTGCCTATGGCAGAGATAAGAAATGCTCTGATAAGATCAGAAGGCAAAAATGAATCTTTAATATTGCATCCCTACGGGATTTGTGCTGTTTTGTCTTTTTTAGTTGCTACCAATATTTCGTCCCTATGGGACGATTAAGCATAAAATAAAGTTTAAAATCGTACCCATAATTCAAAAAGATTTGTTTAAGTGATCCCTTTAGGGATCAAATATTGGTAGTCCATAAATAGTGTCAAGAAATCGCGTCCCGTAGGGACACCATATTTGCGAGTTTTATCTCTGCCATAAGGCACACCTACGGTGGAATTCACATTAAATTAAAAGCAAAAGATTATAACAGATTGGCCAGTTTCCTCAAAAAGGATTTTTCCCGGAGAGATCCCTATGCGAAAAGCCTAAGTCTCTCTTAGTTAACAGGCCCTAGATCAAAGCTGTTTTTGTTAATCGTACTCCTTTAAATGAAAATCGGGTAGTTGAAGTTCAGTTAAAGGTGTATAGGTGTAAGGGTATAGGGTATAGGGGGTATGTCTCTTAAGCTTTTTTCCGGAAAGCTCAGCTGTTCAGTTTTCGTTTCGCGCATTCATGAAGCTTACTCAAAATGCGGGATTTTTTTGTCCGGGCATGGCCTGATGAAATATTGAACTGCCTGCTAATCTGCTTCGTTGTTGTACCCGGAACTTCAAAGATGTATTTGATAAATGTTCGTTCATCTTCACGCAGTTTATCAAAACATACGTTTAATGCTCGTTGGCGATCTTCCTCCACCAGGTTTTCAATCTGGTCCGGTACACTTACCAAGTGTTCGCTCAGATAATTCTTTATAGAAAATTTGTAGCGTTTCTTTTCTTCAGAAATTCTGAAGTATTCGTGGCGACAAGCCTGGATCATATAGCGGAAAATGTACTTCTCATCCTTGATATTGCCTTTTTTTATTTGCTCATAGACATTAATAAAAACCTGCTGAGTACATTCCTCGGCTTCAAATTCGGTGGCATTTAAAACCGCTTTTAAATAATCCTGCAGGCGATGCATCACCTCATTGAGCATCTTATTCGCCTTGCCTTTCTTGTTTTCGCGAAGGGCGTGAACTAATTCTGAATAATCCTCAACTTTGTAGCCCAAGATATTATAGAAACTTGTTAGGGGTGATTCCAACGATTTATAAAGCCGTGTACCTATTATAACTTATAATAGATGATAAAAAATAATCATGCAAACGGTTTTGAAGTTATGAACGAAATGCGGGATGCGGGCCCTCCTACGCTAAAGCTGCGGAGAGTAAAATGCTGCCTGCCCTACGAAGCGCTACGTCGCTAAAGCTTTGAAGCGTCGGCGACCTTGTGCATAGTAGGGGATGCGGGAAAAATTGTCGGTTTTAGGGATTCAAGTCAAGTTAATTATAATTTTCTACTGTTAACTGTTTACTGAACACTCTATCCTGCCCCGCCAAGAACAATGATATAGCACTTGCAGTTGTCGGACATGCTGGTGGGGTTCCATTTATAGAAAAGATCTGCAAGGTTTTTTCCGAAGGGATGTCAGACCACATCCTACCGCCAAGAACAAATGGCTTAAACTTACAGTTGTCGGACAAGCTGTCCGACCTACATTCCCCCTTGGAGAAGGGGGCGCAGGCTTGCCTGCCGAAGCTTTAGCGTAGGTTGGGGGGATTGAAAAGCCAAAGATCTCGATCTATGTATAGACCGCGTCCTGCCTGTCAAGAGCAAATGGCTCAACGAGTACAGCTGTCGGGCAGGATGCCCGACCTACAATGGCAGCGAAATTATTTGAGAAGCAACAGTTGCTGAAAAAGCTTTAAGATCTACAAAGCGATTTTATTATTCCTAAAAATTAATTTTGTTATCTGAGGAAAATATTTGTAATATAAGAGCGCAAGTTAATGTATAACTATTTATGATATTTTGAAAGTATAGAAAATCGCATTTTTATTTTTTAACTTTAATAATATCAGTTATTTATAAATATATTCTTGTTTTATAACGATATAAGCATAAATGCCCTTTAAAACCACTTTTGGGCATTCAAAAAGGTAAAAAAATTAATATAAATTAAAACCAGGGATATCCATTATGAAATCTTTAGTCCACAAGTTATTAGCCTTTACTTTTGTTATCGCATTATTCAGTGGCTGTGCAGCTGTTACCAGTGCTGACCTTGTCCAGCCCCAGGAACAAAAAGCCGAATTAGTTATGCCTCCCCAACCTGATAACCCTGGAATGAGTAGCGATCAAGATATGTCTCCTATTGTTGATGAACCTACCTGGGAAACAAATATGTAATTCTTTTCTCACCTTTTTTTATATACTATCACTACGACCTTTCTTTTTTGAGCAAAAGGTTCCGCTTGCATCTTGTCAGAATTTCATGCAATATCAGATAGCTGTTAAGCTTACGGCTATCTGATATGCATTTTTTAACGGGGGAAATAATGACGGCAATTGTTCTTTTTTTGTTGGCTTTTTCTTATGCCGGTATTTTACCTGACAAGCCAGCCCAAAAGCAAGCGGAATATCAGGCCAGGTATTACCTGAGTCAGATTGAAGAAGGAGAAAATGTAGCAGAAAATTTATGGGCCCTATCTATGCTGGGGGCTAATAATGCTCACACCGAAAAATATATTGAGCAAATAGTCAGCGGAAATTACCCGGTGAATAATCTTATTAATAAAATATTTGCTGAATTTGCCCCTGATTATTCTACACAGCTAAAAAAAGCTACACTTGCCCACGGCTCGCCCGACCTGTTGATTGCTTACCTTTTAACGGAGAATGATCCGGCTAAAAGATCTTCCCTTCTTGAAAAATATTATGCTTCTTATTCTTTACCAAGTGATCCACTTCCCTATAAAAACTTGGTTCAGGCTATCCACAAAGAACAAAGAATAACGGATAATTTATTACCCACAAACCGGTATTACTTCCTGCATTCAATAATTCTTTTCCATGGGAAAGCTAGCAAATTTATTAACCGTCAATATCTTAATTCCATCACGACAAACTGGATTCCCCAAAATCCTCCCTCAAATACAACAAGTTTAGTTAATGCCCTTTATTTTGCCACCTGTTTCCGCGCACTTTATGCTACCAGTAAACTATCCCAAATATCCTCTGTATATCCTTTCCTGATAAGGAATAACTTATTTCCCTATTCACTTACAAAATTAAGTATTTACCGCTTTCTTGACTACGCTATGTACAAGCTGGGATATTATAATCGCAGCTTAAAAATTATACGCAGATTTACCCTTCCTTTAGCTGACTATTTAAAAAAAGAAAAAGCAACGCTAAGCATCAAAACCTTAAAAGGAGTTTATCTTTATAGTATTGGTAAACTTAACCGAGCTGCCAAGGTTTATCAGAATGTTTTAGCCGAATCGAAAGAAAAAAATATTAGCATCAACTTTTCTTCTCTATACAATAATTTGGCGCTCACTTACTATAAACTGGGTAAGTATGATCAGTATTTGGGTTTACAATTCCAGGCTTTAGAATTAGCCCAAAAAACGAACAACTATTCTCATCAACTAGAAATCCTCAATAATCTCTTCATTTATTATAGAAGAAATAATAATAAAAAGAATGCACTTCTTTATTTAACGGAAGCTCAAAAAATTGCGCAAAAAAGAAATTTAGAAGAGGTAGGAAGTATTTATATATCACTTGCAAGCGCCTACAGGCAATTTGATTCTAATTATAAAAAGGCACATGAATATTTTACCAAAGCGGAAAAAATATTAGATCCTAGAAATAATTCTGAATATTTCATTTATCTGTTAATAGAACAGGCGAAAACTTATGAAGAACAGGGAAAATTTTCTAAAGCTTTAGAAAAGTATAATCAAATAATTTCCATCACAAAAAAACAAAAAAATCCAAGTTATTTAGATGCTTTAGTAAATAAAGCCCAAGTTTATTTAAAAGCAGGTAATGAATTTCAGGCTAAACGTTTTATTAGTAAATTTAAAAAGTATGACCTTAGTCAATTAAGTTTTGTTGATCTTGTTAAGGCAAAAACGGTAGAAGCTGATTATCTTTATCAAAACGGCTATGTGGAAAAAGCGCTTACACTTCTCTGGCCTGTTTTAGATCAAGTGGTAGAGCGAGCCAGAAACAGCGCAGATCTTAAAACAGGGTTCTGGCATGTGGCAGATGAATACCTCAATGCCTTTGAACTCGCTGTTTCTATTTATATAGACGAAGACCGTCCCAAAAAAGCAGTAGAATTGCTGGATCGCCTTAAAACCATTAATGATGCCTCGCTGTATCAAAGTCCCCTAGTGCGGGCCAGCATGCTCAATGAAAAAGAGCTTACTCAATACAAACGCCTCACTGCTCAACTGGATAATGCCCGAAAAAAACTGCTGGCGGCTCCCACAGACGAACGATTTGAAATTCAGCAGACCATCAGCCGGCTTAAACTTAAGAAGGATGCTCTCGATAAACAGCTTACCGATCAGGCTGATGTGCCTCCCATTTCTGTGGATGAAGTTCAAACTAACCTATCGGCATATGAACTTGTGCTTCACATCACTGAGCTTAAAGATAAATATTATGTCGCACGCATTTTCCGGTCTAAAGTTTCTTTAGAAATCATTCCGCTGGATTCTACGCTGCGCAATCTTTTCGAACGTTCGATCCGGGAAATTGCCAATAATAAAACGAATCTCAACTCACTCTACGCCATAACCAATGTTTTAGAATTACAGAATATTCCCGAGCCCATCGAAAAAATTACTGTTATTCCGGACAGCTACCTTTATCAGCTTCCCCTGGCTATTTTGCCTTTAAAAAAACCGGTTAGCAACTATAGCTACGGCGGAACCGATTATTTAATTGAGAGCTACGTGACGCGTTATTTAACGTCTTTGAATGATTACCAAACGGTAGCCGGAGATCCTGCCGGATCTGACTATGAACTAAATTTCGCGGCTTACGGAGTCTCCAATTTTGAAAATTATACCAAGCGGCCGCTGACTCCTCTTCCTTTTGCGAAAGCGGAGGTTAGTGCTATTGCCAACAGATTAACGAACTTAGAGGGTAAGCGTATATTTGTTAATAATGAATCTACCAAAGAGGCCTTTAAACGCACTGCGCCTGATGCCCGCATTTTGCATTTAGCTACTCATAGCAAGGTATCAGAACGTGATCCGCTGTTTTCTACTTTTTATATGAGCAAGACCGGCACACACCCCGACAGTGCATATCAGGATCAAATTTTTGCCTATGAACTGTTTGAATTGAAGCTAAATAACGAAATGATTATGCTCAATTCCTGTGAGTCGGGCTCGGGATCATATCTTCAGGGAACCGGGGTGATGGGTATCAGCCGGGCTTTGCAATATGCGGGAGCTAATTCGCTGGTTCTTAATCTCTGGCCGGTGAATGATATGCTGGCTGCCGACTTTGCTGTTTATTTTTACAGTCAGCTTAATAAAGGGAAATCTAAAGCGGCCGCAATAAGGGCAACTAAACTATATTTCCTCGAAAATAAGAATGCGAGTCCCCATTTTTGGGGACCCTATCTGCTTATTGGCAATGCCAAACCTATTGTCCACCCCAACCGTGAGATGAATTTAGTGATTGCCGGAGGCTTCTCACTCTATTTTCTGCTGATGGCTGGCTTGGTGCTTTTCAAGAAAATGAAGGGGCGGAAGAGGTAGGGCAATCTACCTGTCCCGCTGAAGCCAGACCTGCCCTCTTTGTCATTCCGATGAACTCAGTGCTTTTCTGAGTGAAGAGGAATCTCAAATGTTTTAAAAGGCAGGACTCGAAATGAAGAGATAAACGACATCAGCGCTTGAGATCCCTTTCCAGCGGCGGACGGGATAACAAAGAGGGCAGACGGAGCCAGATTAACTTGAAAGAAACAAAGTTATTCAGCTTTGCTTAAATCTTTCCAGTTAGGATTTACTTTTTCTATCAGTGCTGTCTTCTTTTCCCGTCTCCATCCTTTAATTTCTTTCTCTCTTGCAATAGCTTCCCTTACATACTGAAATTCTTCATAATAAACCAATTGATGAATGTTATAGCGTTTAGTAAAACCATCATTTCGTTTTAACTGATGGTCTTCGACCCGCCGGGCAAGATCATTTGTTATTCCCGTATAGAGCATTCTAGAAACATTACTCATCATATAAACGTAATAACGCTTCATAGTAGTTTTCTTAAATAATTTACACTCCTTGTCATCCGAGAATCGAGCGCTTTCCTGAATGACGAGGGATCACAAATGCAACAAATGCAGGATCTCGAATTAACGAAACAGTCTGTATCAACGTTTGAGATCCCTCACATGCGTTCGGGATGACAAATCATCCCCCCTTTGCGCCCCCGCGGCTTTGCGTGCCCTCTACGACATTGCTTTCAAATAGCTCTCTGTGACACGACGGTAGGCGCCATTTAAGTTATAGGCTTTTTCAATATTCTCTCGTGCTTTTGTCAGTTGATCATTCTGGAAATAAGCATTTCCCCGATACCAATAAGCTTTTTCAAGCATCAGCACATCAATATGTTCCTTATTGGCAATCACCTTGCTGTAATACTCTATAGCCTTTGGATAATCACCCTGGTTATAATAAAGAGAACCCAAACTCAAGCTAAGTTTGGCAATCCATTTAGGCTCGGAAGCCTTTTCCAACTCACCCTGAAGCAGATTTATAGCTTCTAATACCTTGCCGGTATTAGCCAGCATAACAGCCTTTTTGATGATTTCTGAATCACCGGAAGCCGGAGCTATATCGTTTACAGAACGATAAGAATTTAATTTTATCTGGCTAATCGGTTCAACCTTACCCAAACCATCGGGAACGAAATAATTCATGAAGGTCATCACCGCTATAACCAGAGCAATGACCGCTGCCGCCGCATAATACCACTGTCTTCGGCTCTTCTCCTTTTCTTTTCTCTGTTTGATGACCGCCTTCAGATTGGCGATATTTTTTAAGTAATCCAGATGGTCCTCATCCTGAATCAAATCTGCCCACAGTTCATCCACTTCGTCAGCCGACAGTTCACCATTTATATACCGGTTAACTTTAGCTTCCAATTCGTGCTTTTCTAAAAGATCACTCATGATTCCTCTATTTAGCAGCCAATAATATTGTTGACATTATTAATTATAATTATTCCAAGCTTCCAGCTCTTGGATTTTGGAATGAATATTAAACATCTTGTTTAAATTATTACCAAAGAAGGTTCTCCCTTTTTTGGTTAAATTATCATTCGTTTATTAACAAGAGTAATCTAAAGGGCAAATGTTACAAAATTTTTTTTCGCAAAATGAAGTCTTGCCATCGCATTAGGTCTAAAATAGACTTATAAAGCATCTAATGCACTTTACCGGTAGATTTATTAGAAATTTTTAATATTAACAGAAGCCTTTGAAAAACCAACCATACCCGAATCTGTCATTGTCCCGAACGGTTCGGGACGAAGCAATCTCCTTTCTTTGGTCAAGGGGAGATTGCTCCCGACAGCAGTCGGGATTCACAATGACAACTAGATTTTTCAAAGGCCTCTAAAAGTTGGTTCAAATTACCTTAAGAATGAAATATTGCAAAATCAGTATTATTTGTCTTGCCTTATATTTTACAGCCGCTTGCAGTGCTAACAAAACAGTGCAAATCGCCGGAAATATAGATTATGTAGGATCCGCAGAAATTTTTATTTCCAAAAAACCTCTTCATTACAAGTATTCGGATAAAGTACAATTTCCCATCAATCCGGAAAATGGAAAATTTGAGGTCTCCGTAGCCGTTGATTCCACTCAAATCATCCGCCTTCATATTGATGGACAAGCCTATCCCTTGATAGCAACACCGGGACAACCCCTA